>NZ_JBBAYI010000004.1:0-405650 GCF_037153985.1 Emticicia sp. 17c
GAGAACATGCACCCGTATCTGGCAATCAATTATGTAATCTGTACACGTGGGTTGTTCCCTGTGAAATCATAATTTTTAGCTAAAATCAGCCTGCTTATTTTATAAACAAACGGGCTGATTTTTAATTAATATTATTTATGAGCTAAGCTGCTATTGCTTTACTGTTTCTCCATTACGATTCCTCCCCACTTTAATCGGATAGTTTGCTAAACGTATACAAGTTTACGTACACAGATGTATAAACCACAACATACCAGAATAGTGTGTTGGCAACATCATGAGTACTAAATGCTACCAGTAATTATATTATGCTGGGGTAGCCTCTTATTGTGTACACCAAACAGGCTCTGTTTTACTTGCTGAATTTATCTGTTTTTCACTTTTAAATATTTTCAATTATGGAAGATTACTTAGGTTTTGTACGCATTTTTGCGGGCGACTATGTGCCTTTTGCTAACAATAATAACGATAATAACATCTCCTATGCGGCTTGTAATGGGGGAAGTATAGATATTAATGAGAATATGGCTCTTTTTAGTATAATAGGCAATCAGTTTGGGGGCAACCTAGCAGATAATTTTCAGTTGCCAGACCTCCAGTCGCGTATACCCGTTGGGGCTGATGCTAATGCCGGAAAATATATACAAGGACAAGCCAATGGGCAAGAAAATGTAACACTTTCGGTAGACCAACTGCCCGAACATACGCATCAATCCAACGGATTGTCAGGAGGGTTGGACATGTATTATCCATTAGATAATTTTTTGCCTGAGTATAAAAACAAAGGAACTGAATTTTATAGCCGACCAGACAACCCCCTGGCTAGAGTAAAAATGAATGAAGGTGTAATAGGCAAAACGGGCGGCTCTCAGCCACACAATAATATGTCTCCTTTTTCCGCAACCAATTTTATTATCTGTACAAATGGGCTATACCCTATCAAGCCTAGAAACGATGAGTAGGGTCGACGCTAGAATTTTATATACTCAACCCCACTAATAAAATATTGGTTTTGACAAAACGGACTCCTACTTAATTACTTACAATTATTCTCATTTTTAATTATTAATTTCTATATTCATGAAACAGGAAATAACGAATGACTCAATATATGTATCAGATATTGTTGGCGGAATTATGATGTTTGCAGGTTATCGCACCATAGATAAATATTTGCCTTGCGATGGACGGCAACTATCAATAAATGATTACCCCGTACTTTTCTCGGTAATAGGAACTATCTATGGCGGTGATGGCACAAGAACCTTTCGTTTACCCAATTTAAGTTGTCGATTTCCGATAGGTGCGGGACAAGGAGTTAAGCTGACAAAACGTAAACTGGGAGAACTGGGAGGCGTAGAGGAAGTTACACTTACAGAACCCCAATTACCGGCACACAAACACGACTACTTTGCTTGTAATCAGCCTCCAGCTTACTATTCACCACAAAATTCGATGTTGGCAAAATCTGCAAGTATTTTTTATGCCGAACAAAATAAATTAACGTTACCAGAAAAAATGAATGAAAAAGTGATAAGTACCACAGGAAAATATTATCCGCATGATAATATGAATCCATTTCTGGCTATTAATTTTATGATTTGCTATGACGGCATATACCCAACCAGATAAATATTGCTGATTTATCTAATTATTTATTTTTCAGATTTATTATTAATTACATTAAAATTTATTACTACTATGGAAAATGAGTATCTTGGTACTATCAGAATATTTACAGGTACTTATGCACCTGAAGGATATGCGTTTTGTCATGGGCAACTATTGAAGATAGCGCAGAACCAAGCACTTTTCAGCCTTTTCGGCAATATCTATGGCGGTGATGGCATAGAAACATTTTGCTTACCTGACTTAAGGCAAGTTTCACCAATTGCTGTTGGGAGTGCTCTTGGGCTAACCCCTCGCAACTTAGGAGACACTGGTGGAGAAGAAACCATAACTCTTACCCAATTACAAATGCCTCCGCATAGACATGATTATTTCGCTTCTTTTTACTCACAGGAAGTAGATTCTCCGGAAAATGCTTTTTTACCGACCTATGCTAATAAAAATACCAGATTTTATGCTACCATTGACGGTGCAGACTATTTATTGCCTATGAGCTCATCGACTGTCGGACCAACGGGTTCAAATATGCCCCATGATAATATGCCACCTTATCTCGCGCTTAATTTTGTTATATGTATAAATGGCATATACCCTCCAATATCTTCTGAAGAAACAACCACTGAAGCATAATTCTGCAATACCTGTTACGCAGAAAACCTGCCATTGCCAGATAAAACTAAAGCCGGTACCAAAACCCTCGGTATCGACTTTAGTTTACTGTATACTTCTATACAATACTACCGTTTAGTGGTTTATCTAACAAAATAACCACACTAACGTATAATGTTATAAGTAATCCAAGCAGGCGTTTATAAAAAAGTAGCGTATCCCTTTTATTAAAGAAAGCCATGCGGATAGTTTATGGCAAAAAAAAATAAAAAATTTCTTAAAATAATATCCCAATCAATAAAATTTAGCACAGTTCTTGCACAAATATTTATATGTATATCATTATATACATGCTGTTTTGTTTGCTTGGTCTTATTTTTTCAATCTTAAATATCAAATACTTATGAATGAGGACTATATCGGATTCGTCCGTATGTTTGCGGGCAATTTTGTGCCTTTTATTGGTTATTATGCCTCTTGTAGTGGGCAAAAATTACTAACCAGCCAATACCAAGCTGTCTTCAGTATTTTAGGGCACCAGTTTGGAGGCAATTCTTTTAATGATTTTAATTTGCCTGATTTCAGGTCACGCATGCCAGTTGGTCCTAATTACTATTACCCACAAGGTAGCACAGGAGGGGTAGAAAACGTGACCCTTACAGAGATGGAAATGCCAGCTCATTCGCATACCTGTAATGGCCTGACGGGCGGGCTTGAAGTACCTTCACCTAAAGGTGCTTTCTTGCCTCAATATGCCAAAACTAGTGCCAGATTTTATGCCGAATTACCTAGTGATGCTTATACAACTATGATGAATACATTTACTATGACACCCGTAGGAGGAAACCAGGCCCATACGAATATGTCGCCCTTTCTGGCATTCAATTTTATTATTTGTATAGATGGGCAATACCCTCCAAGACCTAATGATGCTGAGGAGCCTTCTGCACAAACACCTGAGGCTGAATAATATAGTAGCACATAAATATCAGCATAGTTAGCTGGCTTTTGGCTAACTCAAAACCACTTTTCTAGTTTAAATCATCTAAAATTCTAATTTTTTATATCTATGGAAGACATAATTGGTTCGATAGTTATGTTCGGTGCCGACTTTATACCTAATAGTAATATATATTTACCTTGTGATGGTCGATTATTACCCATAAGCAATGGTAATCCTTATATAAAACTCTTTTCTATAATAGGAAATATGTATGGCGGAGACGGCAAAACCAACTTTGCGTTACCCGACATGCGGGGCAGGTTTCCTTTGGGAGCAGGGCAGGGAAATGGCCTTACCAACCGAACAGTAGGCGAGAAAGGTGGCGTAGAAACAGTATCTCTCACCGAAGCTCAAATACCTCAGCATAACCATGCCTATTTTGCATCTACACTTCCTCAAAGTTTTTATAGTCCCTTAAACCATGCCATGCCAACAACTACGACACCGTTTTATTCGATAAAAAGTAGTACCGATTCTTTAGTACAAATGGACTCAGGCGTAATTGGGATAAGCGGTTTAGGGCAAGGGCATAACAACATGAACCCGTTTTTGGGTATTACTTTTATGATTTGTTATGACGGAATATACCCAAACAGATAATACAGTATCTACTATTTTCGACTTTTTACTTACAGCTATATAAAATATTACTATATATGGAAAATGACCTTCTTGGCATTATCAGAATGTTTATGGGTACTTATGCACCTGAAAATTATAAGTTTTGTGATGGTACCCTACTAAAAATAAAAGACTATACCCAGCTTTTTGATGTGATAGGAAATAAGTTTGGTGGTGATGGTGTAACCTATTTTGCATTGCCCGACTTGAGGCTCCGTACCCCACTAGGTACTGGTACTGGCTCTGGCATGACCCCCCGCCACTTGGCCGAAAAAGGCGGCCAGGATTTAGTAGGCCTTACAGAAGCGCAATTACCGCCTCATAGTCATAATTTTTATGGGCTTTCCGGCGGGTTAGATACCACAAGCCCGGTAGGTAATTTTCTACCTACGTATCCTGACATCAAAACAAAATTTTATTCTGTAAAAGATAAAGCTACTGATACATTAGTGCCTATGAATGATCAGGTAGTGTCTACCGAAGGGTTATCTATACCTCATAATAATTTGCCTCCTTATCTGGTTGCTAACTTTGTGATGTGTGTGAAAGGCTTACAGCCGTCAAAACCATCAGCAGAAACTACTGAGGCGTAAACTCTTGTGCTTGTGACCAAAGGCTGCCTCAAACTTGCAGCAATGAAATTCGCAAAGAAACGCCTCATAAGGGCTTTCTTGCAAAACACCTGAATACTCATTAATACCCGTCTAGCATTATCGGGCATTAATGAGTACCTCAGGGTATTTAATATAAAAACCAAGTTGAAAGTCAAAAATCTGTAAAATAACTTAGCTATTAGAGCAATAACAGCTATATACGGTTTTTATTTGTCGGTTGATGTATTTATCTTTGCAACGACTAACAAGTGAGAAATAACATACTTTTGACTTACCTTTACGAAGCATATCGCATTCCGATAATCTCGGATATTGAGTTACCATCTTTAATACAAAGTACTGGCCTCTCTGATACACCACCTATCAGGGTAGTGCAGGGCGTAGTACCAGCATCACTCAAAGAAGAACCGCTGGAACGCAAGCCATTCAGTATTTTTAACGAAAACGAACTCCTCTGCTCAATACCAGACGTTGGCCGTTACTATGTATGCGGCGGTAATTATATTTGTATTGAGCCTATTAGTAACAATCAGGCCGAAGTACTGTTATATTTTTACTCAAATTGTCTGGCTGCGGCGCTGTTACAGCGTAACCTTATTCCTTTTCATGTGTCGGGCGTGTTTGTAGCACCTCAGAAAGTACTGTTGTTTTCTGCCAGCTCAAAAGTGGGGAAATCAACAACCGCACTTATGTTACAACAAAAAGGGTATCAGGTATTTACCGACGACACCGCCCTGCTTACCGTCAAAGAAAACAAGGTTTTTGCACAGGCTTCATACCCGATGCTACGGGTCTGGCAAGATGCTTTTCAGCAGCAGAACATCTACGCCGAGTCTCAGAAAGAAACACTATTTAATAACCGTAACAAATACGGGCTTTCGTTTCATAAAGACTTTGTCAATACCGAAGCCGAAGTAGTAGGGCTAGCCTTTTTAAAGCAGGAAGGCTCAGAAATTAGTATTCAGACCCTGCCTCCCCTCGAAGCCATCAAGCAACTAAGCAATAACATATACCGCCATCAATGGATTAGTGGTATGCGTAAACAGAAATTAATGCTTACGCATCTGGCAGGTATTACCAACCACACAAAAATGTGGCAGGCCACCCGCCCTAAGGGTATTGATACATTTGATAGCTTCGCTACTGCCATCGAAACCCAAATTATTCAGGCGTATGAGTACTAAAAAGAACATCGTCTGGCTGGCCTCATATCCAAAATCAGGCAATACATGGTTTCGGTCTTTTTTGTCGGCACTCCTTACGAAACAAGAACTAAATCTTAATAAAATGTACATACGAGATGTTTTCTCAGGTAAAAAACTGGTAGAAGATATCCTCGACACAGATTCTGACAGCCTCACGCCCCAACAGATTGAACTTTACCAACGCCTTACGTTTCAGTATCTGTCTGACACAAGCAGTAATTATCTGTATGTCAAAATACACGATGCCTTCACCTTTTCGGCATTCGATGGCCTGCCCTTGATTCCCGAAGAACCCACTCGGCTGGCTATTTATCTACTGCGGAATCCGTTAGATGTAACCCTCTCGCTGGCAAATCATCTTGGGCGTGATTATGATTCGGTCATTCAGAATTACATCAATAATCCTTCAGGTTTCTTCGGAAACTCATTCACTACCAACAACCAGTTTTCTCAGCCTTTGCTCACGTGGTCTCAGCACGTCGAAAGCTGGAAAACATACCCTACATTTAAAGTGCATTTTATACGTTATGAAGATTTAAAGACTAACCCTTTTGAGGTATTCAAAGAAGCCGTTCAACTGATTGGCCTGAACCACACCGACGACGAAATCAGGGCTGCTATTGAAGCTACCAGCTTTGAAAAACTAAAAAAAATAGAACAAGAGAAGGGCTTTCGTGAGAAATTATTACCAGCATCAACGTTTTTCTTCAAAGGAGAAACAGGGCGTTGGAAACAAGAATTAAATACAAAACAGATACAGCAAATAAAAAAAATTAACGAACCCATGATGCGCGAATTTGGCTATTGGGATTAACCTATAACAATTACAATGATAAATTACAGAATCAATGACGACAAAATCCTGTTTACACAATTAGGTGAGGAAGGAGTAATTTATGATAGTGAAAACAACAAATACCTGTCAGTTAACGAAACTCTCTTTAAAATACTGAGGGGTATTAACGAAGGGCTTCCGGTAGAAACCATCATACAAAATCTTTGTGCCGAATACGATATTTCGGAAGAAGCCTGTACCTTTGAGGTAAACAAAGTATTGAGCCAGCTGCTCGAAAAACAATACATTAGTGCATGAGAATACAGCAGAAAATACGTACTTTTTACCAGATAAGTTTTCGGCGGAAATATCTGGTACTGGTCACATTTATGCTGTCGTTATATAGTAACCTGCTCTTTCGGTTTTTCCGAAAAAATGCCATATTTGGCAAAAGACACGAAGCTCCTCTTCCTGACTTTACTGATATGGCCCTAGTACGAGACATCAGCTTTGCTATCAGAATAGTAAAGCGGTATGCACCGTGGACAAACGTTTGCCGGCATGAGGCTTATCAGGCTAAAGTTTTGTGCAGGTTCTATAACATACCCTATCAGATATTTGTAGGTTTCAGAAAAGACACAAACGGGCAGATTGAAGGCCACGCCTGGACAACCGTCAATCAGGAAATAATAACTGGCTTTTGCCGCCCCGAAGATTTTGTGGTGCAATATATTTACTCCTGAGCCATGCCGCAGGGTATCAGCCTAAAAAACCTAATATTTGCTCACAACACGCTTCTACGGTGTTGTTTTCAGTAAAAATAACGATGTCGGTTATTGCTGGATTTTCAAAAGGGGCTGTTTTACCCGTAAAGTTGCGTATCTCGTTAGTAGCAGCTTTGGCATATAAGCCTTTGGGGTCGCGTTGCTCGCAAATTTCCAGTGGGGTATTTACAAAAATCTCAATATAATGCTCACCTAATATCTGGCGGCTGCTTTGGCGCATGGCTTCCAAAGGCGTAATAAGAGCCACTATAACCCAATAACCCTCCTCAATAAATAATCGGGCTATTTCGGCGGCACGTCTGACACTCTCAAACCTGTCTTCTTCCGAAAACCCCAGATTCTTGTTAATTCCTTGCCTCAACACGTCGCCGTCCAGTATTTTTACTTTTGGGGTGGGTAGTTTTTCAGCCAGCGCAGTAGCCAGCGTTGTTTTTCCTGCACCCGATAACCCAAATAACCAAAGACACTTGTTTTCCATTTTCCCGATAATAAAATAAAACCACAGCAAATTGCCCTAACAACTGGTCAATATCTTCAATATCTTTATTTTTTAAAAATATTTCAGACTTTTTGTTTAACCCAATGCCATCGTACCCATAAAACGAAGGTAACTTGGGCCATTTAAAAATACCATAAGATATTTTTAGAACATTTGTTCTAATTTAAAATTATTCCAGTACCTTTGTACCGAATTTTTAACTTTTACTGCAATGGAAGCAAAAGCAAATAAATCTTATTTGGTTTTAGCCAGAAATATTCTGATTGCCTTTGGCACAGCCGCGCTCATTATCTATACTAATTTTCATACCGACACAGGCTATTGGGCTATGAGTGTTATTGCCCTGTCGAGCTTTCTGATTGGATTTCTTGAACCCCGCCGAGGTTGGATTCTGGCACTCATACAGGCATCGGTAGTAATAATTTTTTATTACCTTAAACCCATCAAACCTGTTGATGAAGACTTGGCCATGTTTACCTCACACATAGCCATTGGTGTATCGCTCGTGTTTAGTTTTGTGTCGGGCCGTTTGGCAAGGCTCTTTGAAACCAGATAAACCCATAATCATTAAAATTTTATTTTCAGAAGGGCTTTGAATAGCCCTTTTTTTGTGCCTGTGAGTATATAAAAAAATAGCAGTGGCTACACTCAGCCAACAAAACCCTCGTAACCCAAGATTTTACACCTGAGTATCAATAAAAAAGCTGATTTTTTATTACATTTACCAATTACCTAACAAGCGCCACGCCATGCGTTATATTTCGCTCATTTCGCTGCTTTTAATTTTTTCTTGCCAGAAAAAACCACAACAAATCCTTTCGCCCGAACATCAGAAAGCCCTGTCGTCTATCAGCGTCATGGATGGATTCAAAGTAGAAATGGTAGCTGCCGAGCCTCTCGTGGCCGACCCCGTAGCTATGGAAATAGACGAAGATGGTAATATGTATGTGGTAGAAATGCACGGTTATCCGCTCGACCTGAGCCGAACCGGAAAAGTAAAGCTACTGAAAGACACCAATAACGACGGCCTGCCTGACACCAGTACTGTATTTGCCGACAGCCTGAAACTACCCACAGGCATTATGCGCTGGCGAAACGGCATTATCGTAACCGATACCCCTGATATTATCTATCTGGAAGATACTGATAAAGACGGAAAGGCAGACATAAGAAAAGTTCTTCTGACTGGTTTTGCCCTTTCAAATCCACAGCATAACCTGAATACCCCACGTTTTGAACTCGACAACTGGCTTTATGTAGGCCACGAAGCCATTGTAACTCCCTTTGTTTATAAAAAAGAATTTGGCGACGAAGGTCAGAATATCTTTTTCCCTGACAAACCCGATGGGCAGAAACTAGGCAAAAATGCCAATGGCCGTGCGGTAAGGTTCAAGCCAGACAGCTATCAGGTAGAAGAAGTATCAGGCGAAACGCAGTTCGGGCATACCACAGATGCTTGGGGGCATCGGCTGTATACCAGCAACGCCGACCACCTGTTTCATGAAGTACTAGGGGCGCAATACCTCAAAAATAACCCTAATTTGCTGCTTGCCAATGCCACACAAGATATTTCAGACCACGGCAATGCGTCCGAAATTTATCCTGTTACCGAAAACCCCAACCATCAACTACTGACCGACGTAGGCGTTATTACGTCTTCGTGCGGGGTTACGTGGTATCTGGGCGGTGCATTTGGCGATAAATTCCGCGAGGTGACTTTTGTCGGTGAGCCTGTTCATAACATGGTACACGCCGATGTTATCAAGCAGGCAGGGGCAAGTTTTACCGCTAGCCGCCTCATCGAAAAAGCTGAGTTTCTGGCTTCAAAAGACGCGTGGTTCCGTCCGGTTAATTTCTACATTGGCCCCGACGGTGCCTTATATGTAATTGATTACTACCGCCAGATTATTGAACACCCCGAGTGGATGTCTGACGAAATTAATAAATCAGGGGCTTTGTATAACGGCTCCGACAAAGGACGTATCTATCGGGTAGTGCCAGAGAAAGGCTTGCCAATGGACTGGCTCGGAAAACTGAATTTATCGAAACAGTCGGATGCTGACCTTGTAAAACTCCTCGAAAACGAAAATATCTGGTATCGGCGCACAGCACAGCGTTTGCTTTTGCAGCGTCAGGCCAAAGGCATAGCCAGTAATTTAAGAGACATTATCAATAAAAGTAGCCTGCCCGAAGCCAAAGTGCATGCCCTATGGCTGCTTGATGGCCTGCAAAGCATAGAAATACAAGACATTCTTCGTGCCTTTCAGGACGAAGAAGCGGGCGTGCGTGAAAATGGCATAAGAGTAGCCGAAAATTACCTGAACCAAGCAAAACCAGAGGCCGACAAACTTAGAAAAGAACTGGTAAGTTTGCAGAACGATGGCAACAACAAAGTACGGTTTCAGCTACTGAATACCCTCGGCTTTGTAAAGTCGGCCGAAGCTGAACAGGCGCGGCTGGCTATATTAAAACGAGATTTCCATGATAAATGGGTAGGGGTAGCCTGTATAGCTTCTTTTGCAGGCAAAGAAAATCAGGTGTTCGATTTCGCCATAAAAGAACTAGCCAAAGAAAAATCGGACGAAACAGCCGAGTTTTTCGCAAATATGGGGGCTACCATAGCCAATAGCGGAAACAAAGAGGTTTTTGCTGCCATATTTAATCAGATAAGTGCCACCGACAGCAGCACCACAAACGATTGGTGGAAAGCCGCAACACTCGATGGCATTGCCAAGCTCTGGCGTTATAAAGGCATAACAGTAAGCCTCAACGACACCGACAAAGAACGGCTACTAGCTGCTTTTTCTGCCCAAAGCTCACCGGCATTCAGAAATGCGGCACTCGATTTACTCGAAGTAATAGGGCTTCCGAAAGGCGCAACCAGCACGCAGAAAATAAAAGAAGCGCAGCTTATTTTAACCGACCGCTCGCAGGATGAAAAACTACGCGCCGATGCCGTAAAACTGCTTTCAATCAACAATGGTAATGCTTATAAAAAGGATTTCTTGCAGATACTAAGCACCAAAGAACCCGAAATACTACAAACGGCAGTTTTAAGAACCCTGAGCAAAACAGGCGATAAACCTACCTTTGATTTTCTGCTGAAAGAGTTTAAAACTTTTACTCCTGCCATACAGCAAAAAGTGGTAGAGTTATTAATGGCTAAACCAGAACGAATTCCGTTGCTACTGGCGGCACTTGAACAGAAACGCATCGATAAGTCGGCCATAGGCTGGCGGCAAATGGTTGACCTCATGAATTACGAAGAAACCAATATTCGTGCCTATGCCCGCAAAATACTGGCCGTGAATGAAGACCGCAAAGCAGTTTTACAAACCTACATGAAGGCCCTCGACATGAAAGGCGTACAGGCTAACGGCAAGTTGGTATTTCAGAAAAATTGTGCTACCTGCCACCAGATTGAGGGCGTAAAAGGAGTAAACTTTGGCCCTGATTTATCTACGCTCAGAAGCCGCAACGCTACATCTATTCTAACCGAAATTATTAACCCCAATAATTCGATTGCCGATAAATACGATTTCTGGACTATCACTTTCAAGAATAATACAACAATGGGGGGCTTAATTCTGCAAGAAAACGCCAACGTGCTTACCCTTCGGGAAGTAGGCGGCCACGAAAGCGTTATTCAGAAAAAAGACATCGCCAAAATGGTAAAATCAGAAACATCAATTATGCCTAACGGCCTCGAAAACGCCATTAGCGTAAAAGAAATGGCCGATTTAATAGCCTTTATACAAAATAAATAAGAGAGGCTGCAACAACCTCTCTTATTTGTAATAATTACTCAAACTGTTTTTGCTGCTTTCAGGCATACGGGTTGCTTGTAAGCTGCAAGCCTCCGGTTTCTTTTGCATGAAACTTACTGATGGTATCAACAGCACCCTGCTTGAGTAGTGTAGTATCGTTAGCGGCTGTTACAAACCTGAAGCCCATTTCCGACATCCTGACGGCCACCTCGGCCGACGGGCATTGAATCCCCGCAATCAGTCCGTTTTTTTCTGTGGCATTCAGCACTTTTTCAAAAGCCCGCAAGAGTTCAATGTCATCAAAATCACCCTGTTTAGGTCGTCGCATCGAAATACTCAAATCCCACGGCCCAATATACAAGCCCGTCATGGTTGGAGTTTTGGCAATATCTTCTACGTTTTTCAGTCCTTCGGCTGTTTCAATCATACTCATGGTAATTACTTTCGCTGTCGAGTGTTCAAAGTAATCATCACCGCCATACACACTGGCGCGCACAGGGCCGTAGCTTCTGTATCCGTCGGGTATATACCGGCAAGCCCCTACAAAACTTTCCGACTCCGCACGGGTATTAATCATCGGGCAAATAACCCCATAAGCACCCATATCGAGCATTTTCATGTGGCTGGCGGGGTCGTTCCACGCTACCCGTACCAGTGGCACGGTGTTGGTCGTCGAAATAGCCTGTAACATGTGCATAATGGTGAGGTGGTCGCTGGCCAATCCATGTTGGGCATCAATTGTCATGGCATCAAAGCCCGCATGAGCCACAACCTCGGCTGTCCATGCTGACGGAATCGTAACCCAAGCATTCACCACGGTTTTATTTTCTTTCCAGAGTTCTTTAAGTCGGTTAGGTCGCATTATATAATTAAGGTTTTATGTGGCAATTTCATTAATCCTCTCTCATGCGCTCGCGTGACACATCCCTTTCTTTAATGGTCTCACGTTTGTCGTAGAGTTTTTTTCCTTTAGCCAATGCTATTTCAAGTTTGGCAAGGCCACCATCATTAATAAACAGGCGTGTTGGCACAACGGTCAGTCCCTTGTCGGTAAGTTTGTTGTCGAGCCTTTTCAACTCTTTTTTCTTGAGCAGGAGTTTCCTGTCGCGCAGGGGGTCATGGTTGTAATGTGTACCCTGTTCGTATTTCGATATATTCAGGTTTTTTACAAACAACTCGCCATCAATAAAATAGCAATAGGCATCGGTCATATTAAATTTATTCTGGCGTATAGATTTTATCTCTGTGCCTGTCAATACCATTCCTGCATCGTATTTTTCCAGAAAAAAATACTCAAACCCTGCTTTCTTGTTAAATACGTCTATTTTTTTAGCAATTTTCTCTTTCATAGTCTTTTGCTGCAATAATGAGTGCCGCTGCACCCGCAATTCATACTAAATATACTGCCGACAAAGACACTAAAGCATAGGTGTTTTGTCGTTAAAATAATATAACACAAAATTTCAGATAAAAAAAATCCCTGCCTCAAAAATAGTGACAGGGATTCCGACTTACGTGCTTTCCTAATAATCCATGTATAAGCTCTATCTGGATTCGATTCCAAAGTGGGATTTTCTTTTAAGAAAAAGTCTTCCGAAATATCCCGTAAAGCAAAGTTAAATACATTTCTGACACTCAAAACCAATTCGCCCCTTCCTTTTTTCGCCTCAAATATGAGTATCTATACTTAAACTTTGCATAGTTTATCATTAAGTACCGCAATTTATAATATAAAACATCACAACGCAATTAAATTAATGTTTTTCTTCTGCCAACAACCGATAAACATTTTCGGTGTGGAGCTACGCAGTACATGAGCAATGCCTTTATTCCCTTTCTAAAACTGTGCCAAGTTTACAGGGTTCTTTTATTAAAAGGTGGCATTTGTTTACAAGAAGCTGATAACCAGTTATTTACTTTTTGGTATTTTTTTTCATAACTTTTTTATTCAGCGTGTAAATTTATTGAAAAAAAAATGTAATTATTTAATTTTTTTTTGTTATATTTATATTGATTACCAAAAAAGGCTATTGCAAACCTATTTTAAAGAAAAAAGTATCTGAAAAAGTTAGCCTCTTTTTCTCTTCTCCATACTTTTCTGTTCTCTATTCTTTTGGTAAATAAATATAAAAGTTAATCCGCTGAAAACCTGTAATTTAGCGCAGAAACTTTTCATATAGTTTAGTAGTTATTTTAAAAGAATCAAAAATTAGTAAAATTGCTTAATTCACCCATTTTTTCTACTGCAAAACATCAGGAAACTGCCATCTTGGTAGGGCTGATTACGCAGAAACAAAACGCTGAGCGTACTTACGACTACCTCAACGAATTAGACTTTTTAGCCACAACAGCCGGAGTTATCACCAAAAAAACTTTTGTACAACGACTAGACCGCGCCGACCAGAAAACATTTGTAGGGAAGGGTAAACTGGAAGAAATTACAACTTGGATTACCGACAACCCCGTTGATACCATCATTTTTGATGATGACCTAACCCCAGCACAGGTACGTAACCTCGAAGCGGCTTTTAAGGATGTTAAAATTCTGGACAGAAGTTTATTAATTCTGAATATTTTCTCTCAACGCGCCCGTACCGACCAAGCCAAACGGCAGGTAGAACTGGCACAATACCAGTATTTGCTGCCCCGCCTTACCCGTATGTGGACCCACCTTAGCCGCCAGAAAGGGGGTATCGGGATGCGTGGCCCCGGAGAAAAAGAACTTGAAACCGACAAACGGATAGTGCAGGATAGAATCGCTTTTCTGAAAGATAAACTGGAAAAGATAGACAAACAAAGTATTACACGGCGCAAAGAACGTAGCCGCCTTGTGCGTGTGGCTCTGGTAGGCTACACCAACGTAGGTAAATCGACCCTGATGCGGCGTTTGGCAAAGGCCGAGGTTTTTGCCGAAAATAAACTCTTTGCTACCATCGATTCTACCGTAAGAAAAGTAGTATTGGGTAATATTCCGTTCTTGCTGACAGATACCGTCGGGTTTATCAGAAAACTACCTACTACGCTCATCGAATCGTTTAAATCGACCCTCGACGAAATCAGAGAGGCCGATATCCTGATTCATGTAGTAGATATTTCGCACCCTTCGTTTGAAGAACAGATCGAAGTAGTGAAATCTACCTTAGCTGAAATTGGCGCAGCCGAAAAACCTACGGTACTGGTATTCAATAAGCTCGACCTCTTCAAACCCGAAACAGAAGAGAACCTCGACGAGCATCTGGAAACAACTACCGAAGAAGATTTGCAGCGCAATCTGGAAAAACTCAAAAGAAGTTACCTGACCAAAAATACCGAAAACGTAGTGTTTATTTCAGCAGAACACAAAGAGAATATCAGTGAGTTGCGCGATATTCTGCTGGAAAAAATTCAGGAAAAACATTTCAGAATTTATCCTAACTGGGACCCCACCCAGAACCCACTATATGAGTGGCAATAATAGGCTAAACGCATAAGGCTTTCAGCCCGATACAACGTATCGGGCTGAAACAAATACCCCCAACGCAGCAACGTAACGGCATTGATGAATGCTTGCTACGTGCGCCAGTAAGTGGGTAATATAACAAGCAGCCGGATGGCTTAAAAAGCCATACCTATTGCTATAAACAGGCTAATGGGTGTTATAAATACCCCACGGCCTTTTCATGAGCCTGTAAAATAGGCTTGTTATTCATTAACAAATCAACAGGGCAAGGCTTTGTTTCAGGCAAAGTATGCACCTGATTATTCAACCAAACCAGATAATAAAATAATTGGCGAAGATATTTCGCCACACAACAAAATGGCAAAAAACAGACATCAATCATATTATGACCAACAAAAAGCCGAAATTCTGGCTTTTTTATCGGTCAACGCCACACAGCCCTTTTCCATGCAAGACCTCTTCCAGCATTATGACATCCATAACAAGCAGGAGAAACGTCTTTTCGGTATGGTCATAGAAGACCTCGTGCAGGAAGGAAAAGTGTATCAGGTAGATAAAGGTAAATATACCGTTGACGAAAACGCAAATGCCGTGGTGGGTCGCCTCGACCACGTAAACCCACGTTTTGGGTTTGTCCGACACGACGAAAACAAGCCCGACATCTGGGTAAGTGCCGATGACCTGAACGGGGCTATCGATGGCGATTTAGTAAAAGTAGCCACCTTTGGCGAGTTCTACCGCAGAGGCGAAAACCCCGAAGGCAGGGTTATTGAAGTACTTGAGAGAGGCAGAAGCGAGGTAGTTGGTAAAATACAGACTTTTGGCAACTATGCCCTCCTGAAACCTGACCACAAGAACCTGCATGAAGATATTTTTATTCCGAAAGATAAAATAAACGGAGCTACTAAAAACGACCTCGTTATTGTAAAAATCATTACCTACCCAACCAACGTGCAGCAAGCCGTGGGTGAAGTAATTGAAATCTTAGGAAAAGCCGGAGAAAATAACGCCGAAATGCACGCTATTCTGGCCGAGTTTGGTTTGCCCATAAAATTCCCGAAAGAAATTGAGGAAGAAGCCGAAGGAATTTCGGAAGTAATTGAAGAAAGCGAAATAAAGAAAAGACGCGATTTTAGAAATACGCTCACCTTTACGATTGACCCGCACGATGCGAAAGACTTTGACGACGCCCTGAGTTTCAGAGAATTAGAAAATGGCAATTACGAAGTAGGCGTACATATAGCCGACGTAACCCACTACGTAAGGTTAGGTACAAGGCTTGAAGAAGAAGCCCTGAACCGTGCAACCTCGGTGTATCTGGTCGACAGAACCATCCCGATGCTGCCCGAAAAGCTATCTAATAACCTTTGCTCGCTTCGCCCGAACGAAGATAAACTTACGTTCTCGGCCGTTTTTGAAATGACCCACGATGCCCGCATCGTATCGGAGTGGTTTGGGCGTACCATTATTCACTCCGACAAAAGATTTACTTACGAAGAAGCACAAGAAGTGCTTGAAAAACTCGAAGAAGAAGTCTGGAACGACGAAATCGGCCGTCAGTATGGGAAACCTTTACAGACCCTGAACCAACTGGCAAAAATTCTGAAAAAAGAACGTTTCAAGAAAGGGGCTATCAATTTTGAAACCAACGAAGTAAAATTCAGGCTCGATGCCGACGGCAAACCGCTGGGCGTGGTACTGAAAATAAGAAAAGATTCGCACAAACTCATCGAGGAGTTTATGTTACTGGCTAATAAAAAAGTAGCCGAGTTTGTGTTTAATATAGGCAAAAAGAAAGGTAAGGAAACCGACGAACAAGAAGTAGGCAACACCATGATTTATCGGGTGCATGAGCCGCCTAACCCTGAAAAACTGGCTAATTTTGCCAATTTTGTGGCTCGTTTTGGCTTCACTATCAAGACCGACAGCGAAAAGGGCCTCTCAACCACCATGAACAACATGATGGAGGAGGTAGAAGGCACCGCCGTACAGAACGTGCTTGAACAACTGGCCGTGCGTACCATGTCGAAAGCACGGTATACGACCGAGCCACTGGGGCATTTTGGGCTGGCCTTTGAGCATTATAGCCACTTTACGTCGCCTATCCGCCGATACCCCGACATGATGGCGCACCGCTTGTTGCAGCATTACCTCGACAAGAAAAAAGCCCCAAGTCAGGAAGAATACGAAAAGAAAGCCAAGCATTCGTCGGACCGCGAGAAACTGGCCGCCGAAGCCGAACGCGCTTCTATTAAATACAAGCAGGTCGAATTCATGAGCCTGCAAGACCAACAGACCGTGTTCGACGGCGTGGTAACAGGTGTAACCGACTTCGGAGTTTTTGTAGAAATAACCGCTACCAATTGCGAAGGAATGGTTCGGCTGGCCGATTTGAATGACGATTTCTATGAACTCGACAAAGAAAATTACAGGGTAGTAGGCAAACGTACGGGCAGGGTAATTAACTTTGGCGAAGCCGTAAAGGTTCGTGTAAAAGCTACCGACCTTGAGCGCCGCAGCATGGACCTTGAGCTGGTAAATATTGCTGGCAAAGCCTTTAAATCCAGTTCAGGAATGGCTGCCAAACGCGACAAAAACGGCTCGCGTTCGCGTAACAGAAGTCGCAATTCTGGCGGCAGGAATGGTTCAGGCAACGGGCGAGCAGACAAAAAACCTACCCAAAACAGTGAGACCAAAAGCAAACGGAGACGAAGATAAACCCTATGTTCTTTTCAAAGCGTAATATTCAGTTTAACCTGTACGAAGTGCTTCAGAGTGAGGCACTTACCCAATATGAGTACTTTCAGGACCACACGCGTGAGTCGTTCGATATGGTACTTGATGCCGCCCAGCAGATTGCAGAAAAAATGCTGCATCCGCTATTAATCGAAATGGACAGAAAAGAGCCACAACTGGTTGATGGTAAAATCAGGGTGCATCCGGGTATGAAAGCCATTGTGCAGCAATTCGGGCAGGACGGCTGGATAAACGCCGGTTTCTCTTACAACGAAGGAGGGCAGCAATTGCCCGTTACGATATTAAATGCCGCCGCATTCATTTTTCAGGCGGCTAATTATTCGGCTAGTGTATTCCCTTTTCTTACGACCGGAGCCGCCAATCTCATTCGCAGCTTTGGAGCGCAGCCACTCATTGATACTTATACACCTAAAATGTATTCGGGCGAGTGGCAGGGAACCATGGCACTTACCGAACCTAACGCCGGCAGTTCGTTATCTGATATTACTACATCGGCCGAGCCAACATCTGAAGAAGGCGTTTATAAAATCAAAGGCCAGAAGATTTTCATCTCCTGCGGAGACCACGATGTCTGCGAAAATGTAGTCCATCTGATGCTGGCAAAAATCAAAGGCGGGCCACTCGGAGCCAAAGGTATTTCTTTGTTTGTAGTGCCGCGGCAAAGACCCGATGCCAACGGGAATCTAACTCCTAACGATGTCATCACCGCAGGCGTTTATCATAAAATGGGTTATAAAGGCGCGCCTATTGCTCATTTAATGATAGGCTCGAACGATGCCTGCGAGGGGTATCTGGTTGGTGAAGCCCACAAGGGCCTGAGCTATATGTTCCAGATGATGAACGAAGCCCGCATAGGCGTAGGTATCAATGCCACAGCTATTGGCACAGCGGCTTATTATGCTTCGCTGGCTTATGCCAAAGAACGCCCTCAAGGACGCAAAATCACAGAAAAAGACCCCTCAAAGCCACAAACGAGTATCATTAACCACGCCGATGTGAAACGGATGCTACTGTTTCAGAAAGCAGTGGTTGAAGGAGCCTTTTCGTTATTGATGTATTGTAGCCATCTGGCCGATGTTGCCCACGTAGCCGAAGGTGAAACTAGTACAAACGCTCATTTGTTGCTCGATTTGCTCACACCTATTGCCAAATCGTATCCTTCTGAAATGTGCTGCCTTTCAACAAGTGCTGCCGTGCAGATTCTGGGTGGAGCAGGCTACACAACCGACTTTCCGGTAGAACAATACTACCGCGAAGCCCGCATTCATCCTATTCATGAAGGTACAACGGGCATTCATGGGCTTGATTTACTAGGCAGAAAAATTACCATGCAACAAGGCAAAGCCGCGCAGCTTTTCTTTGCAGAAGTTTCAAACACCATAACCGATGCCTCTGGTATTGAGGCACTCAGCCCACTGGCCGTGCAACTGCAAAAAGTGTTAGGGCAGGCGCAGCAACTCACGGGGTATTTACTGGGGCTGGCGCAGAAAGGTAACACCGAAAAGTACCTGTCTGATGCCACACTTTACCTCGAACTGTTCGGCCTTGTAACCATTGCATGGCAATGGCTTAAACAAGCCGTTGTGGCGCAGCAGCAACTGGCAGGCGCACATACAGCTGATAAAGACTTCTATCAGGGGAAAATCCTGACGGCCCGCTATTTTTATGAATACGAACTTGTAAAGGCAGCATCTTTGATAAAACGCCTGTCGAGTACCGACGAAGTTACCATTGAAATGCAGGCCGACTGGTTTTAAAACCATTGGCCTGATTTACACGCTTTTGCCTTTTATTGGGTAAGGTATGTTAGCCGTGCAGCGAAAAAAGGTAAATACCAAAAACCATCAATAAAAAATAACTTACTAATGAGGCCGCTCCGGCGTAGTCTTTGGCAATACGTTGGCCTGTAAAAAGGCATAGGATTGACAAAGCGGCTAATTCCAGCCCTAAAATGGCAAAATCGGCTTGGCCTTCTACAAAATAATATACACCTCCCAAAAAACTCAGGATTCCCGCCGATACTTCCAGAATCAGGATAACAACAAATAAAATAGAGGAAACACCACTCAGAAAAGTTTTGGCAAAAACACTCTGGATGTACGATTTATTTCCGCCAAAATCAAAAACTTTGTCAAAACCAGATTGCAGAAAAAGCACACCAGCAAACAAAGAAATAGCTACCTGAATAAGTTTAAGTAAGGTATGGTCAAATATAGGGCTCATATTATCTGAAGTTTTTTCTGGCAAATATAGAAAAACCCGTGCATTAAACCAGTATCTCAACAACCTCAATCTAATTATTACGACCTATGGTGCCATGAGTTTCTGGCTTTTTGCCTAAAGAAACAGAATAATATTTTGAAATGACTGAGATAAAAACAAATTTTGCCGTAAAATCGAAATAATATTTTATATGTACTATCCTATACCCACCACTCAGAAAGAATTTGATTACCTTGTTGAAGGTTTTCAGACCAGAACCTTACCAGCCCGCGAATGGACGCACGAAGCACACCTGATAACAGGCTTGTGGCACGTATCGCAATTAGGTTATGCCGAAGCCCTGTCGGCACTACGCAAAAATATTCGACTTTACAATGAAGCTACGGGCGGCATGAACACCGATACAAGCGGGTATCATGATACCATCACGGTTTTTTGGGTGTGGCTCCTGAATGAGTTCTGGGGTCGATACGCTACCAACGGGCAAACCTTTGAACAGGTATGCAACCAGTTTTTGCAAAGTAAATACAGCCATAGAAACAACGCCTTGATTTTTTATACCAAAGATTTCCTTTTCTCGAAAGAAGCGCGCTTATCTTATGCCGAGCCAGATATCCAAAGCCTTGATTTTGAAAAAATCTGACCCATTGGTAATTCCGTGCGTTAACCGCATTGAACCTTATTGTATAAACGTTAAAGGTGGCGGCATAAAAAAATCTGACAGCCCTGAACTATTCCGCAGGGCTGTCAGATTCAACATTAAAAACTAAATCTCTTAATTTATTTACTAATTTACTATTCAGCACTTTTACAAACGAATCCCGAACATAATGGCGTTGCCATTCACTCCATTGTTATCTTTAAAGATAGGAGTCATTTGATAACGGGCAAAAAGTGTGAAATTCTTACGGCCAATTTCGGCAGCAAACCCATAGTGGAATTTGCTCATGTTAAAAGCTCCGTGGTCGCGTTTGGTACCATTTTCGCCTTTGGTTTTAGTGTAGCTGTCAATTCTGGCACCACCATAAGCACCTAAGCCCAATATCCATTTGCTTTCTTTAAACCCAAATTGTAACATTACAGGAATATTAAAGTTGGTAACCACCAATTTAGATTTCTCTAAAGATTCTTTTACCTCTACAAAATCAGTTCCTACGGCTTTGCTTGCTAAAGTAATGTTGTCTTTAAACATATAGTTGTTCCAAGCAAACTCAAAACCAGTACCCATGGCTACGTCTACATTGTTGCCGGTAATTAACCGATGGTTTTTCTTCCAGCTTAAAGCAATAAACCGAGAGTTGAAATTATCTAATTCAGGTAAATTTTGTGTTTCGTAGGTATTCAAGCCCAAATACAAACCGAAGTCTCTGCGCGAAAACATATTACGTTTTCCATCTTTTCTTTCGTAGTGTTCGTAGTTATCTTCGTTGTTATATTCTTTGTCTTTTGAAGTACCGAAGTGGTCTTCGTCTTGTGCCTTAGCTCCGAAATTAACAGCCATGGCAATGCTTAAAGCGGCGATTGTTTTAACAAGCGTTTTCATAATTGTAATCGTTTAATGGTATAAGCTAATTGTTATATTTAGAAAAACTGCCGCGGAGTTTTTAAAAAGTCTTTTTTGTTGCTTTTCGTAAACAAGATGCAGAAACTTGGCAAGAGGGTTGCGTAGAAATAAAAAAAATTTTTAAGCAATTATAAAAGGCAGAAAAAAGCCTGTCAGCGGCTATATTTATGGATGAAAAAATAAAAATAGCTGCCATGTTCTAGCAGCTATTATAATAGTATAGGAAGAAAAAACACTACCTGAATTTGCTTATACAAAATTTACCTCAGCAGAAAGCTGAATGCCGAATTTTTCACGGATAGATTCCTGAATTTTCTGTGAGAGTTCTTTTATTTCGTTTCCCTTACCACCACCGAAATTCACCAGAACCAATGCCTGTTTGGCGTGTACGCCTATTTGCCCAAACCGCTGGCCTTTCCAGCCTGCCTGTTCAATCAGCCATCCGGCCGGAACCTTCACGGTATATTCATTAACAGGGTAGGAGGGCATAGCAGGGTATTGTGCTTTCAGCGCATCAAACTGAGCTTTCGGAATTTCAGGATTTTTGAAAAAACTTCCGGCATTGCCAATTTCGGCCGGATTCGGCAGCTTACTCTGGCGGATACTGATAACCGCATCGCTAATGGCTTTAATACTGAGGTCTTCAACGGCCATACTTTTCAGGGTTTCCTGAATGGCTCCATACTCAACATGAAAAACAGGGGTTTTGCTAAGTTTAAACGTAACATTCACAATAATGTATTGCCCTTTGGCTTCATGTTTAAAGATACTTTCCCGATACCCGAACTGGCATTCTTCCTTCGTGAAAACCCTTATTTGCCCCGTTTTTATTTCCAGTGCTTCAAGGCTTTCAAAAACCTCTTTAATTTCAATACCATAAGCCCCTATATTCTGCATAGGAGCCGCTCCGACGGTTCCCGGAATAAGCGATAAATTCTCGACACCCGCATAATTATGATTCACGCAATAAATAACCAGTTCGTGCCAAACCTCACCTGCGCCAACCTTTAGCCATATCTGCTCCGTATCTTCCTGAAGTGTTTCAATACCTTTAATAGAAATCTTGATAACGATTCCCTCAAAATCTTTTGTCAGTAATAAATTACTGCCACCGCCCAGAATCAGCCGTTCGAGGTCTTTGTAATCAGGGTCTTGCAGAATTTCCCGTAGCTGGTCAATACTGCCAACTTCCACAAAATATTTAGCCGTGGCATCAATTCCGAAAGTATTATAAGGCTTAAGCGATACGTTAGTTTGTACCTTCATACTGTGAAGACAAAAGAAAAATGAATAAATACAGAAGTCACAAAGGTAGTGCTTTTTAAAAAAAGTAAAGCAAAGTGTGTATTGAAATTATAGAAAACCCACCCTTGTACAATGGCACTACTTTACAAAAGCGGAGGTAAGGCAGGGGCTACGAATATTTTTTATTTTTTTCTTCTCAGTCTCCTATTTTTTATAAAAAACATTCTATATTTGCCACGTCTATTCAAGCTTACTCTTAATGTGTTTGTTTTCATATCTATCGTTTCAACCCTACCTGTAAAACTTTAATTCAACATGATTTTTGGTTTATCGGGGCTTCATCTACTCAGAGAATTATAGAAAACACAAGAGTTTAAAATTTTAACACATATTATTTGCTGTGTAATTGATTGATTAACAGAGAATTATGTTTTTCTGTGCTGATAGGGGCGTTTTTGATTTAAAAAAACCTTTGCACTTTTCTCATTTCAAGCTACTTTTACGTAAAAATGAGAAAAGTACAAGTTTGTACACCTGAACAATCTCTAATTTTGAATGTAAAAAATCTACTAATCATCTAATCAGTGATATAATGAGCGTTCTAGTTAATAAAAACTCTAAAATAATTGTACAAGGTTTCACTGGCTCAGAAGGAACTTTCCATGCCGGACAAATGATAGAATACGGTACTAATGTAGTAGGTGGTGTAACTCCTGGTAAAGGCGGACAACTACATTTAGACAAACCAGTTTTTAACACAGTTGAACAAGCAGTATTAGCTACGGGAGCCGATGTGTCAATTATTTTTGTGCCGCCGGCTTTTGCCGCAGACGCTATCATGGAAGCCGCCGATGCAGGTATTAAAGTAATTGTTTGTATTACTGAAGGTATTCCTACCAAAGACATGGTGGTAGCTAAATCATATATTCAAGGTAAAAATGTTCGTTTAATTGGCCCTAACTGCCCAGGTATTATTACAGCCGAAGAATGTAAAGTAGGTATTATGCCGGGCTTTATCTTCAAAAAAGGAACCATCGGTGTGGTATCAAAATCAGGTACGCTTACTTATGAAGCCGTTGACCAACTTACCAAAGCAGGTTTAGGCCAGACAACCGCTATCGGTATCGGTGGTGACCCTATCATTGGTACTACAACCAAAGAAGCCGTTGAATTACTAATGAACGACCCTGAAACAGAGGGGATTGTCATGATTGGCGAAATTGGTGGAGGTATGGAAGCAGAAGCCGCTCACTGGATTAAAGAACACGGAACTAAACCAGTTGTTGGGTTTATAGCCGGCCAAACTGCCCCTAAAGGCCGCCGTATGGGCCACGCAGGAGCCATTATTGGTGGTGCTGACGATACCGCTGCTGCCAAAATGAAAATCATGGCAGAGTGTGGTATTCATGTAGTTGCTTCTCCGGCCGACATCGGTGCAACCATGTTAAAAGCCCTTGGTAAAGCATAATTTAAAAAAAATATAGTATACCGAAGGTCAGATGTAAGAATCTGACCTTTTTTTGTTAATTTTGCGCAAAAATTCTATCAATAAGTTTGAAAAAGGCTCTTTACATATTTTTCTTACTGCTTTCTTTCAATTCATTTGCCGGAACCGTTGGTCCTAATGGAGAATATTTTCTGGTACATGATTATCATGATGATTGGCAGGTGTATAGCGACAAAATGAAGGCATACGTGCCTTATATTGCCGAGCAACACGTTAATTACCCCTCACACACAGTTTTTTGTGACATAGAAAGCAACAGAGGCTACAACTTATTGATATATGCAGAGAAAGAAGACAACTTTCTGTTTATTAATGGGTCGTTGCGTCAGAAAATCCCCGTAGATAAATGGATGGTGCTTAATATAGACAGCCTCTATAAAGCATACGAACAACCACTTATTTATATTACCCTCTATGGTTCGCCTAATATAGAAGATAAAAAACTGTTGCTGGCGTACAAACGAGAGTTAAATCAGAAGCCTATTGTACTGGCCGAGTCGGGCATTAAAGCACAGCCACGCACACCTACACCTTACCGCAATTACTTTGTGGTGGTATCAATGCTTATACTGGTGGTGTTTTCTTATTTATCAAATTCGTATGTAAGAGCATTTGACAGGTACTATAACCTGCGCGATTTGTTCAATACCTTAGTGCGTGACCAGTCTTTTCTGATAAACAAGCCCCTAAGCCGGATGAATATCCTGTTTATAGTTATGTTAGCCATGATAATCAGCTTTTTCTTTATGTTGCTACAAAGCAAAGGCATTTACGCCTTTGGTATGAGGGCATTTTTGCAGGAAGGCGAAACGCTGGGTGTATTGGCTTCAAACTACTTCCGTATCTGTCTGGCGGTGTTTATGTTGCTTATTTTCAAATATTTTTATATCAGCCTGATAGGGCAATTATTTAACCTCGAAAAAGTTGTCGACCTGCACTATTTCAAGCTCGTTCAGGCGTCAATTATTTTCTTTACTGGCTTGGTAGTAGTACTTTTAGTGCTGTTTCTGGAGTACTTCCCGAAAGACTTTAACTGGACCACCTACCTGTTTACACCAGTAATTTTTTTCTATGTAATCAGGTTCATTATCCTGTATTTTACGATAAATCGAAGTGTACCTATACAAAGTCTATATTTAATTTCGTACCTTTGCATCGTAGAATTACTACCTATTATACTCGGAGTAAGATTTGCACTCTGATATAATAAGCAGATAATAACTACATTACTGTTGACTTTAATTATTAATATCAGAATAATTTCTGTACTTGAAACCCCGCAATTTGGATGAGTGAAATGACAGATAAACTTCTTCAAGAACGCCTCCGTAAAGTTGAGAGCATTTTAGTGACTCAAGCGAGACCAACCGATGAGAAGTCTCCTTATTTTGAATTAGCCAAGAAATTTGACATCAAGGTAGACTTTCGTCCGTTTATTGAAGTTAAAGGCTTGGATCATCGCGATTTCCGCCGTCAGAAAGTTGATATCCTAGCCCATACGGCCATCATCCTGACTAGTAGAAACGCAGTAGACAATTTTTTCAGAATAGCGAAAGAACTGCGTATCGAAATACCCATCGACATGAAGTATTTCTGTATTTCAGAACAGACGGCTAACTATTTGCAGAAATACATTGTTATTAGAAAACGTAAAATCTTTGTAGGCCAAAAAACCGCGGCTGATTTGGAAGCACTAATTCTGAAACATAAGAACGAGAAATTCCTGTTTCCTTGTTCAAATATCAGAAGTAATGATATTCCTAATATCATGAACCGTAATGACCTGCATCTGACCGAGGCCATCATGTACGAAACCGTACCCGCCGATTTATCAGACCTGACAGAAGTTTTCTATGATATAATCTGTTTCTTCAGCCCTTCAGGAATTACGTCGCTCGACCACAATTTCCCGAACTGGCAGCAAAATCATACCCGTCTGGCAGCCTTCGGCCCAACAACCGCCAAAGCCATTCGTGATGCCGGATATATCCTTGATATTGAGGCTCCTTTACCGAATGCCCCATCCATGACAGGTGCGCTGGAGTTGTACATCAAAAAGGCTAATCGGATATAACACATATTCTTAGAGAATTTATTAGGCTAAACCACAAGTTTAGCCTAATTTTTTTCGTTATATTTCAGCAAATAGTATATTTGCCTATATTGCTTAAGAAAATAAGGGGGGTATCCCCGCGGCCTACTATGAAAAAAGTTTACATTGTGATATTATCTTTGGCATTGTTTACGGCATCTGCACAACAGGATGCGCACTTTGGCCACTATTATTTCAATCAATTGTTTTTTAATCCGGCTACGGCGGGTTCAGAAAACGTTACGCGTTTTCAGGCCATTTACAGAACACAGTACACAGGCTACCAAAGCACTTTTGATGATGGTGGTGCGCCAGTATCGCAGGTAATATCGGCTAATGTTCCATTAAAAATGATAAAAAGTGGCGTGGGTCTTACATTCGTTAACGATAAGGTAGGCGCAAGCACACAAAGAGATTTCAAATTATCGTATGCCTACCATATTCCCTTAGGGGGCAGCCAGTTGGCTATCGGAGCCAATGGCGGTTTTTATTCGAGAGGTATTGATTACGGCCGTTTACGCCCACGTGATGAGAACGACCCCCTTCTTGGCTCAGGCAGAGTAAGCCAGACAGCCTTCGATGTAGGGGTAGGGGCGTATCTGTATAGCCCAACCTATTCGCTGGGCTTATCGGTTAACCACCTCACAGAACCCAGATTCGGGTTGGCAAGTACCAATGCCACCAATGTATTACAACGGAGTGCTTACCTGAGCGGTAGTATGTTATTCGGGGTTTCTTATATGATTGATATAAGCCCCATGTTTATTGTGGAGTCGAACATAAGTAACATGAGTATTACTACTTTTTCGGCTGGAGCCATTGCTACCTATGACAACACCTACTGGCTGGGAGGAAGCTATCGGATGGGTGATGCCGTAACGGCTATGTTGGGAGCCAATATTCTGGGCGGAAGCCTGCGCGTAGGTTATGCCATAGATATTGTAGTAACGGGTACGTCGGGCAAAAGTAGTACCTCGCATGAAGTTATGTTAAGTTATGCGTTGTCGGCCTTACGAGCAGGTAAAAAATCGATTATCCGTACGCCTCGATACAGATATTAAAAAACGCTTGGCCTGCCCGCCACGGAATACCATTCCGTGATACCGCCGTGCAAACCATTTTTATTGGAGAAAAAACGGGCTTAATCAGAAAAAATAAACTGTTAGCAAAAAATAATACATATTATTTGCCAGAAGTTTGTAATTTAGCTACCCAATAGCGCGTTAACATAATTAGGAAAAAAATATCAGGTGTTAACAAACAAAAGAAGCTAAGCTAAAGTTGATATGAGAAAAAATTCAGTGTGATAAAACACATGAAGTCAGGAAATGCTATTAGTGAAGAAATAAATAAAATCTTCCGATGCTGACAACGCTCAATTTGTTGTTTTGGCACAATTTATGCCGTTTAATAATAAAAAGCGTCTTACCTTCCCTTTTCTTGAACAATGAACAAAATACCAGCAGAGCCAATAAAAAGGTCAGGCTTATTTCAGTAGTACAGAAAAATAAGATTTTTTGGCTTAATAATTGCTATGCTAAATGGAGAGTTACCCGAAAAATCCAATTTTTTTTATAACTTTGTGTGTTAATACAATAATATTTTCGCACCTCACGTTTTTACGATAAATAGAGTAAGTACCCCAAAATATAGATTATTAACTTGTTTTACGCTATGAACAAGCAAATGCTTAAGACCTTATTTAAAAGTCTGTTAATCGTTGCCCCAATTATTATGATGCAAGGTTGTGGTTCCAAGAATCCAATCGGCAACCTATTCAATAAGAAAAAGGACGGTAATAAAGAAGCTGGAATGGATGGTATCCGCAACGGGCAAATCAACGCATTTGCGCGTAAAGGATATAAGCAGGTCTCACCTGACGGTATGGTTTTGATTCCATCTGGGTCATTGATGATGGGTCAGGCAGACGAAGACGTGATGTCGGCACGTGTATCAATGAACAAACGAGTAACGATTGTGCCATTCTATATGGACGACACAGAAATTACCAACCATGAGTATCGCCAGTTTATGAATCGCATGATGGAAGATTCGGTATCAACACTTGGTGAACAATTCATTATGTCAGAGCTTTATCCTGACACATTGGTTTGGACACGAGACTTTGCCTATCATAATGGTGACCAGATGACAGAGAACTACTACTCATCACCAGCATTTGATATGTATCCGGTTGTAGGCGTAAGCTGGGATGCCGCCCAATACTTCTGTAAATGGCGCACACAGTTATACAATACTTATCTTGCAGAACACAAAGCGTATCGCTCGCCACGCTTCCGTTTGCCTTCAGAAGCAGAATGGGAATGGGCTGCACGCGGTGGAAAAGAAGGTGCAAAATATCCATGGGGGAACCCCTACGTAGCCAATGGTAAAGGATGCTTTCTGGCTAACTTCAAACCATATCGTGGAAACTACCGCGCCGATGGCTACCCTTACACGGCCCCAGCCAATGCCTTTAACGTAAACGATTACGGGCTATATAACATGGCAGGGAACGTAGCCGAATGGTGTCAGGATGCCTACGCAGAATCATATATGCCAATTACATGGGACTTGAATCCGGTATATAACGACGACAACGAACCAAGAAAAGTAATCAAAGGAGGTTCGTGGAAAGATGTGGCTTACTTCCTTGAAACAGGTACCAATACCTACGAATATCGTAACGAACGACGCTCTTATATCGGCTTCCGTTGTGTAATGGACCGCCTAGGAAGCGTTCCGGGTAGAGAATAAAAAACCTTATCAATTGCGAAGTATGAAGCACAAGTGTTCTCTGATGAATACTTATCTTCATGTTTCGCAATTTTTTAATGTATATTCAGTTAATTAAGATACAAAATCATTGCATACATAAAATTTGTTGCTTTATTTTTTTTATTAAAACAGCAAACCCTTTATTTAGTATTTGAATAACCTTTTTATTTAACACAATAAACAAAACACTCTTAATTTATTTAAACAAATGGCAGCAAAGAATAATACGAACTTCTTTTGGGACAAACTAGTACCTACAATTTACGCATTGGGAGCAGCGGTTGTAATTTTGGGTGCAATGGGTAAAATCATGCACTATGAAGCGCTAGCATTCATGCTTCCCATCGGATTAGGAACAGAAGCGTTTATATTTATCTTATATGCAATACAATCATTCCTTTTCCCACCAGTAGAATACCAATGGGAAAAAGCATATCCAGAACTAGCTGATGACTATCAGGGCGAATTGCCAACAAGAAGAAATGTAGTGTCTACACAAGGCGCAGGTTTAACTGCAAAAATGGATGATATGCTGGCTAACGCCAGAATTAGTCCTGACATTTTCGATAACCTCAAATCAGGAATCCAAAGCCTGACAGGGCAAGTAGCGAAGATGTCAGACCTGAGCGATGCCGCAGCCGCTACCAGTGAGTATGCCAAAAATGTAAAGGCAGCGTCGACTCAGGTAACAGCCATGAACAACGCTTACGGAACAGCCGTAAACGCCATGACAAGCATGGCCGATGCTACCAAAGATGCACAGGAATACCGCGCACAATTTACCAAAATTACCCAGACAATGGGCGCGCTTAATGCCGTATACGAACTAGAATTGCAAGATACCGACAAGCACCTGAAGGCAATGAACGCATTTTATAGCAACCTTACCAATGCTATGCAAGATATGGCTGAAGCATCGAAAGAAACGCAACAGTTTAAATCAGAAATGACCAAATTGACCAACAACCTTAGCTCGTTGAATAACGTTTATGGCAGCATGCTTTCTGCCATGAGAGGCAATTAATCAATCGGTTTAGTTATCATTCACGTAATGAATGATAAAAAACAATTAAGTTAAAGAAATTTACTAACCGTATAATACTACTAGATATATGGCAGGCGGAAAAGAGTCACCACGTCAGAAGATGATCAACATGATGTATCTCGTTCTGACGGCAATGTTGGCACTCCAAATAAGTAACGCTATTTTACAGAAATTCCAGTTATTAAATAATAGCTTAGAGCGCGCAAATTCAGCTGCAAACGAAACAAACGAGAAGTCGGTTTCTGCAATCAAAGCTGAAGTTGCAAAACCGGGTAATGAAAAATATGCAGATGTAGTTCGAAAAGCTGCAGAAGTAAGAAAAATTACTTCTGAAATGGACAGCTATATCAGTGGTCTGAAACAGGAAATAATAGAAGCTGGCGGAGGACCTGACCCCGTAACAGGTGTAAAGAATCCTTCAGAAGAAGAAAAAGTGGCTATCCTGATGGTAGGTGCCAATAAAAATGGTAAAGGCTATGAGTTAAAGAAAAAATTGAACGATTTCGCTGCACAAATCCAAAAGTATGGCGACCCTAAAGTGCAATTTACTGAATTAGCTGTTGATGCCTCGGCTGACCCTGTACTATCAAAAACTGATATAACTACCCGTAAAAAAGATTTCTCGGAACTATACTTTGCCCAAACACCCGTACCTGCTGCATTGGCCATGTTAAGTCAGAAACAGTCAGAAGTACGCCGTTTGGAAGCACAAGTGCTAGAACATTTGGCTAAACAAGTAGGTATACAAGAGATAAAATTCGATGAAATTTTTGCCGTAGTTATTCCTGATGCACGTGCCGTAGTAGCTGGCCAGAAATATTACGCCGAAGTAGCTATCGGAGCTTATTCAAAATCTATTACGCCACGTATCAGCATCAATGGCTCAGCAGTACCAATCAAAGATGGGAAAGGAGTATATGAAGTAACAGCACAAGGTGGCGAATTTGATAAAAACGGACAACTAAAACGCTCATACAAAGCAATTGTATCGTATCCGGCCCCTGATGGAAGCTATAAAACAGTAGAAAAAGAAGAAACCTATACCGTTTTAAGACCTTCTGTTCAGTTAGAATCTGCTTCGTTACCTCCCTTGTATTTCAAGTGTGCTAACGAACTACAAACATCATCGCCAGGTTTAGGAGCCTTGTATGCGCCAACTTTTGGTGGCTCAGGTGCTGAGTTTATTCCAGGTGGTGGCGGTAAAGTAACTGTTGTGCCAAATGCAGCACAAGTAACACTGAACGTAGTAAACAATGGTATTACGTTGCAATCGTTCCCTTTCAAAGTACGTCGTGTGCCTAAACCAACTGTGTATTTCACTAACCAGTCGGGTACTAGGCTGAACGAGAAAAAAGGAGAGTCGGCTGCTGGTCTGAGAGTAATCAATGCAGTAGCTGCTGCTGACGAAAACTTCAAAACAACAAACCCGAAAGATGCGGCTTATCGTGTAGCTGAATACGAGGTTAACCTTGCCAGAGGTAGCAAGCGTGTAGCTAACCCAGTAGTAGCCACAGGTGGGCAGGCAAATATTTCCAGCCTTGCACAACAAGCACAACCGGGCGACCGTTATGTAATTGAAGTAAAAAGGGTTGAGCGTAAGAACTTCAAAGGGGAAATCGAATCTGTTGATGTAGGCAGTGTGATTGTAACAATCAACTTGTTTTAAAAATAATTAATAAATTTTCAGCTAATGAGAAAATTACAAGGCATGGCTTTGGGAATTGCACTAATAACCAGCCAGTTAGCAGTAGCTCAGGAAAAAACAAATAATCACTTGAATCCGCTCTCGGTTCGTCCGGTACACGATTCAAACGTTATGTACAAAGTTACCCTTTGGAGAAAAATTGATTTAAGAGAAAAAATGAATCAACCACTTTTTGCCAAAGGTAGCGAAATTACCAAGCATTTGATTGATGCAGTAAAAGCAGGATTGCTCGATGCCTATTCTACCGATTCGTTAACAACTAAGCTGACTTTAGAACAGTTCAGCGAACGTTTACAAATTAAAGAAGAAGGTGGCGGGTTATCGCAGGAAGAAAAAGACGCTGGTTTTAGCAGTGCCAGTGACGATGGCTGGGGTGGTGGAGACACCGGCGGAAAAACCAAACCTGATAGCTCAGGTTTTGGCGGAAATACGTCATCAGGGCTAAGCAGTGCAACTGAGTATTTCCCAAGCCAGTTAACTACCCTTGAATTGAAAGAAGACTGGATTTTTGACAAACAACGTTCACGTCAGTATTTCGATATTCTATCGTTAGGAGTTATTATTCCTGCCGAACAAACTACATTAGGTTTCGACCGCCCCGTAGCGTATTTTAAATATAAAGATTTAGAGCGTTACTTCCGTTCAAACCCGAAATGTATCTGGTATAACGCTGCTAACGTTGCCCAGCATAAAAACTTAGCTGATGCCTTCGAACTACGCCTGTTCCATGGTAGAATCACGAAAAGGTCGAACGCTGCCGACAGAGACCTTGACGATATCTACAAATCGGCTCGTGAAGGATTGTTAAAATCAGAACAATTAGAGCATGAGCTAATGGAATTTGAACATAATTTGTGGGAATATTAAGAGAAATCTTGTATATACAAAAAGGGAGGAGTTGAAAAACTACCTCCCTTTTTTTTTGCCTCAGGCACTTCACATAAATAAAATGTCATTTCAACGATATTTTAACACTCTTTAACGTTTTTTAGCCTAAAAAATATTTTTTTAAGTGCAACTTTGCAGCAGAGTTTTGCATCTTATTTATGTAAACCCCAGAGCGGCATCTGATTGTAACCGTTCATCCGACAATACAACCACTTATCCACAACTTAAAAAAAAATAGTACTATGTATTGCATAATACCAAACAAAACATATATCTTTGTATTGTCAATGAAGCAGAATTAAATGCTCTCCAAAAAATAAAATTATGAAAAAGCTTTTAATGATATTCGCCACCCTTTTAATAAGCCTCAATACAATGGCTTTGGGTTTCCCTCATAATACTTACAATCAGCAACGCAGGCTAACACAGCCTACTGCAAAAACAGCAAGTCTGAAAGAAGCACAAGTATTAAACACCTCATTAGTAACGTTGGAGAGCAATAGCGAGGAGGTTTCTACACAGGCATCTTTTCTTGAAATGTTAGCCGATTACCTGATTAATTTGTTCAAAGAAAGTATCTCTCATAGCAGAAGTATGGCTATGAATGGTTTCCAGAAAACACAGTGTGAGTATTTTGCTATCAAATACGATTTTGAGTACCAACTAGTTGGTTAAGGATGTACCGCAAGGGGCATCCGTATAAATGTCTTATTTTCATACGGTTTAGTTAAGGTTTAGACAAAAAGCGTGGCTCTTTGAACCACGCTTTTCTTATATTTCAACCCTATGTAAGCCCGCTGTTAGAACTGAAACAAAGGGTAATCTTTCATCCAGTTATTAATTTCCTGTTTTACGTTGGCAATAGTTGAAGCATTGGCATGGTTCATCAGTACATCATCAATCAAATCTACAATTCTTACCATGTCTTTCTCAACCAACCCGCGCGAGGTCATCGCAGCCGTTCCTACACGCATTCCTGAGGTTGTCATGGCCGTTTTGTCATCAAAAGGTACCATATTTTTATTTACCGTAATATCGGCCTGAATCAAGGCGTTTTCAGCCAGTTTACCTGTCAAACCTTTCGGACGTAAATCAATCAGCATTAAATGGTTATCAGTACCACCCGAAATAATTTTATAGCCACGGTTAACAAATTCTTCTGCCATTACTCTGGCGTTTTTCTGAACCTGTACGGCATAGTTATAGAAATTATCTGTAAGTGCTTCGCCGAAAGCAATCGCTTTAGCCGCAATAATATGCTCTAGTGGCCCGCCTTGAGTACCCGGAAACACGCCTGAGTCTAACAATGACGACATCATTCTTACTTCACCTTTTTGCGTAGTAATACCAAACGGATTCGGGAAGTCATGGCGCATCATAATTACCCCGCCACGTGTGCCGCGAAGGGTCTTATGAGTAGTAGTAGTAACAATATGGCAATGGTCGAATGGGTCGTTTAGTAAACCCTTCGCAATAAGGCCGGCAGGGTGCGAAATATCAGCCAGTAAAATAGCACCAACCGAGTCAGCAATCTGGCGTAAACGCACGTAGTCCCAGTCACGCGAGTAAGCCGAAGCTCCGCATATAATCAGTTTCGGACGTTCCTTGTGTGCTGTTTCTTCAACTTTATTCCAATCAATCAAACCAGTTTCCTGCTCTACACCGTAAAAGAAAGGCTGAAAATACTTACCAGATATATTTACAGGAGACCCATGCGAAAGATGCCCACCGTGCGACAAGTTAAAGCCCAGAATTTTATCGCCCGGTTGTAAACATGCCAGAAAAACAGCCATATTAGCCTGCGCACCCGAATGTGGTTGCACATTGGCCCAAGTAAGGTTAAATAACGCTTTCAGGCGGTCAATGGCAATTTGCTCAATCTGGTCAACTACCTCGCAGCCACCATAATAACGCTTGCCTGGCAGCCCTTCAGCATATTTATTAGTGAGTACACTACCCGCAGCCTCCATTACTTGTGGCGAAACAAAGTTTTCTGAAGCTATCAGTTCAATACCATGTAATTGGCGATTGTTTTCTTTCGTGATTAAATCGAAGATTTCGGTATCACGATAGAGCGATGTTTGGACAGACATATTGATTGTTCGATGTACGATTTAAGAAGTACGAATGATAAAAATGAATACAAATTTAATGGAATGTTAGAAGAACAAATAAACAGAACCAAATAATCTTTTGCTAGTATGGGCAGAAGCGAATACTTTCTTGAAAAAATACTATTAATTGCCAGAATATACCAGCTTCAGGAAGAATAATCTGTTTACATGTTAAGCTCGTGGCCTAGTAGTAAAGCAAATTTAAAAATAGATATACGTTTAAACAGAAAAATGTAATCATGCTTCAATAAAAAAACACTCACCTGATTAAAACGGCCCCTGCTATCATTTTCTCCATCATTTCACAATTAGCTACATACGATAACTCAGCCTGATAAATACCAGTATAAATCAGAAAAGGCGTAGGGCGGGCTTTAAAAAAAGCCTTTTTGTAAGTGTCTTCCAGTTTTTCAAGACCAATACTCTGGCGTTTTTCGTTAATTTCATGTTCAGTTAAAATACTGGGTTTTTCTTTTCTCCAGAAAAACTGTTCAGGGTTTTCGGTCTGCTTGTTATTGGGGCATGGGGTGTTGTTTTCGAGCCGTACCTGAAACACCAATACACGGCCCATTGTATATGGCTCGTCAGGCGAGTAATTCATCAGCCAGCTAATAATGGCAGGATGCGCCCGGCCGTCTCTTATAGCCTGTTTAATCAGAGGCATAATGTCGATGTCTGGCCCTTTTTGCGTAGATAACGCAGAAGACAAAATGCTGGGTATGAAAGTATTTTCAAGAAGGAATGATTTTGAATGAATATAAGACCCCATTACCAGAAATTCTTTTGGTGTTTCCTGATTCAGGCCAATCAGGTTTTCGTCAGGAAACCCGACGCTTTCCAGTATTCTGTACGTTTTCATGAAAGCCTCTTCCGTAGCAATGACCCTTTTGGTGTCGTTTACCTTTCGTAGGCTATCTACCTGTGCCAGTAGTAATTTAGGCATCTCTTTCATGAAAATGAGGCTATCAACAGGCACCCATTTAGTATCTTTATTGTGCGTTTTGTAGTAGTCTCGTAATTGTGGGGTAATACGAGCAAAAGGCGGCAGGTGCATGTGCTGATAAATCTTCCTTAACGAATCGCTCAGTTCGGTATCAATATGTGGTTTAATCAGTAAGGCACGTTTTTCAAAAGCTGCCCACTGTTTGCAGGTATCGGCTACTGTTTTAAAAAAATTATCCTTCCTGAAATTCTTAACCTGATAGCCTTTTTCCACTATTTTTTCCAGAAAATCGAAAGCCAGTGGCATTTTATCTATCAAAGTAGCGCAAATAGCGGCGTTGTAATAATCTTTGGCAAAGGGTTTTTCTACATTAGCAAAGGCTTCCTTGTAAAACTCAAGTGCTTCGTAGTAACTGGTGTCAACAATGGCTAGTTCGGCTTCATTAATAATGGGGTGGTAAATTCTCGTAAAATCTGTTTGGGCATAACTGATAAAACCAGAAAACCATAGCAGCCAGAAGAGCTTTTTCATTATGTAAAAGGGTTGGGGGTGTTAGCAAAACGCATATAAAATTAAAAAACCAACTCATATTTGAGTTGGTTTTAAAAAGCATTAACAAATGCTTAACAAGTTTCAGGAAAAAGATTTTAGATGCAAGGCATATAAGCCTGAGAAAAGCGCGGCATTAATAAGAGAAAAGATGCCTATGCTCCAACCCATAGAGCCACCTAAAAGAATAATAGGAGCTAACACCCCAACGGCGTTTCCGGCCAAGTAAACATAAAAACCTTTTTTACGAAGCCCCCACATCCAGATTCCACCCAGAATCAGCAACATACCTGAAACTAGATTGGCAACACCACCCGTGATAAGTTGTTTTTTTTCAAACATGGCATCCATCTGACCTCGAGATTCTTCAAATTTCTCAAAGTCGCTGGCCGACATATATTTCGACATTATATCCATCATCATCTCATTACTTTGCTCTTTTTCGGCCATTATAGCTTCAGGCATAAATACTCGGCGTATGCCCGTATAAAGCTGTACGGCATTCCAGATGAAAGTAAGAATACACAAGATGGTAAGAAACGTTGTACGAACAGGCGCTGTGTTTTCCTCAAATGGGTTTTGCATCAGATTAAGTGTTTATAAAGATTCGACTTAAATCTCTGTTAATTCAAAACTATATTCTTCCATAATAAGGTTGGCCAGTAGTTTTTTGCAAGCATCTTCTACAATGCTCTCGGCAGTAGCTTTGTCGGCAGCCTCAATTTCCATATTGATGTGCTTACCAATACGGCAATCGCTAAAACCTTGTATATCAAGGTTTTTTAATCCTAGTAATACAGCTTTTCCTTGAGGGTCAAGGATTTCCTTGATAGGCATTACGTCAATCGAAGCGAGGAATTTCATAAGTACTAACCCCCATTCCCGATAAGGGGGATTTGGTTTTAGAATTTAATCCCCTTTGGGAGCAGGGGCTATTGTATGATTAATAACAGATAAAACTACGTATAGAAATATAATGAGTGGAATTGCCAGAAATTGCAAAACCACCAGCAAAATTACAGAAAGAATTAGAAATATGTACTTGATTTTGTTATCAACCCACGAAAAATTTTTAAACTTCAAGGCAAACAACGGAATTTCGGACACCAGCAGGTAGCTCATCAGCACAGTATAGGCCAATAAAAATGTAGTATTCTGGATAATAAAGCCATAATTACTGTTAAAACTCAGAATCAGCGGGAACGATGCCACCACAAAAGCATTGGCAGGCGTAGGCACTCCAATAAAAGAATCTGATTGCCGGGTATCTACATTGAATTTAGCCAACCGCAACGCAGAAAAAAGTGCCAGTATAAAACCTGTATAGGCCAGTGGCTTGAAACGAGCTGGCGAAGAAAAAACTTCGGCTAAAACCGAACTCTCAGCCAATGAAGCATCTAACAGATATACGAGCATGAAGGCAGGCAAAGCTCCAAAAGTAACCATATCGGCCAGTGAATCAAGCTCTTTGCCAATAGCCGAGTGCTGTTTTAGCAAACGTGCTACGAAGCCATCAAGGAAATCAAGAATACCCGCTATAAAAACAAGATATGACGCATAGGTAAGTTCGCCCTGAAAAACCAGAATAATCCCGAAGCACCCGCAAAGTAAATTGCCAAGTGTCATCAGGTTAGGAACAGTAAAAAGTTTCATACGTTGGTGCTTAGGTAATTATCATTTAATGGTCGAAAATTACAATATTCTATCAATATTATTTCAGCTACTTATCAAGTATTATTTCAAACACAGCTTTTGGTAGCTAACACAAATACCAGTATAAATAAAACCAATAGTGCTATACCTATAAATATAGCCATCATCTGTAAGGTTCTTGCGCGTATGAGCTCTCTTAACAAACGAGTATATCATCTAGATAAGCAACACTCCCATATAAATGCAGATACCAGATAATAGCAAACGCAAAATTTTTATAAATAGGCAATACAGCCCTACAAAAAAGCCCTGTTCTTCCGAACAAGGCCCTGAGTTATTCTATAATACCATTAATAGTGTCTATAATTCCACTAATTCCTTTGCGGCTGCCAGTTTTTTTTTTCTGCGCTCTTCACGTCTCAACAGAATTCTCTGTTTAAAACTCATCCAACGTTCATACAAAGGCAGCTCTTTCAGAAAATCCCAGTTTTCATCTTTTTTACCTTCATCTTCTTTCTTCTTTGCCTCAACAGGGTCGAACAACATACCCGTACACAAACAATGCTTACGGTTAGTACGCGTCAGAATATCGTAGTTTACACAGCTCGAGCAACCTTTCCAGAAGGCATCATCGGCTGGTAACTCGCTGAAAGTAGTTGGCTCATACCCCAAATCCGAGTTGATTTTCATCACGGCCAGGCTTGTGGTTAAACCAATAATTTTTGCGTCGGGGTATTTCTTGCGTGATAACTCAAAGGCTTTTTGTTTAATACGCGTAGCAATACCACTCTTACGGTAGTCGGGGCTTACAATCAGACCCGAATTTGCCACAAACTTGCCGTGTTCCCAAGTTTCAATGTAGCAAAAGCCTACCCACTTACCTGTTTTGGTTAAGGCAATAACGGCCTTACCTTCACGCATTTTTTCACGCAAATAATCAGGAGAACGTTTGGCAATCCCTGTACCACGGGCTTTAGCACTCTCTGCCATCTCTTCACAAATAGTTTCTGCTAAATCGTAGTGGCTTTCGTTAGCTATTTGTACAATATATTGGTCGTCGGAAGTTATATCTGTGTTATTCATCGTCATTTTTTGGGCTTTCCCACAAACGGAGACGCTGTATCCTAAAGATTGTTAAATAATGAAAATAAGAAAAAAAATGAAGCGAGGGGGTGTTTTACCACGCAGGCAAAACGGTTACAGTCGAGTCCTTTCGGACCTGACAAATCGAACGGGCGTTATGGGAAGACGAATGTTCATTTGCTTTTAAAAAACAGGATACAAAGATGTTAGGTTTTAAATTTATATCCAAAATATAAGCCTAATATTTTTGTTTGCCCATGAATAACGATACACCCCATGATTTAGTTCATGAGTTGCAAAAAATTAATACCTTTGAAAAAAAATTTAATATCCTTGAACACTCGATTAGCCTCTTTTCTATCAGTTGCGTTGCATCCGTTGTTAATGCCAACTTTTCTGTTTGTTATTCTGTTTTTTCTGGCTCCTATTCCGCTGGGTGTCGAGGGGCTGGCCCCTACTTTTAAATGGGTAGTGCTGGGTTTTGTGTTTATTTATACATTTGCTATTCCGGCATACATTATTTATATGCTCAAACGCTGGGGTATTATCAGCAGTCTTAATTTATCTTACCTACCCGAACGCCGCATTCCTTACTTTCTTACGGCGGCTATTTATGCTGTTCTGGGGTATTTTCTCTATAACAAAAACTCAAGCCTTTTTGCTTGTGCTTATATCCTCTGGAGTATCACGCTGGTTATTCTGTTTGTGGCTATTATCAGCCTTTGGTGGCAAATAAGTGCCCATGCCGCGGGCATAGGCGGTATTATAGGCGCGTTGGCGGGTATCATGATTAAATTCGGTGAAACAGGTCTTTTTATTCCTCTTTTATGTTCAATGGTGTTGGCGGGTTATGTGTTATCGGCCCGTTTACAACTCAATGCCCACACCCCCCGGCAAGCATGGGCGGGGCTTATACTGGGCATTATATTAAGTCTGCAATCGGTAGCTTATTTTTTTTGACAGTATAAGTGCTTCATTATTAATGTTTTATGGTAAATTCGTGAAAAATGTTGTAACATTCGTGCAACATTTGGTTTTGTGTTGTGTCTTTTATTTGAAACCATAAAACAGCATACCCCTCTGACGAACACAGTATTTATTAACAAGCATGCCGACCTTGTCGAGCAATGTAAACGCGGCGAAAGTAAAGCGCAATACGAACTGTATAAGCATTACTCAAAGGCCATGTTTAGTGTCTGTATGCGGATATTGAATCATGTCGGCGAAGCAGAAGATGTATTGCAGGAGGCATTTATTGATGCCTTTGCCAAAATAAAGGATTTCAGGCAGCAATCAACTTTTGGGGTATGGCTTAAGCAGATAGTTGTTAACAAAGCCATTAATCAGCTAAGAGCCAGACGCGTAGAACTGGTAAATATTGACGACTATGATTTTGGGGGAGATGAATACGATGTAGCCGATTACGACGAGTCAGAGTCTTATTCAGACACCGACATGAAGTATGAAGTAGAGCGTATCCGCAGGGCAATGGAACAACTGCCCGAAGGCTTTAGAGTAGTGCTTTCTTTGTATCTGTTTGAAGGATACGACCACGAAGAGATTGGGAATATACTGGGTATCAGCGAAACAACGTCGCGTACGCAATATATGCGGGCCAAAAAAAGGCTGTTAGAAATCGTAAAAGGACAGTTATTCTGAAACTAAACTAAAGTAAATGGCCTGTATGCAGGCAATTTACAAACCTGAAAATAAGTATATCAATTAAATACCCCGCAAGGGCTGAGTGATATGAAAGACCGTTTAGAAAGATTTGTGAGAGATAACCGTGAAGATTTTGATAGCTACGAGCCATCAAAAGACTTATGGAAAAAAATTGAGGCGGAAGTAGCTAAACAACAACCACAAGGCAAACGCCTCAATGGCAAAGTAGTAAAGTTTGGCGGTGCAAAATGGAGGCTGGCTATTGCTGCAGGCATTGCCGTTTTGTTAACAGTAGGATACGGAGTAATAACTTATATGCAAATACCCGAAAACTTTACGGGTATTGATGATGTGCCGCCGGCTTATACCAACACTTACGGAAAAGAGCTTGTGCAGTTTACCTCAACGGTAGAGCAGAAAAGAGAAGAGCTGAAAGCACTCGAAAAAGAAGACCCTCAGCTTTACCACCAGTTCGATGCCGAGTTACAGGCATTAGAAAAAAGTTACCAGAACCTGAAAGAAGCCCTACCGCAAAATCCGAATCAGGAAGACTTGCTGAAGGCAATGGTACAAAATTTAAGTATGCAGATCGATCTGTTAAACCAACAGTTACAAATAATTCAAAAAATTAAAGAAATTAAAAATGGAAAAACTAAAACGATGGTGTAGTACCTGCACCCGCATGAGGGGTGTATACTGGCTGCTACTACTGCTGACTTACGTGCCAGCTTTTGCACACGATGATGATAATCAGGTTGAAAAAAAGAAAACTGTCAGTTTTTCGTATCCGGTAAGCTCAGCTGATAAAATCTCGCTCAATAACCAGTTTGGCGATATAAAAGTGAGCTTCTGGGATAAAAAAGAAGTACGCGTCGAGATATTCATCATCGCCAATGCGTCGTCTGAAGAAAGAGCGACCGACTTTATTAACACGGTTAATGTTTCTGGCAAAAAAGAAGAAGGCATGGTGTTTGTAAAAACCAACATCGAACGGTCGTCGAACAGAAACTGGAGCAACAAAGGTGATAAACATTCGCTAAAGATTGATTACGCCGTTTTTATGCCTAAATCGAATGCACTTCAGGTAAAAAACTCTTTCGGCAACGTATACCTGCCTACTTTTAGCACCCCTCTGAGGGTTGACCAGAGCTATGGCAAGCTCGTAACCGAAGATATTTTAACACCTGAGGCCGACATTAATCTGGCTTTCTGCCCAAATTCCTATATTAAATCAATGGTAGGAGGCAGGCTAAAGGCTTCGTATTCGGGTATTAAAATGGAAAAAGCCGACGACTTCGATTTTAATAACAGCTTTGGCGACATTAGTATTAAAGAAGTGGGCAAAATCGATGCAAAAATCAGCTATTCGAGCGGGAGCATAGGTTTACTGAAAGAATCAGGCAATCTTAAACTCGATTTCTCAGGCGATTTTAAACTCGGAAGCCTCGGCAGAAACGTAAAAGAGCTTGACATCAAAGCTAATTATTCGCCAGTGGCTTTAGATTTAGACGATAACGTAACTTACGATTTCGATGTAAAAGCACATTACGGAGATTTCGAGTATCCGAAAGATAAAGGCATTTCGTTTTCGAGAAATACCGAAACCGAGAAGAAAAACAGTTACTCTTTCAACCCTACCAAGTATTATTCGGGTAAAGTAGGGAAGGGGTCGTCGAATTGCAAGATTACAGTAGACAGTAATTTTAGCACTGTAAAACTTAAATAAATTAAAGTGTTCAAAACTCAAAAAGGATAGGCTCTGTTGAGCCTGTCCTTTTTTGTTTACAGGGTTAAGCGTTGGTACAGATTTTTGTAGTTTATTAGGTATATAAATACTTACTTCCATGACAGAAAAAATACCATTGGTGATGGAGTCGCTAACCAGCAACCACGGCAAACGTACCGTAATTGAATCGACTTTGGCGGCAGGGGCAAGTGTGCCTTTGCATTTTCATACACAGTTCGACAAAACCTTTGAAGTGCTTGAGGGCGAAATCAGTATCCTGAACGAAACAACCGCAACAACCCTGAGGGCTGGCGAGTCGTTTACGATTGGTAAAGAGGTTGTTCATAGTTATGTAGTTGGCAATACAGAAGCCATTGTGAAAATTACCCTAGAGCCGGGTAATCTTTCGTTTGAAAACGCTATGAAACTCATTAACGGTATTCATCATGACGGTGAGTATGCCCGATTAAGCACCCTCGAAAACAATAACATGGTGTTTATGGCTATTATTGCCAAACTCACCGACGCTCACTATATGGGCGAAGCCGGATCCACACTTGATACTTTTCTGCAAACTGAAGAAGGCAAACAAGTAATGTATATTCAGAACGAAATGATAGAAAAATACTGTGTCTGATTGTGTCGGGGTGCTGTTGTGTCTCATCAAAACTATCGCTAACGATAGCGTGGCTCTTGTTGGGTATTCCAAGCAAAACCCTGAAACAAACCTTAACGCAAAAATATGAGCAGCTTTTGTTCGCTTAGCAAGCAGTTTAGTGTATTTTTGTCGTTAGTTGTGTGTGGCTGAAAAAATCCTTTCTTTACAAACCAAGTTCCATAATTACTTGCTGAAAATTGCTCGGAAATATGCTTGTTAATTGTTTCAACAAGGAAAAAACTATTGCCCGACAAATCAATCATTATTTGATGTAACAATTACCATGCGCCTCATTAATTTGTGTTTTATTACCCTTTTCTGTACCCTTTCGGCATTGGCTCAGAGCAAAAAAATGCTTGTAAAGTTTGTTTTTCCTTCTGAAAACACCCATAAGCCACGAATTTTCTACGAAAATGGTGTCGGTAATCAGGAGTTTATTTATCCCAGAAATACCACCGAAACACAGTTTACCTTAGAAACAGACTGTTTTCAGCCGTATCTGCGCATTTCGCTTTTAAGCACAGATATATTCAGAGAAGAAATGTTTGAGAACGACGAGAATTTTTACACGGCCGAAAAAGTATCGGTCATGGAAATCATAACCAACCCCGATTCGTCCAGCAATGAAAAATACCTTTTTAAACTAACAGGTTTGGTCAAAGATATTGGCTCAAGTGCCTACAAAAGTGCCATTAAAGAAGAGGTAGTCCGATTATTAGCCTTGCGTAATAACCCTGCAATATTCCAGAACGATTCTCTGCTGAAAGAAGCCAATGCTTTAGGGCGGCAGATAGATGAAAAAACACTACAACTGATACAGGCAAACAGCAACGATTTCTTTTATCAGCAACTGTTTTATTCAAAAATAGCCACTTTACATTATTATAAAAGCAAATCATATTTGCTCAGTTTCTTCACGAGCAATTTTAGTAAAAGTTTCAGGACTTCGTTTTACGGAGAAAAAATCCATGATGCTATTCTGGACCTCGAACTGGATTATAACTCAATAGCTCCCGATATTAGAAAGGTATCGCTCGATAAAAAACAGATAGACCTCAAAGATTATCGACAGACCTACGTACTAATCAATTTCTGGGCAACATGGTGCAGGCCATGTGTGCAGGAAATACCAACGCTGAAACAACTCGTTGATGCGCACAAAGATAAAGTAACATTCATGATGGTGTCGTATGATGAGGATTACCAAACCCTGAAAAAGTTTATTAAAAACAATAACCTTAATGCTATTCATATCATTGATAATGACAACAGCATTGGTGATATGTGGAAAGTAACAGCTATTCCGAAAACATTTTTGGTAAACAAAGAGGGCCGAATAATTTATAATTCTAATATTGACGAAGACGCAAATCTGGCAAAGCTAAAAAAGGTACTAGAGAAAATGTAAAATGCGGCTAGCGATGTTCTGAAACCAGTGTAGTAATCTGCGGAGGTAGTTCGTTCTCTTGCATAAAATTCAAAAAACAAGGTTTATTTCAACGAATAAGTAGTTTTCGTTATTTTTGTTTAACAAGCAATCGGTATAAGGCATTTCAATTTTTATCTTATGAGCCAGTTAAAAGACAGCGTTTTTATTGTAACAGGGGCGGCCTCTGGTATTGGCAGAGCTTTGGCTATACAAGCGGCAGCAGCCGGAGCCAACGTAATAGCTACTGATATTAACGAGGCAGGGCTTAACGAAACCCTTAGCCAAGCACAAGGCAGAATTGAGAAATACCTGCTCGATGTTTCTGACGCTGAGCAAATCATAAATTTTGCCGACACCATCATTAAAAAATATTTCCACGAACGCCTCATTCTGGTAAACAATGCCGGCGTAGCCTTGTTTTCTGGCAGTTTTCTTGAAACTTCACTCACAGACTTCGAGTGGTTGCTGAATATTAACCTTTGGGGCGTAGTAAGGCTAACAAAGGCTTTTCTGAGGCACATGGTAAAACAGAATCAGGGGCATATCGTAAATATATCAAGCATTTTTGGCATTGTCGGAATGCCCAATAATTCGGCTTATGCTACGGCCAAATTCGGAGTAAAAGGCTTTTCAGATGTGCTAAAAGTAGAACTGCTGCGCACCAATATAAAAATATCGACCGTACACCCGGGCGGTATCAGAACAGGTATTGCGCGCAACTCTCGCTTAGGGCATACCAAAAATAACGCCGAAGGTAAAAAAGCTATCGAGACTTTTGAAAAAGCTGTACTGAAATTATCGCCCGAAGCCGCCGCGGCTATTATACTGAAAGGTATTGAGCAGAACAAAGCAAGAATTCTGGTAGGAAAAGATGCCAGAACCTTCGATATAATTGCCCGCTTGTTTCCGAACAACTATCATAAAGTTCTGGCGAAGATATTCAAATTCTAACCAAGCCAACAAATAGTTTTAGCTTAGCGGTGGGCCACCAGATTAGTGGGTTTATCCAGCGACTTCTTAAGTACATATTGGGCTACGACAGGGAAGTGGTCTGAAATCTTGATGCCCGACATCGTCTGACACGATTGCACCTTCCAGTCGGAACTAAAAAACTGTTGGTCAATTCTTACCCAGTAGGGGTGCCTGTTAAGGGTAAATCCTAAGCCTTGCCCAGCTTCTTCAAAGGCATTTTTAAAACTAAGGCTTAACTTTCCGTAAGTATAGCCAAAGGGTATCTCGTTGAAATCGCCACAGATAATAACCGGATATTTGCTACCCGATACGTATGATTCAACCTCTTTAATTTGCTCATGGCGTGCCTCAAACCCCTCTTTCAGGCGGCGGAAGGTATCATAAACCTCAAATGCAAATGCTTTTATATTACCACTTTTTAAGGCATCGGTAGCCTGATTAATACGCACGCCCATCGACCACAAATGTACGTTCACTATCCGAACGGTATCTTGTTCATAAGCAATATCGGCGCAGATAAAGCCATTAATGTTCGGTTGCCCTTTGCGGTCCCATATCTGGCTGTATTGGTTTACAATCGGGTACTGCGAAAACAAAGCCAACCCTATGTGCCTGTTGTGTTCAAATGGTGTAAGTTTTACCAGCTTATTGTTGTATTGGGTTTCAATGTTATCATTAGCCGAATATTCCTGAAAACAGGCAATATCAGCCTTGAGTGAGGGCCAGTTTACGGCATTGGCGTTGTCTTCGCCAAAGCTCTCGCTATTAAAACTTAACACCTTTAGCGCAGGTGCATCAGTAAATGTTGTTTTGCCATTGCCTATACCTACCATGCGTTTAATAATCGGGAAGGTCATCAGCACCCATATTAAACCCACCGAAGCTATCAGTTTCTGATTTTTATAGAGCAAGTAGCAACTAGCTATTAGCCCTACCAGAATAGCCACGGGTAGGCTCATCATAATAAAGCCTGTTAGCCAGTGGTCAAATATAGGATAATAACAAAAGGCCATAGCCATAAACAGGTAGCCCAGTGCTACATAAGAGCGTGGAAACTTCCTGAAAGCCCTGATACTTACTTTCAACCCCGCCATGGCTATTTCTCCGAAAGTCTGGAGCATAGCCAACACAAATATTTTAAATCCATGCAGTAAGACCATCTTTTAATACATTTTAGTGGTAGTAATTATCTGAACAGCAGTGCAAAAACCTATTTTATTTCAAAACTGCCTTTGCCTATCTTAAATCCTTCCGAGTATAGTTCAACTACATATTTGCCTGGGCTGTAAGGTGCGCTTTGTGCATATATAATTTCAACTCTCTGGTCGTTATTTTCAAATAATACTCCCTGTTTAACCGAATAACCAATTTCACTTCCTTCAAAATTAAGTACCCCTGAGGTAGCGTTGTCGCTTATTACACCCCCGTTGGTATCCAGAATCCTCACATAAATATCTTTGCGGTTCTTTATTGCTATCGGATTCGACGGCATAATGAAAGATATTCTTAAGCGATGAACCCGTGAGGCTTTAAAAGAATTTCCCTCTCTGACTCTCCCGTTCGACGATAAAGCCGCAACCTGCACACCAACTGCTTTCATGGATGAGGCCAGCGTTACTTGTTGCTGGAGATTATAGTTTTCAGCCGAATACTCAGCCACTGTTTGCGATAAATTCTCTTTATCGGTTTTCAGGTTGGCGTTTTCGTTGATAACCTCTAGTTTTTCCTGCTCTAGTGTTTCGGTGCGTTCTTTTAAGCGTGTGTTTTCTTCTTTTAGCAGATTGAAATCTCTTTCTTTCAGGCTAAGGAAATTTTCGTAATCTTTTATTTTTGAATTATACTTTTGTAGAGAGAAGTTCAGGTCTGACTTTAGCAGGCGTTTATCGTTTTCGAGTTGGGTTTTAATACGCTTCAATTCTGCAATATTGCCCCCTAGTTGTTTAATCTTGACTATCTTTTCGTCGAGTGCTTTCGAGATAGAATCGAGTTTAATTTGTGTGGCCGAAAGCTGTTCGACTTTCGTAGTTAACGATTCCTGAAGCTCAAAAGTTTCATTTCTTGCCCCAATGAACAAGTAACCCATCAGGGCCAGAATACCAATCAGTACGCCAAATGACACTTTAAGTAAGCCTTGATTATTGTTTGCCTCCATACCGTTCAACGTTAGTTTTAATACTTACAAAGGAAAACAGCCCAACTTAAATAGCCGTTAAATTGACTTTAAATTTACCTTAAAATTATGCTTAATGCCTTTAGCGTTTGAAAGAAAGGGTAAAAACAGTGCCGTTTGTGTCCGATTTTACATCGATTTCGCCTTGATGGAGGCGGATAATCTGCGCTACAATGGCAAGACCCACTCCATGGCCTTTAACCGCGCCTGCCGAAGCATTGCTGCGGTAGAATGGCTCAAAAATATACGGAAGGTCACGTTCGGGTATTACAGGCCCCTGATTAAAAAACGAAATAATAACTTCTTTTTCGGTAGCTACAAAGTTAACAATGGCCGTATGGTTGTCTGAAAACTTGCAGGCGTTATCTATCAAATTCATAAAGACCACTTTGATTGATGCCTCATTCCCCTGAATAATGAGGGCATCTTCGTTATCAGGAAAATCGGTAAAGTTTACCTGAATCTGGTATTCTTCATGCCACTTTTGTAACTGGCTTTTGGCTTCCCACAAGAGTTCGTCGAGCCGAATGGGTGCGTACTTAACGTTTTCGGCATTGGCCACTACCGTTGCCAGATTAAGCAAGGCGTTGGTTAGCTGTGTGAGTGTGCGGGTATCTTCCTGTAATGATTTAAGGCTACGCTCGTAGGCTTCGGGCGTGCGTTGTTGCATGAGGGTTATTTCAATCTGCGAATAGATTTTGGTAAGCGGGTTTTTTAGCTCGTGCGATACATTCGCGATAAACATTTTCTGGGTAATAAGGGCTTCTTCAACACGGTTAAGCATCTGGTTGAAAGTGGCTACAAGGGTGCCGATTTCATCGTCGGGGTTAGAGTATTCTACTCGTTTTTTTACATTACGCGGAAAAATCTGGTTTATCTGCCGGATAATATCAGATACAGGAGCTAATGCCCTATTAGCGAACATCCAGCCCGAAACCCCCAACATTAATATGCCTGCCAGTATCATTACCACCAGAATTTTCCGTAGGTCTTGCAGGGCATCTTTTCCGGTTTGGTCAATGGCACTCACAATTACCCAATTACCTTTGCCGGCATTGGTCAGGTGAATGCCCAGAATCTGGTAGTCGTCATGGCTGATGTAGGTGGTTGCCGAACCCGTGAGTATTCCGGGTAATAATTTCTGGTGAAAACTGGTGTCGGACGGGTGCGTAAAAAAAATAAACTGTTGAAGTTTTTCATTATAAACCGAGATACTCTCGTTCGTGAGTAGTTCTTTGTCTGACACATTTACGAGTTTGATTACGGTTGTATCAGCCGCCTGAATATCGAACAGTAGGGTGGTGGTAGTAATGGCACGGTCTTGCAGGCGTTTGAAGAAACGCTTTTCGAGGTATAGTTTACTGAAAAAATATACCCCCGACGAAAAAAGCAGAAGAATAGCCGTAACCAGCACTACAAACTGGTAGGTGAGCCGTGAGCGGATGTTTATCATCAGGCAATTACTTTAAGCACGTAGCCCATCCCGATTTGGGTATGAAGCAGTTTCGGCTCAAAATCTTTATCTATTTTCTTGCGCAAAAAATTTACGTATACTTCTATTACATTCGTGCCGGTGTCGAAAGTAACATCCCAGATTTTTTCAGCCAGTTCAGCTTTTGAAATAACCCTTCCCTGATTCCGTATAAAATATTCCAGCAAACCAAATTCTTTAGCCGTAAGAGTAATTTCCTGCCCTGCCCGTATAACTGTTTTGGTGTCGAGGTCCATTTCGAGGTCGGCTACTTTCAGCGTATTGGCTGTTTGCATAATACCGATATTACGGCGTGTTAAGGCTCTTACCCGCGCCATTAGCTCTTTAAACTCGAAAGGTTTGGCCAGATAGTCATCGGCTCCGGCATCCAGCCCTTCAATTTTATCGTCGGTAGTGCCTAAGGCAGTCAGTAGCAAAATAGGAGACACCACGCCTCCGTCGCGGAGTTTCCGGCAAAGTTCCAAGCCATTCATGCCGGGCAATATAATATCAGATATAATCAAGGCGTATGGGTGGCGTGTAGCTAACTGAAAACCCATGGCTCCGTCGTAGGCTATGTCAACCTCCCAGTGCTGTTCTTCCAGCCCCTGTTTAATAAGTTGAATAGTTCTTACCTCATCTTCAATTACCAAGATTTTCATAGCTATACGCGTTGTCTGCCATCAAAATTAGAAAATTAAATGGAAAACGCAGCTATCAGTTAGAAGCATAGCTGCGTTTTTCCCGAATTTTTATACCAAAACAGTAAAATTATCGCTTAATTTTACTTACCTCCGTACCAGCCAGCAGGAAACAACCCAGCCCGAAATCTTCAAAGTCGGGTACTTTGTCATAAGTTACAGGTTGGCCGTCTTTAGGTTCTTTACCTGTACCTTGCACAAAGCCCAGAAATCCATTCGGATGAATACAGTTGTTCAGAATAGCATAAATAGCTTTTGCCACTGGCGGATAAAACTTCTTACGGTCGAGCAGCCCTTTGTTAATACCCCATGCCATGCCATAAACAAACAATGAGGTGCCTGTGAGTTCTTTGCCGCCAAAATCGGTAGGGTCGGTCAGGCTTACATTCCAGAAACCATCAGTTCTTTGCAAGGGTAAGAGGGCGTTCATCATTTCCAGATACGTTTTTTCGTATTCTTGGCGGTGTGGCGCATCTTTAGGCATGATGTCAAGCACACGTACCAGAGCCGCTACTACCCAGCCATTCCCGCGTGACCAATAGCAGTTTTTTCCGTCAGGAGTTACATAAGGTGGGTCAAAGTCTTTGTCACGCCACCATAAGCCCTCGGCAGCATTATATAGACCTTTGTCGCCATGCTGAGTTTTGGTGTACATATACATTTCGTACATTTTTTCAAAATAGCGGTTGTCTTCATAAATAACGCCCAGCCTAGCCATTACAGGCATAGCCATCTGGAGGGCATCTACCCACCACCAGTCGTCTTTTTTGGGGCTATTCAGTAGGCTGTCAATCGATGCCTTAATATCACGGATACGTTCGGGCTGAGGGTCGAGCAGGTATAAATCAATATATGCCTGCCCACAGGCTTGGTCGTCGGCATTGCGGGTGGTTACTCCATTACGAAGGCCCCATTTGTGGGCTTCTCCCCAAGCTACTGCGTAGTCATAATACCGTTTTTGTTGGTCAATTTTGTAAAACTCCAGAAGGCCCTCATAATAGACGGCCCTCGTCCAGATATTACTTGGGCGGGTGCGGTCGGGGCGTACAATAGGTTTGGAAACATCGGGCCATTTCAGCATAAAATACTCATTAGCAAGCGCCATGGCCTTGAATAAGTCCTGATTTTTGGGAAGGCTCTGGGCAGATACCAAGCCCGTAGCCAATAAGAGTAGTGTTAGTAAAATAGAGGTGTATTTTTTCATACGCACTTAATGATTGCAAAATTCAGAAAGCCATGGAGTAAAACTTCGCCAGAAAATATGCACAAATATACAGGAAGAATCAGGCTTTTGGTAAAATAGACGTTACCTAAGCAAGAATGGCTGCTTGGGTAAAACATAAATACAGAATTAATATTTATGATGCAAAAGGCTTGTGGCTACCGAAAATCTGGCTAAAACAGGTTCGGAGCTATATTTGTAGAGGGTTTGTAATAAATAATTATTTTGCCGAAACCTTAGTGGCCGGTAATTTGTTGCTTAGAAAAAAACATACAACTATGACAGGTACTTTTGAAGAACTCATAGCCTCAGAGACCCCCATTCTGATAGATTTTTTTGCTGAATGGTGCGGGCCTTGCAAAGTATTATCTCCTACGCTTCAACAATTGGCAGAAGAAACCGGCGATAAGCTGAAAATTGTCAAGATTGATGTTGACAGAAACCCCAAACTAGCCTCAAAATATAAGGTATCGGGCGTGCCTACGCTTATGTTATTTCAGAACAGCGAACTAAAATGGCGTCAGTCGGGTGTGTTGTCACTACCACAACTGAAAAATGTTGTTCAGAAATTTACTTGATAAAAAAAGCAATATATCACACAGAGCTTTAAAGAGAGAGTCTTTAAGCCAGATAGATAATTTTCTTTGATTAAAGGAAAGCGTCCTACTAATTTATGATATTATTTCTTTTTCTATAATATCAGAGGTAGCCTGCTCAAAAACACGCTTGATACCATCAAATGCCCCGCTTACAACGGCCAATGGTAATAACAATGGCATAAATACTATCCATTGTAAAAACATGGATGAATTAAATTTTTTCATGAGAGGTTAGAGGCAAAATGCACAATTAGGCTAAAAATTAAGGCTTCTTAATTAATGATAGGCAAATTATATGCCACATCATATTTTTTAAAGCCTATGTAAAGTTAAAAAAAATATTTCCTAAGTGCAAAATGTTTAGGCATTAAAATAATTCAATACCATAAAAAAACTACTACTCTCGGCTGAAAATAGTAGTTTTTTTATTTAACGGTCAATTATTTTAGATTGTCTGCCCAGTTGAATCTGTCGCCGGGAGAAAATTTCCAGGGAGCCATATTATTTTCCAGATTTGAAAACATCATGTTCCATGAAGCCGGTGCCGACGATTCCTCCATGACTTTGTACCGGCGTAGTTGCAGAATAATATCAAGCGGTGAAATATTAACAGGGCATTCCTGAACGCAGGCGTTGCAGGTAGTGCAAGCCAGAATTTCTTCTTCCAGAATGTAGTCGCCCAGCAGGGTTTTGCCGTCGTCATAGTCTTCTCCGTTTTTGAGCCAGCCTTTCTGAATATCTTCCAGTCTGTCACGCGTGTCCATCATGATTTTGCGTGGCGATAATTTTTTGCCTGTAATGTTGGCAGGGCAAGCCGAGGTGCATCGGCCGCACTCGGTGCAGCTATAAGCGTCCATAAGGTTTTTCCAACTTAAATCTCTTACATCTTTTGCGCCAAAACGACCTACTTCGGCAGGGGTTTCGTCGGGTTGGTCAAGGCCAAGCATAATTTTCACCTCTTTGGTTACAGCAGGCATATTGGGCATTTCGCCTTTAGGCTTGAGGTTAGAAAAATAAGTGTTCGGAAACGCCAGAAAAATATGCAGATGTTTAGAATAAGTAACATACAAGGCAAAACCCATAATGCCCAGAATATGGAACCACCATGCGGCACGTTCGTAAACGATGAGGGTGTCGGTACTCCAGCCGCTGAATAAGGGTTGAAGCCATTGACTGATGGCAAAGCTACCTGTGAGGGCTTCGGCATAATGCCCGACCCCTCTGGCTTGCAGCAAAGAGTCTACGGCATTCATGCTTAGGAATGCCCACATCAGCAAGATTTCTATGGTTAAAATCAGGTTTGCGTCTGTACGGGGCCATGTTTTCATTTCTCGGTGCCGGCTTTCCTGAAAGCGTTGTACTTTCACTACGTTGCGTCTGAGCAAAAAGATTACACAAACCGACAGCACGCCTAAGGCCAGTATTTCAAAGAAATTGATGAGAAAATAATAAAACCCACCCAGAAAAGGAAAAAAAAGCCGGTGTGTACCAAGAATACCATCGAGTACTATTTCCAGTACTTCGATATTAATAATCAGGAAACCTGCATAAATAATGAAGTGCATGAATCCTACGAGGGGTCGGTTAAACATTTTCTTTTGCCCGAACGCAATCAGGAGCATAGTTTTCAGGCGTTCGGCGGGTTGGTCTGTACGGTCTTCGGCACGCCCAAGTTGAATAGTTTTTTTGATAAGGATTACCCGACGGCTAATAAAATAGGCCGCTACGCCAAGTGCAATAACAAACAAGACTTGTGACAGGATTTGCATAGTATTCGGTTTTGTTACAAAAAGTCGTTTTACGCGCTATATTAGTATGCAAGCATACCATTACAAATATAGTCAAATTTTGGATAAAGCAAGAGTAAAGAAAATTTTTAAGATTTTTTTTGCAAGAAATTTGTAGTTAAAAAGTTTTTGTCTAATTTTGCAGTCCCAAACAACGGGGAATGGTGGTAATAAGGTAATGTAGCTCAGTTGGTAGAGCAAAGGACTGAAAATCCTTGTGTCGGCGGTTCGATTCCGTCCATTACCACAAACAAACGCAAGTGTCTTATAATGAGGTACTTGCGTTTGTTCATTTAAGGGAGTTTGATATTGAAGAATTGACCACCGTGAAACTTTGCAAACTTAATGATTGCGGGGGAGATGTGACAAAAGATGGTTTATTGACTACGGATTATTCAATCAGATACGAAAAAAACTAGAAACCAAAAGAATTTGGCTGCCGACTAACCCCCAAAATGCTGATTATCACTATCAGTTGGCCAAAGAATTATCTACTAAAATTGACAAGAAGTTGCAAAAGGGCATTATCTACGAACCGCCCAAAAAGGAAAAGAAGAAAGAACTCAAAAACTTTTTAGAAATCTCCGATAAAGTTTTATCCGATTTAGTTATCTCAAACGAAATAAGACCCAAATCTAAAAAGACCTACTTTTCTGCCTGTAAACTTTTAAATGCTTATTTGGCTAAAAAATCTCTCTCAATATCTGACATCAATCATTCTATGATTTCAGATTTTACTAAAAGCCTTCAAAAATCTACTTCATACAAAAAAACAACAGTTTCACATCTAAAAGCCGTTTTCACTCACTTAGCAAAAAGTAGCCTAATCGAATTTAATTATTTCAAGGACTATGAAGATAAACTAAAGGTTACAGAATCAGATTTAAACTATCCTTTCTCAGATTATGAAAAAGCCATTATTGAAGACCATCTACAAGCGAACAATCCTGCTTTATATGCTTTGACAAGGTTCATATTTTACGCATTTATAAGATCAACCGAATTGATTAACCTTAAAATTAAAGATATAGATTTAAGAACGCGAACTATTAAAGTAAGTGGGGAAATATCGAAAAATAAAAGGACAGAAACTGTACCTATAATAAAGCCACTATTAGATATTATTATTGAAAATAAGATAATGCAGAATCCAAGTGATTATTACATTTTTGGTGAAGACTGCAAACCATCCAAAACGAAATTAGGACTTAACACAGCAACTAATCTACACAGGGATATGCTAAAGCGATTAGGCATCTACGTTCATCGTGCTACTGTTCTTTACTCATGGAAGCATACAGGAAACATCTTTGCTTATTTGGCAGGGGTTGATATAAAGCTAATTCAAAAAATGAATAGGCACGCATCCTTAGAGACTACCGAAATTTATCTGAGAAAACTTGGGTTGTTTTTAGAGAAGAAAGCTTATGATGCGAGTTGGTAGAATTTTTGAGCAGCACTTAGATATAATGTTATATAAATTAAACACAAATCAAATATAAATTATATTTGATTTGTGTTTAGAAGGTAATAGTTAAATTACTTTTTTCCACCCCTATAGTGTCCTGCTTTATAGGCATTCTTATTTCCGTTCTTTCTTCTTTCCTCTTTAGGGTTATCCCCGAGCCAATACCCAAGAGCACCAACAATAGCGCCCCCAACAGGGCCTCCAATTGCTGTGCCTATTACTACTCCAGTTGCTGTTGACGCAGTTCTATTTGTTCCTCCTGACGGTGGATTAAATTTCTTTTTTCTTCTATCATCTTCCCCTTTATGATAGTTTTTGCTTTTTTCTTGGCGATTGCTCATAATTTTTGTTGGTTTATAAAATTAGAAATGGAAGTAGAAATCGGTATAAAAATCTTTATTTGAAGGTATATTGATTTTTCTTAAAAAACAAATTTTTGAAGTTATTTTTAGGGATTTTTTTTAATTATGGATTGAGTATTGATATTTTAACTTTCATGATTACTTCCCAGTATTATTTTTCGTTATAAATTTTCGCAACTAAAGAAAAAAGCAAAAATCCAAAATATAATATTTGGTATTAGTAAGAGAGTTTAAAATAATATTCTGTATAGCATAGTAAAACCCGATTGTTCATTGCTGTAATCGGGCTTTTTCTTTAGTTAATATTCTGTATTAGTTAATAACACAAAAAAAGTCTCCTCATTTTAACTTTCTGTCTTTCTACATGTAAAACACTTATAGTCAATATATTATATATAAAAGTAGAAAGATAATATCAAGATTTTAAAAGCACTTATATAACCAAAAATGCCTGTAAGATTCTGAAAATCACCTACTTACAGGCATTTTTATTGAGTACTGTTTTTGTATGTAGATTGTAGAAACTTAACCGTGAAGATGCTATGAAATGTAGAAACTTATCTTTCTACACTTTTGCTTTTGTCTTTATTTAAGATACCCCTATTTTCCCCCTCCCTTCGACCCCCGAAAAACCCCCATTAATTTAGCCTTAACCCGTAAGAACCATCAGCTTTGCCCACTGGCTAAGCGTTCAAATATTAAAGTCAGATATCCTAAAATCAATACTGACTATTGTGAACCCTTTATTGTAGAAATACAACAGTCAAAGTAGATAGAATTGAGATTTCTAACCTATCCCAACAAATTATCTTTCTTGATGGATGAAATCAAATAGAAACAAATTTTCCTCTTAAAACTTGATAGTCTGAACAATCAATCCTAATATTGAATAACAAAACAACCTGCTGATGCGATTTAGATTGACGTTACGACCTCAAACCTCCCGACAGAAACTTACACTTAATTATAATTATCCGTTTTCAAGTCGGGTATATGCCCATATTCATGAATCTGATGCTGATTATTCTGCTTTTCTGCACCAGCATGGGTATCAGCTGCAGAATTCGGCCAAGACTTTTAAGCACTTCACTTTTTCAAAATTCGACATACCGCACAAAGCCAGACCTATTGAAAAGGGTGAGGATTTTATTCTGCTTTCTGACCAACCTATATACATTACAGTTTCATTCTTTATTGATAAAGCTGCCGAGGATTTTATTGTCGGGTTTTTCAAAAATCAGCGCATCAGTATTTATAATAAAAAATATCAGGCAGATTTCGTGATAGAGTCTGTTGAGTCATTGGCGATACCTCTTGCGGATGCTACTACAAAGCGATATAGAGCTACCTCACCTATGGTGATTGCTGAGAAACGCGCCGACGGCAATGATGACTATCTACCGCCTACTGATCCCAAATTTGCCCGATATTTTGCCATTAATCTGCTCGACAAATATGAGTCTGTTTATGGTAAAGGCATACAAATGGATAATACCAGCCTCGAAAAGCTCATCAATTTTAAACTGGTTGACACGGATAAGATGCGGTCGAAACTGATTGCCATCAAGCAGGGCCGGGACGATGAAACCAGAATAAGGGGCTATGAAAACTTTGTTTTTGAGCTGAATGCCCCTCCACAGATAGTAGAAGTAGGCTTTTACGGCGGTTTTGGCAAATTTACCTCGTCGGCAGGGATGGGGTTTTGTGACATACTATAAACAACAGGCTGATGAACGTTTTTCATGATAATAGCCCCAGAAACAGGCTTCTGAGTGTTCTAAGAAATTTACTGGAACAACCTTATTACTATAAGATAAAGATGCTGGCTGCCAAATATGGGGTAAGCACCGATTCTATTAAAAATGATTTTGAGGAGCTAAAGAATGCTTATTTTCTGGTTGAGCACGATAAACAAAATAGGTATGCCATTGCTCCTGGTCAGTCGGCAGAATACCTTGAAGATGTACTGTTTTTTACGGAGTCAGAGAAGGATTTTTTGTTAACTGCCCTGATTCAGGCCAATGCAACAGATAAACGTCTGGAGAAAATAAGAGCCAAACTAGAAACGATTTATGATGTATCAAAACTGGGGAGCAGCCTATTCTCAAAGACTTTTCTTACCAAAGCCAATTTGCTTGAACAGGCCAAAAAACAAAAACGAGTAGTACAATTAGTCAACTATCGCTCGACGATGAGCAGTAAGGTAAGTGACCGACTGGTAGAGCCTTTCAACATCAGTATAAAAGAAGATATACTTCATGCTTTTGATTTAGGCAAACAGGAAATACGGCATTTCAGGATTTCGAGAATTGAGAAGGTAAAAGTATTAGATGCTTCATGGAAGCATCAAGGTAAGCATTATGTGGCTGCCACGGACCCATTCAGGATTGTGAGCGACCAGCAGGTGTTTGTGCATCTGAAACTAAAGACGGGAGCCCTGAACGAATTGATAGAACGCTTCCCGTTGGCTCAGGCGTATATACAGCCTTGTGCCGAACAAGATGACTTGTATGATTTTGCCTGCAAAGTGAATGATAAATTCTTGGGGCTGGCCAATTTTATTCTTGGGTACTATGCACACATTGAGGCGATTATTGAGCCGGAATCATTGATTGAACATATAAGGAGGAAGAGTAGGGAGATAAGATTTTAGTTTTTTTAGTGGTGGGGTAAATATTGCCCTAGTTAGGGGTTTAGGTTTGGAACATAAAAATTATTTATAATCATGAGATTACACATTCACCTATCAAGAAATAAAGAGGTAGTACCTTTTAACTACCAAGAACGGCAAGTTAGTAAACTGCACTATTGGCTAGGCAAAAATGAAATTCATAACAAACAATCTCTTTATTCATTCTCATGGCTTAAAAATGGGGAGCAAAGAGGGGAAAAAGGGCTTATGTTTACTAATGGTAGCCAGTATTTTATTAGCTGTTTTGATAATAATCTTATTAAACAGATTATTAAAAGCATTCAAGCAGATAACGATTTTGGATGGGGTATGAAGATTATTTCTTTAAGCCTTGAGAAAGAACCAACATTTAATACTGAACATTCTTTTTCTGTTGGTAGTCCTGTTTTTATTAAACGGCTTCAATTGGAAAGTAAAAACTCTAAGTTTTACTTCTATAACGATATTGAAGCTAATCTTTTTCTAACGCAGACACTTACTAATAAACTCAAACAAGCTGGCCTTCCAAGTAGTGATATTGAAGTAAGATTTGATGAATCTTTTCCCAATCCGCACATTAAAGGTTGCATGTATAAGGGAGTTAAAAATAAAGGTTCAATTTGTCCAATAATTATAAAAGGTACACCAGAACAACTTGCTTTTGCTTGGAATGTAGGTGTTGGCAATTCAACAGGGATTGGTTTTGGCTCATTAATCTAAAAATTAAGCTTATGGAAAAATATTATGTAGTAAAATATAGTGGACAATTCGGATTTATAAAGCCGTGGACTGCGGTAAGAGATAGCGAAACTTTCTCTCAGCAATTTTTAACACCATCTATTGTGGAGGGAATAGAGAAGAAGTTGTTTCCGGAGTTGCTTGCTGAAAAATATAATGGAAAAATTGAGAAAATAAAACGTTATCGACTCAACTATCAAGGACTTGATATTCAACAAGAAAGGACTTGGTCCAAAGGCGGATTTACTGCAAATAAAGAAAAAGGTATTTGGAAAACCAATTTAGGGATTTTAAATAGAGGCGTTATGCTTAATCCTAATTTGTATTTGGCTTTTGATAATAGGGATGATGCCTTAACTGCACTATCACAAACCGTTTGTCTGTGTCGAAATGAAGATTTGTTGTTTCCTATCGAACTTTTGGAATTTAGCAGTATAGAATTTGATGAAATTGAAGGATTTGAACTTGTTTTTACAGATGTAGAAAATGGGTTTAAAGTAGGACACAATCGTTATAATAATGCTACGGAAATGTTTGGAGAATTAAGAGTATTTGGAAACCCTATTAGAAGTTAATATGCTACCTCTCAACAAAATATTGGCTAAAAGTATCAATTATGGGAGTTTAACATTATTGGAGCATACCCAACAAGTATCTAAAGCCATAGAGTTATTTGCTCAAAAATATGCCTTCAATTTTGATGTTGAAATTGCTAAAAAAGGAGCTATATTACATGATTTGGGGAAGGCACATCCACATTTTCAAAGAAAAATCAATAAAATAAATGGTACTACCCTTGTTGAAAATAGAGAATGGGATTTTACACATCGCCACGAAATATCATCTTTGGCTTTTTTACCATGTTTTCCTTCCTATGAATGGGATTCTTTGATTGATTTAGTCGTTGCTCATCATAAATCAATTCAAGATGACCCAACAGGAAGAGGAATTTTAGATTTAATGCAAAAAGAAGGTGATGAAATGATTGATAATCATTTAAAAGATTGGGAAATCTGGTATCCTTATGGGATTCAAATTTTACAGTATTTTCAATTGCCTACAGTTGCTATTTCAAGAAAAGATGCAGAAAACGCTATTCTTTATGCTGTCAAGTATTGCAAAAAGAAAAGTTTTAATTTTTCTCCTGCGCGTGGTTTGTTAAAATCTGCCGACCATTTTGCCTCCGCATTTATGCATTCGACAGAAGAAAAATTAAAACCACTTTTTGAGAGACCAGATTTAGCTTATTATCATGATGAAAAGCGAAAAAGTGATATTTATCCACTTTCTCAAATTTCAACTAATGATTCTCGAAGACATACTTTAGTTGTTGCCTCAACAGGTGCGGGTAAAACTGATTTTCTTTTGCGTAGATGCTATGGGCGAGTTTTTTATACTCTCCCATTTCAAGCAAGTATTAATGCTATGTGGGAACGTATATGCAAAACAGTACCCAATAAAGACATTCGTTTACTTCATGCTACCTCTAAAATAATAGCTAGAGGAAAAATTGATGAACAAATTTTACAGCCTTTGGCAGGTTCAGCAATTAAAGTGCTTACTCCGCACCAATTAGCCGCTATTATCTTTGGTACTTCTGGTTTTGAAACTATGATTTTAGATTTAGAGGGGACTGATGTAATCCTGGATGAGATTCATACATATTCTGACTATTCAAGAAGCATGGTGTTAGAAATTGTAAAGACCTTACTAAGATTTAATTGCAGAATTCATATTGGTACTGCTACAATGCCAAGTATTTTATATAACGAACTTAAGAAGATTTTAGGGGGTGAAGATAATGTTTATGAAGTAAAACTATCTGATGAAATCTTAGATACATTTAATAGACATCAAGTATCAAAAATTGAAAATGAAGATATCATTCCTGATATTCTAAGCAAAGCTTTTGACGATAAAGAAAAGGTTTTGATGGTTTATAACACCATTAATAAAGCACAAGACGCTTATATGGATTTTAAGAAAAAATTTCCTGCAATAGATATGATGCTAATTCATAGCCGATTTAGAAGAGGTGATAGAGTTGATTTAGAAACCCGGCTGAAAACTGAATTTAATGGAGACGGTAGTGAAATATATGGAAATGGTTTAACGCCTTGTCTGGTAATCTCTACCCAAGTTGTAGAAGTAAGTCTTGATATAAGTTTCGATAGAATGATAACGCAAGCTGCCCCGTTAGATGGACTTATACAGAGATTTGGGCGGGTAAACAGGAAACGAAGCAAAGACACTATTGGAAAATATAAACCTGTGCATGTAATAAAACCCATTGGTAATGTTTTGCCCTATAAGATGGAGATAGTTAGAGCAAGTTATGAGCAACTTCCAGATAATTTTGATGTACTTGAAGAACACACACTACAAAAAAAAATTGATGAAGTATTCCCTTCATTAGATTTAAAGGCAATAGAAACACACCTTATTTATAGAGATAATGGCTATACTATTAAAGAATTGACAAATTATAAAAAAGCTGTGATTGTTGAGGCATTGGAAATTGAAAGTGCTACTTGTATTCTGGAGTGTGATAGAGATAAATACCTAACTGCTAACTGGGAAGAACGAATTATGATGGAAATACCAGTGAATTACAAAACTATTACAAGACAAAAAATGAAATACGAACAGTTAGAAATTGGTGCTTACCCATTTGTAGTACCACAGGAAGAAGAAATGTATAAAATATTAGGCTTACAATTAGTCGAACATAATCCCTTTTTATAGATATGTATACAAGTTATATCGGCAAAAAATTTCTGAGACTATATAAAGAAAAAGAAAAGAAAACTCAGGATTATTCTGCAAAGCAATTTTTTGATGAAGTATTTTTTCCTTTGTTTTTTGACAGTGAAAGACATTTGATGCATGTGCATGGCTCAACTTTCTTTCAAGCAGTTAGCAAGAACCAACTTGCTAATGATGAAAAAGAATCAATATTTAGATTGAATCGATTAAGAGAGGATATTAGAAATAATAAAATCAGTGGTTCAACTTACGTTGGCTATGCTGCAGGAGCAGTAACTGCTACTACATCAGGGCAAGTTACAAACTCATATCATTCACCTAATGAAGAAGAAATTTATTCCTCATGGATTGGACAAGCATTAGGAATTGGCGTAAGTGGCGGATTTGTTATGCTTTTACAAGAAGAAGAAATATTATTTTCTCTCTTTGAAGGGTGGAAATATTATAGACAATATCTGAATCAAACTCCAAATGTAAAAGATAAGCAAATTGAGACATGGAATGGACAATGGGTAACTCACCTATTTAGTGATGATTTCAACAAAGACAGACCTCTTGATGGATTCTCTGTAGAAATATCAGAAGTACAAGGTAATATGGCTATCCCTACTAAATCATGGTCGATGGTAATATTCTCTTTAACAAAACGATTTCATGGAGAAATCACTGCTTATGCATACAATCTTTCTCAAACTAACACCACTTTAGGTTTTATCAATATTTATCTACCTGAAGTCGAATACCTGTACGAGTTAAATGATAAAATATTCCTTAATAAAAGTGAGGTTATTTTAAATCGGAAACAGATAAGTGAATTAGAGACATTTTACAATTTCAAAAGTGCCTGCAAAATAGGAACAATAGGGTTAAAAGCACTAGAGCCAAGAGGTCTGCGTGAATTTATGCCCAAAGGTTCTGTTGATTTTGCTCAGGGTAAAGAATTTAAATTTTCAGACAAAAATTCATTTCAAATTTTTCAACTATATCAAATTTGGATTACGGCAATGTTGAACAAAACAGAATTATTACAACTAGCCTCAGATGTGGCTAAGACACTGATTGATTTAGAATCAAATCAAAGTGGCAGAGAACAAACAAAAACAACGCAAAATCGTACATCAAAAGAAATAATGGAGACGAGAACTATTAAAGACTTTATTGATGGATTAGTCGATATTATAAGTAAAGAAAATGGAGACACTTTTAAAGACGTTGTAGTACAGATATTGAAAATGCCATCTGATAACTTTCCACTGTTTAATACACTTATCAGATTTGAGTACTATTATCAAAAAACAAAAATTTAAAATTAAAAAAAGATATGAAACCATTTATTTATCTAAGAGGCTTACGCCATGCTGAGCATACTGTTTTTGCTGTTAATGAAGGACAAAAGTATTATATCGATCCACAATTTGGAAAAAGAATGGCATACTCAAGTGGGCAACAAGTAAAACGTTCTATAATTGAGGCATTAGAGTTGCCATTTGCTGCTATGACTTTCAATTGGGAAATTGATAAAAAAGATAATAAAGCAAGCCAAAAAGAACCACATTCACCTTGTGACCCATCTTTCGCAGACCAACTATTGGGAGGTTTTATGAAAGCTGAAAGCGGTAGTTTCACAGTAAAAAGACGTAGCCCTTTGTCTATTTCAGCTATGAGGCCTTTACATCCTTTGCTTGGTGGTGTGGAATATCCAACAGAGAATTTGACATTTGACAGGACTTCTCATCCTGAACATCACAAGGTTGAGGTTTACTGGTTTGAAAATAAAAAAAGAGGATCAAAATTATCTGATGAAGAACTGAATAACTGGTTGACTTCCAACCACCGTTCATTGCCAAATAGAGCTTTTATTCAAGACCAAACACGTGCATCCGGTTTATTTAGCTATGACATTGCTATTGATTTGCGTACGTTATTTTGTGTTTCTACTAATAAACTGGAACCTGAATTGTTTCCTGAAATCGAAGCAAAATTAAGAGAACAAGGTTGGGTAGAAGGTAAAAATATTTTTGGCAATTGCTTGATATGTCCAAAAGAGAAAAGAGAGGAAATTATTCCAAAATTAGCAAGCGCTTTAATTAACTGGAGAATAACATCAAATCAAGCTCGTACATTTAGCTTAATGGAAACTGTCGCGTTAGCCATTAGTGATAATGCAAATCAAATTGCTTATGCCATACGAGGAGAGTTGCGAGATGACCGAGAAAGGCCAACTGCTGTACCAAAAATTGATGAAACAACTAAAGCAGATATTTTTGTCACTCCAATTGCTTCAAGTTACATTGCTGGTTCAATTGGGAGTGCAGATGCCCTCGAAAAAGCAGAGGAGCATTTGGTTAAAATCCTTTCTGAATTTGACTACGAAAATCAAGTTAAATAACTAATTCAAGGTAAGTTCTAAAAGACTTACCTTTTCTTTAACCATGCCCATCACCGCTACCCTCATCAACTACCTGATGCTTTGCCGTCGGAAGGTCTGGCTGCATGCCCATGGCATCAGGATGGAGCATACTTCTGAGGTAGTGGCTGAGGGTCGGCTTATCGGGTTGGAGAGTTATCCGCAACGGGCCGAACGGTGGACAGAAATCGAGGTCTCCGGGTTGCTCCCGTGTGCTACTGACACGCCGATCGAACTGGCTGCCAAGATTGATTTCTTTGACCCTCATCTGGGTATTGTGCATGAGGTGAAGAAATCAGCGGCTAAAGAGCAGGCGCATATAGCGCAGGTGCAGTTTTATCTGTATGTGTTGCGGCTGAATGGTATCAGGGCAGAGTATGGTCTGATAGAGTATCCGAAGTTACGTATAACAGAAAGAGTTAACCTGACTACTGACAACCAACAACAGTTAGAAAGCCAGATTGTGAGGGCCCATGCTATTGTACAACAGGAGGGTTGTCCGGAGCGGCTTCCGGTGAGCCAGTGCCGGTCGTGCAGTTTTTTTGAGTTTTGCTGGGTAGGCGAAGAATAGAACAATGCTATGAAAAAAACGTATTATTTGTTTAATCCGGGGCGGATGTCGCGCAAAGATAATACGCTGAGTTTCACGCCTGTTGACGAAAATAATCGGGAGGGGCAGACGCGCTATATACCGATTGAAACGGTAGAGAATATCTATTGTTTTGGGAGTCTGGATGCGAACTCGGCGTTGTATAATTTTTTGGGCAAAAACCATGTATCGGTGCATTTCTTTGATTATTACGAGCATTATACAGGTTCGTTTATGTCGAAGGATTATCTGCTGGCGGGAAAAATGCAGATTGAGCAAACGCGGTATTATAGCTCTGATAAAAAGCGGCTGTTGATTGCGAGGAAGTTTGTTGAGGGAGCTGCTTTTAATATGTTGAAGAATCTTACATATTATACTAATCGGGGTAGGGGGTTGAGCGAGTATATCGACAGAATCGTAGGTTATCAGTCGCTGATTGCCGGCACTACCCGAATTGATGAGTTAATGGGCATAGAGGGAAATATCCGTCAGGCGTATTACGCCGGATTCGACCTGATAATCAATGATTTTGAGATGGGCAGCCGGACCAAACAACCTCCTAATAACGAGATAAATGCGTTGATTTCGTTTGGGAATATGTTGTGTTATACGGCTTGTTTAAGCCAGATTTATCATACTCAGTTGAATCCGACGATTAGTTTTCTACATGAACCCGGGTATCGGCGTTATTCTCTGGCGCTTGATGTGGCAGAGATTTTTAAGCCTATGATAGTTGACAGAATAATATTTACGGTACTGAATAAACGTCAGATAAAAGCGAGTGATTTCAGAAAGGAGTTGAATGCGTGTGTAATGAAAGATTCGGCCAGAAAGACGTTTGTTCAGGCTTTTGAAGAAAAACTGAAAGAGACTTTTAAGCACCGGAAGCTGAGCAGGAATGTGTCTTATAAGCACCTGATTAAGCTGGAGTGTTATAAGTTACAAAAGCACTTGTTGGGCATGGAGGAGTATAAGCCGTTTAAGATGTTGTGGTAGGGTATAAATTTTTAATTCTCTGGCTAATTTTAAAGTAAATGTATGTAATTCTGGTTTATGACATCGGCGAAAAACGTGTGGGCAAGATGCTAAAGCATTGCCGAAAGTATCTGAACTGGATACAGAATTCGGTGTTTGAGGGAGAAATTACAGAGATAAAATTAAAAGAATTGCTGGCAGGTGCCAGAAAAATAATGAATGAAGAGGCTGACAGCATCATTATCTTTAAAAGTAGAGATCAGAAGTGGCTGGATAAAGAAATAGTGGGTGTAGAAAGGATGACGACGGATAATTTTTTATGAGGGGATGTTGTCGGTCGTGAGAAAATGAATAAAATTTTGTTCTTTGACATCTTGTAAAATAGAGTCAAGCGTAGTAAGTCACTGATAATCAATGGTTGTCGGACTCCCGGTAAAAACTTATTATCGGAGTCCGACGATTTTTTTATTTGTTTTTGTGTAAGAAATCGCTTTATTTACATCAGAAAGGCCGTTTTTTGGACGGGCTTTAATCGTACCTAATGGAATTGAAATCAAAAGCAGGAACTACTGAAGAGAAAACAGAGCAGGAGCTTTAATCGTACCTAATGGAATTGAAATGCCCATAGGGCCTCATCGTTTGGGCAATATTCCGCAGCTTTAATCGTACCTAATGGAATTGAAATTCATCGCTGAGCTTTCCTTTTGATGCCTTAATCGACGGCTTTAATCGTACCTAATGGAATTGAAATTGCACAAACGACACAAACTGCTGCCTGAACCAATCCGCTTTAATCGTACCTAATGGAATTGAAATTATCGACGAGCTCTGATGCAGAGCTGTTGAATGGCTGCTTTAATCGTACCTAATGGAATTGAAATCCGGAACAGGCGGCAGTGGAGGCACTGGCGGAACAAGGCTTTAATCGTACCTAATGGAATTGAAATTACTCAGTCGCAGGAAAGCGAAAGGGTAAAGAAGATGGCTTTAATCGTACCTAATGGAATTGAAATTATTGTCGCACTGGTGAAGTGAGCATTAAGGTCGATGCTTTAATCGTACCTAATGGAATTGAAATCCAGAAGACTCTGGCAGTTGATGGAAGGCGAAAGCAGGCTTTAATCGTACCTAATGGAATTGAAATCCTGTTGAATCCTTTATTAAGGGGCTTGACCAGGCCGCTTTAATCGTACCTAATGGAATTGAAATGTTTCTTCGTTATCACTATGCAAAGTGATTGTACCAGCTTTAATCGTACCTAATGGAATTGAAATTGCTAAAATCTTGACAAGGCGATCCGAAAGTGATAAGCTTTAATCGTACCTAATGGAATTGAAATTCTTTATATCCTCTTGGTTTATTTGTTGGCTGGTTAGCTTTAATCGTACCTAATGGAATTGAAATCATCCACACGCGCAAACCCTAGTGTTAAATATAGTAGCTTTAATCGTACCTAATGGAATTGAAATTACGTAGAACTGTCTTACAGCATACGCACTTTCTACTGCTTTAATCGTACCTAATGGAATTGAAATGGCGTTGAAGTTTCTTGGAGATTATTGCAAGATTGAGCTTTAATCGTACCTAATGGAATTGAAATGCCGTAGGAGCTACATACTTGCCCTTGAAGGCCGTAGCTTTAATCGTACCTAATGGAATTGAAATTACACAACGATATAAAGCACTTAATCCAAGAGCAGTGCTTTAATCGTACCTAATGGAATTGAAATAGCACAGCAGATGGGGAAAATGACGATGCAACAATTGCTTTAATCGTACCTAATGGAATTGAAATTAGAAACTACCTCACCCGTTGTCACTACCGGAACAAGCTTTAATCGTACCTAATGGAATTGAAATTGAAAAGTGCAAAAATGAAAGAACATTGAGCGGTTGCTTTAATCGTACCTAATGGAATTGAAATCTTTTTACAAGGACTTGGCCATCTGACCCGCCACCCGCTTTAATCGTACCTAATGGAATTGAAATTTTTATTTTTTTATTTAAAATCCAGCTCATTAATTTGCTTTAATCGTACCTAATGGAATTGAAATATCTGTATTTCTGAAAGGCTAAAAACAGGCTCAAAGGCTTTAATCGTACCTAATGGAATTGAAATTCGTGCATTTGAGCAACATCATACTGATACAAGTCTGCTTTAATCGTACCTAATGGAATTGAAATCAACAAACTGGCGAGACTTTCCAACTGAATCCCCTATGCTTTAATCGTACCTAATGGAATTGAAATCTACCGTCGTCCGTAAAACCGCTAGTACCTGTCCAGCTTTAATCGTACCTAATGGAATTGAAATCTACCGTCGTCCGTAAAACCGCTAGTACCTGTCCAGCTTTAATCGTACCTAATGGAATTGAAATCTACCGTCGTCCGTAAAACCGCTAGTACCTGTCCAGCTTTAATCGTACCTAATGGAATTGAAATCAACAAACCACAGACAAAACTCAAGAAACAAAAGAATGCTTTAATCGTACCTAATGGAATTGAAATAGTAAATCTGTTGCGGTAGTACGTACAAGCTGGCCAGCTTTAATCGTACCTAATGGAATTGAAATATACAGAATATTATATAAGCAAAAGCCCTAATTGTAGCTTTAATCGTACCTAATGGAATTGAAATAAGCCAGCGGGGGCTACTAATGTTGGCAATATTGTGCTTTAATCGTACCTAATGGAATTGAAATATTTAACCGATAGGTTATTTAGGTTAATTAGGTTTTGCTTTAATCGTACCTAATGGAATTGAAATTAAAAAATGCCTCAACTTCTGAAACATGGCAATTCCGCTTTAATCGTACCTAATGGAATTGAAATTTCTCAAAAGCATACTTATTTATTCTATCAATTTTTGCTTTAATCGTACCTAATGGAATTGAAATTCAGGTGGGGGATTGTGGAAGTGGCCGGACTCGAACGCTTTAATCGTACCTAATGGAATTGAAATGTTGTTACCCCAGCGTTCCAGCCTTCTGCTGTTAGTGCTTTAATCGTACCTAATGGAATTGAAATAACTATGTTTTTACGGGGCCTGCAACAGGAAGTACAGCTTTAATCGTACCTCATGGAATTGAAATCCGATTTAGATACTTATATTTTAGAGTATCTGCATTGCTTTACATCTGTGAAGTTTCAATTGATTCGCTACAGTTAGATTCGCTTTCTATTTTTTAGAATAATTATATTTTCAAATTCATTACTAGTTCTTTTTAAGAGGAAATATTGTTTCTTTTTTAAGAATTTATATCAAAAGTTCTTTTCAGAATAGAAAAATCGGATCAATACAGCTAAGAAAAATACAATGATTTTATAATTCAAAACTGTAGCGGATCTATAGAACTACCACAATTTACAAAACCAAAGAAAACTTAAGTGTGAACTTCAAATTTCTCTCCCATATTTCATTTATTCAATTTTTCATAACATTTTGAGCCACAACCTAACAATTCCTAGTTTTAGTATTCCATCATAAAAAACCTTCTGATACAACTTGCCGAGCATGTTTCAGCAAGTTATATCAGAAGGTTTTCCGCTAGCTTTAAGTTAAGCTATTTCAGTTACAAATTCTTCTTTTTCAGTCCTTACCTTCTTAAGATTCTGTAACCAGTCGCCTTCCTCTGCCCTATATCCGATAGGTAATATAACTACACTCTTTAATCCTAGTTTGTCTAATCCAAGAAGCTGGTCCATTTTAGTAGTATCAAAGCCTTCCATGGGTGTAGCATCTACATTTTGTTCAGCCGCTGCCGCAATAGCAAACCCGAAAGAAATATAGGCCTGTCTGGCCGAATGGTTTTTATGCCATTCTTGGCCTAGAGGTTCATATAAGCCCCAAAGCATTTTCTGGTAATCGTCTGATGTGTTTGCGGGTAAGCCTCTCTCTATCGCCGTTTTTGATAATACATTGCCTATTCTCTCGGGCGAGTAGCTGTCCCACGCAGCCCACACCAATAAATGTGAACAATCGGTAATCTGACTCTGATTATAAGCAAATTCCCTGACTTGCTCAAGAATTTGTCTGTTACTTATAACAAAAACCCTATAAGGTTGTAAGCCCGACGATGAAGGCGCAAATCTTGCTGCTTCCAGAATATAATCCAGTTTTTCTTTCGGAACCACCTGTCCGTTCATTTTCTTTGTGGCATAACGCCATTTCAAATTATCTATTAAAGCCATATCTTGAATTTTTATTTTGTGTGGCAAATCTAGAAACATTTGTTTATATTTGTAATTAAGTAACAAAAAGTAACAGTAACATTTGAGTAACCAGATAACCAATGAGAAACAACACAATAAGCAAAGATGATTGTAAAAAAAATATCATGGCGGTTCATGATGCCATGGATGTGCTTAGCGGAAAATGGAAAATAGCCATCATAGCTGTTCTTTGCTATCATAATAAAAGGAAATTCTCCGATATTCTGAGAGACGTAAGCGGTATATCGAATAAAATGCTGAGTAAAGAACTAAAGGAGATGGAAATGAATAAGCTCATTAAAAGAACCGTAATGGATACCCAACCCGTAACTGTTGAATACGAACTAACAGACTACGGGCAAAAACTACAATACGTAATCAAAAATCTGTCTGACTGGGGGAAAGAGCACCGGAAAGAAATAATGGGAGCCTGACACACCAGTGCTTAGCCAGACTACCTATTGGCAATTTATAGCCCGTTCTCATGTGCAAACCGAATCAGGTCGGCTGTTGTTTCGGTTTTGAGTTTAAAATGAATATTTCGGCGATGTGTCTTTACAGTCATGAGGCTTAAATGCACTATATCGGCAATTTCCTGTGAACTCAAGCCATTTTTTATAAGGCGTATCATTTCAATTTCTCGTGGCGTTAACGAAAACTTCCTGATAAACTCATCATCTACCAAAGTTGGTTGCGGGATATTCCTTGATAATTTGGGGTCAAAAAAACGCTTGCCCGATAAAACCCTGTTAATACCGCTAAGAAGTTCCGATTTAGTAGAGTTTTTAAGAATATAGCCATGTACACCCATTTTGTCGAAATCTTTCACTAGCTGTGTTTCGTCGTACATGGTCAGGATAATAACTTTTATAACGGCGAAATCTTTCAGAATAATAGCTGCTAACTCTTTTCCGTTCTTCTGAGGCAGGTTTACGTCTAGAAGTACTAAATCAGGAGCGCATTGCTGAATAGCACTAAGTACCTGATTACCATCATAAATTTGCCCTACAACCTCAAATTCCTGTTCATTTTGCAATAAACTTTGCAAACCATCGCTAAAGAGATGGTGGTCATCCACTAACAGAATCTTTATTGGGGTCGGCATTATAGGGTATTTCAAGGCTAATCAACGTCCTGCCCGGACTTGATTCTATGTTGAGGTTCGCTTTCAGATAACTGGCACGTAAATTTATATTCTTAATGCCAATTCCCCAACTTTCTGTCGCTGAAAAATCAAAGCCTTTTCCATCATCTTCTACCGAAATATACAATAGTTCAGGAAAATAAATCATCTGTAAGACTACATTTTTGGCTTCTGCGTGTTTTAAAGTATTATTGAGTAGTTCCTTTACGATACGGTAAATATTGACTTCGGCCTCCATAGCCAGTTTTTTTTCTTGGCCGTTACATAAAAAAATAAAACTGGTTTTAGATTGCCTGTTAGCCATTTCGATACTTTCCTCAACTACCCTTCTTAGCCCTTTTTCTTCAAACGATGAGGGCATCAGGTGGTGCGAAATAGTACGTAAGTCAATTACAATCTTGTTAACCAATTGCAGAGGCTTGTTTAGTATGTTATTATTTTCTTGATTAAGTTCGTCGAGTTCTCTGTTTAAAACCGATAAGCTCCCCCCGAGGTCGTCGTGTAAATCTAATGCCAGTTTCTGGCGTTCTTCTTCTTGGGCAAGCAGTATTTTATGGGTAGTTTCCAAGCGGTTTTTTTCGAGTTCGGCCTGAATCTTTTCTTTTTCTTTATTAAAAACATAAATCAGTGCAAACCCTAACCCAAACGATTCCAGCACCAGAGCCATATTTGAATAATAATAAAGAAACGAAAAAATAGGTATAATACTTAATGAACTTAAGGCTACCAGTAAAAATGCAATAAACATAGGCCCTGAAGCTGCCAAATAAAGATAAGCCTCAATTTGTTTTCTTGAGATGCCCATCCAGAGAAATAGCAGAACATTGAAAGCGAAGTAAAAATAAATAAGCCAGAACGGAACAGGGTGTACAGGCAAAAAGGCTACAAATAGTATCTGTAAAAGACAAATCCCGACGAACACGTAATGAATAATCTGTAAAAACTTCTTCTTTAAAAACTTAATCTTCAGGAAATCATATATATATAATTCATGAAACATTATTGTGCCAGTCAGTAGTACCAGATAACAATTAATAGATGCAAAAAATGAAGTTTTAGGGTTAAAAAACTCATTCAGATACCCACTCGACGAAAAAAGGTAAAAATCCAGCAGAAAAACATACGCCCAATAATAAAAGTAAATTTTACGGCCGCTATAAAAGAAAAAAAGCAAAGATAAAAGACTGATAAGTAACGTAGAGCCATTAAAAAAAGCATCATAAAACAACACAGAATCATTATTGTATTGATGTTGTTTTTCGGCAAAAAGTACTAAAAAAGCCCTTGTAGAAAAATGTATTTTGTTGTTACGGCAGCGTATAAGCAACGTATAGTGCTTTTGTTGTTTTACGCCAAACCCAAAAGCATGATAACGGCTGGCAATTGCTTTTTCCTGAAAAGTTAATAGCCATGAACTGGCATAACTAGCAATGAGAGAATCTCCTTCATAAGCCCAGAACTCAACCGAATCGACAAATACCTGTTGTAATTCCAGAATTAATTGCTGGTTGATAAATGATTGAAATTCCAGCTTTAGCCAGTGATACTCCTGATTAGCTACAAAAGTCGGAGTTGAAGTCGTAAACCTGAAAATCGAGTCTTTGCTCTTAAGAATACTATCGGCAGTAATGGGCTTCTGGGTATTAAATACTAGTGCGTAGCCGTCTAGCGTGCTTTCTTTGAAGCCTTGTTTTAACTCAAAAACAGGATTTGTACGGGCAAGAGCAAGCCCAGTAACTAATATAAATAAGACGGCAGAAAAAAACGCTTTCAAGGAAATAAAATTTCATCAAAAATAGCACTACGGATATAAAATTAAAATACCTCCAAAGAGGTATTTCTTTGGGGTAGCCAGTAAGGTAATTTTGTGTTTTAGTAGGAAAATCTTTTTATCTGAATATAATAAAAAGGTTCAATAATCTATCTATCTAACTATTATACCCATGAAAATGCGGGCCATTTTGTTTTTAATCATTATTTTTTCTGTCTCTTGCGTTGAAGCTATCGCTTCAAGTATGAGGGTGTGCAGTAACGTTGAATGTATTAATTCTACCCCGAATGGTAGAGTAAGTATCAATTCTATAAAGAATAGCGGCTCAGGTAAGCGTACACCGCTGGACTGGAACCTGCTCAATTTAAAACAGCCTGTGCAGCAAAATGTGGTGAGTGCCGCTGCCATACAAATTACTCAGGCAGATGTGAACCAATTAGCTGCTGATGGTAATTCGTGGGTAGTTTTTGGTGGTGCTGAAGACAATATGCCCATGAATATAGGTACAGCCAACAATGCTTCGCCACAAACATGGGCTTTGCCTGGAAATTTTCAGGAGTATTTCGATTATTACACACAAGATGATTTCATCAGCCCTTCAAAAGTACCTGTGGCGTTGAGGTTTACTGGTGCTACGCACGTAACCAAGTCGGTTTATCTGGATGATAATAACGCCGAATTTGAGGTTTATGAGCATTATATACTCAGTTCTAATAAAGTTGACCACTTGGGGCGTTCGTTCGACTTTGATATTAGTAATGATGCCTTCGACGAACCCGACTACGAATTCATGAAGGTTCCATTGAGCTTAGGAAACGTTATTTCGTCAACAATAGAGGAATACGATTACCGGAAGAAACAGTTACTCTATAAAACCGTTACTACCTTAACCATTGATGCCTATGGCACAATCACGATTCCGAACTACGGTACTTTTAATTGTTTGAGAGGGTACTACCAAACACAGTTCTACACAAGACCCGACACTACCAGTGCCTATGTATTAAAGGAAACACGTAATAGCATAGCCTTCATGACCAAAGAAGGGCATTTCTTTCAGGCAAAAATAGTATCGCAAAGTGGCTCAAATGCAATTCTGGGCAACCTGAGTTTCAAGGCTATTGTGCCTACTGCTTTATTGAGCGAAACATCAGAAGTCAGAATAAACAATGATTCAAAAGGGGTAAGTATCAATAATTATAATACAGCGGCACATCCTTCGGCTGTGCTAGATGTAGATAACGATAGCCTAGGTATTCTGATACCAAGAATTTATATGGAGAATCGCCCCTCAGACCCCGCAATGGGCTTACTGATTTATCAGATGGACGAAACCCCCGGTTTTTATTATTACGATGGCGAAGAGTGGCAAAGGCTGAATTCGGTTCCAGACCCTAACGCAAGGGTGGCCACAGCAAGTAAACTAAAGAAAACAATAGGAAGGGCACAATTACAAGATGGAACCGCCTTCGTAAAATTTGAAAACCCAAGAGATGATTTTGAAGACCTGATACTCAATATTCAGCTAGAGGGTGACTGTAAAGGCATTTATGTGTCAAGAAAAACACGCGAAGGCTTTGAAGTAAAAGAGATACAACAGGGGAAATCGAATGTGAAATTTAGCTGGAGTTTGAACTGAAATTATTGATGAACAAACTCGCTGGTTTTTATCAAAAGTATGCTAAAGCAATAAGAGCTATTGTTGTATCAGGCGTTTTGTCGGGTCTTGCGTACCCGTGTTACCCTGAATATCCCTTTGGAATTCTGGCATGGATAGCGCTGGTACCTATACTGATTGAACTCAGAAAAGCCAGTACTTTCAGGCAGCACTTCGCCCTGATATTTCCTGTGTTTATTATCAGCAGCCCGATTGGTTTCTGGTGGACGAGCTATTATAATCTGAGTACATTTTTTATCTGTTATTTTACACAGATGTTTTCCTTATACGGGGTGTTTATTGTTCATTTTTTCGTACAAAACCGCTTCGGATGGCATAAATCGCTGGTAATACTTCCTTTTCTCTGGACTACCGTCGACTGGGCTACGCATTACCTGCCACATAACCTGCAAGTGCATTATATTGCTTATACACAGGCAAATATGCCCTATTTTATTCAATATGCTGATTTGGGCGGTATGTGGAGTGTAGGCTTCTGGGTTGTTATGCTCAATACTTTAGTTGCATTTGCAGTGCATTACAAAAAAGTTAAGTATTACGTTGGGGCAGCTATATGGATTTTATTAGCTTTTGGCTATTCTTTTTGGGTCATTGATATTAACCCCCGAAGCATCACAAATAATAATATTAACAAAAGCAAGGTTTCGCTGATTCAGACAAATATTGATAGTTATGCCAACGACGATTCGGCAACGGTTAACGAAACGCTCAGGCAAATTCTTACGCTGTCAGACTCGGCAGTGCGCTATCAGAAGCCAGATTTATTGATACTCCCTGAGGCGGCTTTCCCTTTTTCGTTGTTTAAAGATACCTCGTTTCTGGACTTTGCCAGATACCATATTGCTAACTGGAATACAAATGTGGCTATCGGATATGTAGATTTTGAAGAAAAATCAAAAAACTTCAAGAATCTGGCTTTAGTTTTTACACCACAGCTAGCCATTTATTGGGACTCACTGCGCCTAAAAGAGTCGGACGTAAAAGTATACCAGAAAGAATATGGTTTGCCATTTATGGAGTTTATGCCCTACTGTGCTACCTGCCCCTCTATGAGAGACAGGCAATTAATTAGGGGTAGTGAGCCTTATAATTTTCAATTCAGTAAGTATAATGGAGAAATCCAGACGGTAGCACTGACTATCTGCTGGGAGCAGACGTATCCTGACAAAATAGCTTCTTTAGTAAACAACGGAGCCGATTTTGTAGCACTCATGAATAACGATGCTTGGTTTGGCAAAACACCGGGAGCTAAATTCTTATTGAGCTTTACAAGATTAAGAGCCATAGAAAACAGGCGTACCATAGCTAGGTGTTCAAATGGGGGTATCTCTTGTTTTATCGACCCTTTCGGTAAAATCTATGGGCAAATACCTTGGTATACCCAAAACATAAGTACTGCCGAAGTAAAAGGCATAACCAAAAAGAGTTTTTACACAAAGCACCCTCATTTTTTTGTAATAGCCATAAGCCTGACATTAGTTTTACTCATAGCCTGTTTTGAATATATCAGCCATAAAAACAGGCGTTTGCCGGCCGTAGTATAAATAAAAACTTACGTTTTATATTTTAATTATTAGAATAATATGAAAAAACTTCTTCTATTCGCTTTAGTATCAGTGCTTAGTATAAACGTTGCTGCCCAGACGGTTACTTATTATGGCCGTTATGCTGGCGGCGTAGGCTTAAATCAGAATATCCTTCAGCGGGCTTCTGCGTTGGGCTATAATGCCAAAGTTTCAGTAAACGATGGCTTGGTTTTAGGCGATACTTCGTTAGTAAAAGTGGGTATTGGCCTCTCAAACCCGCGTTACAGGCTCGATGTAAAAGGCGTATTTAATATGCGTATTGCTTCTAACAGCCCCGCTTTTAAAATCAACGACCAGAATTTTATTGAACTAGACAACGACGGACAGTTTTTACTGAACCCTTTCAAGATGAAGTATGCCAACCAAAACCAATGGGCCGATAGGGTTTTTGAGCGAAACTATCAGTTATTATCTCTGAAAGAAGTAGAAAAATTCATTGAGCAAAACAAACACCTGCCTAATGTGCCATCGGCAGAAGAAGTAGTAGCAAAAGGTGTTGCCATGAACGAAATAGTAGCTAAACTCTTAGAAAAAGTTGAAGAACTAACACTGTACACTATTCAGCAGCAAAAAGAAATTGATGAACTGAAGAAAAAACTAAACAAGCACCAATAAGATAAGAATCACTTGCTTTATACTAGAATACTTACAGGGCTAGCCTAACTATTTAACTTTCAGTTCAATAGTTGGGTTAAGGTTTCCTCGTTGTTTTCTTCAAAATACGGATGATGATACTGGTGTAACTTCATGAGAATTTGTAGCAGTTGATTTTTCTCTTCGGTTGTCAGATTGCCAACAATGTGTCCGGCCATTTTCTGGATGCCGTTCTGAATCAGTCCGTACTGGGTACGGCCCTTATCGGTCAACGATAAAAGTTTAGAACGGGCATCAACCGGATTCTCCCTTTCTTGTAACATCTCTTCCCGCAGGAGCCGTTTAAGTACCTCATTGCCCGACGATTTTTCCTGTATGCACATCCGCAGCACATCTATTTTCTTAAACTCTTTGTCAGGAAAAAGCGACACCAGTACCGCGAAGTCGTCGAGCGAATAAATTTCAGTATTACGGAAAACCCTGCGCGCATAAAACTGGGCGTATTTATACGCAATCCCTATAAACATCGAAATCAGACCATCCTGCGATGGCACAAAACCACCCGAACTTCGTTCCGACTTATTGGCTTCGTTTATTATCCATGACACAAATTGTTCCTTTTGCCAGCGTTGTGCATGGGTTTGCTGCTGATACGCTTCGGCCAGCGCAATAATTTCTTTTAAAACAGTATAGTCCATAGCTAATGATTATATGCTACTACAAATTTTGCAAATAGTATTATAACATACAATTAAAATATTTTTGTTTTATATAAAACATTTTAATTTTGAAATTGTTCTATATAAAACTAATCTAATTCATTTTGTATGGAATCCATAAAATTATACTTCGTTTTTTTATTACTGTTAATCACCTCCACAGGCTTTGGCCAGAATACTGGTAACATTTATGGAAAAGTGGTCGATAAAAACACACAAGAAGCCCTGATAGGAGCTACCATAAGCGTAGAGCAGTCAACACAAGGTACTACAACCGACCTTGAAGGTAATTTCAGGCTTACATTACCAGTTGGCACCTACAACCTGAAAGTTACTTTCGTAGGTTACCAGACCCTTATCAAGTATAACATTAACCTTACGTCGGGTAATGCGCAATCGGTTAACTTTGAATTACAAGCCGAAACCGCTAGCCTGAGCGAAGTAACCGTTAAAAATAAAAGAGAGAAGTCGGCCATTGCTTCCGATGTTATTACGCCATTATCGGTGCAGTCGCTCACCGTAGAAGAAATCAGAAGTAATCCGGGCGGAAACTTCGATGTATCGAAAGTAATACAAGCACTACCAGGGGTAGCTGGAACCACAGGCACCGGAGGTTTCAGAAACGACATTGTGTTGCGTGGTGGTGGCCCTAACGAAAACATTTATTACCTCGATGGCATCGAAATACCGGTTCTTAACCACTTTTCTACGCAAGGTAGTGCCGGAGGCCCCGCGGGTATTATCAATACTGCCTTTGTTGAAGACATCAAACTAAGCACTTCGGCTTTCAATGCACAATATGATAATTCGCTGTCAGGCGTTTTTGAAATTAATCAGAAAGTGGGTAATTCGGAGCGGCTGCAAAGTAATGTTCGCCTGAGTGCTACCGAACTAGCTGCCACTTTTGATGGAAAAATCAGCGATAAAACCAATTTTTTGCTTTCGGGCCGTCGTTCTTACCTGCAATTTCTGTTTAAACTCATCGACCTTCCCATCCGGCCAAATTATTGGGATTTCCAGACCAAAATCACGCACAAACTAGGGAATAAAACAACCCTGAATCTGATAGGATTAGGCGCAATAGATGACTTTAAGTTTGCTTTACCTAAAGACCCAACCCCCGAAAACATCTATATTTTTCGTAATACATCGCTTATTAACCAATGGAACTACACGGCCGGAGCCTCTATTAAACACCTTATCGATAAAGGCTTTATTAATATAGCTCTTAGCCGTAACCACCTTAATAACTCCCTAGAGCGTTACGAAGACAACAACAATCCGAGTCCGCAATCGCAAAACCTGTTTTCTCAGTCGAAAGAAATCGAGAATAAACTACGGGCTTATCTTAAAAAATCACAAAATGGCTTTACATACAGCTTTGGTGGGGTAATACAGTATGTAAATTATCAGAACAATTTTTTTCAGAAAATCAGAAATGAAGTTCGCGACGAAAAAAATAATATAATACAGCCCGAAATAGCGTATCGTTTTGCCACCGATTTGAGTTTCTGGAAATACGGTGCTTTTGCACAGGCCGGAAAAACCTTTGCTAATCAGGTAAGTGTTTCGGCCGGAATCAGAACCGACATGAACAGCTTTACCAATGAAGGCGGTAATCCGCTGAAAACGCTTTCGCCCCGTATTTCGGTTTCGGTTCCTTTCAACGACAAGGTTCGGTTAAATGCTGCTTGGGGAAGTTATTACAAAATACCTATTTATACCGTGCTAGGTTTTAAAGATGCACAGGGCAATTATGCTAACCGTAACAACAAGTATATTAATACTATTCATTACGCACTAGGCTTGGAGTACCTGCCTAAACCTGACCTCAGATTTACTATTGAAGGCTTCTATAAAGATTACCATAATTATCCTGTAACAGCACTTAATAATATTTCTCTGGCTAATTTGGGTGGTGACTTCGGAGCCATTGGGAATGAGGCCGTGCGGTCGGTAGGAAAAGGAAATACCTATGGTATTGAATTTTTTGCCCAGCAAAAACTGGTTAAACGTAACTTCCTGACTCTCTCGTATACTTTCGTGCGAAGCAAGTTTAGCGGCCAGAATACCGTTCTGTTACCTTCTGCTTGGGACTACCGCCATCTGGTTTCGCTTATTTATGGCCTTAAACTCAACAAGCAATGGGAGCTAGGCGTGAAATACCGCTTTGCTGGTGGCAGCCCTTACACTCCTTACGATTTAGCAAGCTCTCAACAGAATTACCTGACACTAGGGCAGGGGATTCTGGATTATACCCGATTAAACTCGGTTCGTCTGAAAGCATTTAATCAGATTGATGTACGTATTGATAAAAAATGGAATTACCCGCGCTGGACGCTCGACCTCTTTATGGATGTACAGAATGTGCTAGCCTTTAAAAACGAGTCTGTTCCGTACTTTACTTTCCAACGCAAGGCTGATAATTCTGACTTTGAATCGACCGATGGGCAACCTGTTAAAGCCAATGGCTCTAATGCCATTCCGGTTATTCTGGATAACCTATCGGGCAGGCCAACCCCAAGTATAGGTTTTATTATAGAGTTTTAATTTTAAACATTATGATGAGTTCTGGTGACAGCACCCTTGAATTTACTTATTACTACAAAATTACTATTGAAGAAGAACAAAGCCAGAACCAATTGCTGGCATTAATTAACAGTTATGTTCATGAATCGCTCAGGCAGTTTAATGCTGACACAAAAATGAGTCTGATTTATTCGACGCAGTATTTCTTTCGGGAAACAATAAATAAAGGAGTTTATAATCTTGAATGCGATATTATAGATTTTACACCCGAAAAAATCGCTCTTGAAGCCTATTTGTATAGTGAAGAGCAAGCAAAAATTATTGTTAAATGGTTTGGAGCGTACGAGCATATAAAAAATGACCAATAGCTGCCAACCCTGTTGCCTCAAAGGCCAAAATCAGCATAGCCTTACCCGTTTGTCTGGATACCTCTCTCAAGGGGTATTCAGGCAAAAGGCAACAAACATGAAACAAATGCAGGTTTAAGCAATAAACAGATACCTTGAAAAATCAGAAGTCAATAGCCGCCGATTTAATTTTGGCATTGAAAAGGAAGGTTTTTTTATTACTACCATAGAAGAAATTAACCAGATTGGTCTGGTCGTCGAATAACTCCTGCATAAAATCGTTATAAAGCACGTGGTCTTTAAGGGCCTGTGCCTCAGGAATCTCTACATATATCCAAGTTGCATCTCCCTCTAGTTCTTTACCCAGATATTGTAGTGTCTTTTTTTGTTTCTGTGGGGTAATAATAGCAAAATGTTGTTGTACATATTTATTCAGAACGGCATCACTATTATCGTTTTTGCCGCCAATCATTACTTTTTGCCCATTATTCAGTTTAGTAAGAGCATTTTCTAAATCATCAGTAAACAGCCGAATAGTTACTTCAAGCGATTTCTCTTTGGCATTATATTGTATTTCAGTGAGCGAAGTATGAAAAGCGTGCGCAGCCGTTGGCTTTGCAGGTTTTTCGGCCTTAAAAGGAAAAATAAATACAGAAAGAAAAAGAATGAAGTGTAATAAAGGCATTGAAGTAAACAGTATAAAGCATTGAGGCAGCATTGTGCAATGCTACCTCAATAAACTAATTATTATTTGAATAACGCTTTGAAGGTATCATTGAAAAGCACCAGTACCATCAGAGTCAATAAAATAAATGTACCCACTTGCTGTGTACGTTCCATAAATTTCTCAGAAGGTTTGCGGCGTGTAATCATTTCGTAAAGCAATACCAACACGTGGCCGCCATCTAGTGCCGGAATCGGCAGGGCATTCATAAATGCCAGACCCATCGAAAGCAAACCTGTTAAGCCCCAGAATCTTTCCCAGTCCCAGTAACCACCAAACCATTGCGCTAAGCCTACTGGCCCGCTCACGGCATTTCCTGCCGAAATATGGCCTTTAAATATACGGCTAAAGCCTTTAATCTGATTCGGAATAACCGATAAAGCCTCAGTAGCTCCTTCGGTAAAAGCCTCTCCAAAATTATATTTTTGTGTATTTGTCTGAAGCAGCGACATGGTTCTGAAACCAAGTGTTCCTTCTTTTGAAACAGTAGGATGCAGCTTAACCACTTGCCCGTCACGTTCAACCGTTAATTCGATAGGTTTGCTAGCCAGTTTTTCCAGATTAGTGTGAAAATCCTGAAAATAAAGTACAGGCGTACTATCAAGTTTTACAATTCTGTCGCCTTCTTTTAAGCCAACCTTTTCAGCGGGAGAGTCTTTGATTACTTCGCCTACCTTGAAAGGCATCAGAGGCTCAATAAACGGAATTTTAGAGGCAATTTTATCAATTAACTCATTAGGAATAGGAATTTCTCTTATCTGGCCGCCTCTGTCAATAGTAAAGGTGGTGTTCTCTTGCATAAGGGCAGCACGCGCTTCGCCAAAATCTTTAAAATCCTGACTATTTACTTTAATGATTTTGTCGCCGGTTTTCAAACCAATTTCTTCCGCTAGCGGATGCGCATAAATTCCGGCTTTATTTACCTCAGCTTTTGAGTAGTATTCGTCACCCCACACATACTTTACACCCCAGAAAATAAGAATACCCAGAATAATATTAACAATAATACCACCAAGCATAACAAATAAGCGTTGCCAAGCTGGTTTTGAACGGAATTCATCAGGTTGTGGCTCAGACGAAAGTTGCGACGCATCTTTGGTTTCATCAATCATTCCGGCAATGTCTACATAACCTCCTAACGGAAACCAACCCAAGCCATACTCGGTATCGCCTTTTTTCTTTTTCCATAACGCAAAATTTAATACGTTAGGCAATGGAAAAAGGAAGTCAAAGAAAATATAAAATTTATTTACCCGAATACCAAAAATACGAGCGAAGATGAAATGTCCGAACTCATGTAACCCGACCAAAATTGTTAAGGCAAGCAAAAGTTGCCCAATCATTGTTAAAACTGCCATTAGAAAATTGAATAAATTAAAATATAATGATAGGTTATTTAAGCATAAAATATCCTCCTTTGCAAACGCAAATACTTGTTGCTTTGTTCCATTTTGCCTGAACCTCCGAACTAGCTTGCTCCAATTAACGAAAATTCATCCAAAATTAGCATACTTCTGATTGAAAAGAACGATTTTTGCTTAAAAGTTTGTTAAAGAAATAGCTATCTGGCAAAATAGAAAAGTTTCGTTTGTTGCTAGGGGTTTCCTTGTTTGGCTTGTTAATTATAGCTAACTATTTCCCGATAAACTTAAATATTTTCCCGATAAATTAAAAAAATATATAGTAAAGTAATTGTTACCGTAAGGTACGTATCAATTCAATGAGCGCATTAACATACGACGTTATTATTATAGGCGGTGGCCCCATAGGGCTGGCTTGTGGGCTGGAAGCACAAAAGGCAGGCTTGAAGTACCTGATTCTGGAAAAAGGCTGTCTGGTCAATTCCTTATATAATTATCCGGCCAACATGACTTTCTTCAGTACGTCCGAACGGCTCGAAATAGGCGAGGTGCCTTTTGTATCGAACAACGCCAAGCCTACCAGAAGCGAAGCCCTCGAATATTACCGTCGGGTGGCTGCACACAAGCATTTAACAATAAAACTTTTTGAAGAAGTGTTAAATGTTAGCCCCCAAAACGAACGCTACGAAATAACCACCACCAAGCATACTTACCTGACCGACCATATTATTATTGCCTCTGGTTTTTATGATATACCCCAGAAACTCAACGTAAAGGGCGAAGATTTACCCAAAGTTACCCATTATTACAAAGACCCTCATTTTTATGCATTTCAGAAAGTGCTGGTAGTTGGGGCAAATAATTCGGCTGTTGATGCAGCCCTTGAAACATGGCGTAAAGGGGCAGAAGTAACAATGGTTATCAGGAAAGACGAAATTGGGAAAAGGGTAAAATACTGGGCAAAACCAGATATTGAAAATAGAATTAAAGAAGGCTCTATTAAAGCATTTTTTAATGCAGAAATTGCAGAAATACGCCCCCATGAAGTAGTAATAAAAACACCCGATGGCTTGCAGACAGTTGAGAACGACTGGGTAATTTCGATGACCGGATACCAGCCAAATCTGGCGTTCTTAAGGAAAGTGGGTATTAACCTGTCGGCTGATGAAATCATGAAGCCCGAATATAACGACGATACCATGGAAACCAACCTGAAAAACGTGTATCTGGCGGGTGTTATCTGTGGAGGAATGGACACACACAGCCTGTTTATTGAGAACTCGCGCGTGCACGCCGAAAAAATTATTCAGAAGATTATGCAAACCTCACAGCCTGCTTGACCGTGAGGTTCGCAACCCATATTTCAAAATTTTATTGCAACACCAATGATACTACTCTTGGTTCTGTGATGGCGTACTCACTCACTTTGCCCAAACCAGAGTATTTTACTTTGTAACCTTTGTTTTCGAGCAAGTAGAGTGCATCGCGCAGGGTCATGCCCGATACATTAGGGAGTTCGGCACTTTCGCCTTCCAGTTTGCGCCATGCAATAGCATTGCCATTTTTAACGGCTTTTGCCCAGCCAGCATTACTCGGTACATTTTGTAAGCCTAAGGTCTCGCCGATGGTCCTGAAATCTTCAGCATAACCGCTTTGCTCGTGGTCTTCAATTTTCTGAATGTTGGTTTTCTTGTTATTAGCCGGATGAATGGCCACATCGTAAGCGAAAATTTTATCGGCAATGGTTCTGAACACCGGCGCGGCTACATCGCGGGCATAAAGGTTTGTTCCCTGAGGCTCATCAATAATAACGGCGCAGCTATATTTAGGGTTATCAGCCGGAAAAAATCCTATAAAGGCCGTATAATATTGCCCCTGTACATAGCCGTTTTCACGTTTTTGCGAGGTTCCGGTTTTTCCGGCAACCTTACAAAAACCCGTATTAATATTTTTGGCTGTACCATTTTCAACTACCCCTTTCATCATTTCATGCACCATTCTAATGGTTCTGTCTGAACAAATCGGGTTAGGGTCTTTAACACCCTCAAATTTTTCTACCACTCTGTCGGCCTCACGTATTTCTTTCACAATAAAAGGTTGTACCCAACGCCCTCTGTTGGCAATAGCATTATAAAAAGTGAGCATTTGTAGGGGCGTAAGGCGGCTTTCGTAGCCTATCGACATCCACGGAATAGTAGTAAGGCTGAAAGTCGAACTCTTACTATCTTTAATAATAGGTTCTGTTTCGCCTTTTAGCTGGAAACCCACAGGCTGGTCGAGCTTGAAACGTTTCAGGTATGCCACAAAATTATCGGCTTTGGTAAACCCGAAATATTGCTTGATAAGCGAATAAATACCAATATTGCACGAATGTTCAAAAACCTGCCTTACGGTCTGGTTTCCGTGTTTTTCGGCGCATTTCATCTCTATATTGTTGTGCATGATAGAGCCTTCGCAGGTACCCGCAAAATCGTTCATGCCTAGTTGGCTTTTTTCGAGTATGGCAACCATACTGGCCAGTTTAAATGTAGAACCCGGGTCGGTTCCGCCTTTTACGGCATAGTTAAAGTCTTCGGTGTAATAAATCTGGTCGTTTTTATTCCGGCGAGACAAATTCGTAATAGCCTTGATTTCTCCGGTAGCCACTTCCATTACAATGGCCGACCCATACTTGGCGTTGGTACTTACAACTTGGTTTCTCAACGAACTCTCAACAATATCCTGAAAATTAACGTCAATGGTAGTTACCACGTCAAGCCCGGCTTCGGGGCGTACCTCAGGCGTGTCTTCAACGGGTTTCCATACGCCACCTGCCAAACGCTGAAAAAGCCCTACGCCGTCTCGTCCGGCCAGATAATTATTAAAACTAAACTCAATACCAAAGTCTCCTTTGGTTTGGGTATCACGGTCCAGTTTGCCAATTGAGCGTAGTGCCATATCATCAAAAGGCATTACGCGGCGGTTTAGCTGTTCAAATTTTCCGCCGCCTTTCATTGGTCCTTCCCGAAAAAAAGGTAACTTTTTGATTTCCTCCATTTCCTGAAAATCAATCAGTCGATTGCCAAAAGCAACAAACATTACTTTGCCACCTTTGCGCGCATTCGAAATAAGCTCTTTGTATTGTGTAGCCGAACGGTCTTTAAAGAAATCGGCAAGGGCATTACTCAACGTGTCTATTTTATCGCGGAAATAACCCGCTTTAGCGCGGGTAATATCCAGCCCTACCCGATACCGCGGCACCGACGTAGCCAGTAAGCTGCTGCCATCGGCTGCATAAATGTTGCCTCTGGTAGCTTTTATTTTCATGGGTTTCCGCTGAACCTTCGCTACCTTTTCCATCCATTTGTTTTTCTGGAAAAACTGTACAACAAATATCTGGGCAACTATCAGAGAGCCAATCAGAAACACCAGCCCGAAGGTGAGTTTGGCTCGCCAGAGTATTTCTTCACGAATAGATGTTTTCGCTGCCATAAATGTAAGTCTGCTGGGTTCGGGGTTATTCTGTAACAACTATTTTATTGGGTGGCGTAATGTTTTCTTCCAGCCCTTTGTCTGTTAGCTTTTTAGCAATTTCAGATTGCTTGCTGGCAAACATATAGCGCGATTTCTGAGAGATGTATTCGGCCCTTCTTTCTTCCATTTCGCTACGTGATTTCTCAATTTTTTTGATAAATCCTTCGTAGCTATGCTGCATATAAATATAAAAAATACACAGAATTCCTAGCCACACAATGCGTTTGAGGGTTTCGGTCGGAAGGGTGTCTCCCAGATTTAAACGATTAGTAAGCCATGTATTGAGGCGGTCGAAAAGACCGGATTTACGCGGAGGCGCCTCCATAACAGGCGCAGAACGGTGGCGAAAAGTATTAGTTGCCATTCCGATAGAAAGTTATAAGTTTATTATTAAAGCACGATTGTAAAACAAATGTATAAATTATCTACTGATTCTGGTAAAAGATTCAGAGAATTTTTTCTTCAAACCCAATGGCGGTGTAATAGGGCAGCAAAAAAAAATCGTTCTTTTAAAAGAACGATTTTCAGGGGATATTCTTATCAGCGAATACTATTTCTTAAGAGAAAATAGTTTCTAACTGTTGTTTACTAGGGAAATCAGGTGTTACCAAGTCGGCTTCTGGCTTATAGATGTAAGGCATCGGGAAGCCTCTTTCCTGAAAAGTAGGTTCAGCCATATTATTGTAACGAAGCTGAACAGACCAGCGGATATTTTTGGTGACGTTCTCGCCCGAACGATGCACCAGAAATGCCGAGAATACCAGTAGGTCGCCTACTTCAAATTCGGTTTGTACGTAGGCTTCTTCAGGTAAATCTTCCTGAATACTACCCAGATAACCCGAGGTATCGGCTTTTAATAAGCCATCTTTATGAGTGGCTGGCAAAATCTGTAAAGAGCCTAGTGCCTCGCCACAGTCAACCATCGGAAACCACATTACAATGCTGTCTAACGAGCCCTGGCCCGTGCGCCAGTCCTGATGTGCGCCTAATTTCCAGTGGCTGCCTCCTTTCGATAAATACCGGCTGTTAAACTGCATAGCTGGCCGAACCCCAATCATCGGGAAATCATACCCTAACGATTTCAGTAGGTCAATAATTTTAGGGTCGGTACCCAAGTGGTGCAATGAAATAAGGTGTTGAGCCTGTTTGCCAGTATTAACAAAAGTAGTAAAATCGGCCTCGAACAAATCGAACATGGCCTGTTCAAATTCATCTTTGTTGTTAATATCAACGGTTTTGCCTAATACTCTTTGTATTTGTATTGCAAAAAGATTACGCGCTTCGGTATAAATCCGGTTGATTTCTTCTTTACTGAAAAAGTTTTTCAGAATAATATACCCATCTTTATTAAATTGTTCTCTCATTGTTCCCATAACGTTGTCCTGTAAGCTGGTTAATAGTTTGTGTTAGCTATTATACAATAGTGGCACAAAATTAGGTGCTGCTACAACTCAGAAAATGATTTTTGTCAGTTATGCTATTTATTTTTCCCGAATGGCATAACCAAATCCGGCTCTGCCGAATCCATTTCCGTTATATAACAGATATTTTTTATTATTATGCTCATAGCAATAAGCATAATCTATCATTTCGTAATCAAAATCGTCAGGGTTCTCTGATTTATGAATCCCCACCAGTTGGTCTTTGCGTTCCCATTTAAAGCCGTCTTTCGATTCGGCGTATCCCAGCCTATAACTCTGGTTACGGTCGGTACGGTAGTCTCTGGTATGGCGGTACGAATAATACATTTTAAAGATACCATCTTCAAAAAATACGCTTGGCCGCCCCACTGCATGAAGGAAATCATCGAAAGGCAAGGCTACGTCGCCTGTGGGTTCCCATTTAATGCCATCGTCTGATACCGCCACGCGGCAATCGTAGTAAGGTTCGGGGTAGCCATGTATGTATTCACATTTCTGGCCCGAAATATACCACATCATCCAACGGCCATTTACGTGCATAACCGAAGGCTGTGCCGCCCAGATGGGGTTATGAATAGACCTGTCCATGATAGGGCCACGAAACATTTTTTTGAAGTTCAGCCCGCCATCTGTACTCACAGAAAGCCCCATCGACAAGCGATAAGAATTATGGGTACGGTTCCAGCCTGTGTAATATAGCCAGATATCACCGTTCGATTGTGGCACAAACCACGAAGGCATGGCTCCGGTTTCGTCGTATTCGCCCGGGCCGCCTAAATCCAGTACGAATGTATCATGCACATATAAAATTTTGGTAGGGTCGTCATAGTCTACATCAATAAATGTTGGGCGAGACTGCCCCGCATCATCTCTTGAAGAGAAATACACCCTTAAAAAATCTTTATGTTTATACGCATACGGCACTTGCGCGTGCGAGCGGCTGTGTGCCAGTGTGCCGTCTGGTTTATATATTACACCCTTCTTTTGCCAAACTAGGCCAGACCCCGAAGAAGTGCTATTATCTGTATTAATTGACATCCTGATTTTAGTTAATATTTCTTCGGCAGATGATAGCACTGCTATTTTGTTTGTTAATTTATGCCGAAAGATAAAATTCTTGCTTGCTGTATTAATTAATTTTTGGGCTGCACTATTGTGTGAGCTGCCACTAATTTTTAATTATAAATACAAACAAAATGTATTACATCCTATTCAGGATTTAGCCATTTTACGGTTCTTTTCTGCTCTCATACGCCAGTTATCTTTAAAGTCTTTACCCGGAATCTGCAAGTTTACGTTTACTGTCGGAGCCTTTTTGGTTTTCTTGAAATCAAGTACATAATAACCGTTTCCGAAAATCCATTGTAGTTTTACATCCTTCACGTTTTTCGGTAAGTCAGCCAAAGGAACTTGGTCGGCAAACATAGGGTTGGCATCCATCAGAATCTGATACGTTTTCTGGTCGCGAAGCCACGCGCCCACGCTTTCGTCGCCAACAACTACGCGTCCGCCCACTTTTACTACGCGGTTAAACTCTTCAAAAGCCTTTGCCCTTTCAGCAAATGTATTGATACCCCCGAAGTGGAAAACGGCATCGAAATAATTGTCTTCAAAAGGCAGGTAAGAGCCATTGCCGATGAAGAAATCAATCTGAACATCTTTTTTATCCGCAAATTTTTCTTTGGCGTGTCGGAGCATAGCAGGCGACAAGTCGGATAAAACTGCATGGCCACCGGGCGTAATTTTGTCGATAATATAAGCCGAATCTTTACCTGTACCGGCACCAACTTCCAGCACTTTCATGCCCGGTTTTAGTTTCAATAACCCAATCATGGCTTTTCGGGTAGCGGCTTCGTTGGCGTGCAACGATTCAAAAACCCACGAAACGCCACGGTCATAGCGTAAATGGGCATCATTATAAGCTACTTGTTCCTTGCGGTCTTGTTCGAAAAGTTCTTTCGGATACACCAAATCCACAATTTCATTTATGTCATACGAAAGAGGTTCTTCCTGAGAGGTATTATGAAGTGTTTTGCCATCGGCCGATACAACTAATTTTGTTTTGGTTTTCGGGCAAATAAGTTGGTCAAAAAATGAAGTCATTCTGCTTATATTCAAATGTTAAAGGGCCAAAGTTCGAGAATTTTAGTGAAAAAACCACACGAAAAATCGTTAATCTGATAGATTAAAATCATAAAGTTATTTAACAAAAAAGAGAGGCCCGCCTCTCTTTCTCTTAAAACGTATTTACAAATTAATATCTTTGCTCGATACCTCTGCTTTTACGGCCGGATTCCCCTTCCAGATACTCCACGGTTCGGTTTTGGTTTTGGTCAGGTTAGCCCCCATGGCTATCAGCGTTCCTTCGCCTAGCGTACAACCATCACGAATGGTAGCGTTTACCCCAAAAAACGAATATTCACCTACAACACAACGCCCCGAAAGCACCACGTGCGACGTAAAATAAACATGGTCTTTGATTTCGCCATGATGCCCTATGTGGTTGCCACTCCAAAGCACTACGTTATTACCTATTTTTACAAAAGGCTGAATGGTGTTGTCTTCGAGAATAAAACAGTTTTCGCCAATTTTATCGGTTAGCACAGTAGCTTTTGAGCTGATATAAGAAATACATTCATAACCTAGTGCTTTTATTTCGCCATATACCTGCGCGCGAATCTGGTTCATTTTGCGCTCGCTTAAAGGCGCAAAAAACTTGTATTCTGACGGAGGAAACAAGGCCGGAACATCTTCAAAAGCCACTAACTGAATACCGCAGAAAGTATCTTCGCCTTCTTTAATGTATGCTCTATGCTTAGTAAATGCCACGATTTCATGCGGTGAGTCATGCGTGAGGTAATAATGGGCTAATTCTGCCACTAGCTCAGTACCAAAAACTACTACTTTTGCCATTGTAAAACGATTATGTTTTTAAACCAATTCAAATTCTTTTAAATATGCCTGAATTGCCTCTACGGAGCAAAACATGAGCAGGTCAATCATTGATAACCACGGTACAAACGGCTGGTTAAACTGTTTGTATTCAATGGGTTTTGATTTGATAAAATTAAGTAAGATTTTATTATCGGCAAAAAGTTGTTTGTCATAGATTGCCATTCCGCCGATAGGATTAATGTAATGCTGTGCTTTTTCCTGCAAACAAATGTCCAGAATACGCTCTTGCGCTTTCAGGTGCTGGTTTTGGTACACAACCGAACTCTCAACAAATGCGGTCTTGATGCCCAGATACTGGCAGGTTGTTTGAAGGCTTTTTGTACAAAGCTCGGCAATATTAGCCGGATTCGATAACAAAACCTCTGTTAAAATACCCGAACCCTCCTGATAATACGGGGCTTTTTTATAAGACTGCTCAATGGTTTTCAGGAATTTCTTAGCCCAGTTCGCCAGATTATCTACCTCAATGTCTCTGATAAGCCTGTTCTGGCTGGCACTAATTAACGGAATCGTAAACATGGAGGCTTTGCCGCCAACTAAAACGTTGTTACGGTTAATCCAGCCTTTGTTAATATAGGCCACATCATCATACACTATGAATTTATCAACCGCATTGATTAACTGAAAATAACCAATGTAAGGGAAAATATATGGCTGCATGATGCCGATGGTCATGGCTTGGGGGTATTTGTGGTTTCGGTATTAAGTTTGCGTAAAAAGAACGTACTTTCTTCTACGGGGGTATCGTGGTGGGTATCGCCTTGCCCTAATGCAATGTCGCCCTCTTCATAAGGAAGCACACCTTTAGAGTAAAACAGGTATTGGGCTTCTGCCGGAATAGGCTTGAGCCTGCTACGGAACGGGTGGATAGGTATCAGCCTACGGGTGAAATCTTCGCCCCAGAGCGGATATTCAAAATCTTCGTGTTCTTGTTGTGTACCTAAAGCTACAACCGCATTTTTAGGCACGAGGTCATCAAATTTTTTGTACGCCTCATAAATGTCGGGTCGGGCAAGGGTAAGTTGCTCCAGACGCGTCATATTAAAAATGTTTTTATCTTCAAAAACTGGATGGATTCGTGTAAATAATATGCTGCAAATAGCCGATACGGTAATAAGAAAACTACAAAATACGCCCCAGAACTGCCAGCCTTTTTTGGCTGTAAGCAGGTGGAACGAAGCCAGTAAAGGCATACACCAAACCGCCATATTCAGAAAATAACGTGCCTTGATGGGGTCGTATGGGGCCGAATAACACAACGATAAAAAATGTAATGTTGCTGCCGCTGCTAATACCAGCATACTTTTTTCGATAGTTTCGAGCGTACGATAATACCGAACCGACCGATAAAGCAATAAAATCAGCACCGGTAAAACCATACCAAAACTTATGATACCCCAATAGGGGCGTTCGATATAAAAGCGAATAGGATGGCTGAACGAAAAAGAAGAAACTACCGTGAAGCGGTCGCCTTCTATGTTGAAGTTACCAAAAAACTTATCAGGCACAACCCTGAAAGCATCGTTAATTTTTTTGCCTAAATTAGTGCTTCTGAGGCCGTCCAGATTGAAAAAGTCGGAAGAATAACGGGTAATATTAAGCCCCATATTCTTGAGTTTTTCTTGTGTGGTATAGTCTTCAACGCCATGCCATTTCATTACAATTGGCGGAGCCGAAAGGCTTCCTAACCTGAATTGCCCTACCTCTTTAACATTACCTATATATCCCGTAGGCAATACATAAATGGCAATGCTGAGCATGAAACTTATCAGAAAAAAATTTATGTTTTTATAAAATTCTTTCTTTAACAGAACCGTATAAACAGCCACAACCAGTGCCGCCGGAGCAATAAGCAAGAAGGTAACTTTATGGCCAATCCAGACACCTGCTATGGTGCTTATCAGGACAAGGTTAAGCGGCGTAGGTTTTTGTTTGAAGGCAAACATAAAATAAACCAGACACCCCAGATATGCCGTCAGAACGATGTCGGTTTCGGTAGTAGTGGCCTGAATCAGAGCTGTCGGAAGCAGGGCAGTGATGAGTCCGGTAAATAACGAAGCCGTAAAGTTTTTTGAAACTTTATAAGTTATGCCATAACTAGCCAGCGCGAATATCCAGTAGGAGAGGTAGTGAATAATTTTGAAGCCCTTTTCGCCTAATACATGGTAAAAGAAAATTTGCAAGGTAGGCAATGAGTTCGGATAAAAATCGATGGTCCAGGTTGTTCCTTGCAGGCGGTCCATGTTACCATTTTGTAAATAAAAGGCACATTTAACCAGATGGCCCGTCATGCTATCCCACTCATTAGGAAAAGTAACCAGCGAAATAAGCAGGTTAATGACTGCCGTAACAGCTACCCCCGCAAACAAAAAGCCTAACGACCACTTGTTTAATAAAGGCTGTTGCTGCCAGTTGTGAGCCAGCTTACGACGAAACGACTGAACCCCTGCCCGAACTTTGAAATGGTGGTTATTAGCCAACTGTTTGAACAGAATATAAAACAGAAAAGCAATAAGATTAACACAAAGGCCCCACGATACGGGTTGGTTAATCTGGTTTAGCTTGGCTAACAGAAAACCCGTCGGGATAATACACGATACAAGGCCTAGAAAAAATTTAAGGCCGTAATCGCTCAGACTTTCAGAAATGTAAGTTGCATTTCGGTGGACTTGCCAGAGGAAGACAAAGAAAAGGAATATAAATATCCAATACATCAATCTAAATAGGTGCTTCTGAACTACAAAGGTAAGACGGAATAATGTTCCGTCCTACTGTCAGATTAAAAACTCAAACAAATCAGGTTTTTTGTTAATGTATTCAAACTGAATGTTATGTTCTTTCATTCGATGAATAAGGGGTTGGTAATCCGATTTCTGTTTAAGCTCGATACCCACCAGTGCAGGCCCCCGCTCGCGCGATGTCTTTTTAGAATATTCAAAATATACGATGTCGTCGGTTGGGCTAAGCACATCGTTCAGGAACTCCTTAAATGCACCCGCTCGTTGCGGAAAACGGATGATAAAATAATGTTTCAGCCCTTCGTACAATAACGACCGTTCCTTGATTTCTTCTGTACGCGTAATGTCGTTATTACCCCCGCCAATAATGCAAACCACATTTTTACCTTTGATTTCATCTTTCAGAAAATCAAGGGCTGAAACCGACAGCGCACCTGCTGGTTCGGCCACGATGGCTTCTTCGTTATAGAGTTCCAGAATGGTAGAGCATACCTTGCCTTCTGGAATCAGAATAATATCATGGTTAAGGTTCTGGCGGCAAACCTCAAAAGTCAGGTCTCCGGCACGTTTTACGGCGGCTCCGTCAACAAACTTGTTAATTTCGTCCAGTGTAACTACTTTGCCTGCTTCCAGCGATTTTTTCATCGTCGGCGAGCCCTCAGGTTCAACTGCTACCAGTTTGGTTTTGGGCGAAAGCTGTTTAAAAACCGTAGATACGCCAGAGGCCAGCCCGCCCCCGCCAATAGCAAAAATCAGATAATCTATTTTAAAATTAGCATCTTTAAATATTTCCAGCCCCACAGTGCCTTGTCCTTCAATCACTTGTAAGTCATCGAACGGATGAATAAAAGTAGCATCCTGCGCCTCACAGAAATTTTTAGCGGCAAAGTAAGCGTCGTCATAAGTATCGCCCACGAGTTCTATTTTTACAAATTCTTTTCCAAACATACCCACCTGTTTTATTTTTTGTGCAGGTGTGGTAGTAGGCATAAAAATAGTGCCTGTAACCCCCATTTTTTTGCAGGCATACGCAAGGCCCTGTGCATGGTTGCCCGCACTGGCACAAACTACGCCTTTGGCTAGCTGTTCTTTTGACAGATTAGCCATTTTGTTGTAAGCACCTCTGAGTTTGTATGAGCGTACAACCTGTAAATCTTCCCGTTTGAGGTAAATATTAGCACCGAACCGCTCCGAAAGATTCAGATTGTGCATAAGCGGTGTGTGTGTGGCTATATCCTCGAGCTTTTCAGCCGCCACATATATATTATCTATATCAGGAAAAGTAAGTGGTTTTTCTGGAACTGTTTTGTTGATGCTTGTCATTGGTTAAATGCGTTTTTTAACCGGTTATTTATTACGTTATAAACTATTCACTAACGTTACCAGCGAAATAGAATTTTTGCCAAATGTAATAAAAAATAAAATGAGTAGGTAAAAAATACCTACTCAATCAAAAAGTGTATATTTTTAACCGGATTAGTTTCTTTCAGGTCTTAGGCTACGTACAGTAGCTCCGGCCTGCCACATTTCCGAGTCACGTAGTTCTGCCAATTCTACCTCTAGTTTCTCACGGTAGTCTGGTTGTGAGTTACGTTCAATAGATTGCGCTGCTTCTTTTTGTGTTTTTACGCTATTATATAATTTCTTGAATACTGGTTTTGTTGCATCGCGGAAAGGTTTCCACCAGTCTAACGCACCGCGTTGCGCAGTAGTAGAACAGTTGGCATACATCCAGTCCATACCGTTTTCAGCTACTAATGGCATCAACGATTGGGTTAGTTCTTCTACGGTTTCGTTAAATGCTTCTGACGGCGAGTGTCCGTTTTCGCGTAGGATTTCGTACTGAGCGGCAAAAATACCTTGAATAGCCCCCATTAAAGTACCTCTTTCGCCGGTAAGGTCAGAAGTTACTTCACGATAGAAATCTGTTTCAAACAAGTATCCTGAACCTACACCAATACCCATGGCAATGGCTGTTTCGCGGGCATGGCCTGAGGCATCCTGATAAACGGCAAAGCTAGAGTTCAGACCTTTACCTTCTACAAACAAGCGGCGAAGCGATGTACCCGAGCCTTTAGGCGCAACCAATACAACATCGACACTCTTAGGAGGTTTAATACCAGTCTTTTTGCTATAAGTAATGCCGAAACCGTGCGAGAAATACAAGGTTTTACCTTTTTTAAGGTATTTTTTAACGGTTGGCCATAATTGAATTTGTGCTGCATCAGACAAAAGGAAACAAATGATAGTACCTTTTTTCAGTGCATCTTCAATGTTGAAAAGCGTTTTGCCCGGTACCCAACCATCAGCTACCGCTTTGTCGTAGGTTTTGCCGGGGCGTTGTCCAACAATTACGTTGAAGCCGTTGTCACGCATGTTCATTGCCTGACCAGGCCCTTGTACGCCGTAGCCAATGACAGCGATGGTTTGTTTTTTCAAAAACTCTCTTGCTTTTTCAAGAGGGTACTCTTCGCGGGTTACTACTTCTTCTTCAACACCGCCAAAATTTAACTTTGCCATTTTTATTGTTTTTGTTTTGTGTTATTACTTATAATTCAGATTATGCTTTTAAAAGAACGGGCAATGGCTACTGAACGCTTTAGTCGGTAACCAACGCCGAACGAATCCTGCGTGTATTACAGATAATACTCCCATTCGGTGATTTCTTCGGGTAAGTACTCGATAAGCCCTTTAGGGGTTTTACCAACGGCTACCCTTCCCGAACGAACAAACTCGATGATACCATGTGGCTTGATGTACCTGAAAAAGTCGAAAATTTCTCTTTCAGTACCTGTTTTTTCAATTACTACGTAATCGAGCCCCCAGTATACTACCCATGCCTTATAAACTTTATTGATGTTTTCGACATCGATTACCTTGCCCTCGATAGGCGTTGAGATTTTGAAGAGGGCAATTTCGTTGTAAACGATGTCTTCGTTGAGATAACCGAATACAGCCAGTACCTCGACAACCTTCCGAATCTGGCGAACCAGTTTTTCTACCTCCTCACGTTTCTCATGTTTAATGACAATCGTGAAACGGGAAATCCCTTGTCGTTCGGTTTCCGAGACAGTCAAAGACTCAATATTGATTCTTCGTCTGGTAAAAATTATTGTGATTTTGTTGAGTAATCCGATGCTATTTTCGGTAAATACGCAAATAGTGTATGTTGTCATAAGTATTAAATCGTGAATGAGTGAATGGCGAATCAGCGGACGTCGCACGATGAATAGGATGAACGACAAACAGGTTTTATTTGCCATTCGTTATTCAGCATTACTCCAGACGTATCTCCGACACACTTGTGCCTGCCGGAACCATCGGGAATACGTTTTCTTCTTTTTCCACTAATACTTCTAACAGATAAGCCTTGTTTGAACTCAGTAATTTATCAAGCGATTCGCTCAGGTTTTCACGCTCGCTGCAAGTATGGCCTTCTATACCGAAACCTTTGGCAATGGTAATGAAGTCAGGGTTTTGTAACTCAACAAACGAGTAACGGTTTTCAAAGAATAATTGCTGCCACTGACGAACCATACCCAGATAATTATTATTCAGGATAATCATTTTTACGGCAAGGCCACTCTGGGCAATTGTGCCTAGTTCCTGAATGGTCATCTGGAAACAGCCATCGCCAATAATACCTACTACTTCGCGGTCAGGTGCGCCCATTTTTGCCCCAAACGATGCCGGAATAGCAAATCCCATAGTACCTAACCCACCCGAAGCAATATAAGAATGAGGTTTACGGAACTGATAATAGCGGGCTGTTACCATCTGGTGCTGGCCAACATCAACCACAATGCAGGCTTCGCCATTGGTTTTGTCAGAGAGCATGGCAACTACTTCGGCCATTTTTATTTTACCTTCTCCTTTCAAATCGCGGAGTGTAACTTTCTGGTGTTCTTTCAAATCGAGCTTTCTGAATTCATTTTTCCATCCGGTAAAATCACCCTTCTTTACCAGAGGCATCAACATTTTCAGGGCTTCTTTGGCATCGCCCACTACGGGGGCTTCTGTTTTCTTGATTTTCTCTATTTCAGACGGGTCAATCTCGATATGAATAATTTTGGCCTGTTTAGCAAACTTGGTCGAGTCGCCCGTTACACGGTCATCGAAACGCATACCAATGGCAATTAGCACATCACATTGGTCGGTCATTACGTTAGGTGCATACATACCGTGCATTCCTAGCCAGCCCATATAATTAGGGTGGTCAATAGGCATGGCCGAAATTCCCAGTAATGTACTGGCGCAAGGTATATCGGTTTTCTCGATAAACTCCATTAGCTCTGGCATGGCTTCGGCAATTAATACACCATGCCCAAACAATACATAAGGGCGTTTGGCCTTGTTTATTAATTCGGCGGCTTTTTCAATCTGGTCTTGTTTTGGCACTACCCGTGGCCTATAAGTAACCAGTTTGTTTATTTTTTTGTAGTCGAAATGCTCGGTCATTTTTCCGGCCTGTGCATCCCGTGTGAAATCAATCACAACTGGCCCGGGTTTTCCGGCCTGTGCAATATAAAATGCTTTGGCCATTACTTCGGGTACTTCGTCGGGGCTGGTAATCTGGTAGTTCCACTTACAAACAGGTGTAGTTACACCTATCATGTCGGTTTCCTGAAAAGCATCAGTACCCAACAGGGTTGATTTTACCTGACCTACAATACAAACCAGTGGGGTACAATCAATGATAGCATCAGCAATAGGCGTAATGAGGTTTGTACCTCCGGGGCCTGAAGTTACCAGACACACCCCCGGGCGGCCACTCACACGTGAATACCCTTGTGCCGCGTGTCCTGCTCCTTGCTCATGACGCACCAGTATATGGTTAATGCGGTCGATGTAGTCATAGAGGGCATCGTAAGTTGGCATAATGGCGCCACCCGGATACCCAAAAATGGTTTCAACACCTTCGGCTAGCAAGCATTCCATCATAGCTTGTGCTCCCGTAAGAAAATCCTTTTTCTTGGGTTCTTCAAGACTTAAAGAAAATGTCTCCTGTTTTGCTTCTACTTCTAATAAATTTCCCATATCAGCATGGTTTTTAATGTATCATTGATTGCTTGTAAGTCTTTTGGGGTCAATGGGTTTGTTGTTTTCTTACGAATATTCCTTCGCCCTGCATAAGCCTGCCATTTTTGGGGTCTTTCAGTTCAGGAAGAATCGTAAATAATTCAAAACCCAATGAATCTAGTTTGCTGATAACCTCATGGTATAGAGGCCCTTGCTCGTATAGCGGTACGAACGAGATTTCAGCCTGAACAACCTGAATGTAAGGCAATAAAGCGGTGGCTCCTGCCAGTACGTTCAGTTCATAGCCCTGTACATCAATTTTTAAATAAATAGACTGGTACTTTTGGGCTATTTCGGGGGTAATAACTTCGTCTAATCGTCTTATCTGAATTGTCTCGGTTGCCTGATATGCCGTATCGGGTGCTAAATCTGTATGATTTTTGTGCATTCCGAGTAACGAACTACTGGCAAAATTACCAGCAATATTAATAGTCAGGGCTTCGCTTTTGGTACCAAAACCTATGTTCTGGCAAGACCACTTCGGGTCTTTATCGGCTTTACTTTTGAGCTTGTCAAAACTGGCTTTAATAGGCTCAAACGAAATAAGTTCTCCTTTATATCCCATTTCTCTGGCTTCTTCTCCGTAGGTGCCTACAAACCCGCCTACATCGAGCAGCAGGTCTATTTGGTGGCTCTCCAGTAAATGCTTGATTAAGGCAAACGGAGAGTTCATGACATTAAAGCGACGGAGTTCCAGATTCAGGTATTTACGCGCAAACTTCTTTATAAAATCATCCATTATATGCTCTGTTATAGGTCAGTTACACATCCTTCACTTGCCGAACTCACGTTTTTGATATATTTCCTAAGAACCCCTCTTGTAAACGGCGACTCTTTCGGTTGCCATGCGGCTCTGCGTGCAGCCAGTTCTTCGTCCGACACGTGCAGAATAAGCTGGTTCTCGATGGCATCAATCGTAATTTTATCGCCGTCTTTTACCAGTGCTATGGTTCCGCCATCGAACGCCTCTGGTGTTACGTGGCCTACCACAAAACCGTGTGTACCACCTGAAAAACGACCGTCGGTAATCATGGCTACGGACGAACCCAGACCCGCACCCATTACGGCCGAGGTTGGTTTGAGCATTTCGGGCATACCCGGGCCACCTTTAGGGCCTTCGTTCCGAATTACCAGCACATGGCCAGGCTTAATTTCGCCTTTGCTCAGGTATTCGATTACTTCTTCTTCGCGCTCGCATACTTTAGCAATACCTTCAAACTTTTCGCCTTCTTTTCCTGTAATTTTCGCCACGGCTCCTTTTTCTGCAAGGTTTCCATAAAGAATCTGTAAGTGGCCTGTGGGTTTAATTGGCTCTGACACAGGGCGGATGATGCTTTGTGTACTAAAATCAAGGTCAACTACTTCTTCAAGATTTTCGGCAACGGTTTTACCTGTAATAGTGATACAATCGCCATGAATAAACCCTGATTTAAGTAGGTATTTCATTACGGCCGGTACACCACCAATCGGAAGCAGGTCTTCCATATAGTATTTACCAGAAGGTTTCATGTCGCCAAGCAGCGGTGTGCGGTCTGAAATAGCCTGAATATCATCAAGAGTAAATGGTACACCCGCCGACGACGCAATGGCCAGATAGTGTAACACCGCATTAGTTGAGCCACCTAGTGCCATTACAACCGTAAGCGCATTTTCAAAGGCTTTGCGGGTCATGATGTCACGCGGAAGAATCTGTTTTTCAAGCAGGTTTCTCATGGCTGCGCCAATAGCCAGACATTCGGCTTTTTTGCCTTCATGCGTAGCCGGATATGATGAGCTATTAGGTAAACTCATGCCAAGTGCTTCGATAGAAGAAGCCATTGTATTGGCAGTGTACATTCCTCCGCAGGCTCCTTGCCCCGGAATCGAGTTCTGGATTACTCCTTTATAATCTTCGTCAGAAATGTTATTGGCAAATTTTTTACCGAGTGCTTCAAAAGCCGACACAATATCGAGCTTCTGACCATGATAATGCCCCGACTTTACAGTACCGCCGTAGACCAGAATCGCGGGGCGGTTCAAACGTGCAATAGCCATCATGGCTCCGGGCATATTTTTGTCGCAGCCCACTACGGTAATTACACCGTCATACCATTGTGCTGAAACTACATCTTCAATCGAATCGGCAATAATATCGCGGCTTGGCAATGAATAACTCATGCCATCGTTGCCATTAGTCATTCCGTCTGAAACACCTATGGTATTAAAAATCAGCCCAACCATCCCGTTTTCCTGCACACCTTTTTTTACGTGTACCGAAAGCCCGTTAAGGTGTATATTACAAGGGTTACCTTCATAGCCTGTGCTGGCAATACCAATTTGTGGCTTTGCCATGTCTTCTTCTGTCAGGCCAATGGCATAAAGCATGGCTTGAGCGGCTGGATTCGTTACTTCTTGCGTGAGGGTTCGACTGAATTTGTTTAGAATGGTCATTTGAAACGAACGGTTAAAAATAAGTCGTAAATAATATTTTGTTCATAAAAAAGCCTTCTTCACCGCGTGAAGAAGGCTTTTGCTATGGTCGTGCGTCCTTCTTCACACCCGTTGTTCGAGTACGAGAATAATTGGGACGATAAGGACGCTTCTATGGTGCATAAATAAATTTCTCTATTTGCGAAAATTCGCTAAGTGCGAATCATTTTCTTTACAAATGTAGTCGAAAGGATTTTTTAAATCCAAATTTTTTAAGATAAAATTTTGTTTTTTAATATTTATTGTACTTTCCTGTTAAGGAATTAGACTATTCCAAAGAATAATTTATTGTCCGGCAATTTCTTCATACGTTGCTTGCAGGCTTCGCTGGATACCATCGCCCTGCATTGCCGTAACACCCGGCACAGCAGTAGCCTTTAAAACTTCTTCTTTCGACTTGCCTGCTTTCACTTCGGCTTCAACAAAATTCCATAGTTTTGACAGGTAGTCCTGAAAAACCTTGATGTCATCTTTGTTGCCTGTAATTTTTTCAGGGTCAAAGGCATGGCCAAAAATAAAGATGGTGTCGTTATCGAAAGTAGACAAGGTTTTGTCAAGCACCGAAATCCAGCTTTTGACCGATGCCCCCGCCGAACGGTCAACAAACGGATACCGCCGGTTAAAAAGCAAATCGCCCATGTGTACCACATTGGCGTGTTCAAAGTGTATCAGGCTATCGCCATTGGTGTGGCCGGCTCCAAAGTAGTAGGCTTTTATACTTTCTTTACCTACTTTTTGTTTCCAAGTAGTAGTATAGGTAACATCGGGGTAAAGTTGCTTATCTTCTGTTTTGCTTTTTTCGGCTACGGCTTTTTGGTTTTTCAATGAGTTTTCATGTGCTACTACGTGTTCGGCAATACCTTTGAAAGAAATATTACCGCCAGAGTGGTCGCCGTGGTGGTGGGTGTTGATTAACAGTTGAATAGGCTTTTCAGACATTTTTTTTAATTCTCCAATCAGGTGTGTCGATTGCTCAGGAAACTGAGAGTCAACAACGGCTACACCTTTTGGGGTTATCAGGTAGCCGATGGTTCCGCCCCTTTCAGTAAAAACGCCTACACCGCCGCGTATTTCTTTCATTTTATATGGGTTTTCGGCCAGCATAGCTGCCAGTAGTTCTTTGCCCGATAGGGCCAACGTGCCTAGCGTTAAGCCAGTAGCTTGTACAAAACTTCTACGATTCATGGTTTTAAAATAAGTTTAAAGATTAATGTTTGCTGTTTGTATTATTGAAGTTGGTAGAGTAGTAAAATGAACTCCGGCAACAATGTACCGTAAAATCAGGCCCTTGTATCTGCAAAATGTACTGTTACTTTAAATAGCTGCCCGAAAAGCCTGTACTTTGTGTTATTTATAAATCTCCGATGGCTGCTTCGACCATGTACCTGACAGAGACATCGTTCGATAACAGAATTTTCATCAGATGAATCTCGCGGAGTTTCATGGCACGTATAATTTCTTTCACCGACAGCCCGCGCTGATGTAAAGCTCTGGCTGTGCCGCCAAAATCTTCAAAATATTGCAGTTTTGCCTGTAAAAGTTGCTTGCCCTCTTTTAGTCGTGGGTGATGCCCGCAAAAAAGTACTTCAAAATCATACGCCAGTACTTTTTTAAAAGAATCTACCTGTGTCCAGAATTTTTCACCTTTTCTGAAAAACTTGATTTTAATGCCTACAAACAAATCACCTGAAAACAACCAGCCTTTATTTGGTTCCAGAAAAACGGTGTGGTCGTCCGAATGGCCGGGGGTGTAAATTGGTAGTAAAGTATGGTGTGAAGATTCGATGCTTGTCGGGAAATTGTGTATTTCTTTGACAAAAGGCTTTACATGGCCAAAAAGAAATTTTTCGTACGGGTATAACCCGAATCCCTTTTTTACTTTTTCTTTGGTAAAGGTATGGGCAAAAACTGCTGCCTGATGCTCATGTGCCAGTTGGGTTACATTGCCTGAGTGGTCTTCATGAAAATGTGTGAGCAGGATTTTCTCGATATTTTTGTCTCTGAAAGTTTCAGATACTTTTTCGGCACAATGTGCCTGAGCGGTATCAATCAGGATATTATCAAGAATATAACAATAAACATTGAACCAGGGTTTGCCGATAGGAGAGTAGCCAAAACGGAACAACTCAACATCGGCAAACTTTCTGTATTTAAGGTATTGCATGGCTGGAAATTAACCCTTTTTTGGGTTATTGTTTCACTATTTTGTAAATCTCGTCGCCAATAGCTGTTCTGATATTCAGGCTACTGATTTTGGTATTGTCGCGGGTTGGATACACACGGTTCGATAAAAACACATACGCGAAATTATATTTTGGGTCAACCCATACAAACGTACCCGTAAAGCCCGAATGGCCATAACTTTCTGGCGTTGCCAATGTAGGGCCATTAGCTACTTTCGGATTAAAATCTATTTTATCGAAAGCAATGGCACGGCGGTTTTTCAACTCAGGAAACTGGTAACGGGTGCATTCTTCTACTACTTCAGGTTTAATAAACTGCTTGCCACCATAGCTACCTTTTTGCAGGTACATCTGCATAAGTTTCATTAAATCGTTGGCATTGCCGAATAAACCTGCATGGCCCGATATACCCTCAAGCATACCTGCGCCTTCGTCGTGTACACGGCCATGAATGAGGGTTTTTCTGAAAAGCGTATCACGTTCGCTAGGCACAATCTGCGACTTAGGGTAAAACCTTAAAGGGTTGTATGTCAACGAACTAGCTCCTAACTGTTTGTAAGTTTGTTTCAGGTAGTCTTCCCAGCCAATACCTGTCAGGCGTGGCACAAATGTAGGGTAAGTATAATAATGGAGGTCACTGTATACATAACCTTGTTCGGGTTTCACGGGCGAATCTTCAATGGCCTGAAAAATTTTCTCTCGGTAATCTTTATGCAGCCACAGGCTGTCTGTAACCTGTACGGTAAATTCGGCAGAAGGTTTCGTCGAAAGTGTATTTTTTTTCCACACCAGCGTTGCAGGCGAGAGGGTTTCTTTCCAGAGGGTTTTATCTTCCTTAATGGCTTTCATCAATAAAGCATTATACTTTTTCTTGCTCATCAGGAACTTACGCTTGTATTTATGTGCGTATTTTTCTTTAAATACAGGGCTGTTTCTTACCGTTTTTACAGAGTCTATGCAATCCATCCAGAACGGAATCCAGGCTTTTAGTCCAGCTTTGTGTGTAAGCATATCTCTGAAATGCAAATCGGCTTTGTTCGAGTTGGCAAATTCCTCGTAGTAATCTTTAAAGGTTTTATCGAGGTCAAACTTACCCGTACTCATCAACTGCATTACAGCCAGCAAAGAGGTACTTACTTTGGTTACCGAGGCGAGGTCGTAGAGGTCAGTAAGTTTTACTTTTCCTGTTGAGACGCTGTTGTTAGCCGCAAAAACCTGATTAGGTGTGTTGTTTTTTACCTTTTCGTCCATTACATCGTTTTTACTTTCTGCTCTGAAACCAGTGGTATTACTTGTGCCGACATCGGCTTTGGCTGCTTCGTAGGTGTGGTAACCAAAGGCTTTATGATAAATAACGCGGCCTTCTTTGGCTACTTCCAGTACTGCACCCGGGTAGGCCTTTTCTCTCAGCCCCAGATTAACTACCGAATCCATTTTTGCATTAAAAACCTTACTGTCGAGCCCTACCATTTCAGGAACACCATAGGCTAGTCGGCCTAAAGCATTCGTCTGAATGCCAATTTCAAGCGGGTAACGCTCATTTACAGTAACAGGTAGTTTGCCAATAAACCTGATAGCCCCAAAAATAGCCTGTGCGGCGGCTTCTTCCATGTAATTGGTTAGCTGATACGCCATTACAATGGCTTTGGCTTTATCTAGGTCTTCAAACTTATCGAGCGAATAAGGGTTGCCAAATAATGTTACCACTGCTTTGCCTGTATTTATCAGTGCCTTTATGGCTTTTTTATTGGCATCGGTAACCCCATACTTAGCTGCCGGACGAATGTTGTTCAGGTGCGCACCTACCAGAATCAAATCGTAGTTTCTGGTTTGTTCCAGAACCCTGTTAATGGTTGAGTCAGGCGCATTAGCCGGAATCACGAAATGAGTAACGTCAGTATAGTTACTTGTCATTTTCTGAAAAGCCGTTAACTGGTTAGCATCCACCGAAACCGTCGCAATTTTTTGGGTTAAATCCTGTATTGGTAGGGTATTGTTATCGTTTTTAACTAGCGTAACGGCTACTTCGGCCAATTGTCGGTTCAATACATCGGCGTTTGTGGTATTCAAATCGCGAATAAGGTTTTCAATCTGAATGGGTTGGTAGTGGTCAAGGCCCACCCACGACTTTGCCATGAGTATTTTCTTCACGCGGAAATCAATCTCTGCTTCCGAAATTTCTTTGTTTCTGATAGCCATTTTAATGGCTTCTATGGCTGCGGGTACATCTTCAAAAGTTTCCAGAATATCGTTACCTGCCAAAATAGCTTTTACATTGGCTTGCCCTTTAGGAAAAAACTTCACGGCTCCCTGCATATCCATGGCATCGGTAAAAACCAGTCCTTCAAAGCGCAAATCCTTGCGTAGTAAATCGGTAACAATATTTTTTGAAAGTGTAGAGGCCAGATTTTTGGTACTATCTAAAGCCGGAATACTCAAATGGGCTGTCATGACCCCGCTCAAACCACTATTCATGAGCATTCGGTAGGGGTAAAGTTCAATATTATCGAGGCGTTTTCTGTCGTGTACAATCAAGGGCAAATCATAATGCGAATCAACGCCCGTATCGCCATGACCCGGAAAGTGCTTGGCCGAAGTAAGAATGCGTTCGCTGTTCATGCCTTGCATATAGGCAATGGCTTTGGTAGCTACGTCATATTTGTTTTCGCCGAAAGAGCGGAAATTAATAACCGGATTATTAGGGTTATTGTTAACATCAACCACTGGCGCGTAATTAATATGCACCCCCATTCTGCGGCATTGTCGCCCGATTTCGGCCCCCATTTCTCTGATGTCCGCCTCTCGACCACGAATCGCCCCCAGTGTCATCTGATACGGAAACCTCACGGTACTGTCAAGCCTCATAGCTAAGCCCCACTCAAGGTCCATGCCTATTAGTAAAGGCACTTTCGATAAACGTTGTAGCTCATTCACAATACGGGCTTGCGTAGTAGGTTGTCCGGCAAAAAACACCACACCGCCCAGTTTATAATCTTTTACCCATTTTTTCAGCTTTTCAAAATCGTAGCCTTGCCCTGAGGTATTGCCACGAGGCATTAATAACTGGCCTATTTTTTCTTCTAAAGTGAGTGTTGCAAAAACAGAATCTACCCAGCGTTGGTTATAATTGGTAAGGAAGTCAGGCTTTTTTTGTGCGAAAGAACCCAAAGCGTTGATAAGCACGAAAGTTAGCAACAGTACTTTTTTCATAGGTGTTTAAATATTGGTCAGAATCTAAGCCAAAGTAAATCAAAAATCGGCAATATTCCTGCAAGGTTTTAAAAATGCGGGCTATATTTTGTGTTTCAGGCTTTTTTTACTGCCATAATGCCATACTTGTGGGCTTGGCACTAGCTTTGAGGTATAAAAAAAACAAATATATTTTTTGATTATCAGAAACCTTTTGTACTTTCACTCTGACATTCTGGCAGATAATTTTTACTTGTTTGTCGGTATTCAGAGCGCTTGGTGAGAACAAACTGATAATATAATTGCTGTATATTTAATGCGAGGCCGCCCTTGAAGGTCGGTCAGATGGACTGAATTTAACATAGTGGTAAATGAATCGTGAACTAATCTCTAGCCTAATGGCACGCCAAGACATTGAAAACGTTGAAATGATTGAAATTGCTTCGCCCGACGAAGTAATGGAGAATGAAAATAATCTGCCAACCGAACTACCGCTTCTTTCGTTAAGAAACACAGTGTTGTTTCCGGGTATTGTAATTCCGGTAACAGTTACCAGAGCGAAATTCATTAAAATGGTAAAAAAAGCCTACCGCACCGACAAAACCATAGGTGTGGTGGCACAAATACGCCATACTCCGAACGAACCAACCCCCGAAGATTTATATAAAGTCGGTACTATTGCTACAATTCTGAAAATGATTGTGTTGCCTGACGGCAATGTGACCGTAATTATTCAGGGGCGCAGACGTTTTGAAGTAATTGAGTATCTACAAACCGACCCGCACCTGAGTGCATCGGTAAAGTATATTCCTGATAGTTTCCCGAATGTGCGTAAAAAGGAAGTAAAAGCCCTGATTCAGAGCCTGAAAGAAGCCGCGTATAAAATTCTGAGCCTTAATCCTGAAATACCTAAAGATGCGCAGATGGCTATCAGCAATATTGACAGCCCTAGTTTCCTGACACACTTTTTGTCTTCAAACCTGAACATCGAAATTAGCGAAAAGCAATTGTTGCTCGAAACCTTCGACGGTAGCGAACAAGCCCATAAATTGCTTGAACACATGATGAAAGAAATTCAGGTGCTTGAAATTAAACGTGACATCCAGAGCAAAGCAAGCCTCGATATTGACCAGCAACAGCGCGAATACTACCTGCGCCAGCAAATAAAAGTTTTGCAGGAAGAACTTGGCATGGAAACCCCTGACCAAGAAGTTGAAAAACTAAGGGCTAAGGGAGCTAAAAAGAAATGGACAAAAGAAGCCAACGAGCATTTTAATAAAGAACTGAATAAAATTTTGCGCATGAACTCAATGGCTCCTGAATACGGAGTATCGTTGAATTATGCCGAAACAATGGTCGACTTACCGTGGAACGATTATTCAAAAGATAATTTTGATTTAAAACGTGCCAAAAAAATACTCGATGCCGACCACTCGGGCCTTGAAAAAGTAAAAGAACGTATCATTGAGTATCTGGCCGTACTAAAACTACGGAGCGATATGAAAGCCCCGATTCTGTGTTTATATGGCCCTCCGGGTGTAGGTAAAACATCGTTAGGCAAGTCAATAGCAAAATCGTTGGGGCGTAGCTATGTACGTATGGCACTCGGTGGCCTGCATGACGAAGCTGAAATTCGTGGGCACCGAAAAACTTATATTGGTGCAATGCCGGGTAAGGTTATTCAGAACTTGCAAAAAGCAAAAAAATCGAATCCGGTATTTGTGCTCGACGAAATAGATAAAGTCTCGCGCGATATGCGTGGCGACCCTTCGTCTGCCTTGCTCGAAGTGCTAGACCCTGAGCAAAATTCGTCGTTTAAAGATAACTATCTTGAGGTTGACTATGACCTCTCGAAAGTGTTGTTTATTGCCACAGCCAATTCTCTTGATACCATTCAGCCACCTCTGCGCGACAGAATGGAAATCATCGAAATATCTGGCTATACAGTAGAAGAAAAAATCGAAATTGCTAAAAAGCACCTTGTGCCAAAGCAATTAGAACAACATGGTATTAAAATAAAAGACCTGAGAATTGACGATAAGGCTATTCAGAAAGTAATTGAGGGCTACACGCGTGAGTCAGGCGTAAGACGCTTGGAACAGCAAATAGGCTCACTGGTAAGAAAAATAGCCAAATCGATTGCCATGCAGGAGGACTACCCCAAACTGATAAAAGTTGAACACGTAGAAAAACTACTGGGTGCGCCTGTGTTTGAGCATGAACTATACGAGGGGAACGAAATTCCGGGTGTGGTAACGGGTTTAGCGTGGACCTCGGTAGGCGGAGACATCCTGTTTATTGAATCAAGCCTGAGCCGTGGTAAAGGCCAACTCACGTTATCGGGGCAGTTAGGCGATGTAATGAAGGAGTCGGCGGTAACAGCCCTTTCCTACCTGAAATCTCATGCCGAAGAAATAGGCATCGACTACCGTATTTTCCATAATTATGATTTGCACGTGCACGTTCCGCAAGGGGCTGTGCCTAAAGATGGGCCATCGGCAGGTATAACAATGGTTACGTCAATGGCTTCTATCTATACACAACGTATGCTGAAACCAAACCTTGCCATGACAGGCGAAATAACCCTGCGTGGAAAAGTGTTGCCTGTGGGTGGTATTAAAGAGAAAATTCTGGCAGCTAAACGTGCAGGTATCAAGGAGATTATTATGTGCTACAAAAACCGTAAAGATGTGGAAGAAATAGGTGGTAACTACACCGACGGCTTAACTTTCCATTACGTCGATTATGTGCAGGATGTATTGGAAATTGCTTTAATGCCAGACAAAGTAAAGAATCCGATGAAGTTTATTTTACCGGAAGAAAAGAAAGAGATAGCTCCGGTCGAAATGCTATAAACCATACAGATACAAATGGTAGTAAAATAAAATCCTCACTCGGCAAGGGTGAGGATTTTATTTATAGCAAGGCTACTCACCAAGCAGCGAATGCCAGAAATAAAAGGTAGCATACCCACGCCAACCCGACCATTTTTGTGCCATTTCGTGCAAGGTCGGAATAGTTGGTTTAGCCGGAAGGCCATATTGTGTTCTGACGGCGTTATGTAAGCCAACATCTTCAACCGGAAACGCATCGTAACCTTTCATGCTCTTCATCATTGAGTAGTTGGCCGTCCAGTTGCCTACACCCTTAATGGCGGTGAGTTGCTGCCTGATTTCATCAAACGAAAGCATGGCAAGGGCTTGTTGCGATAAATGGCCGTCATTAAAAGCCTGCGCAATATTAATAATATACTGTGCTTTGCTTCGGCTAAACTGAAGTGGCTGAAAATCTTCTATGCGTAGGCTCGCCAGTATTTCGGGGGTGGGTAGGGCATAGTACGTTTCGCCGTTATAAGTAATGCTTTTACCGAAATTATGCACCAGCCGTTGTTTAAGTGTATAGGCAAAGTTGAGGTTTATCTGTTGCCCGATAACCGACCACACCAACGACTCAAACAGGTTGGGCATTCCTATCATACGCATCCCATAATATTTCTGGCAGAGTTGCTCTAAAGTAGGGTCTTGGGCTGCTATACCATAAAACTGTTGTAGGTCCGTTGTGAGGTCAAACCAGTCTGAAATATAGCTTTTTACAATACTTTGTATTTCGGCCGACTGGTTGGGCGTGTGTATGGTAGCTACTAAATGTTTATCGAACTCAATAGAAAACAACACTAGTTCCTGATTTACCTCCAGTACTTTTATGATGGTGTTGTTCACAATGCTGTGCAGGCTTTCTTTTTCATTGCGCGATAAAAATCGCAGAATTTCTTTGTAATTAAACGCTTCGGGTGTGGTAATAGCTATTCTATTCATTAATAAATAAAGTTTAAAACAGGGAACAATCAACTGCGGGCTGCTTTTATTTCGGGTTTTCTGGCTATGCCATTACCTCTGAAAATAAACACAATTTCTTTTAGCTCACCCAATGGCTTGGTATAAGTGGTTTCAAATATTTTTTGCTCGTTCAGGTATATCTGCACCAGTTGGTTTTTATTCAGCACCTTTACCTTTTGCCAATGATAAATATCTGTACCGAAAGCCGTCAGGTCAACCTTTTTGCCATTAAATTTCTGGTTACTTATACTCAGATTCAGGTCACTTTCGCAGCCTTTTGCACCAAAACCAGCATAAATAAATTCATGTTCGCCTTTAAGCACCAAAGAAGCAAGCGGGCATACAATGCCTGTCGAATCTATTCTGAAATCGGCAGTAAAAACAAAATTATTCCCATCAATACCAAAATCGCGGCTGTTATGAAAAGTCAGGTTAAAGGGTTCATGAGTATCAATCTTGTGCTGCCCTAATACAGCAGGTTCCATGCCGAGGTCGTCGTTTGGAAGCCATTCCGTAGCTGGAATAATTTTATTTTCGAGGTTATTCTGGTGTGCCGCTATTACCCATTGGCTGGTTTTAATATGAACGGGTATTTCTTTAATAATGGAGTCGTCGGCTATGAGTTTCGCCATATAATAACCGGGCAGGTAGTAAATATCTGTTTGCTGATGGTTGCCTTTCTGCACTTCTACCCGCCGCCGTGTATCCCACGATTGCTGAATGTAAAACTTTTTAGCCATAACCGAATCAACATTGTAGCTAAAAACTACGGTGTTAGGCACCTGATTAGTAACTGAGGTTTTCACCGAAAACATAATTTGTTTCGGGTCAATGGGTTTATTAAAAAACTTATCAGCAAATACTACTAAAAGCAACGCTACTACTATTACTCCGGCCAGAGCCATCCATACCAACGGAAGCCTTTTTTCAGGAGCTTTTACTGTTGCCTCTTTAATTTTATTGTGGGGCGGTGTATCACTGGCTGCTATTCCGGTTAGTTTAAGACTAAGCCAGTCTTTGCCGTAAGCAATGCTACTCAGCGCATCCAGCGTTGAAATATGCGGCAAGCGGTTATACTCATTTCGCCAGATTCTCTTGATAGTTGTCAGGCTTATTTTTATACCCGATTTCTCTTCAATAAAAAACACCAGAAAATCATAATCTTTCTGAGTCCAGTTTTCGAGTTTTTCCAATCCGGCTTTTAGGGTAATTTCTTTTTTTAAAATTTGTAATAGCTCTTCATCAGTCTGGTTTATGTCGCTCATAATCAGAGGTTTATAAAAACAACCGTAAAATAGTTGTAAAACAGTTCAGTATCGTTCTGCATAATTATATGCGCTTGGCTTAATCTTGCGGTTGAAAAATATTTCTGTCAAAATTTAATATAAATTATTATGAAAATGCGCAAAATTACCTCATTTATTCTTTGTTTGCTTGTAGGAGTGTCGTTTAATTTACTGGCTCAGGTTAACCTGAAAGACTGGCAGGCACTTTCAGAAAACAACGAACCCGCCACAGTTACAGAACAAACATACAAAGATAAAACCTGTATAAAACTTGATGGCAAAAAAGAAGCGGTACTTATCAACAAAGCCAGAACTTATGATAATTTCAGAATCGACTTCGACATAGCCGCCAGAGTAATGGCTGGTGTTGGATTCCATACCAAAAACGAACAAAATTATCAGTTTCTTTATTTTCGGCCCGGTTATGGAGGCACACAGGAGGCTATTCAGTATATTCCTATTTATAACGGCGGTTTAAGCTGGGTTATGTACCATTACCCAATTTATGAAGCCAAGACCGATATTGCTTCGATGGAGTGGTTCCATGCCACTATCGAAGTAAGAAACAAAATATTAAAGGTGTATGTAAATTATAAAAAAGAACCAGATATGACCCTTACCTTGCTCGACACCGATACTGAAAAAGGCAATATCCTGCTAAGAAGTATGTTTGGCGAGGCCTATTTTGCAAATGTGCAAATTCAGGAAATTCCGAAGGCGATGACCGACTGGGCTGTTTCGGAACAACTACCACGCGATAAAAGTTATGAGTATGCCGACATGAAAAAAGTAAAAAACTGGACTAAAATTAACCAGAAAAACGATGAAATGGTTAATCTGAAAAGATACTTTGAGTATCCTGACGGAACCGTTTTTGCCAAGAGAACCATTGTTGCCGATACAGACAAATCACACCTTTTATATTTTGATTTTACCGGTAAACTTCAGGTTTACCTCAACGGGAAGCAAATATTCAATTATACAAAGTATAAACTCGACAGGCTCGACCCCCAAACCAACTGCACCGTGCTTGACCTCAAGAGAGGAGAAAACGAACTGGTTTTTGTGGTTGAAGGTGATGCCTTCTTTTTCGGAAAAGGGTTTAATTCGATGGGAAGGTTTCAGCACCAGAACTGGGGTTTTATAGCCTCACTTGCCGAAAAAATGAGGTAAGCCGATTTTTCTGAAATTATAACAAACGGTTGGGTAGGGGGCTACTCAACCGTTCTGTTTTATAACTACCTCAAAGACTTTTACAAACCCGTACCCAAGATTTTAATAACGGAGGTAAAAATATTTGTTTATCTTTGATAGTTTCAGGTATTATTAGTTCTGACAGTTTAATGAAAATTACGCGTTTACTACTGCCGTTGTTGTGTTGTATGGCATTGGTAGGGTTTGCACAAAACAAGAATAATCCGAACCCATCGGTTGCCCTCGATAAAACTAATCGTCAGGACTGTGGTACGCCTCTGCCCTCACTCAAACTAATACAGGAGCAAGCAAAACTCATTAAGCAATTAGCTCCAAAAGGAATTAACGCCAGTCCGAATCTGTTTATCCCGCTCAAGATTCATATCGTCAGGCAAAGCAATGGTACAGGCGGGTTACCTACAAGCACCCTTGAAACCGCTATTGCCACCCTCAATACTACTTATGCCAGCATGAACATGAATTTTTTTATGTGCAGTAGTATTCATTACATCGATAACGATGAGTTGTATCAATTAGACGTTGAAAAGGAAAATACCCGATTGGTTTTAAACAATGTAAACGATGCCATTAATATCTATTTTGTAGGAAGCCTGACCACAAATGGCACGGCTATCAATGGTATTTCGTCGTTTCCGGGGGCTAATGCTTTAGATAACCGTATGATTTTATCAAACGATGTAGCCGGAAACGGTATTACCCTCCCGCACGAAATGGGGCATTACTGGAACCTCTACCACACCTACGAAACCTTTTATGGAGCCGAACTGGTAAACGGGAGCAATTGCAACTCGGCAGGCGACTTTATTTGTGATACACCCGCCGACCCTTGCGGTGGTTTTGCGCTCAACTGCCAATATACCGGAACAACCCGTGATGCCAACGGACAGCTTTACAGCCCTATGGTTAACAACCTGATGTCGTGCTATGGGGTTTGCCGCAATAGCTTTACAGCAGGGCAGTATGCCCGAATGACCGATGGATACGCGCTCAGAAACCTTTACATGAATGCCAATACTTATACACTGGCGTGTTCGGCTACAATGGCTTTGGCACCAGATAACCTTAACCTTAGTGTAACGGGCTGTAAGATAAATATCTCATGGACCGATAACGCCACTAACGAAATGGGTTATATCATTGAAATGGCAACAAGTATGGCAGGGCCTTTTATGGCCATAGGCCGAACAACGGCTAATGCCACTAGTTTCAGCGATGATGCCTTTCATACCGACGGAGCTACTTACTATTATCGGGTAGTAGCGGCTAACTCAAATGCCGCATACAGTGTTGTAAATAGTATAGTGTTTAATCCGGTAAATGGAGCTTGTTATTGTATTCCTAATACCCTGACCTGTTCAGACGGCGACGCTATCTCAAACGTAACCATCAGGCAGGGTAGCACTGTTCTTTTAAGCCAGAATTCGGCTTGTACCGTAAGCGGTTATTCATTAACCAACACGCCGGAAACAATTCTCCAGAAAGGAAATACTTACAGCTTTGGTATAACTATTCCGGCTACTACTTATCAAGATGGAGCCATTGCATGGGTTGATTTTAACAAAAATGGCAATTTTGAGAATAACGAAGTGGTTTTTTCAAAGGCTAAAGCTGTATGGACAGATGCTTCCGCAACATTTACGGTTCCGGCTGGTGCTATGGCTGGGCAAACGCGTATGCGTGTAAGTGTTATGTATAACTCAGACCCGACCGACCCCTGTGCTAGCCCTGTGGAGGCTATGGGTTATGGCGAAATAGAAGATTATATTATTACCATTGCCGAAGCGGTTTGTGACCCACCCCTTGCACTCGATGTGAGCCGCTGTGGGCAGGGAGTAGCCACATTAAATGCGTCGGGCTGTGTGGGTACTACCAACTGGTATGCTACTGCTACTAGCGAAACAGCCATTGCCACGGGTGCATCATACACTACTCCGGTGCTTACCAATGATGCCGTTTATTATGTAAGTTGCCAGTCAGATTTTTGTACCAGTACGCGTACGGCCATTCAGGTAAAACTGCATATAAACCTGAGTTTTGCTGGCGTTGCCCAGGTGGCAGGTAGTTATCGGGTATCTCAGAGCATCACAAGTACTGCCGATGTAACAAGCGGAACAAGTTATTATGCCGGAAAGGCCATCATGCTCGAAGCGGGCTTTCAGGCCGGACCGAACGAGGTTTTTCTGGCAAGTATAGAAGGTTGCCCATAATCATAAACAATGGAGTTCAATTCTTTTTCAAATTCGTACAATCAAAAGCTATCAATCAGCATCTTTCTCTATGGTATATAAATACAAAAACACACCTTGTGGGGTGTGCTTTTGTAAGTTTTATTCATAAAAGCCAATGCTTTCAGATAAATCATTTAGGTTTTTTGAAGATATTTTCATCAACAGGGCCGTTTAATTTTATCTTGCTAGTGATAAAAGTAAGGTTACCCATTTGCGTAGTCATGTCCATTGTATAAGCAAACTTAACACCTTCTACCTCTTTGTACTCAGAGAAATTAATTTCAATCTCCTGGCCATTAGCAGTAGCTTTGGTTTTAGTTAACAAATACGTGTTTGCGTCGATATATTCATCAAGTACATCACCTGTTGGAGTAGTTACTTTCAGGTGATAGTTGTCTTTTTTATCAACTTTTTCTTTACCTACCAGTTCAACTTTATTGCCTTTTTGTTTGTAGTCAACCAATGGGCCAAAAGGGTCAAGCTGGCCTTTTTGTTGTTTTAACTGGTCGGCTGGCATATCTTCAGGTTCGCCGGTGCCACCCATCATAGTTGGGCGAATCATCCATCCTGAAGTACCATCAAAAACCTGTACCATTGAGTTCCCCATTACAGTTGATTCTGAACGTACGGCTTTATTAACCAGTAAAACGGTCTGGCTAGGAATTTCCATTCCTTGCACAGCTAACGAGCGTTCTGTCGAGATAGATGTAATCGATTTAAGTTTATCAAGGCCGCCAAGTGCCGCTACGTGTTTGTCTACGATTTCGTCAACGGTCTGAGCAAAAGTACTTACCGAGATAAAAGCAGCTACTACGGTAGCCATTAGTTTGGTTGTTCTCATTTGATTTAAATTAAGTTTATTTCACGAAAGTTTATTAAGGTGCTTCTTGAAATACCGAAACTACCGTTGCCGATAGTTTCAGTAACTTATATTGATTTATCTAGGTTGTCCGCCTCCGGTTCCACCACCTTGTGTGCCTCCTTGTGTACCACCGCTGCCATCGCTTTTCACGTCATCGTTATTTACCGAACGAGCCTTTTTCTTAGGTGCATCAACCGTCATTTTACCGATTTTGTAGCTAAATGTAAAACGGAATCCTCTGTTATACATATACACATTGCTCACTTGGCTGAACTGTGCCGATTGCAACTGGCTATTGATAGTGAAACGTTTGTTCAGGAAGTTTTCGGCAGCTAAACCAAAACTACCTTTCTTGTTTTTGAAATCTTTCTTGATACCAATGGTATAGAAACCAAATCCGCCCTGACGGCCCTGTAATTGTACCTGCGAGCCTTGCAAGAAACCAAAAGCCTGTGCGCCCCAACCATTCTTGAATGTTGCCTGCGAAAACAAACCACCGCTGATATTAAAACCATCGTTTGAAATATTTTGTGACACATTGTTGGCATCAAGTACTTGGCCTGTCATGGTACTATAGATAACATTCGCAAACAAACCGATGTTAATTTTAGATGTTGCTGCAACGTTAGCAAAAATGTTGGTACCATACGCATGTTGGCGGCCAATATTTTTATAAGTTGTAATAATTGCGCCTTCAAGAGTATCAGACGGTACACGAACCTGTGTAATGGCATTGTTGGTTACACGACCGAAAAACGAAGCATTAACAAAGGTTTTCTTGATGTTTTTGCTAAGCGATAACTCAAAGTTATCAGTAATTTCAGGTTTTAGCGAAGGGTCACCCACAGTAATGTTTTGCGGGTTAGCCGAGTTAAAGTTCGGGTTCAACTGTTGTAAACCAGGGCGTTGAATACGTTTGTTATAACCTAGTTTAAAGGTAGTACCTTTAATAGTTTTAGAGGCATTCACGCTTGGAACCAGTACGCCGTAGTCGCCCACACCTAGTTTCCCACCTTCTGTTGTGCTGGCATCAATAAAAGTATGCTCATAACGCAAACCACCTTTTAGTGTATAACGTTTTTTGGTAGTATAAGTATAAGAGCTATAAGCTGCCGCAATATTCTGATGATAAATTAACTCGCCTTGTGGTTGGTTTATTTCGGTTGTATAGTTTCCGCTTGGGCCAGCCAGTAAAAACTTGTAATCACTGTTTACCTGACGGAAAATTCCTTTGCCACCAAACTCAAGCATCTGATTTTTCCTGATAGGTGTCTGATAATCTGATTGAATAGTAAACTCCTGATTCAGGTTACTGTTAATATTACGTTGGCGGTTCTGTAAATTGCCTTCGCCACTTAGCAAGTCAGCATCAAAGTTATTAGTAAGGTCATTACGGCTATATAACGTTGAAACACTCCATTCTTGCTGCGGTTTCTTAAAGGTATGCAGGTAGTCAAGGTTTACATCCACAGTTCCTGATAAGTTTTTAGCAGTTACATCTCTCCCTGACGTTGACGACATCACCCCATTGTTATATAATTTGGTTACAAGGTCTTGCTGGGTAGTAAAGTTACGCACACCATAACGCACGCCGGCAGTAAGGCTTTGGTTTTTGGCAAGGTCATAGTCGAAACCCAAATTGTATTGTCCGAACAAGCCTTGGCTTGACCCATCTCCGGTTTGTTTGGTAAGTGTGGTTACACCGTTAACAACACTGGTTTGGTCAAGGGTTGTGCGGGTAATAGTGTTATAAATACCGCGGCCAAAGCCTCCTAGCGTTACACCACCTTTACCTTTTCTGTAACTACCATTCAAACCTAGCATTGAACCTCTGTTACCTACACCGGCATCAACGTTCAGGCTTAAACCTTGCAGGTTGTTTTTCTTGGTAATAATATTAATAATACCGCCTGAGCCTTCAGCATCATACTTGGCCGATGGGCTGGTAATTACCTCAACGGTTTTAATCTGGTCAGCCGGAATTTGTTTTAAAGCGTCTGAGATACTACTGGCAATAATAGTACTTGGTTTATTGTTAATCAAAACCTTGATATTCTGGCTACCTCTTAACGACACGTTTCCGTCTAGGTCAACAGTCAATAAAGGTACTTTGCGCAATACGTCAGTAGCATCACCACCTTTAGCGGCAATATCTTTGTCGGCGTTATATACCAGACGGTCAACTTTTTCTTCAATAACGGCAGCTTGTCCGGTTACTACAACCTCATTCAGCATTTTTGCACTGCTCGAGATATTCACGTTCCCTAAATCCAGTTCCTGACCTTTCGTCAGTGTAATATCAATTGTTCTGGTAGTGTATCCAATAAAAGTAATCTGTAATTTAAAGGTACCGGCAGCCACTTTATTAAGAGTAAACTTGCCTTTTTCGTCGGCCATCGAGCCATCAACAGGTTTGCTGGTAGCTTTATCAAGCAAGGCAATACTAGCAAATTCAACAGGTTTGGCAGTGGTTGAGTCAATTATAGTACCCGAAATTTTACTGTTTCCCTTAGGAGTCTGGTCGCCCGCTGTACCCGGCAATGCCTTAGTTGCGGGTGCACCACCCATAGGAAACTGGGCCATTGCGGTGGTCAACGAAGTAAAAATTGAGGCGAAAAGAATAAGAATAAATGTACTTTTTTTCATGATTTAGTTTTTAACGATACAAATTTGCGTCAGGATATTAACTCCTGAAATGGAAAAAGGATAAGTGCCCGATTTGTGATGATGAACATAGGATATTGCCCGATGAATGTAAATAAGGTAATTACGAGTGGAGTATGAGTTTTATAAAAGGTATTTGCTATGGAAGAAAGCGTACAAAAAAATCGTTAAATAGTGCTATTTTCTAAGAATAGTTATATAAACAGGTCAAATAGGCTTCTAAAACCATTAAGAATGTAAATCAGAAACAAAGATCAGGTAAGCGGCTTTCAAAAAAACTAATCAATTTTAAATCCGACTTTATATTTTCTTCGTAAGTGTAGGTATAAAAAAAATCGTAGGATATAATCCCACGATTTTCCAGGTTTAATATAACTTTTGCTTGTCAATCTACATGCCCTAGATCGACAAGCAAATTTTACAATTTTTATTCGTAAAAACCAATAAAAGTTCACACAAAACGAAGTTAATAGATATAACAGGAGAAAAAGCCCTCTAAATAGGTAGTTTTTGTATAGGAAATTTTTCAGCGTAAGAAGGCATTTTTTTCCTGTTTCTTTCTTCGGTACTTGTTGTATCTGCATTTTTCAGGAAAAAGTTCTACGAAAACTACCAATTAACCGATGGTACATTTTTTTTGCTTTCGGCAGAAAACGCAAAATTATGGGACATCAAAAATTTCAGCAATGTATTCAGGAGTGTCTGGCTTGTGCCGTTGCTTGTAGCCAATGTGCTATCGAATGCCTGAAAGAAGCCAATGTGAAAGAATTGGTTAATTGTATTCAGCTTGATTTGGAGTGTGCGGCCATTTGCCGGTCGGCTGCCGAACTCATGAGCTTGGGTAGCGAGTACAGCTATTACCATTGTAGTAGTTGTGTAGAAGTTTGTAATGCCTGTGCCGAAGAATGCGAGAAACACGCAGCAATGGGTATGGAGCATTGTAGGGTTTGTGCAGAAGCCTGCCGGAAGTGCGCAACTGCCTGCGAAGAAATGATTGCCGTAGTATAAAGTACTGGCTAAAAACTTTAAGTATAAAATTATTAGCTTTTGTTACTTTTTTATCGTTCAGTAGTCAAATGTAAAATTATTCAATTTGAATAGTTTTACGTAACAGTTCGAGAGTTGGGTTTCATTCTGACTGTTATGGTTATCTAATGGCAAATACCGTTAAACTGCTGATTGATTATTTTGATTATTGATTTCGGACCTTCGAGGTATATCCGGCTTGGCTCTGCTATTACCTGATTATAACAGTAATACGCCGGCCTTTGTTTATAATAAATGCCTCCTCAGGTACGTTTAATGTAACTGTTGTGAATATAAAAATGTATGCTTACTTCATTGTTGGGTACTCTTTAGCCGAACCTTATGACTAAAATTGCAGATAAACTAACTGTTGAAAGAAATAACCTGAAAGTTATTGCCAATATTCCTCCTGAAGAAATTCTGTTTCTTCAGGCAGACAATAACTATACCCGGATATTCCTGACAGGGGGTAAAAAACTGCTTTCGGGTTTTAACCTGAAAAAATATGAAGATTTCTTCGAGCCGGAAGAGTTTCTGAGAGTGAACCGGAGTTTTCTTATTAATAGGCGTTATATAAAGCGTTATGATGCCCTCAAGTCAATGTTATACCTGAAAAATGGCAGACGGATAGGCGTATCCCGCCGCCGTCGTGAACTCATCGAAAAAAAAGTGATATAACCCCACTCAAAAAATAGAGCCACCCTATACCCGAATGGCTCTTTGCTATTTATCTGTCCGTAATGCTCAATAGCTAATCAGTCTTATAATTTTGCTTCTAAAAAAGGCCACACCGAAGCCTTTACGGCGTTCCAGTTACAATAAAATACAACATGCCCACACCCCGCAATAATTGATACATTGCCTTTTTTTATCAGGCTGGCTGCACGCATGAGGTGGCTTGGTGTGTGATATTCATCTTTTTCTCCGCCCATTACAAGCGTAGGGCATACTATTTTATCGAAGGTTTCTTTACTCAGAAAATCATCGTTATATAAGTGGTTCAGATAACTCAGGTGGTCGGCCCAGCGTTTGGGTTCAGGCATAAGTGCCAGTCGGCTTTCAAAAAATGCTTTGTTATTTTTAAGCAGCATTTCAGGCGTATAAGTAAATTTCTCTTTCCGGCTACCTTTGGGCGTATCGCCGAAGCCAATAGCTACCAGCCGTTCGACCATTTCAGGATGATTGGCCGCTAGCCTGAAAGCACTGGCGGCCCCGTCGCTGAAACCAATTATAGCCACTTTCTCAGGCGTAATGCTACGAATTACCTCATAAGCATCTTCGGCTCTCTGATTCCACGTGTAAGGCTCTTGCCCTATTTCTGATTTTCCGTGGCCGCGGGTAGCTACACAAATAACCTGATGTTTTTTCGATAGTTCATCAATAAAATATTCAAATTCATCAATGTATCCGTATACACCTCCGTGCAGTAATACAACAGGTTTACCTTTGCCGTACACCTCATAATAAAGCTTAGTACCCGCTACATTTACATACTTGCCAACCTGTGCATTATTGCCATAATTTTTGCTACTCGGCGTAACCACCAGATTGGTGAAACTTCCGCGAGTTAAAGGGCCTGTCCAGATACCTATTTTCCCGGGGGTAGTAGGGGCAAGGCTCGATACAACCAAACAAGGCTCGGTGCTGTTGTTCAGAAAAACTTTTATCAGAGGTTTATCAATTACTATTCGGGCATGAAACCAGCCATTAGGGTCAGGTACGGGTTTGGCTTTATTTTCGTACTTACCCGGAAACGCCTCTCTGAGTTTAAACCAAGGCGAGTCGGGCATATATACATATTGTACGGCTCTGCTTCGGCGGGCGGTATCGGCATTTATAAAGTTAAAAGGTCTGAAATAGATACTTTCATAAGTTTTGTCGTCCTGAATATTAAAAGCAATACCCACAAAACTTTGTTGAAGCACGTTTTCGCCTTTTACATCAAACTCAATTGTGCCGTTGCTCATCTCAAAATCCCGAAGTACCATCATGCCTTCATCTTCGGTTTTTTGTAAAACAATGGTATCTTTCCAGACAGGGCTGTTACGGTTATAGACAGTCCATAACTCAGGGTTTTTCAGGTCAATTTTCTGTGCCTGATTCTGGGCAAACACAAAACTGTTTGCACAAAGCAAACTCAGGATTAATAGCTTTTTCATAAATATTTGTAACGAATAAGTAACACGATTGGAGTGTGGAAAAACACCCGTCGTTCAAATTGATTTTTTTCAGCAAATTTGTAAAGTATACCTAAAAACACCTGTGCAAAACCTTGCCAAAACTTGTTCAAGTTCGTTCAAGCCTGAATTACAAGTTGTGTTTTGAAGTAAAATGCAGAAAAACATCTGTCCTTAAAAGTTTATAGACAAATGGGCTAACCCAGAAAAATATTTATAGTCAGGACTTTCATCGCTGAAAATGCTTTAATAGAGAGTATTTTGATGGAATAAGTCGAGAATAACATAACTAAGAAGGAAACGTAAAACATTATATCTATTTTTAAGAAGATTATTCGGGAAAAATGAAAGGCTTTATAACAAAATTCTTAGTAGTATTTTTTCTATGGTTCTTGTCGTTGAGTTGCATCGACCGGCTTGATTATAATATATCGGGTAGGCTCAATGTTGTAGTGGTCGATGGGCGCATAACCGATATTCCTACCGATGAACAACTGGTAAGAATAAACCGCTCAAAGGCCAACGAATATAACGGACGCTTCGGCTCTACGCCTATCAGCGAGGCCAAACTTGAGCTTGTAATAAATGGCGGCGAAGTAGTACCTTTTACAGAAAAAAAAGATATTGCAGGTACTTATATTTTACCCCACGGTTTCGCCGGAAAAGTAGGGCAGTCGTACCAGTTACGCATACAACTCAAAGAGGGTACTCAATATGAGTCAAGCATACAAGTGATGCCCGCCGTGCCTAAGATCGAAAAACTGTCGGTAGCTTTTAACCCAACTAACCCTTTTGCCCCTTTAAGTAATTTCAGAGGAACACATGATTTCTATCTGGATACTCAAGACCCCGCCGACGAACACAACTATTACAGTTGGGAATGGGATGTATACGAAAAACAAGACTGGTGTCGTACTTGTGTTGATGGCGTATATGCCGTTAATAATATTTTGCCCGGTCAAAATATGTTTTACCTCTACTATGTTTCAGGAAACGAACTCTATGAAGACTGCTTTAACCCGTCATTGAATTACATTGCAGGCTACCCACCTTTGTTAAAGCGGAACTGGTACTATGATTACCTATGCCGCACCAAATGCTGGGAAATTCTGCATAATCAGGAGATGAATATTTTTGATGATATTAATACAAACGGAGGAAAAATTTTAGGAAGAAAAGTAGCACAAATTCCGTTTTATCAGCGCGTACCGTGCCTTGCCGAAATACGCCAGACCTCGCTCACCTCAGAGGCTTTTTTGTATTATCAGCATTTTCAGGAGCAGATTAGTAATGCTGGTGGCGTGGCTGATACCCCACCGACGGCTCTTATAGGCAATATTCATAATATAGCCAACCCTAAAGAAGCGGTAGTAGGCTTTTTTACGGCTTCGTCTGTGGCTAAAATACGTTACTGGCTCGACAGAAAAGATACCGACGGCGTTGTACCACCGGGCTTATTTATGGCTTTGCATAGCCGTGCACCAGTAGAAGAACCTGCACCGCCAGACAATGGCTATATCATGATTTGGGGCGGCCCGCCTCGGGTTCCTACGGCATTATGCCTCGAAAGCGAAAGCCGTACGGCTAATAAGCCCGAAGGCTGGCAGGATTACTGATAAAAACTATTTTTTAAAATAATGCCCCATAAACAGAATTTATTGGGCTATTTGTTGTTATGGGCTTATAAACACCCTTACAGTTATGATTTATATTACTCAACTGATTTTTGTAAAAGAAGGCAAAGAAGAAATTTTTCATGAGTTTGAAGACCACGCTATTCCACTTATTGAAAAATACAATGGTAAACTATTGTACAGGGTTCGGCCTGATGCCTCCAGCTTTATTTCAGGCGAGGCAGATAAACCCTACGAGATTCATCTGGTTACATTCCCTGACGAAAGCGATTTACTGCGATACATGAAAGACGATACAAGACTCAACTTCATTCATCTGAAAAACGAGTCGGTGAGGGCTGTGCTTATGGCCAAAGGCGATAAAATGTAAGTTCTCGCACAGATGGCCGCCAGAAAAAAAGTACTGGGTATTTTAGGAAATATCCGTACAGATTCGAGTAACGAGCGTTTGTTAAGGTATATCGGTGCTATAAATGCCCATGCAATTGACCTGCATATTTTTAAACAACTGGCTGATATTCCTCATTTTAATCCTGAGCATGATAACGAAAGTGTGCCGGCAGTAGTAACTGATTTCAGAAAACTCATTACTGACGCTGACGGCGTAATTATTTGTACGCCCGAATATGTGTTTAGCATACCCGGAAGCCTGAAAAATGCGTTGGAATGGGTAGTTTCTACTACTGTCTTTACCGACAAACCTTTAGGGCTAATTACGGCTTCGGCGTCGGGGCAGAAAGGCCACGAGCAACTGCAACTCATTATGCAGACTTTAGGCGGAAAATTCAGCCATGATACCCTGTTGCTTATTAGCGGAATTAAAGGAAAAATAGGAGCCGACGGAGCCATTACAGATGCAGAAACAGACCTGCAAATCAGGCAATTTTCTGAAAACTTCCTGAAAAATATGAATGAGATGCCGCAATAAAAAACAGTTCCTGAGCGCACCCAAGAACTGTTTTTATAGTTAGTCAATATAATTAAGGCTTATTTGTCTGATTTCAGTGAGCCATTGGCCGTCAGTACTTTTTTGAAAAACAACAAATGATTAGGCAAAGAATTCTGCCAGTAGTCCCATGTGTGGTTGCCCGGGCGTTCGGTATAATCATGAGGGGTATTGTTAAAAACTAGGCGGCGGTGAAGCTCGCGGTTAGGTTCAATCAGGAAATCATCTACCCCACAGTCAAAAATTAAAGCTACCTGATTGGTTTTCATTTTATCGGCCATATTAATCACAGAGGCCGCTTTATAGGCATCGGTGTTGGTTTCTATGGGGCCAAGAATCCCCTCAAATGCTTTCTTGATACCCGTATATCTTTCAGGAGTAAGTTTCCACGACCACATATCAGGGTTTAACGCACCACTCATGCTACCTGCGGCACAATAGGTGTCAGGATGGCGGCTCGCCAGATACAAAGACCCATACCCCCCCATCGATAGCCCCGTAATTACCCGCCCTTTTCTATCACGTACGGTGCGGTAAGTCTGGTCAATTTTTTCAATTACTTCCTTGCTGATATAAGTTTCAAACTGGCTTTCCTTATTAACCTGACTATCGAGGTAATAACTGAAAATTTCGCCTTCAGGCATTACAATAATTAAGTTATACTGGTCAGCCAGCGATTGTACAAGGTTTTTCTCAGGTACTTTTAAAAGCCAGTCGCTAAAATGCCCGTATCCACCATGTAATAAATACAGCACAGGGTAAGCCTCTTTGCTTTTGCTGTAAGTGGCCGGTAGTACTACCGCCGCTTTATAAGTTTTGTTCATGGCGTTGCTATGTACCGCAATTGTATCAACACTAGCGGCACTAACAATCATACTTTGCAGAAATAATAGCCCAAGTATCAGCACACGTATTTTCATAGAAAAAAGTTAATAGATGGTTAAAAAATATTATTTAATTTGGGGGCTTTCAAAACCTAACTTTTTTAAGCCCTGTTGAATTTCAGGAATACCCATAAATAATTTCCAGAACAAGCCTGTGCGGTAGTTTTCAATCATCACCACAATAGGGCCCTGGTCAATAGCCAGATACGATTCGGCATACCAGTTTTTGGTTTCATTCATAGCGTCTTTAAAGCCATATTCGCCCCATAGCTTATCGCCTTTTTCTTCATAAAAATAACGTAAAGCTGCCATTGACTCTTTAGGCGTGTAAGGAAACGAAGATAACGCCGCCGTAGGAGTAATTACGCCTAGGTCGTTGTCGGGAGCGTGGGCATTATAGCCTTCATGGTTATCGCTGGCTGTCAGACCCCAACAATTGGGGCCATAACCCTTAAACTTGTTAGGGTTAGCCACACAATGTTTATAATTAATGAGCGTATGGTTCAGGTTTTGTTGCCAGTAGTCGGCGTATTGGTCTTTCAGATCGCGCGGGTCTAAGCCAAGAAACGAATATTGAGCAAAAAACAGCGGCCCGCCGTAATCGAAGCCTAAAGGTAGCTTTACACCATAAAATTCTTTACCGTTTTTAAAGTGGTCGCTTTGCGCCCAGCATTTAATATAATGTTCACGGCTGATAGGATAACGCTTGGAAGATGCTCCCAGAATATAAGTAATAAGGGTTTCGTTCCAGCCACGAAGTTCAAAGTTCATAGCCCAACCATTGTTAGGGCTCCAATGCCAGTATAACTGATTAACCGACCCTTGTGTGAACCAGTCAAACTCTAGTTCGTCCCACATCCAAGTAATTTTCTGGCGTATGTCTCTTTCGGTATTATTGTCTTTCGTAAAATATTCTCTGGCACACAAAAGACCCTGAAAAAGATAAGCCGTTTCAACCAAATCGGCACCATCATCTTTACGACCAAACGGAATAGTCTTACCTGTTTCGCCATTCATCCAATGGGCAAATGCTCCATGATAACTCTGTGCTTTGAAAAGAAAATTAACCATTTTTTGTATTCTCTCGGCTGCGGCTTCTCTTGTTATCCAGTTACGTTCTACGCCTACAATAATAGCCATTACGCCAAATCCGGTGCCACCAATGGTACAGGTTTCGTGGCCATAGCCAAAGTTTGTGTTGCTGCGCTCGCGTGCTAGCCCGCTGGTAGGATGCCCAAAATCCCAGAAATACCTGATGGTTTGTTTCTGTACAAGGTCGAGCAGGGCTTCGTCTGATAATTTTTCAGAAGTTTTATTGGGTTTCTGGCAATTAGCCGATAAAAACAAAAATACGAAAGAGACAATAAGAATGCTGAATTTCATAGATTAAGTAAGGTTGAAAATAAAATACAAACCGACTTCAAAAATAGGGTCAAAAAAGCAGATTATGATAGGTGTGAGTAAAAAAATGTCGTTAGGTTATTTCTATAACGCACTTTTATCATGCCTTCAAACATACAGGTATTGTTTCTTTTCGGTATGCTGCAATAAGTAGCGGCTAAACTACCAATCCCTGACAGATTTTAATATATTTACAAAAAAGATAGCCCATGACCCCCAAAGACATCCTCCTGCACCTGCGTATTCCGTTTTCGTTCTTTCTGATGCCTGTTTATTGGTTTGCGCTGAGCCAGTCATCGAGAGTTGATTCTTCTAAAGCTATCTGGGTTTTTGTTATACTGCATTTATTAATTTATCCGGCTAGTAATGCGTATAACAGCTATTTTGATAAAGATGAAGGTAGCATAGGAGGGCTTGAAAAACCCCCACCTGTTGATGATAAATTATTGTGGGTAGCTTGGGGAATAGATATTTTGGCCATAATAGCAGGCTTTTTATTGGTAAGTCCGCTTTTTGCTGCCCTGATTTTTATATATAGCATGGTGTCAAAAGCATATAGTAATGATAAAATCCGACTGAAAAAATATGCTATTGCCAGTTGGTTTATTGTGGGGTTGTTTCAGGGTGCTTTTATTTATATAAGTGTAACGCTGGCTGTTACCAATACTAGTGAGCCATTACAGGCTTATGTATTACCTGCCTTGATAAGTACCCTTATGCTATGGGCAATTTATCCGATTACACAGGTATATCAGCATGATGAAGATAGCAAAAGAGGAGACCAGACCATGAGTATATTACTCGGCATTCGAGGTACTTTTGTCTTTACGGCGGTTGTGTTCAGCATTGCTTTTGCTCTTTTTTTCTTTTATTTCTCCCGCACCGACTTTATGCTTTTACTGGTCTTTAATGTGCCTGTGCTGTTGTATTTTGGCTGGTGGTTTTTGAAAGTCTTGCAAGATACCCGCCAAGCCGATTTCCGTCATGTAATGTGGCTGAATCTGCTTGCTTCTGTATGTTTGAATGGCTTTTACATCTGGTTATATATAAGGTAGCCAGAGAATAGCAGGTTTTGTTATGGGCTATTGCGTATTATTTGCTTTTATATGGACTTGTTAAAAACAAAAACGCCTGCTCTGGTTTCCCGAAGCAGGCGTTTGTATGAATAGCTATAAAATCTTACGCTTTTGATTTTGTAATTACAGAATCTGCAATGTTTTGCGGAACGATTTCATAGTGTGAGAATGTCAAGTTCGCAGTTGCACGACCTGATGACATCGTACGAAGGTCAGTTACATAACCGAATAACTCAGAAAGAGGTACATCAGCTTTGATTACTTGTGAACCAGCTTTTGTATCCATACCTTTCATCATACCACGACGACGGTTCAAGTCACCTGTGATAGGACCAGTATATTCGTCAGGAGTAACAACTTCTACTGCCATGATTGGTTCTAATAATTTAGGACCAGCCTGACGAGCAGCTTCTTTGAAACCTAAACGAGCGGCCATCTCGAAAGACAATGAGTCAGAGTCAACATCATGGTAAGAACCATGGAACAAACGCACTTTCATTGAATCAAGAGGGAAACCAGCTAACGGGCCATTTACCATGGCTGACTCAAAGCCTTTTTGTACGGCAGGGATAAACTCTTTTGGAATAATACCACCCACAATATTGTTAACGAACTCTAAGCCTTGTTTGTCATCATCACGTGGTCCGATTTCAAACACGATATCAGCAAACTTACCACGACCACCCGATTGTTTCTTGTAAACCTCACGGTGTTCGATAGTTTTAGTGATAGTTTCTTTGTAAGCTACCTGTGGCGCACCTTGGTTTACTTCTACTTTGAACTCACGACGCATACGGTCGATGATGATTTCAAGGTGAAGCTCACCCATACCACGGATAATAGTCTGACCTGTTTCTTCGTTTGATTCAACCTGAAGTGTTGGGTCTTCTTCAATCAACTTGGTAATTGCTTTCGAGAAGTTATCCTGATCGGCTGTTTTCTTAGGCTCAATTGCATACCCGATAACTGGGTCAGGGAATACCATTGATTCAAGAACGATTGGGTTTTTCTCATCTGATAACGTATCACCAGTTTTAATATCTTTAAAGCCTACTACCGCACCGATGTCACCAGCACCCAAACGCTCAATAGAGTTTTGTTTGTTGGCGTGCATCTGGAAGATACGAGAGATACGCTCTTTGTTACCTGAACGGTTATTTAATACATAAGAACCGGCATCCAGACCACCCGAATAAGCACGAATGAAACACAAACGGCCTACGTAAGGGTCAGTAGCAATTTTGAACGCAAGGGCTGCAAATGGGTCGCTTTCAGTTGGGCGACGGATGATTTCAGCACCTGTGTTAGGGTCAGTTCCTTTAATCGCTTCTTTGTCTAACGGTGACGGTAACAAGGCCATCACGTAGTCAAGCATAGTTTGTACACCTTTGTTTTTGAATGACGAACCGCAAAGCATCGGAACGATTTTCATGCTGATAACCGCTTGGCGAAGTGCAGCAAGAATTTCGTCTTCAGTAATTGAATTTGGGTCTTCAAAGTATTTCTCCATCAAAGTATCATCAAACTCAGCTACTGATTCCAATAATTTCTCACGGTATTCGGTAGCCTCATCCATCATATCTTCAGGAATTGGTACCTCAGTGAAAGTCATACCTTTATCGTGTTCGTTCCATACAAGGCCACGGAAGTTAACAAGGTCAACCACACCTTTGAAGTTATCTTCAGCACCGATTGGCAATTGAAGAGGTACTGCGTTGCTGCCTAACATTTCCTTTACTTGTTTACACACGTTAAGGAAGTCGGCACCCGAACGGTCCATTTTATTTACGAAGCCCAAACGAGCAACGTTATAGTTGTTAGCTAAACGCCAGTTAGTTTCTGATTGTGGCTCAACACCATCAACGGCACTAAACAAGAACACCAAGCCATCAAGTACACGTAACGAACGGTTTACCTCAACGGTAAAGTCAACGTGACCAGGAGTGTCAATGATGTTGATGTGATATTTTTGGTCTCTGTAATTCCAGTTAACGGTAGTCGCAGCCGACGTGATGGTGATACCTCTTTCCTGCTCTTGCTCCATCCAGTCCATCGTAGCAGCTCCATCGTGTACTTCACCGATTTTATGGCTCACGCCAGCATAATAAAGGATACGCTCAGTGGTAGTTGTTTTACCTGCGTCAATGTGGGCAGCAATACCGATGTTTCTTGTAAATTTTAAATCGCGTGCCATTTTTTTAGATTTTTTTCAAAAATGTTTTAAGAGTCTGATTATCAGACAATTTTGTTTAGAAACTTATATTCAAACTAATATTAGGATTCCATTTCGGGGTGCAAAATTACGAATACTTTTTGAGAAAATCAAAAACGAACGATTTATTTATCAATAAATCTTGATAATATACTCCAAAACCTTATTTTTATAGGCCAATACAGTGCTACACAAAAACATAGTTGCTTCTTTATTGCACTAAACCTAAACAAGTGGCTGAAATAAAATGATTTTTAAAAATCAAAAACTTCATGGCTAGGTAAATCTTTGAGCAATATTTGAAACGCTGCTGCGTATTACGTATAAAGCCTTATCTCGAAGGTTTTATTCATGCTAACCATTAGACAACCCCAAAGCTACCAAACCAATGAAACTTGTATTCTATGTTGCTGTTCTGCTCAATATTTCACTTGTTGGGGTGTCACAGCAAAAAAATGTATTGCCAGATACAGCCATGCAGGCTATTGAAAAAGGAAAGTATCCGAACATTGACGGAATTGTGGTGGCCCAGCATAACAAAATCATTTATCAACATTATTTTAACGGATTAACAGCAACGTCGCTGCATGATACCCGCTCTTCGTTTAAATCTATTACCAGTTTGCTCATGGGTATTGCCATTGACAAAGGGTATATCAAAAGTGTGAATGAAAAAGTATATACATTTTTTCCGCAGTATGGTTCTTTTAAAAATCTGGAACACAATAAGCTGGATATGACCATACAGAATTTGCTGGAAATGAAAGCCGGATTTGATTGTGAAGAATGGAATAGCACCAAAGATTGTGAAGATGAAATGGAACTTACCAACGACTGGCTTAAATTTTCGTTAGACCTCCCTATGGCTCATAAACCGGGTACATTCTGGGCGTATAATTCATCGGCACCAATGATAATCGGAGGCATTATTGAATCGGCAACCAAAATGCCTCTGGCTACATTTGCCGAAACCTTTTTGTTTAAACCACTGGGTATTACAGATTATCGCTGGACAAAAGACCCAACAGGCCATGCCATGACGGCTGGTTCTTTTTATATGAAGCCAATCGATATGGCAAAAATCGGAATGTTAGTTTTAAATAAAGGAATGTGGCAGAATAAGTCTGTTGTTTCCAGAAAATGGATTGAAGAATCAACCAAGCCGATTACCAAAATTGAAGATTTTTCAAATGTAGGCATATCAAAAGCAAAAAACGTGTACCCTCAACCCACTTATTATGGCTACTACTGGTATAACGAAAAAATGCTTACCGACCACTTTGGTTATAATGTTGTGTTTTCCTCAGGTAATGGGGGGCAGTATTTTATGGTTATTGCAGACCTTGACCTCGTGGTGGCGTTCACAGGAAATAGCTTTGGGTCTTGGAAATCAAAACTACCTTTTGAGGTTTTAATCAAAAACATACTGCCATATCTGAAAAAGAAGTAAAGTTAAGAAGCGCATTGTTTCATAAATAGTCTGTAAGCAGGCAGTGCAACCAAGTAAAACAAGTGGGAAGATTCAAACTCCCCACTTTTCCGAATCAGCGTATCAGAATGCTAAACAGCATATTTTAGTCATAGCATAGCATTGTTTCATTTAGTTATTTAATAAAATTAAGTTGCGTGGATTCGCAGGCACGTTGCTCTATACCCTTTAAATCAAACCCTTGTGCCTTTTTTACTTATTTATCACAGTCTAATTATCTCTCAATCAATACACGGGTTGTAGCAACCTCCTGTTCGGTAAGGCTTCTTTCGTGCCTGAAAATAACCCGTACCACATAGGCTCCTTCGGGAATATCACTCACATCGACCTTTAGCATATCATTCCCTGTTTTAATAAAACTCTGGCTATAAATACGCCCCGAATTGTCATAAATATGCACACTTGTTACCTCCTGAAAACCATTTTCCCGAAACCATTTCTCATCGTTTGCTCGCTCGAACGAATTTCCGGTGTAATCTACCGAAGCCGCCAGTTCTGGCACAAGTATCAGTTCGCCGTTTTGTACTGCATTACCCCATATAGCTACTTTCGTAGCAAATTTTTTAGGGGGCAAGGGTGCGTCAAAACCGGATACTATTGAAATGGCACCTGTTGAAATGGCACCTGTCCCCATTTTTATTCTCGAACAACTATAACCAGTAACCACTACTTCTGGCAGGTTAGTTACCTCTGTTTCCATTGCCGTTTTTATTGATTCTTTCGTTCCTGCTATTCTCTCTTTTACTTCCTTAAAACCTATGGAGTTGAACACTAAAATGTCATTGTCCGATACCTCAATTTTATAATACCCGCTACTATCCGATACCGTTCCTCGTGTGGTACCTTTTACCAGTATAGAAACGCCTGCCAATACACTTTTCCCTTCTGCCTCTATTACCTGCCCCGAAATAACTCTGTTTTGCCCGATACCTTCTTCAATACATAACAAAGTAAGCATTGCGGCAGCCATGTTTCTGACCACTTTCATGTGGCGTATGAGGGGCAGTTTAATTTGTTGTCTGGTTGTCTGGGCAAGCATAATAGCCACCGGAATTTCATATTGCACCTGTTGGTCTTGTACACTCCAAGCCGGAAACCACTCGTCTATATTATAGTTTTTTTGCAGTTGGTCTTGTCTGAAACGCCCGCAAAGGTTTTGCGAAGTGCCTTGCTTGTCTCTGAAAAAAGCTACTAACTGGCTTTCAGACATCTGGCTGAAATCTATTACATTCTTCTGGCAAGTTCCACAAAAGCCTCCGTTGGAGGTAGGGGTAAAGGAATCCCAGTTTTCATGACAGGGATTATCTATTTTTAGTTGGAAAGATGGCATCATGATTCAATAAAAATTCAGTATTTGTTCATTAGATGCAGCCGATAAAAATATTCCATAAAAGATTTTTATTTTTTTTGAGGAAAAAAATAAAATACTCAACTTAGGGCTTCAAGTACTTCTAACACCCCCTAAACCTGAAGCTATATGCAAACCTATGATGTCATTGTGATTGGAGCTGGCTATGCCGGCCTGACTGCCACCCGCGAATTACTCAAAGCAGGAAAAAAAGTGCTTTTACTCGAAGCCCGCGACAGGGTAGGGGGGCGTGTATATACCCGTTATTTTGACGATGGCTCGTACGTTGACCTCGGGGCGGCATGGGTAGGGCCAACACAACACAAAATTTATGCACTAGCCAAAGAGTTTGGGGTAGGTACTTTCCCGACCTACGATGAAGGAAAAAGCACGCTTCTCTTTAATAATAAAGTAAAACGTTACAAAGGGCTTATTCCGCCTTTGCCTATCGGCTCGTTGTTAAGCCTCGACTTCGCCATTAAGCGTATCAATAAACTGGCTAAAACCGTTGACCTGCAACAACCGTGGAATACCCCCAACGCTGCCCACTATGATGCCATGACACTTGCTACATGGATGGACAAACAGATGTCGTTCAAGACGGCAAAGGTCATGTTCAAGTTGGCGGCAGAGGCTATCTGGGCAGCCGACCCTAACGAAATCTCGATGCTTCATGCCATGTTTTACACGCAGTCGTGCCGCGATTTCGATACCCTCATGAATGTAAAAAATGGTGCGCAGGAAGAACGCCTCATCGGTGGAGCCTCTCAGCCTGCTTTAAGGCTAGCCGATACCTTTAAAGAACATATCCGGCTTAATAGTGTAGTAAGGGCTATCAGTCAGCGGGCTGGTAAAGTAATTGTAAGTGGCAATGGCTTTGAGCTAACGGCATCGAAAGTGGTGGTGGCACTCCCTCCGACATTGGCCGGGCGTATTCATTATGACCCCCTCATGCCTGCCAACCGCGAACAACTCACCCAGCGTATGCCAATGGGTACCGTCTGGAAAACCTATGCCATTTATGATAAACCCTTCTGGCGTGAAGAAGGGCTAAACGGGTTGTCGGCCACCAACGAAAGTTATGTAACTGTAACTTTTGATAACTCGCCGAAAGATGGCAGCAAAGGTATTATGATGGGGTTTGTGCTCGGAAATCAGGCCAAGGCTTTTGCACAACTAAGCCCCGAGGCACGTCAGGCATCGGTGCTTGATACTTTTGCCCGCTTCTATGGCGAAAAAGCCCGAACTCCGTTACAATACCTCGATTTCAGTTGGTCAGAAGAAGAGTTTACCCGCGGTTGCTATGCTGGGCTTATGCCTCCCGGAGTATGGACGTCGGTCGGGAAAGCACTCCGCGAACCCGTCGGGAATATCCATTGGGCAGGTACCGAAACCGCCGATGTCTGGAATGGCTACATGGAAGGGGCTATTCTGTCAGGCGAGCGCGTAGCCAGAGAAATTCTGGAGAGTTAAGCAACAACCACAGCATATAAAAAATAAAACTGCCATAAAAATATATGGCAGTTTACCTAATTTAACTCTTAGTCACAAAAACTGTTAGTTTTGGTTTGTAAGCCTTTCCTTATTTATCTTGGTTCTGGAGACTTTCATTTTTTTGCGTAGTTCTCCTCTCTTTCTACGCGAAACCCTTATCTGTATATTATTTTGCAGTGTAAAAGTCCCGCTTTTCAACAGCGAATCATCAGTATAACTGAGATTTAATACGTATTTTTTATGAATCCGTAAAAAACCATGCTCTTTCAGAAGCAACTCCATTTTCTTGATGGTAGTTGCCAAAACCATTTGTCTGCCTTTATCGAAATGAATAGTAGTATAGTTAATGTTGGCTTCTAAAAGTACTATTTCATTGACATTGACTGAGGTTTTCTTGTTAAAAAAAATGATTGGTGTTGTTAGGTTTTCAAACACAACTTTCTAGGGATCTTTAAGGTTAATAATTATTAAAATACATTAACAATTTTATATAAGTCAACCAACAATTGATGAAGCTGGTGTTTGGCTTTGCGAATTACTGATTTTGCCGAATAAAAAATATCCGAGTTTTTTATTAGCTTTGAATGTTATTTGCCAAACCCATGTCGCTGACAAAAATCTTTTGCCTGACTACCTATGCCCTATGCTTAGGGTACTGGTCGGGTTTTGCCCAAAAGATTAGCTACTCAAAAGTGTATCTCGAAAAAATGGCCTATGCTAATGAGGTTTTAAAAAAAGCATTGGCCAAAAACGACTCCCTGCAAATAGCCGAAGCCTATTATCTGTTCGGTAAAGCCGAATTAAGTGCGGGCAATCACCTTGTTTCGCATGAATGGTTTATGAAAGCCCTGCGTATTCAGGAGGCTTTCGGTGATTCGTACGAGCTGGGCCGCTTGTATATACGCCTACGTGATAAAGAACAAAGCCTCGGCAATTATGATGGCGCAGTACGTTATTTAAGAATGGCACTTGGAGTATTTAAAAGGGCTGGCTCTGACATGGGCCTTATGCGGGCTTACTCAGGCTTGGGCGATTTGTACGCAGACGTGGGACTACAAAACAAAAACAGCCAGTCGGTAGTTAAGTTTAATAGCGACAGCGCACTTTATTACCAGAAAAAAGCCGAAGCGTTGTCTGTCAAATTGAAAGATACCATTGCGCTGGCTAATATTCATATTTCGTTGGGTAAACTGTTTACGCTAAAAAAAGACCCTAAAGCCATTAATTATTTTCAGAAAGCACTAGATGCTTTGGCTCGTTTAAAAAAAGAAAACGAAACTATGGCAGCCATGCTCCATCTGGCTTCGGCTTATATAGCGTTCAATCAGCCCCAGAATGCCTACCATTTATTACTAGAAGCACAGCAGTATTATGAAAGAAAACACATGAATAGCTACGTATGGCGACGAAATCTGGAAGCTATTTATGTTGATTACTACGAAGCCCTGCACAACTGGCAACAAGCTTTTGCTCATTTAAAAATATTGGCAGATTTAGAAAAAAAATTACTAGAAGCCGACCAGAAAGGAGCAGTTACCCGCTTGGAAATTGAATATGATACCCAAAAGAAAGAAGCTGTCGTAAAAAAGCAGCAAGAGGAACTCCAGTTAAGGCTCGAGAATATCCGTACACAACGGATGTTTATGCTCATGCTGGTTTGTTTACTCATACTTACCATTAGTTTAAGTTTCTTTTATTACAGGCTTTACCGTAAAAACCGGCAAATAAGCCAGCGGAATGCCATATTAGTAAAAGAGCAAAACCATCGGGTAAAAAATAATTTGCAGTTGGTGTCAAGCCTATTGAGTTTACAGGCCAATCAGCTTACTGACCCCGCTGCCCTCGAAGCAATTGACAATAGCCGTTTAAGAATCGAATCAATGGCTATTCTGCACCGGAAACTCTACGACGGCAAACAACTGGCTATGGTTAACCTGCCCGACTTTATAAAAGAGATTGTAGATGTAATTCTGAGAACTTTTGGCTGCGACCACCTAGAACCTGATTATAACCTAACTGCTGCCCGACTAACCGCCGACCAAGCGTTGCCTCTTGGCCTGATTATAAACGAACTAATAACTAATGCTTGCAAATATGCCTTTCCGAACAGCATCAACCCGAAGGTAGACATTGGCTGTTTCATGGAAAAAGATGAATTACTATTGAAAGTGAAAGATAACGGCCCGGGTTTTCAGAACCTCGTTATGAAAGATACTTTTGGTATGCGATTAATTCAGATGCAGGTAAATCAGTTGAACGGCTCTTATAGCCTTGAGCCGTTGCCAACCGGAACCCAATTTATCATGAAATTTAAACCTGATTTGCTGCCATGAGCGTATTAAAAATTTTAATCGTTGAAGATGAAGTAATTACGGGTATCGACATTAAAGAAACCCTTGAGAAAGCAGGGCATATTATAACTGCCATAGCAAGAAACGCCACCGAAGCACTGGCTTCATTTAAAAAAGAACCGCCCGATATTGCCATTATCGATGTCATGCTGAAGGCTTCAACTCATGACGGTATCCAACTTGCAGCCGAATTAATTAAATTACGGAATATTCCTGTTATTTACCTGACTGCCAACTCTGAGACTCAGACTTTCCAGCGGGCAAAAAATACCCAACCGTCGGCATATTTACTAAAACCCTTCCGGCATAATGAGTTGGCTTTACAGGTCGAACTGGCCTATCATAATTATAAAGCCAGTGTTCCGTCAAACATCGACCCCGTAATAGCCGAAACTATTTTTCTGCCCTTCGATAAAGGTCTGAAAAAAGTAATAAAACAGGATGTAATCTATTTAAAAGCCGATGGCTCTTATGTAAAAGTATTTTTGCTCAACGAAGCCAACCCCTACTTGTTTTCGATGAATCTGGGGCATTTGGCGCAATATTTTGCCAGCCCTAATTTTTATCGTTTATCTCGTTCGTTACTAATAAACCTTAATCATCTGGAAAGGCTCGAGCGTGAGCAGCTTTATTTGTATAACCACGATGCTCCCATACAGATTCCTGAAAGCAGCAGGGCTGATTTAATAAAGCAATTAGCGGTAATCAGAACCCCCTAACATCAATGGTACATAAATGTGCTAAATGAACTAAAAACCTCAGAAATAGGTTATATTACTAACTATTAGCACAACAACTTACCACATAGTAACCTTATTACCTACATGACCCCTCGGCTCCTGTATTTATATAGGGGCCTTTTTTTATGATTCAGGTCGTTGTTTATTCCTCTAAAGATTTAAGCCATTGTTTGGCTTGTTCAGCATCTGAAAAACTTTTCATCGGAATTGGCGGAGGTTTCAGACTAAACAGCAGATTCATGATGAGCTTTGCCAGACCCGGCTTTGATACCATAGCCATAGCCGAATAAATAATAGGCAGTTGCTCGGTCGAGAACTTGCGGGTGGCTTTATCTGGCACAGGCGAGTCTGCCAGATAAATCAGCAGAGGTACAGGCTTGTTGTTGGTAAGCTGTTTTACAAAAGCTACATTTCGGCCAATACTCTCGACTGTTCTTTTTGTGCTTTTGGAAAGCGAAACCAGAACGCCATCATCAAACCAATAAGTAGCTATTTCTCCATCATATATGGGGCGGTCGGTAGGTATTGTCATAATATTTTTTAGGTATAAAATTAGCCGAAATAACTCAGATATGTTCTTCTATCTGTCGTAAATACTCTTTTACTTTTAGTTCGGCAGCTATTTTCAGGTCTATGGTAGTATCAAACAAATGCTTTCTCAGGGCTTCATAAATGGCTATCGATTGCCATAGGGCTTGTAGTAAAGCAGCTTTTTCGAGGCTAGCGGCAGTTTTGTTAATAGCCTTTAAATCAGCTTCCGAAAGTTTGGTTTCCAGTTTTCGTACTCCTCGGGGTTGCTGCCCGTTTTTAATCAGTAGCAAAGGTCCCAGTACCATCATACGCAGAAAAGCCAGAAAATCGTAGGCTTCAAACAACTCGCCGCGGCCTATTTTTAAAGCAGCGTAATGTATCCAGACCCAGAAGCGGTCCTCAATCCATTGATAGTCAGGGTACGGCCATGCCGAATCAGTTTGGGCAATAATGTTGCTCAGGGTCTGGTTGCGTTCCCACACAATAATGGGGTCTTCAACACGCTCATAAAACTCATGAGGTTGCAGAAACTTCAAATCAACATGCAGAAGTGGCTCATCATAGAGGCAAATCAATACTCGTGGTTCGCCTACATGCTCGCCCGTAAAAGCCGCTAGTAACGAGCCTAGTTGGGCAGCAATAGCTTTCATTTGCTTGGGGTCGTGCGAGATACTTTTTTCAGAAACCAGTACCAAGTCTAAATCTGAAAACTCATCGGTTTCTTTGCTTATCCAAGAGCCTGCTACCGCCAACCCAAGCATATCGGGCGACTGCTCCATGAACGCAATAACCCGCTGAACAAACGTATCGAAAAAACTGACTTTTACCATAATTGTATAAATTTTTACAAAACTATATATCTATAATAAAAGTGCTTGTGTAAAAAACAGACAATCGGTTTAGAAATAACCAACCGAATGCCCTGTTAGCTGAAGGGCATCTTTATAGAAGTGCGAGTGGTCATGATACCCGTACACTTCATAAGCAAGACCCTGACTTGACTCATGATACGCATAATAGGCTTTGGCAAAACGATGCGCTTTCAGGCACCATTTAGGCGTGGCCCCCACCCATTGCTGAAAATAACGCGTCAGAGATTTAGGTGTCAGACATAAATCGTCAGCCAACTGCTGAATGGCATTTCCGTAAGGCATAAAAATATCAAAACGGCTAAAGGCTTCCTGCACCAGATAATAGCGGTAGTCTGGCGTTGAAGAATGGTAGTGGCTACTCAGAAACGATTCCATCAGGCTTGCCCTTGCTTCAAAAGAACTGGCTGCTATTAGTTGTTCTTCCAATAGCTTAGTATCGAAAAAATAATGGAGGTCTTCTTTAAGGCCGTGTAACTCATGCGCTGGCAAGTGGGTAAATAGACTTAAAGCCCCCGGCTTAAGTTTAACGCCTGCTTGTTTCAGGGCTTTCGGATAGGTGCAAAGGCAGGAGTAAGGGAGTGGCCCGAACAATTTGCTCTGACTGAAAGTAAACGGCTCATGCTTAGGTAATTCGACCGACTGCCAGCTTAACTGGTTCAGGTTGAATGATAACAAACCAAAACAGTTAGGCAAGGCATGGCTATGAATGGTTTCGTTGCCGTCAGGGGTAAAAGTCGACTCCCAGAAGTACTCTACAACCTCACGCAAATGCCCTGATGGTTGAGCCATCTGTAAAGTGCCGCGCGAATCGTTGTTAGTAAAAATCTGATAGGTAGCCATGCTATGAGCCTGTTAACAGTCTTCAAAAATACATATTTTTTTGTTAGCCAGCCCTATCAAAAAAAGCTATAATGCAAGATTTCTTAAACATTGAGGCCCTTTATGTGTTTCAGAAAACAAAACAATATTTTAACAGTTATTTGTTTGTTATTGGTAGCTTTTATGTTACCTTTACTTACATGAGGCGAATGCCTCTTTTATAGCCATTGCAAAACATTTAAGTCATGAAACCGAAAAATCTTAACGACGCCTTTCAGGCGAAAGTATTAGACGCGCTTGAAAAAAGCGAAATTAGTCCGCAGGAAATCATTAAAACCGACTGCAAGGTTTGCTTAATGATTAGAATCTATGGAGACCTCATCCATGATAAACTCAAACAATTCGTACACATACTTAATAACGCCAAACTTAAATACAATTCATCTTTTTCACCAAAAATGGGTATCATGAATATATCTGTTTTTCTTTAGAATAGAGCCGATACTTAATTTGCCCGCCCTCTGCTTATCTACTGTTCCCATAGCCCATAATTTTTTAAAACTGTATCTTGTTACTAAAATCTGGTTTTGCTGAATGTGACTTTTGTTACACATTCAATAGTAAATTGTTGTTTTTTTTGAAGAAAAATAGGAAAGATGCTATCATTGTAGCGTAAAATCTTTAATAATGCACAGCTAAGCGTATGAGACCAGCCATTACCCTGCTTCAAGAGAAGTTTACAGGTATATTTGAATTTGAATTATTACAGGAGTTATCACAGATTGGTAATCTTGTAACCATTGAAGAAGGTCATGTGTTAATGCACGTAGGGGGGTATATCCGTTCGGTGCCTATTATCCTGAAAGGCTCAATTAAAATTCTACGCCCCGATAACGACGGCCGCGAAGCACTGCTGTATTACTTGGGGGGCATGGACTCCTGCGCCATGTCGCTTACGTGCTGTTTAGGTCACAAACAAAGCGAAATTCAGGCTGTGGCAGAAGAAAAAACCACGCTTATAAGTGTGCCTATCGAAAAAGTAGAAGAATGGATGACCAAATATAATTCATGGAAACAATTTGTTTTCATGACCTACCAGCGGCGTTTTGAAGACCTACTTAATACCATCGACCAGATAGCCTTCCATAAACTCGACGACCGCCTGCTGATGCTCCTGAAACGAAAAGCCAAAGTATGTGGCTGCCAGATATTTACGGTTACACATGAAGAACTAGCCAGCGAATTGGCTACATCAAGAGAAGTAGTATCGCGGTTGCTGAAACAACTCGAAAAACTCGGCAAGGTAAAACTATCAAGAAACAGAATAGAGTTGCTGTAAGCACCTGCCTATTGTATTATATCGTTGGCTATATGTCTGTGGGCATATAGCCTTTGTTTTTTCTTCAATTACTATTGTCCAAGTAAGCATTGGGTACACAAATAAATCTGTGAGGAAGGCCACCTCCCGAATCAATTTCGGCATTCTATTAATTTACCCATTGCATTGTGTATCACTCCAATTCTTTTAACTAAAACAATATGGGCTGTTACTAATAGCTGGTACCATTTGTTTTTATTCTCTAATGCCAATCAAGCCAGAAAATAAACATTTTTCAGCACTATGACCACCGTCATTAATTAAGTGTTGGCTAGCCTGTAATTTTATCGTGTGAGCATCGACCCAAAAAAAGCAAAATATTTTTCTGAGTGTGAGAAATGTTACAGACTTAATATATAGGCTTACTATAATTTTGCTTCATCAACAAGAACACTTAAACACTTTTACGTATGAAAATTGAACAGATTTATACAGGCTGTTTGTCTGAAGCCGCCTACTATATTGAGTCAGAAGGCGAAGTAGCTATTATTGACCCACTCCGCGAAAGCAAGCCTTACATTGAACGCGCCGCTAGAGACAAAGCTCAGATAAAATATGTATTTGAAACACACTTTCATGCCGATTTCGTGTCGGGGCATATCGAACTGGCACAAAAAACAGGAGCAACCATTGTGTTTGGCCCTACGGCCAAGCCATTGTATGCTGCCTATATTGCCAAAGATGGCGAAACATTTCAGCTCGGAAAACTCCAGATAAGGGTTATTCACACGCCAGGGCATACGTTGGAATCGTCCTGCTATGTGTTGAGTAACGAGGCAGGCAAAGATATTGCGCTGTTTTCGGGCGATACACTTTTTATAAATGATGTAGGCCGCCCTGACTTGGCACAACACGTAATAGCCGATTTAACACAGGAAAAACTGGCCGCTCATTTATACGACTCTCTGCATAACAAAATTATGCCTCTGGCCGACGACATCATCGTTTATCCGAATCATGGTGCCGGAAGTGCCTGTGGCAAAAACCTGAGCAAAGAAACAACCGATACGCTTGGGCATCAGAAAAAAGTTAATTATGGCTTGAATCCGACCCTGAGCAAAGAGCAGTTTATTAAAGAACTACTGACTGGACTTGTGCCACCTCCGGGGTATTTTCCACAAAATGTGCTCATGAACCTGAAAGGCTATGAAAGCCTTGATACCGTAATTGACCGAGGCACAAAAGCTCTGACTGTACGTGAGTTTGAAGCTGCTTTTACAGAAACCGACGCCCTTGTGTTAGACGTACGTGAAGCAAATACCTTTGCCAAAGGCTTTATACCAGGGTCTATAAACATTGGCCTTGAAGGCCAATATGCTACATGGGTAGGCACCCTGATTCCTGACTTAAAACAAACCATATTGCTGGTAACCAATGAAGGGCAGGAAGAAGAAGCCGTTATTCGTATGGCTAGAGTAGGGTACGACAATTGTATCGGATTTTTGAAGGGAGGGTTCGAGGCATGGCAACAGGCGGGTAAAGAAACCGATACCGTTAATACCATAACCGCCGAAGCATTTGCCGGCCTGCTGGCAAAAAATGCAAACCTGCCCGTAATTGATGTAAGAAAGAAAAGCGAGTATGACTCGGAGCATCTGATTGGGGCAGAAAATATGCCGCTCGATTTTCTGAATAATTACATGGCCCAGCTAAAGCCTAACACAACTTATTACGTTCATTGTGCCGGAGGGTATCGTTCCATGATAGCCATCTCGATACTGAAAGCAAGAGGTTTTACAGGCTTAATAGATGTTACAGGAGGTTTCAAGGCTATCAAAGAAACCGGAAAAGTAAAGGTTAGTGAATACGTTTGCCCAACTACCATGTTGTAATAAAATGAAATTATTTTGCCTTGTGTGACAAACATCACGGTACAGGTGGCAACAATTAATGAAATTTGTTTCATCATTAAAACAACAACACAATGTTTGATTTTTTTAGAACAAAGAAACAATATCAGGATTTGTCCGGTAATGCCTTTAAACAAATACTTACAGAAAATAAAGCAGCTGTATTGCTTGATGTCCGTACAGCAGGAGAATACCGTCAGGGAGCCATAAAAGGGGCGAAAAACATTGACATCATGAGTGCCGACTTCAAAACGAAAGTTGCGGCACTTGACCCCGAGAAAACCTACCTGATTTATTGCCGTAGCGGAAACCGTAGCGGGCAGGCGTGTAATTATATGGCGGGCTTGGGTTTCAAAAATGTGTATAATCTGTCAGGCGGTATAGGCAGTTTTCCAAACTAATATCTGCTATCATGAATACATTATTGAAAGACTGGAACATTGTTCGTATAATAAGGCTCATTGCAGGTTTGGCAATTATTTTTGTGTCCATTTCAGATAATCAGATTATTTTAAGTATAATTGGCTTGTTGTTGGTTATACAGGCGGCTCTTAATAGCGGCTGTGGTGCAAACGGATGTGCCATGCCTGTGAACCGTAAACAAACAAGACGACGACACTAAGTAATACATACTGACATGAAAAACATGAAGTTTATTGTATGGGCAGGTACTGCCTTAGGGGCCATAGGAGGATATTTATACTGGAAAGAAATAGGCTGCCTTACGGGTACCTGCCCACTTAAATCGCAATGGCAAACCATGGTTCCAATCGGGGCTTATTTCGGATTCGTTATTGGTGATTTGGTAAAAGGATTTGTAAATCCTGAAAAGAAAAATAACGACGCAGAGTCTTGAGTTCCGGCATTGTATGAGTTATCAATTACCTAAACTAAACTTTTTTGCTTATGAAAAATGTTGGTAAAACCGACCGCATCGTTCGGCTTCTTGTTGCCCTTTTAGCAGTAGTGCTATATTTTACCGATGTCCTGCCCGGTGTGTGGGGTATAGTAGCCATTGCATTGGCTAGTATTTTTCTGGTTACAAGTCTTGTAAGTTTTTGTCCGCTATATGCCATTCTTGGTATTAACACTTGTCGAAAGGCTACCTAAAACAAGCTATATATAAACTAAAATCCCGCTATTACCGTAGTGGGATTTTTTGTTTTTAACCCTTGCCTGCAAGCGTTTCATGCTACGTTCTACGTACGCTTTCGGACAAGCAAACTGTACGATTTCGGACACTCAAGACTTGAAAATTTACTAAAAAGCCCAGTTTTAGTGGGTTTTCAGGCTTGGCATGTCATTTGTTCTACAAAAGTTGAAATAATATGCAAAAATATGAAACGTACCTACTTAGGCGAATTTGAAGAGATAGTTTTGTTAACGGTGGCTATTCTGCAAGACAAAGCCTACGGAGTATCTATTACCGAAGAAATTGAACAGCAAACGGGGCGGTCGGTGAGTGTCAGTGCGGTGCATGCGGCTTTACATCGGCTGGAAGAAAAAGGCATGGTGTCGTCATGGATGGGCGAAGCCACAGCCGAACGGGGTGGCCGCCGGAAGCGGATGTTTGTGGTGTCAGCTTTAGGAAACCGTACACTTGATGAAATCAGGCTTTTACGTAACCGTATGTGGGAGGCTATTCCATTACATATTTTTTCAACTTTACCTGTATGAAAACATCCCCACCACGCTGGGCCGACCGCCTGCTTGAATGGTTCTGCGCCCCTCATCTGCTGGAAGAAGTACAAGGCGATTTATACGAACGTTTTCAGAAAAACCTGCGTGTATTTGGACCAGTCATAGCCCGTCGTGAATACGTCAGAGGGGTATTAGGTTTTATACGCCCCTTTGCTCTGAAACGAAAACCAGCATTCTCACCCTCATTCAATATACAAATTATGATAAGCAATTATTTTAAAATCGCTTGGCGGAATATCCGTCGGGATACCCAGTTTACTTTTTTAAACCTCGTAGGGCTGGCTATTGGCCTCACCAGTTCTTTACTGATTTACCTTTGGGTAAACAATGAACTGAATGTTGATAAGTACAACGAGCATGACGCACAACTATTTCAGGTATTACAAAACATTCCTCAAGAGAACAAGATAGAAACCGCCGAGTACACGGCCGGAATGCTGGCTACATCGCTGGCCGCAGAAATGCCTGAAATAACTTATGCAACTGCTGTGGTTCCGGCTTCGTGGTTTGCTAGTAAAGGCATTGTAAATGTTGGCGAAACCAAGCTAAAAGCAAAAGGGCAGTTTGTTGGGGCAGGCTACCTGAAAATGTTTAGCTGTAATTTTCTTCAGGGAGACAAAAACACGGCATTGAACGGTAAACACGCCGTAGCTATTTCGGACGAACTAGCCATGAAACTGTTTCATACTACCCAGAACATTATTGGTAAGAGCATTGAATGGAATCAGAACGAATTTAATGGAGCTTATATGATAACGGCTATTTTTGAGAAAAACCAGCCGAATGTCTCAGAGCCGTTCGATATTCTTTTCAATTTTGATTTGTTTGTTGAAAAACGCCCGGGTATGCTTGACTGGCGCAATAGTGACCCCCGCACCTACATTATGCTGAAAGAAGGCACAAACATAGAGGCATTTAACGCTAAAATCAGAAATTATCTGAAAACTAAGGAAAAAGATTCAAAACGGGAGTTATTAATCAGACCCTTTGCCGATAAATACCTTTATGGCCAATACAATAACGGAGTGCAGGCCGGCGGGCGCATTACTTATGTCAGACTATTTTCAGCTATTGCCCTCTTTATTTTGCTTATTGCCTGTATCAATTTCATGAATCTTTCTACTGCTAAAGCTTCACAACGCATGAAAGAGGTTGGCGTAAAAAAGGTGGTTGGTGCTTCGCGTAGTTCGCTTGTATTACAGTACATAAGCGAGTCGGTGCTGATGAGCTTTCTGGCTTTCTTTATTGCCATAGGATTAATATTTGTGTTGCTTCCAGCTTTTAACGACATCACAGGTAAAAATCTTTTTGAGAACTTTACCCCCAAAGTAATGCTGAGTATGATAGGCATTACACTACTGGCGGGCCTCTTAGCCGGAAGCTACCCAGCTTTATATATTTCGGGTTTTAATCCGGTAGCTGTGCTGAAAGGCAAACTCAGAACGTCTATCGGTGAGCTATGGGTGCGTCGGGGTTTGGTTGTGTTTCAGTTTACGCTATCTATTGCCTTTATAGCTGGTGTAATGGTTATATACAAGCAAATTAATTACATACAATCGAAAAATCTGGGATATAGCCGCGACCACGTAGTGCATTTTGAAATTCCGCTCGAAATGGATTCCGTCAAGATAAATACTGCAATTAGCTTCATCAATGAATTGAAAAATATACCCGGCGTAGTAAATGCGGCCAGTTATTACCATAACCTGACCGGCGACCACGGCGGAATAAGCGGCTTTCAGTGGCCGGGTAAAGACCCCACCCGAGACTTTGACTTGGCTAATCTGGAAGTAGGGCCGAATTTCCTTGAAACCATGAACATTAAAATTAAAGAGGGCCGGAATTTCTCTAAAAACCCTACAACGGAAATAATTTTTAATGAAACTGCCATTAAACAAATGGGACTGAAAAACCCTATTGGTAAAACCATAAAATACTGGGACAGAGAACGGCAGATTGTAGGCATAGCCGAAGATTTCAACTTTGAGTCACTTTATGAAGGAGTTAAACCGTGTTTCTTTCAGATATACCCTGTTATGCCCAATGTGCTGGTGCGTTTGCAAGCCGGAAACGAACAGCAGACCCTTAGCCGCATACAACAAGCCTATGCTCAGTTTAATAAAGGGATGGCCTTTGAATACAAATTTCTGGACGATGACTATCAGGCACTATATGTCTCCGAAAATCGGGTGGCGGTGTTGTCAAAATACTTTGCAGGGTTGGCTATCATTATTTCGTGTTTGGGTTTATTTGGTCTGGCAGCATTTACGGCCCAACGTCGGCAAAAGGAAATAGGTATCCGTAAGGTAGTAGGAGCCACGGTTACAAATCTGGCTTTTATGTTATCGAAAGATTTTTTCCGTCTGGTGGGTATTGCACTGGTAATAGCCCTGCCGCTGGTGGCATGGGCAGCCAAAGAATGGCTCACTAATTTTGCTTATCGTACCACAATCGGGTTTGAAATATACCTTATTACTGCCCTGTCCATTGCCCTCATTACCTTGCTAACTGTAAGTTATCAGGCTATTAAAGCAGCGTTAACCAATCCGGTTAAAACACTAAAAACCGAATAGGCTATGTATATATGGGGCATAGCGTCATACTATGCCCCACCTTTAAAATTGCTGATAGCGTGCAGGAAAACTCTTAAGACTTTCAGAACAGGAGGCATTAAGCACACAGCAGTTACCTAGCCATAGGTAGCTGTTTTGGTTTCAGGCTAAAGCGAAATATTTTTGCATACGGTATTGTACCGCCTCCTTGAAATTCTGATTTCTGAGCCGTCTTCAAGTTTAATTTTCTTACTTACAGGGCAAAGGTTTTCCAGAAAAAACATATTGGCAATACACGATTTATTTACTCTGATAAAAGGATAACTGAGGTAATCCTGATATCTTTTCAGTGAGTAAGACATCAAAACACTTTTGCCATTGCTAAGGTAAAAGGTAGTATAATTAGCATTTGCTACCAGTTTAATTATTCGCTTCGGAGCATTTTGTAATAACCTTAATTGTTTTTTTGAAGGAGTAGTTTTCATGGCTATAAATCTTTTGTAAGGGTTCTTGGGTTAATTATAAACAGTTCAGTATTAAGCAAAAAGGGCAGCTTTTTAAATCCGGTTGATATATAATTTTACGGAGTTTATAACGGTTTCAAAATTACGTATTGAAATCTTGTGAGTAAATAGCAGAAATCTGTCATTTTCTTGTCAGGAAGTATAATTTTTGTATAATTTAGCATTAGAACATGCCAAACCCCGATACTTAAGATGGATACCGTCCATATTGAACCGATTAACCCGCGAAGGTTTATCGAAAAATTTTTTATTGTAGACGATGGGCAGGAAAATAAATACTACGAATTTTTCAGAGCCTCAATAGAATCATTACCCAAGTTTGCTATCGGGCCTTTCTACTGGTTTATTCCTGAAAACCATTCAGGGAAAATTCTGGCTATCAGCGATAACTGCAAAGAGCTTACGCCTTACTCGCAGGAGCAATGGCTAAATCTGGAGAACCCCAACGAACAAGCACCCAATATTATGCACCCTGAAGATATGCACTTTATTTATGCTTCAATTGGGTATGCTATCGGGATGGCTCAGGATTTATACCACAAACAGCATAAAATAAATGTAAGTATTTATGCCCGCTTTATGGCAGCCGACAGGTCTTTCAGGTGGATGTTAATGCAGATTCCTGATTTTTATTTTGATGAAGCACTCAACTGTCATTCGCTTCTGATAGTCATGACCGACCTTTCGCATTTACCACCTCCTGCTGAAATCATGATGACAGTAATGGTGTCAACGCCAGAACAAAATCAGTATTTTAAGGTGTTTCCATTGCAGCAACAAACCAAAGTACTACCCAAAATAAACATTACCCGACGCGAAGCTGAGGTTTTAAGGCTGATGGTACGTGGTTTAAGAACCCCCGATATCGTTACCGAATTAGGTGTTGCGTATGATACCGTCGAAAACCATAAACGGAATTTAAGAGCAAAAACCAATACCAAAACAGCCGCCGAACTAATAGCCTTTGTTATGGCTAACCACCTTATTTAGCGATAGGCTTTATAGGTGCAGGTGTTTGAGCAATAAGTTTATTGCTCATATTGAAAACGGTGTTGTATCAGGCAATTGCTGCCGATACAGCACCGTTTTATTCAATGATAACTTTTTGAGTTTGTCCGTTTATTGTTAACAGGTACAAGCCCCTGTTTATATTCGACACATCTAATTCGTGTCTGGTGTTTTGAGTAGTCTCTTTTATGATTATTCTCCCCTTTATATCTGTAAGTACTATTTCCAGAGCTTTCGAGTTATTGCTTCGTTCCAGTACAAGTCTGGTACTGCTTGGGTTCGGATAAAACCTTGCAGAAACACCTTGTTCTTCAAGAGCCGTAATATTTAGCACGAAAGCCTCCGAAACGGTAGAGCAATTGTTGGCCGTTACCTTTACCGTATAACTTCCGTTTGTGCCATAATTTAAGGTTTTTTGGGTTGCATCAGCAATGGCCGTACTATTAATATACCATTGTAGCGTAGGTGCATTCGTACTCACAACCAACGCATTGCCCGCCTGTGTAATAACTGGTTTTTCAGGCAAAGGTACAAACCGGATATTGGCCGCATTGGAAGGTAGACTTGAAATGGTTGCCTGCTCGACAATTACCTGATAAATGCCTGTTTTTCGAGCGTTAAAAGTATTGTTTGCCGTAGCTGCCTGTTCCGTTTTATCAATAAGCCATCTATATTTGTCAAAACCTTTGGGGGCTGTCAGTACAATTTCATCACCTTCACAAGCCTGACTGCTCGGAATAGCCAGCAACGGGGCCGAGAGCGTAGGCTTTAGCGAAAATAACTGGCTGCCACTGTCTTGTAAACTAATCAAACAAACGGGTATGTCGTTAACCACCATAAAATAATTGGCAAAAACCACCTTTTTGTTAAACTCGCTTATTCGTTTGGTGCCTTCGGGTGTGCCGTTAGTCTCCCAGAACTGAGAACTGGTCTCTGGTGTGGTTCCTCTGATGTATATTTTTCCTTTGTACTCAAATACTACCTCAAAACTTTTCGGTAGTGCCGTCAGGTTCAAACGTTTGCTACCTGTGGGGGTGCCATCGCTCATGAATAAAGCCATTTGTACGCCGTCATTAGCCAGATAAGCACTAAAAATAGTAGTATTTCCCCACTGACTGATTTTTGAGAAAGAGATATAACCCGTTAATAATAATTTACTGCCCTGTGCAGGAGACCAGAAGTAAAAGTTATTATTATATTCATAAAATAACCCATCGTTATTTGTGTAAACAGGTAAAGAGTTGGTAGTTTTCATTGAATCTATTAATCGGAAACTTTCAGTATCAAACACATAAATCATGGTGTATGTCTCAGAAAAACTTTTCAATAAAAAATATGACTTATCAGTTATTTTTAGGTTAATTCCCTGATTGATAGAAAAATTACTATTGGCTGGTAACTGCACCTCACGAATAACACCATTCTTGAAAAACTTATATTCATACCCTGCCACTTGTCTGTCTGGCGTATATTTAAGCCCCTGTATCAGCAGCCCCCCTTCTAATTCCTGATATTGAATAATAGCCTCAGGAACTTGGGTGGCATCGAGCGTGTATCGGGTCGTTAGGTCATTTTCGGTATCATATACCCATATACCTTTGGTAGTATAAAATATAAATTGCTTCGAAAGCCGTAAATAGTTAAAGGTATTCTGAATATTTTCAATGATTTTAACAGGAGTATTATCTCTCAGAACATAAATATCTGACGTATTGGTCTGGGTAAGATTCTTTCTGAAAATCAATTTTCCTTTCAATTCGTCCAGATACTTTAACTCCCTCGAATCGATTCTTGTGTTGGTTTCTAAATCTATGATAAGAGTATTGTTAAGTTCAATGCCCATATAATAAGGGAGCATTACTTTGATATACCTGTTTTCCAGAACCGATAACGTTACTGGTGTGCCAATATCACCACTTGTATTTAAACTTATTCTTTGCGTAGTTTCCTGCGTGCCATTTTCGGCATATTTAACAATAAAGAGCGAATCGAGCGTAATGGCTTTATAAGCCTTTGCAAAAATATGGTAGTAATTGCTGCCAATTTTATACATGGCTGAAGCCAGTAAAGGTGTGTTATTGTCGTACAATTTAATGGCTTTAGCTACACCGTCGGTTACAACGTACCTGAACGCATAGCCGTTGCAACAATAATTGTTTGTGCCGTAAGAATCGATTTTGAAACCATAAATGAGTTCATCGTTATAGCGGGTAATTATTGGATTATCCATAAAATTGTCCGTAACCTTTAAAAGTTGTTTCAGGCTGTTTTTTGTGCCGTCAGAGGTGTATAAATGAAAACCCGCCTCCTGCGAAATTCCCCATATTACTCTTTTATTGAGTGTGTCTATTCTTCTGATACCATAGCCCACATCGTTTATGTCTTTCAATAGGCTAATATTTCCCGTGTTACTATTGAGTGTATAAGGCTCATAGCCGTTGTTGATATTGCCTGAAAACAACCATAAATCGTTACTGATTTCTGCTTGCAGATAACTCGGCAAAATTGGGTAATTGAGAGAAACTATTTTTTTGTTTTTCAGGGAATATAGCTTGCGTCCGTTTTCAGGAGTTTTGTACCTGAGCCAGTAAAGCTCGTCTGAGCCTTTTATCACTTGCGCTATATTTTCAGCCTTTATCTCTTCTTTTAATAAATAGGTGTCCAGATTCAGCGAAATGTGCTTAAAGGTATCATTAAGCAAGAAACCCATGTGCATCAAATGATTATCAGGCCGAAGTATAACCTGCTGCGCATACGTGTAACCAGCATCCAGAACCACAATGTTCTTCTTTAACTGAAAGCCGTTTACAGGGTCGAAAGTATAAAGGTAGCCCATTACCTGTGTCTGCTGCGTAATAGCATCGAAAGAATTGGCCATAAACCAGAAGTGTAACTTATTCTGATACACAAAGAAACTGGCTCCTGAAAAGTTTTGGTTCTGCTCGGGTACTATGGGAAGTGCATATTGTGCAGACTGGCGGTTTTTGGTAACTTTTATGCGCCCCCAGTCGCTAGTTAACTGAGTTATAGTATTACTTAAATATGTTTGGTAGAAGGTGTCTCCGATGCCAAAGTTGTCCTGATTATTAAACAGAATACCATTATCTGAAATCGGATTATTGAAATAAATCTCATTCTGATAAACATTGATATTTGCCTGATTATTATAAAGGGTAGAGTTAACCAGTCTGAACTGCGCATCATACCGTTTAACGAGCGTAATGCCCTGATAAGAGATTTTAATAAAAAAGTTGTCGTCAGAATTCAGAAGCTGAAAAGGCAAATAATCATAAGCAAAACTAATATTTAGTTGAACAGAATCAGCCTTGCTGAGAATAGCATCCAGTACTTTGGTTGTACCTGCCGAGGTGCCATCTGTACGCCAGATTTCAGCATTCTGGTTTGAGTTTAGCTGAGAACTGGCAAAATATAAATACCCGTTTTTAACTGCTACCGCTGGCGTAGGCGGAGTATTACTGGGCCTGTTGATACCTGATATAATATCTTTAATGAGGTAGGTTCCGGCTGATGTACCGTCGGTAGCCCATATTTCGGTTCCAACCTGAGCACTGTAAGCCGTAAAAATGGTTTTCCCGTTTACCTGCCCCAGAAACAGCGGAAATGAGTCGGAGCCATAAACACTTTTCTGGTCTGTTAATTGTTCCTGCGCCCAAAGATAATTACTCGTAAAAAAACAGTATAAGCAGATAAGGTATAGTTTTTTCATTGTCTGGTTTTTCTTTACTTATGTTGACATAAAAAAACAAAGAAGGGTTTAAAGAATATAACTGATTGGAAGGTTTTACAAGTAGCATAAGAAGTATTACAAAGTTTGAAAAGCTAAGAGTTGCCTAGCCTTATAGCAGGAAAATTAAATTAATATCAAGGTTTTTAGGTCATGAATATAGCCGAAAAATTATTTCTTGCTCAGTTAAAAAACGGCTTTCATTAATCTGTTAATTTTATAAAAAAATATTCACTTCTTTTATTATACACTATTATGCGTTTATTTTGGCTATTACTGATAACTTTCTTTAGCGTTACTTTTGCTCATGCTCAGCTAAACATAAGCCTGAAAAGAGAACTGGACAGTATGTATGTACTCGACCAGAAATATCGTAAACTGCTCAGCCTTATACGGACCCCCAAGGCCGACTCATTAGCAGAAGCGTATCAAGTGAAAAAAGAGGCCCTGACCGACTATTTATGGAAATTGCAGGAAGAAGTCGATTCGTCTAATCTGGTAAGAGTTGAGAAAATTATAGCCCAGTATGGGTATCCGGGTAGGAGTATAGTGGGTACACCCACTAACTCGGCTGTTTTTTATGTAATTCAGCATTCAAAAGTAATAGATACTTACCTGCCATTGGTTAAAAATGCAGCCGAAACCGACGAAATACAATTTGTTCTTTATGCCATGATGCTCGACCGCTCGCTGATGTATAACCAGAAAGAGCAAATATATGGTACGCAAGGCTCGGGTTTTCCGGTGATTAACCCACAAACAGGTAAAAAGGAATTTAAAATGATTATCTGGCCCATTAAAGACCCCGAAACTGTAAATGAAAGACGCAAAAATGCGGGTTTTGCCGATACAGTTGAAGAAAACGCCAAAAGAATGCGTATCGACTACAAAGTATATACGCTCGAAGACGTACAAAAAATGAAAGCACCCAAATAACCTGAAATCACTTTCCTATAATTCTGATATAATAATGAAATTTGTATTGTTGCTTTTAGTTACGCTAACTAATGCCCAGATTCTTGTTGCTCAAACATTTCAGGTAAAACTCGATACCGTAACATGGTTCGATAAGGCCAGAAACCGGCCTGTCCCGATTGCTTTTTATACACCTGTAAGCAAGACTAAAGTAAAACACCAGAAAGTAGTTATTTTTAACCACGGATACGGCGAAAATCTGGGTGGAGCAAATCTGGCATATTCTTATCTGAATAATTATCTGGCTTCGGAGGGGTATTTTGTAGCAAGTATCCAGCACGAGCTTCCTACCGATAGTTTATTGCCTACAACGGGTAAACCACAGATTGTAAGACGCTCCAACTGGGAACGAGGAGCAGCTAGTATTCTTTTTACATTAAACGAACTCAAAAAGCGGTATCCTGACCTTGACTACAAGCAATTAATACTGATTGGGCATTCGAACGGAGGAGACATGGCCGCCCTTTTTGCCCATAAATATCCTGACCTGATTAGTAAACTTATTACTTTAGATAACCGCCGGATGGCTTTGCCACGTACAGCGAAGCCTGTTATTTATTCGATACGCTCAAGCGACCAGCCTGCCGACGAAAATGTTTTGCCTACCCCAGAAGAACAAAAAAAATACGGTATAACTCTCATTAAATTACCCGATACCATACATAATGATATGGACGATTCGGGTAATGAAAGGCAGCGAACCGAAATTACGGGGTATGTGCGTTCGTTTTTAAGGAAGTAATGGCAAAACCTATGGCTCTGGATTCAACAGCCTTAAAGCATTAAAAATAGCCTGATGGGTGATAGTTCCGTGGTTTTCTTGTGGTAGATAATCGAAATGCACTTGTAAGTACTGGCTTTTTGAGGCTTTAAGTTTGTCGGCTAGCAGGTTGGCATCAACTTCCATTACGCGCGGGTTATCACCAGGGGTAAGCCCCTCTTTGCCAACGCCTATATATACTTTTGTAGAAGTATGGAAGGTATCAGAAAAAATAGCAGATTCTTGGGCCAGTAAAGAGCCGTTATCCCACCATAAACTAGGACTAATAATAATATACTGATTAAAAAGGGTTGGTTTTTTCAGGAGTATTTCAGTAGCCAGCAAGCCGCCTAACGACTGCCCGATGATGGTTTTTGAACCATTGGTCTTGTATTTTTTTTCAATATAGGGCTGTAACTCTTTTTCGAGGAAAGCCATAAACTGCGCCGATTTTCCGGTGGTTTTATAGCGTTCTTTATCTTTGGTAATGGTAGTGGGGTAAGTAAAATCACGTTTTCTGTCAACATTGGCAATGCCCACAATAATTGATTTAGGCACACGGTTAATCCAAGAAAAATTATTGAACTGATAAAGCCCTACCACATGAATAAAATCTTCATCCTGCGAGCCATCCAGCAAATACACTACGGCATATCGGGTGGTATCTGCTGGCTGATACCCTTCAGGCAAGTAAATATTCAGGATTCTCTTTTCGGCTAACACAACCGACTGTATTTCATCAATATAGCCCAGTATAAAGGGTTTACTCTCGGTGGGTATTGCCTGACCGCTCTGGGCAGCACAGAATAAAGGTAAAAAGCAAACGATAAGGATATTTATGAACTTCATGTGTTTCAATAATTACTGAGCTTAATATTAATTAAATGCGTGTACCAATGCAAGAAAACTGAGCTATAAAATACCCACAAAATAAAAGACATACCCGAAAAACAGGTATGCCCTTTAATTTCCAACTGTGTATTGAAGTCAAGAAATACTATACAGCAAAAATCCTAATTGTTTTTTTCGCTTGGTGGAGGTGCCGTGCTAGGGGCAATATCTTTTATCGTTTTAAGTGTTTTATCGTTTTCTGCTTTCATTTCTTCGGTACTTGCATCACTACTTGTTTTACCTTCTTTAACCGGTTTAGTCGGATTACTGGCAGCAACGGCATTTGTATTATATGGTAGCCCTTTATCTTTACCTTCTTTCATTTCTTTTGCCAGACTTGAGCCTACAAAACCTTTATTCTTTAAAGGTTTGTTTTGCTGTGCAGGGGCATATAAAGCACCCGGTACCCGATTGTTTTTTAGCTGGCTACCAATACTTTCATCGGCTTTATATTCTTGTGCCTGAAGATTGGCACATATTCCGAACAAGAACGCTATAATAATAGATATTTTCTTTTTCATGGGTTTGTTATTTAACATTAACCAATACATTTATTTTACCAACTTTTTCTGAGTTAAAATCCTGCAAGGCTTTACCTAGCACTTGGCCTACTTTTACCTTATCGGGGTCGGCTTTCATGGCAACACCCGGAACCGAAGATGTTACCAGCATATCGCCGCGCTCAATGGGGCCACCTTCCAGACAAACTTTTGTTGGTATGACACCTACCACACCCATTGGCACTTTGCCACTTAAATCACTATCAAGGTTTTCCTCGGTAAGCACTACACCGGGTTTTGTAGCATAAACTCCTGCTACCAGCGTAGAATAAGGGCTTTGTGATTTTTCCACTTGTCGGTCGCCTGATTTTGAAATAACCAGAATGTCACCAGCTTCATAAGTATCTATGTGGCCCTTTACGTCAAAAAGTTCCGCTACGTCTGCGCCGCTGCTAAATGTGCCTCCATTAAAATAACCCGTTCCGCTTTTATTGATACGAGCCACGTTAACACTTCCACTCTGAAAAATGGCAACGTTTCCGCTACTACCTGTATGATTAACTAAAATACCACTGCCTGTGCCTGCATTAATAATATGTACGGCAGGGTTGCCGTTACTGGTGTTTTTATTCTCAAAACGTCCGGCTTTTCCGGTGGCATAATTAGGTACCCAGCCATAAATAGCATTTCCGCTTCCATCAATTGTAGATTCAACGCCATCTCCGGTATTAGCTGCATTAGCAGTAATAGCATTACCATTGCCATCAGCTATGGCTATAACAGCAGGCCCGTTGCCAGAGGCATTAGAAGCATGAAATAGCCCCGCATAGCCGCCCGTACCTGACGATACCCCGTATATTGCTGCCGTACCAAAGTTTGCAAATATTGAATTAACTTCTCCTTTCACAGCGGCGGCAGTTCCTTGGGTATTATCAACCTTTGCATTCACTGCGGTACCATTACCAACAGTTTGGGCAAAAATTACATCGTTATCATTATCTTCATTAAAATTCTGGAATCTCCCTGCTTTACCTGTACTATAACTAGGTACCCACGCATAGAGTGCTGTTCCGGCTCCGTCAATATTGGTTTCAACACCATTGCCATCTTTTCCGGCATTGGCAGTAATGGCATTTCCGTTGCCATCTGTTAAAGCTATTAAAGCGGCACCATTGCCAGAAGGATTAGAGGCATAGAAAAGCCCGGCTCTTCCGCCCGTACCTGACGATACCCCGAATATTCCGGCTGCGCCGAAATTACCAAAAATCGAATTTATTTCACCTCTTACAGCAGCCCCAACGCTATTCGTATTATTGAGGTAAAAAGAAGAAGCATTGCCTAGTGTATTGTCTGGAATATTTCCGTTGCCGTTAGAATAAACCTCGAACGTGTTCATGAGGTTATTGGCATTTGAATTTTCAAATCTGCCTGCTCTTCCGGTACTGCCACTGCCACCTATCTGCCCATAAACGCCAATACCAGTATCACTATTATTGCCACTAACAAAACCTCTAACACCATAGCCACCGTTGTCATTACGGCCTACTACTGCTCCGGCAATATTGCTATTAGCAAAACCAACAATGGCTTCGCCGCCATTGCTGTTAATACCGATTACCCCCGCTGAAGACAGACTAGAAGTTGACCCATAAATGCCCGTACCCGAAGTACTACTGGCATATAAACCCCGGCCAGAGCCATTTGTACTGATAGAAACAACATTATTTGAATTTGCTGCATTAACGTTAGTAAAAATAGCCGGATACCCCGTTGTAGAAACACCATAAATGCCGGTTCCTGAGGTACTTGACCCATAAACCCCATAGCCCGAAGTAGCACTGCCATAAATGCCATAGCCAGAAATAGCACCGCCCAAAACACCTATACCGCCACCGCTGTGTGTACCCCAGACACCGTATCCGTCGGTATTAGTACTTAAGTTAGAGCCTCTTACACCCACTGAGCTTGCTCCTGCGGTTGTTGTAGAAATAGTACCTTTAACGGCAAATACGCCGCTCGTAGTTGAGGTATTAATCACTTCCAGATTATTGTTTTGTGCAAAAAGTGTGTGTATACCTAATAGAAAAATAAAGAAATGTTTAATTGGTTTCATGCGTGAAGTACTTTTGGTAATAGACCGAAAGTTAAAAAATACACATAAAAACAAATGATTTTAGCTCTTAAATATGGCTTTTTTTTTACTGAATGGTATTTGAGAGGTAAAAAGGCTGCAAAAATGGCTATTAGTAACGGGTTTATTGTCTGGACAGAATAATATAAATAACGCCATTAATGAGTTTTACTTGTGGCACTGGATTGGGGGTTTCTTCGGGTAGTTCCTGCGTTTTACCTTTAATGAGATACCCGTTTTCTACCAGAAAATAAAAAATATTTTCGCCAAAAAGAAACGTCTCTACATCGCGTGCGCCACGGGTAAAAGCCATTGAAAACGAATAAGGAGGCTTTAAATGATTCTGAGCAATCAGAACTTTTATTTCACGAATCAGCTTCGCCCTTAATGCTTCATCAAGCACACGTTTATCGTTCTCTATTTTAAGTTTAAAAGTGGTATCATGAGCAATAATTTTGCTGGTCTCTGAAATACCAGATACGCGCACTAACGAGATGGGAGAAAGAGCGGCATAATTGAACGAAACTTTAGGTATATGCACATGAGCTATCAGATTATAGAATGCCAGCGTAAGGCATATCCAGAGAAATATCTTTTGTGTTGGATACATAAGCAAAAATAGAATAATAAACCAAATATAGGTATTAATCAAAATAATATAACCATACCCCACCCACACAAAGTCTGTAAAATATCGCTGCTACTCAATAAAACTTCCTTTTATGGGGAATATCTTCTGAATAATACTGGTTTTGCCTGTTTTATCGGCAAAAATAACAAGTTTTGTAGTAGATAATAAGTACTTGTTTTCTTGTCAGGTAGCTTTAAATCTGGTTTATTTCTCTATAATATTCCTTATTTTCTCCCGTATTTGCAGGCTAATCATGTTACTTATTTTAGGGTCAGTTTTAGTAAAAATAATACCTGCCAAATTATTCTTGCTGTCTTGCCACGGGTGGGTTCCAAACAAGCCCGGGCTGCTCGATTCCCGAATATTTCCTGAATTATCTACCACATCTAGCCAATTACCAATGCCGTACCTGATTCCCGTATTTTTAAATGCCGAATACGGGTTAGCTACATAAGGCGTACCCTCAATTATGGCGCCGTTAGTCTGATCTTTTATTAGTTCAGTAATAGCTTTCTCGCTCAATACCCGTTTTGACTGGTAAACCCCTTTGTTAACAATCATTTCCAGAAAATGCAGATAATCCTGTGCAGTTGTTACCCCTCCTCCGGCAATGATAGGGTTGCGTAGCGGCAGATACAACACCGCCATGCTGCACGGAATAGCAATTTTTTCATTAAAGAGAGTCTGCCATTGTTTACCTGTAACTACTTCGGCAATACGCCCTGCTATGTGCATACCAATGCTACCATAATTAAAGGTTGTTCCGGCCGGATGAATCATGGCTGTATGTACGGCCAGCGAATCGACGGCCTCGGCGAATGACAGGCTAGCTTTATATTCATAACCTTCGGGTGAATCGCCAGGGAAACCAGACGTATGCGAAAATAATTGCCTGATAGTAATGTTGCCTTTGCGATACTTAGTAAAAATGGGAAGGTATTTCCCCACAGTATCACTCAAAGCTATTTTTCCGTCGTCTACTAAGGCCATAATTACAGCACCTGATAGCCATTTGGAGGCCGAAGCAATTGCACGGCTCTCTTCGGCTTTCATATTATACTCTTTCTTATAAATGAGATTTCCGTTTTGCGAAACCAGTACAACCAACTGATTGGCATAAGCTGCGGCGTTTTCTTCAATAAAGGCATCAACCGAAGAAAAATCATAGGTTTTAGGGTTTACACTCTGGGTCTGGCAGGCAAATAGGGTAAATAATAAGAAGGCGAGTACACCGTACTGTTTCATAAAGCTCTCTGGTTTAAGTAATTTACGTTTTAGACCACCAAGCTAAGCGCAGGTTTAATTATCTGGCCAAATCAGCAGAAAAAAACCATTATCAGATGTGGTAGAGTGTATTCAGCACAAGGTATATATCATAGCTTCTCGGCCACAATAATCAATGAAGCTACTGCAATGGTTTCTCCGTTCATTTCCTGTGGGTGTTCTTTGTGTTTAATCGTATTTACGACTTTAAAGCCCTGTTTTGATAGTAAATTACATAGTTCGGTTTCAGTAAATATCCTGAACCCATAGCTTGTAAACGGATAATGTTTCAGAATAGCTTTTGGCCTGAGTGCAATCAGTAGCTGGCCGTGAGGCTTTAGCACCCTGTTTATTTCTGTAAGCACCAGCGAGGGGTTGTCCCAGAAATAGACTGTGTTAACCGTAAATACTTTGTTAAAGGTAAGGTTAACAAACGGCAGTTGTGTGGCCTCAGCCAGATGAAAACTGGCTTTCCCTTTCTTTATCAATAATTGATTTATTCTGATAGCTTCTGCCACCATTTCTTCTGAAAAATCGCAACCATGATAGCTGATGAACGGGGCTGCCGAAACTACATTTTTTACGAAAAAACCATTGCCCATGCCTATCTCCAGTATTGTATCATGGGCTTCTGAACAAAGGGCTTTTATCGTACATAAATTAATCTGTTCGTTTCCCCGATTCATACGGGTGCCAACTCTTGAGGCTTGCTGGCCATGTGGGTGTCTTAACTGGCTTGCCAGTTCTTTTAAAGCGGCTTCCTGCATAAGTAAAAAGTGTGTGTAACTCTGAACAGTGGCCAGCCTTTACTTATGCAAGCTGTTTTAGGCTTTATAAGAGGCTTTTACCACAGTGGTATTACTAACAGAATCGTGCCAGCCTCTGTTAGCAAGCAAAAACGAAAGCGCATCAAACGGAATAAACCTGCAAATACTCCTGACCAACCCTTGTCTGAAAGAAATAATTTCTTCTTCCTGATTAATTACGGCAGAGTTTGTAACGATTTTCCCGAAGGTAGTTTTAAAAATACCCTCACAGATACAATAATATACCAGCGGTGTTACAATAATACTAAGCCGCAAAATAAGTATTTGTAAAGGGGTGTTATCTGAATAGCCATATCCATTGCCTGAGTCATAATTGATATGGAAGAAAATATTCTTAAGCCAGCTAATAACTACGAAAGAAAAATGCAGGACTATGAAAGCATCGAGCAATGAATTTAAAAACCGTATGCCTTTCGTTTGTTCAACAAAAGTATCTTGATAATCATCAGAAGTACCAACTATAATTCTTATTTGTTTTGATAAATATACAAGTAAAATAAATGTAAGTATAAGTTTTATGACTGAAGTTATAACTTGAATATAATCTATTTCAGGAGCTGAAAATACAAAGCACAGATAAAAGAAATGAATAAAGAAAACAAAAATCAAAGGCCCTTGAAACAATCTTAAAGAACCTGTTTTGTGAAAACGGCTTACACCTATCAATGAACAAATCGGGAAGACAACAGAAGTGAGAATAGATGCTATTTTTAAAGAAAAATAAAGTTGAGTAAGGTTATAAGGTCTATAGAAGCCATTTTCTATATCCAAATAAAAAGGTATTAATAAGTTTTTGAAGTAATTCGCAGCAGAAAAGTTGATACCGGTATTGTTAGGCCCTGAATACGTTACAAACTGGTATAATCCAATAAACGTAGATATAATAGGCAGAAATATGAGCACAACAGCTTGCAGAATAATGAAGTTCTTTTTAGTTAGGTTCATTAGTGTTTTTGTTAATTATTTAGAGAAATATATAGCGAATAGAGTTAATTTAAAGTATATCAGTAGTAGTTTTATAAGAGGCTTTTACCACAGTGGTATTACTAGCAGAATCGTGCCAGCCTTTTTTATTAAATAGGAATGAAAACGCATCAAACGGAATAAAACGGGCAAGAGTTCTGCCGAAATTAGTATAAGGAGAAAGCAGCTTGCCATTGTTCTCTACGGCCACAGAACCTACAATAACTTGCCCCAATGTGGCTTTAAAAACGCCTTCACTGATAAAGTAATAAGTAAAAACAATAATGAATATATAAAAAGCAGTCTGTAACGGACTCAGACTAGAAGACGATATGGATTCCGTAGAATTGCTGAATATTAGTTTTTTGAAAGTCAGTAAAATAGACTTAAAAGTCAGTAAAATAGACTTAAATGTATATAGATAAGAAAAACATAAATGAAAAATGAGTATAGAATCAATAAGAAAATGTGAAAATCTTTTTACTCTTGGCTGTTTGATATAAGGTTCTTTAGTGGTATCGGCAGTAGTGTGAATAACATTGATTTTTTCAGATAATACAATTAGCAAGAAAAATGCAATAACAAATCTTACAATTCTAACTATCGGTGATAATATTTCGTATTTTATATTAAAAAACAGCCCAAACAAACCATAGAAATTTATAAAAAAATTAAGAAGTAAAATACCAGTAAGTATTCTGAAAGAACCTGTCTTTAAAAATCTGAAAGAACCAATAATCGATAAAATAGGAATAATAATTAATGTAATTACATAGTAGAGTTTAAAAGAAATATGAAAAATCTGTAATTGCTCAATATCTGTGTAATCGTCTGGTAACTTAAAAATAAGTTTATTTTGGTCGAAATTATAAAAAGGTAAAAAAAACTGTTTTAATAGTTTGGTGTCAGAAAAAGCTATTTCTGAGTATTTTGTTAGAAGAGCCTTGTATTCATAAAAGTTAAAGATTGTTAGCGTAATAGGTAATATAATTAAACAGACAGCTTGTAGGATGATAATCTTTTTTTTAGTCAGGTTCATGATTAAAATGTTACGTATATTTATATAGTCGGATAAATATAATGACTTTTTATTATTCGTTTATAGATTTTGCCATACATTTTATGCCAGACGAAAAAAAACTTTATACATTCATTCAAACCTGCTCAATTGGTTGCCTGTCAGCAAAAGTATGCCAACCTTTGGCACAGAGTTTTGCTCGGTAAATCAATACAAAAACTATTTATTAAATCCAGTTGAACAAGCGTATGAAAAAAACACACAACAAGTCGGAAAAAGATACCAGAGATGTATCTGTCGACACCGAAAATGATTATTCTGGTACACAAAGTAAGGAGTACGCCGGAAACAGGCGCTCAGAAGCCAGACAAACAAACCCCGGAGAAGTAACCCGCCTGAGGGGGTTAAAGTCAGATGCCAACGCTAAAACAACAGGTGTAGACTCAGACAACCGGTTTTAGTAACTGATACCAGCAAAAACGTGATTCAGTACTTAGCATAATTGAATAATAAAACACATGGTGCTCGGTTCGTAAAATATAGAACTTATGTTTTATCGGTTGCTGTGCTAATTGTTCCATAGTTTTATGATTTATTACATGATAAGCCTCTCATCACGTTTTTGTTGAAATAAACCTTCGCATTAATACTAATTTAATTATTCTATAAAAAATCGTTCCAAAAGGGCGTAATTACCTGTTTTTATTATTGCTCACTAATTTATGAGCGAAACCACATCACACAGGCAACCTGTTTTATGGCTGTGTGTATTCTTCCTCAACCTTGGCTTACCTGTTGATATTCCGCTACATAATACTATTCATAAATAGAAATCTGGCACTTTGTTCAGACAGGCATTTGTTTTTAGCCTGATTAGTAGCGCATAAGTGCCAAAACAGCAATATTAGTAGTGGCTTGCAGCAAAAATAAAGTTGAACTTAATTTTGAAAACTATGGCCTTGGTGAAATGGAAAAAAGATGACTTGTTCCCGACTTTTGAGGTGGCATGGGACGATTTTTTCAGTAAAGACTTACTGAATCGTCAAGAGTATTCAGGGGCAAGAATTCAGGCGGTAAATGTTTCAGAAACAGCTACCAATTATTATATAGAAGTGGCAATTCCGGGCTATAAAAAAGAAAGCCTGCATATAGACGTTAAGGATGATGTGCTGACTATTTCTTCTGAAAAAAAAGAAGAAACAGAAGAGTTTGACGGCAATAAACCAAGTCGGAAGGAAATTAATTATTCTTCATTTCAAAGAAGTTTTCAATTGCCTGACAACGTCGATAAAGATACTATTACGGCCTCTTATAACGATGGTGTGCTAAAACTCAACCTACTAAAAACAGAAGCCAATAAAAATACAATAGCAGTACGATAAACATTTCAGGAACTGGCCTCAAACTAGTTCTTTTTTCATAAATTATGGGTAACAAATTTATAAAAATCAAAATTATAGCGGGTGCTGTTATTAGTGCCTGCCTGCTCAATGCCTGTATAGGCCCTCGAACGTGTCTTTACTATGTAAGTTTTACTAATCAGTCGGACCAGCCTGTGCAATTTGGCTGGGGCGATAAAACAAGAGGTAAACTTAAAATGGTAGAAGTAGCTAATAAGAAATCAATTGATTTCAGTTTCTGGACAGATGACCTGCCTTTGGGGAGTTTTCCGCAGGATGGTGACTCCGTAGTGATAATACTGGCCAATGGCAAAAAAATAATTGACGTAAAACGGTGTGAACTATTAAATGGTAACCTGAATTGCGAACAAGATTCCCGTAGTTTTTTCAATCCGAAAGCCTACAACAGATACCAGAGCGGCCTGCTTAATAAAAGCTGCGGTGGGGTAGAGTACGTATTTACCACTGCCGATGCCCAAAGAGCCCGATAAAGACTTTATTTCATATATTATATCTATGCAGTGGGTAGCTTTGGGCAATGTTTTCAGCCCGAAAGTGTATTGCATTGGCTTGTGGTTACGTGTTTAAAGCTACGTTGGCCTGTTTCTACGCCTGCCAGTTAAACATGAGGTTGTCAGGCTATGTTTATAAATCTTCTTTGCCTTGCTAAACAACTTTTTGTATTCTATGTTTAAGTAGAAAAAAACAATAAAACCTAAAGAAATACATTCAAACCCAAAAGTAGCAACTGCTATCAGGCAAAATGATTAGACACTTTAAGATTGTATGATTATCACTTATTGCTGAGACACTGCCTCATTGGCTACATCGTTAATTGTTTTGCAACAAACTTATTACCTTAAACAGCTATCTATCTGAAGGTATCAGATAAGCACCTACTCATGCTTGGTTACTGTGTATTGTCTTCATGCTGGTATGGAATTTTTATAGACTGTATAAAATCCAGTGACTTTATAAATAAGTTAGCCATGAAAAATTACACCACGAAAATTTCAAGAAATAATGGAGATAAGTTAAAAAAACTATTTACCGACGGCCTTAAAGATATGTATTGGGCAGAAAAACGATTAGTGAAGGCATTGCCTAAATTAGCCAGAGCTGCCGTATCAGAAGACTTACAGGTGGTTTTTGAAATCCATTTAACAGAAACGCAAGAGCATGTGAATCGTCTTAAAAAGATTTTTGAACTCATAAACGAACCAGCTAAGATAAAGAGATGTCCGGCCATGATGGGGCTTCTGGAAGAATGTGATACCATTATTAAATCGACAGAAGAATCGAGTATTGTACGTGACTGCGGGCTTATTTTTGTTTCGCAGAAAATAGAACATTATGAGATAGCCTCGTATGGTACCCTACGGACAATTGCCAACATTATGAATTACAGAGAGGTAGCAGAGTTATTACAGATGACTCTGGAAGAAGAGCGTGTAGCCAGTAGTAAATTAGCCGACCTCGCCGATTCTTATATAATGGAGGTTGTAATGGACTAGCCAACTCCTGATAACAAAATACCCCGCCTACAAAGCGGGGCATTTCGTTAAATGAAGTAGGTTAGTTTGCTTTAGAAATATCGTCGAGTTCTTTTTCTTTTACTTTTGCTTCAAGTCCTTCTTTTTTAATACCAATTCTGATGTTGAAAAACAAACTCATGTATATATTGGCTACCCAGACCAACGAAAAAACAGCAATCACGTAACCTCGCCAGTCGGTAAATAATAACTGGTAGTTAGTAAATACAACAAACAGAATACTCACATAAAAACTGAAACAATACTCGCAGGTAAAAATATAAAAAAACTTACGCTTGAAGAGTGATTTAGCATTTTCACTATTTTTTTTACAATAAGCGCGGGGTTCTGCAAAGATTTCCTCGTGTGTGACCGTCCAGGCAATACATGAAATAGGAATGGCTAAAACAAAAAGCCAGATGATTTGTGTATAGAGTGTCATAAGAAATAAACAATGGAGTGTTTAGCTTACCTCAGAAAACCATATACCATCATTGTTTGGGGAAAAAAATCCTCAAGTCTGTCGGGCTTTATGCTGCCTAACCATTCAATATAATTTTTGATGTAATTATTGTTTTGTATTTGCTTATGCAGAAACATTCGCAGCATATTTGTGTAGCTAATGAAATTTTCTGATGAAACTATTCTGGATTTTCTGGGGTATCGATGCCCTTGTAGCATTAATAGCAATATATTTTTTTGTTGTCGGCCTTGCTGATGGTTCCGTCTCGGCAAATAATATAATGTTATGGCTGCTTATATCAGGTACATTAATGGCCCTGCTTGCCGGAGGGCTTTACCTGAAGTCAGCCGGAAAACTATTGTGGGCTAATGCCTTACTGGGCGTTTTGGCCGTGCCTGCATTTTTGTTTTGCCTGTTTTTTATAGTAGCTATTGCTTCGGGTGTTAGATGGAATTAAAGCATTAATTGTTTTTCTTGGACCTGTGCCATAAAAAAGCCATAAGCCCCGATAACCCACCTAACATGAGCCAATAAACTGGAGCTACCGTAAGCAAAAGTAATTGCGGAGCCACTTCTGAAAACTCTTCAATTTTTTCTTTTTCTTCTTCATGGCTAAGCAGGTAGTCGGCGGTTAGTGTAATATGCGTCAGCGTAATACCTATGCCTACCACAACCCCATGCCAGAAACCTTTCTGAAAGAGACCTCGCTGGTAAAGATTGGCTATGGCTACGCCAATGGTTATCATGAGCATAGGCCAGAGAAAAAACTCAAGTTTATCAGGCAGTACGTAGATAGTAATTATCCCAATAGCTATGCCTGATAGCATGGCGTATCCTATTGTTTTTCTCATGGGTGCTTTAGAATGTAACTAACGTACTATTTTCTTTAGCAAATCTACGGTAATAGGTTTATATATATACCCTATGATAATCGGATAATTTTTGGCTTTTTCTTTGTCTTCAGGATTCGTCGAAGAAGATAAAATAACAACTTTAGTTTGGCTGAACTGCTCAGCATAGGTTTTTACAAATTCATCAAGAAACTCCCAGCCGTTCATGACGGGCATATTCAAATCCAGAAAAATAAGCTGAGGTGCCACAACCCCTCCCTCCGAAGAAGTTGCCAGTTTATGATAATAATTCAATGCTTCGGAGGCACTGGTTATAGAGATAACTTCTTTCGCAAAAGCCGCTTTCTTTACCACCATTTCAATCAATAACAATGTAGTTTCGTCGTCGTCGATACAAAGTAGTTTAGGAATCATTTTTTAAATTTTAAAATAAAGTTAGTACCAATATTAATTTTACTTTCGACGGAGATGCTCCCGCCGAGGCTTTCCATTTGAGTTTTTACAAGGTATAAACCCATACCTTTACTATTAGGCCGGTCATGAAACCGCTGGTATAGCCTGAAAAGTTTGTCTTTGTGTCGTTCGGTGTCAAGCCCTATGCCATTATCTTTAAAAGAGAGTATCATATACTCGCCTGTATCCTCACTCTTAAGTTCAATTTTTAGTCCCCTTTTGTAGTCACGATACTTAATGGCATTGGTGAGCAAATTCATAAAAATGCTCTCGAGGTAGGTTTCGTTAAATAGTACCTTCGGAGCAGCAGTAAAATCAAGTGTGATAGATGGCTTTACCTCCGTAATGAGGTTTTCCAGTTGGGCCGATACCTGACTAAAGATTTTATAAAACGAAATTTCTTTTAACTCAATCGAATTGTTTTCTCTGATAATCAGAATCTTCACCAAGTCACTGATAGTATCATTCAGTAAACCTGTTGACTTCTTCATGCCATCCAGAATTTTACTTAAATGCGGATTTTCTATTTTCATATCGTCTGTCAGGTTAAGAAAACCTATCAGGTTTGATAGAGGAGCCTTTAAGTTATGAGAAGTAATATAAGAAAAATGTCTCAAATCATCATTATTCTGGTGTAGGGTCTCAATAAGTTTTTCACGTTCTATTTCCTGAAGTTTCCGTTCGGTAATATCGCGGTAGTTAAGCACAACTGCCCCTACGGCAGGGTCTTGCAAAAGATTATGGCAGGTCGACTCCAGCCATTTGTAAGAGCCGTCGGACATTCGGATACGGTATTCCAGATTACGTGTCAGGTTAGGAGACGCGATAACTTCTGTATATATTTCGCTAACAGTGGGTAGGTCTTCGGGGTGAATCAGATCGTCACGGAGCGAGCCTATCAACTCGGTATCATTATAACCTAAGATTTTTTTGCCGGTGTTTGAAATATATATCAGAAACCCCTGAGCATCAAGCAACGACAAACCGTCGGCACTGTTTTGCAGCAAACTTCTGAAACGCATCTCGTTATACCTGATTTTATCTTCGGCTTCCTTTTTTTCGGTGATGTTTCTCGCAATTTTGGCTGCACCAGTTACTACGCCCATGCTATCGCGGATGATAGAAAGCGTAAGCGAAACATAAATTATTTCACCGTTTTTCTTTTTGCGTTGGGTTTCATAGTTTTCAATCTGAATACCATTTTTTATTTTTTCCAGAATCTCCCTTTCTTCCTCAAGTTTTTCTTCAGGAACAATCGTGTTGATCGACTGCCCGATAACTTCGCGGTCGGTGTAACCAAATAATTTTTCAGCACCGCGGTTCCAGCTTGTAATGATACCATCAGCGGTAATACTGGAAATGGCATCTTCTGACGAGTTAATAATCGAAACCAGTAGGGCTCTCTGGTCCTCAAAGTATTTTCTTTGAGACACATCTCTGAAATTAACAGCAATAGCATTAACTCCTTCTACCATCAGCATATTGGTTACTTCACCCTCTACCCAGACATAGTTGCCATTCCGATGCCTGCATCTGACCGTAACATGGGTTTGCAGGCCCATATTTTTGTATACATCTTCCAACCGTGATTTTATGCTTTCGAGGTCTTCGGCATAAATAACTTCATTTACCGCTCGCCCATGAATATCTTCATTTTTATAGCCTAAGGTTCGTTCAACCGAGGGGCTTATATATTCAATTTGTTCTTCTGGGTTTAATAACGCCAGCATATCATGGCTGTTTTCAATCAGCGAGCGAAACCTCGATTCCTTTTTCAGTAATTCAAGGGCAGCTTTTTTATTTTCTGTAATGTCTCGGCCCGATATGCAAATACCTTTAATTTGTGTTGCTTCAATAACAGGATTGAACGAGTAGTCTATCCAGATAGTGTCTCCGTTTTCCTGCACATAAGAGCGTTCGTACTGGATATTTTCACCTTTTAATGTTCTGGTGAAGAAATCCTCCAGTATATCCTTTCGGTCGTCGGCAACGAAATCGAAAACAGGTTCTCCTATTTCTATTTCTTTATCCCGATTAAGAAAGGTAAATATCTTGGCCCTGTTATTAAAAGCCTTTATGTTCAGGTTGGCATCAAGCAGAATGAACGCTTCAGAGGAGTTATCAAATATGGCTTTTAAATTGCTTTCCGATAACTTAATTTTTGCCTCCGCTTCTTTGCGCTCGGTAATGTTATGGTAGTTCGATACAATTGCCCGAACGTTTTCGTCTTGCAACAGATTGGTAACAATACCTTCAACCCATACGTATTCCCCATTTTTTTTGAGTAACCTGTTCTGCCGCGGTACAGATAAGCCCGGATTAGCCAGAATTAGCGGAAAAACAGTTTCTTGAATTTCGGCGGCTTGCTCGTTGTGTATCAGGTTAATATTCAGTTGGCCTATTACTTCTTGTGCTTTAAAGTCTGTTAGTTTTTCGTAGGCAGGGCTTACATAGGTAACTTTTCCTTCGGTATTGGTCAGGATAATAATATCTCCGGCGTTTTCAACAAGAGCCCTGAAACGTTTTTCACTTCGGGCTAATGCCTTTTCAACAGATTTTCTCTTTGATATGTCTGTAATAAAAGTGCATGCTTTTTTTTCACCCTCGAGGTCATCATAAATCACGGAGGTGAACTCGTAGGGGAAAAGTTCTCCGTTTTTACGGATACCCGTCAGTTCTCCTTCCAGCGTTTGTGAATCTGGTTGTAGCCCCGCCATGGTTATGTAGTATTCATCGTCATAAACAACCATTCCTTTGCGGCCTATTGCCTGAAATTCTTCGGCCGAGTATCCGAAAATCTCGCTGGCTCTTTTGTTGGTACTCAGAATGGTGCCATCAAGCGTACTGAAAATAAAGGCATGATGCGAGTTCTCTATAATAGACCGATACCGCTGTTCGCTTATCTGCAATTGAAGTTGGGCGTTCTTGATAGCAGTAATGTTAAACGAAGAAGAAAACGCCCCTATGATTTTTTGTTGGGTGTCATAAAAGGGTTTGTATTTTGTTACATAAGTATGAAGCAGGCCGTCGTCGAGCATAATTGTGCTTTCGTCCTCAAAGGTTTCGCCTTGTAGTATCTTTTCATATATCTTTTTAAGTTTTTCGGCCCGTTCGGGGCTAAGTACCTCTGGTAAATATGCACCTTTGTATATGTTTTCCTGAAAATAGTGTAGCAGCCCTTTTCTGTATTTTGTATTACAGATAAGAACTCTGAGGTTGGTATCTACTGCCAGAAAAGATTCTTCGGTGTTTTCAAGTACAATTTGTAAACTTTTAAGTATCTCTGCCATATCTGTTGGTTGTGGCAGGTGTTCAGTGGCGGTTGGTACTACTTCTAAATTATTATTTTCTTTAATACTGTTTTTAGTGGTTTTTGACATGTCTGGTCTATGATTATCAGCAAAACTTACAAACTAATGTATAAGTAATTTGATGCTTCCTGCTAAGGGAACCTAAAAGTTATAATCACATGGCGTTTACTTCTGGAACTTAAATGTGGATGAGAAAGGGGTGTGGAATAATAATAGATTTATTGTATGGGACAAAATTTGTGCCAAACAGGTTAGTAGGAAACAAAAGTAATAATTATTTTTTAACAAAGGTATCCGTTTAAAATTATCTTCTCAAACGGATACATTGTCTAACTTTTATCATTTTATCAATAAACAATTTTGTTATTTCTCTCTTTCAGGAATATAGATATTGAACGTTGCCCCAACATTAGGTTGGCCAAACGCCTCAATTAAGCCCTCATGATTCTGTACTACCTTACGGCAGATTGTAAGCCCGATACCCGTGCCTGAGTATTCGGTTTTGCCATGTAACCGCTGAAATAGCTCAAATATTTTTTGCTCATATTGTTGCTCAAAGCCAATGCCATTATCAGTAAAGGTTAATTTCCAGTAATTTTTATTGTTAAGGGCTCTGGAGTCGGTTATTTCATTGCCCGGTATTAACGATGCCTTGATAACGATATGAGGCGGAACATCAGGCTTGCTGTATTTGATAGAGTTCGATAACATATTGCTGAATAACTGATAAACCTGTGTAGGTATAATAGTTAAAGTAGGCAGGTTGTCGGCTTCAATAACGGCTTTTTTCTCGTCAATTCTTTCGCTTAGGCTTATTTTAGCTTCTTCGAGCAAGGTATTCAGGTCTGTTTTAGCAAAAATGACTTCATCGGTAGTCATGCGTGAAAAATTCAGCAGGTCCGATAACAGGCTTTTCATCCGTTGGGTTGAACGTATAATACGAGAGAAATAGTCTTTGGCGGTATCCGATAATTCTTCTTTCAGCAGGATACGTTCGGTAAATGCCTGAATTTTATAAAGTGGGTCGCCCAAATCATGTGAGGCAATATAACTAAACGAAGCCAGTTCTGCATTGCTGTGTTCAAGTTCCAGATTTTTGCTTTCCAGTTGCTGATACGTTTCGCGGAGTTTCTGTTCTTTTAACCGAAGTTCTGTTATATCAATACTGATGCAGAGCATACCAACAGCTTTGCCTTTTTTGTCTTTTCTGACATTCCCTTTAGAGTAAATATAATGCAGGTCGTTATTTTTGTCGTAGCGGCGGTACTCTGCTTCAAAGGCCTCTCCGGTTGTTCGGGAGTTCTCAATAACAGCTCTTAGTTTTTCGATGTCTTCAGGGTGCACACGTCCGAAAGTTTCAAAATCAATCTTGATTTCGTTAGGTTTATAGCCATATAAGCGATAGGTTTCGTCTGACCACAGAATAGTATCCGTAAGGAAATCAATCTCCCAACTGCCAATTTTTCCTATGCGTTGTGATTCAGATAACTGTGCCTCCCGTAATTGTAGATTTCTGTTCAGTAGTACATCTTCGGTAATATCCTGCAAGCTGGCAACAAGCATATTTTCATGCCCGAAATTAATTACACTTCCTGTGCCTTTAATATATTTCAGGCTGCCGTCTTTGGTGTATGCCCTGAACGACAATTCGCTTATTTTCTTTTTGAGCAATAGTTTCTTGCTTATCTGTTCAAGGTCCGGCAGGTCGTCGGGGTGTACAAAGCCTTTAAGTTTTTTTACACTTGGTACAAATTCTTTAGGTTTATAACCAAATATCCTGAAAAGGTTGTCAGAGTAAGTAAACTCATCGGTATGTAAGTTCCATGTCATGCTACCCATTTTTGAGCTTACCTGTGCGCCTTCAAAAGCCTTGTTCTGAATTACTAATTGCTTGTTAAGTTCTTCGAGTTGGGCTTGGGTGCGGCTCAGGTGTTCCTGTCTGTTAATGAGTTCCTGATTCATGGTAATCAGTTCTTCATTACCCGACTGCAACTCTTCTTTCGAGGTTTCCAGTTCTTCGTTCAGCGTTTGTAATTCTTCACTGCTGCTTAGTAGTTCCTCGTTGGCGTTCTGTAATTCTTCGTTGGCTGCCTCCTGATTCTCCGTAATGTTCAGAATATCCTGGCGCATCTGGGCCAGTTCTTTCTCTAACTGTTCAATATGTAGCTCAGCCAGACTTTTTTTGGTTTTTTTAGAACCTTTGCTGCTCTCCTGCCACATTGGTAACACCGCTCGCTTATTAAATACAATCAGAAAATGTAAAGCTACTGATTGCAGCAACGGAATTACCTCAATAGAAACCAGATAAGACTCATGGCCATGTTTGAGCAGGATGTTTTCTTTAAAAACAGTTTCTTTTTCGATATGTGCTTTATGTAGCAGATTCCGTAAATCAAAAGCCAGTTCTTTCCTGACCATTTTCAGTACGTTAAGGCTGGCTTTGCCCGGCGATGGCATAAAGAACAAAGAGGTGTCTCCCCTGAAATGAATAATGTCATTCTGGTCGCTTACAATGACACACGGCGGGGTATAATGATTCAGTAATATTTCATCAGCGTTTTTCTGAAAGTCAGTCTGACTTATCATAGAAGTATGGATGGTATCATTTTTAAAACTTCTGGCCTCATCCATACTTTCGGAAGAATCTTGAGTGAAATGACTGGTTGTATACTTTCGGCTGAAAAATTTATCGTGATTCGTAATAAGCGTAAATAAGTCTGACACCACATTGGCGGTTTCGGATTTACCCAGCCATAACACACCTTTTTCTTTAAGGGCATAATGAAAAGTAGTGAGGGCCTTTTTTTGTAAGAATGTGGTCATGTAAATAAGCACATTCCGGCACGACACTAAATCTATTTTTGAGAAAGGAGGGTCTTTTAAGAAATTATGTACGGCAAAAACGCAGCAATTCCGAATAGTTTTGTTTATCTGATACGTAGTTGCGTCGGTTTTAACAAAATACGTCTCAAGCAAATGAGGGGGTATAGCCTGCACATCAAGGGCATTATAAGTACCTGAACGCGCTTTGGCAATGTTGCTTTCCGAAATATCGGTAGCAAAAACCTGAATTTTAATATCGGGAGCCCGTTTACTTAAAAACTCATGCAGGCTTATAGCAATTGAATAGGCCTCTTCGCCTGACGAACACCCCGCTACCCATACCCGAATGGTGCTTTGGCTTAACTTGCTTTCAAGCAAGTGCGGATAAATTTTTTCGGTAAGGGACTGAAAGGTCTTAGGGTCACGAAAGAACGACGTAACAGGTATCAGGAAGTCTTTCAGAAGTAAGTCAAGTTCCTCTTTGTTGTTTTTCAGAAACTCATAATAGTCGGCTACTTCTTCGTAGCGACACAAACCCATACGGCGTGCAATGCGCCGGCGCAGGGTAGACTCTTTATAATAGCTAAAGTCGATGCCTTTATGTTGGCGTATCAGGAAAATAATCTGTTTTAATATTTCTTCATAATTTCTCGGAATAGCCTTTTCGTCTTCGTCAGGAAAGTTGTTATTAACAGCCTGCCGAAGTTTGACCAGTTGTGCGGGCATATCTTCAGGCAATAAAACAAAGTCAACGGTTCCGGCGGCAGCAATGGCACTTTGAGGCATCTGCGGAAAAGTAGCTGAAGAAGGCTCTTGTGCAAAGGTTACGCCACCATATTTTTTAATGGCCTTTAGCCCTAACGTACCGTCTGAGCCAGTACCCGAAAGCACTATTCCAACCGCGTTGTTCTGATGGGCCTCACCCAATGAATTAAAGAAAATATCAATAGAATAATTGATTGGCTGAGAGGTATGGCGGGGTAATAGTTTCAGCACGCCATCAACAGTTATTAATATTTTATTTTCAGGAATTGTGTAAATATGGTCAGGAACCAGATTAATGTCGTCGGTTATTTCGAGTACAGGTAATTGAGTCGATTTTGATAGAATTGCTGGTAAAAGGCTTTCGTGGTTGGCAGGTAAATGAAGTACCAATATATAAGCCATACCCGAATCAAGAGGTATTTTTCTTACAAATTGTTGAAATGCTTCAACTCCTCCGGCAGAAGCCCCAAGACCTACAATAGCAAAATTTTGTGGGACTTTTGGCAGAGGTGCAGAATGTTTTTTAGTCATGACGGACACGGGTTAAAGAAATCTAAAGGTATAAAATGACTTCTGCAAAACGCATAGAAGCTAACCTTTAAGAGTTAGGTAGTATCAAAGTTAAATAAAAAATGTGGATTTATATTATACTTTTACCTGCTCTCCCACAGATTTCCGATAAAAAAAATACCCGCCAATAATTATGGGGAAAAACATACACAACCCTCGGTCATATTTCGTCCGAAAGCACCTTTACAGGGCTACAAAAGCCATAAATGGTTATCGGCTATTTATTGGGTGCTGTAAAACATTTACTTTGTCTTTTACGTTTTTCTCTAGTTGTAAAACAGCAAAATACACCTGACCGTAGCTCCGAAAAGCTACATACCTTACTTGCACTACACCTGAAACAAGACTGATTTATGAAGCTAAACAGGTGTTTTTATGATTAAAGCCATCGCATTGGACAACGAATGTACATCGTTACAACGTATTATAGATTTCTGTAAAAAAGTAGATTTTATTGATTTGAAAAGAACTTTTCTGAAAGCCGATGAAGCCCGCAAATACCTCGAAAAGTATCCAGTAGATTTGTTGTTTTCAGATATTAGGTTGCCCAATATTGCGGGTGTCGAATTTTTTAAATCATTGGCCCAGCCCTGCAAATTTATCTTTATTACAGCATTTAACGAGTTTGCCGCCGAAAGTTATGAACTCAATGCCATCGACTACCTGCTTAAACCTCTCGACTTTCGGCGTTTTGAAATGGCGCTCAATAAAGTAAAAGGCTTTTTCGATAATCAGGCTATACCAGAACTTCCCGAGAAACCTTATTTGTGTTTCAGGGTAAATTATGGGCTTGTGAAAGTAATCATTGAGGATATTGTGCTAATAGAAGGCTTGGATAATTACATGAAGATTTATCTGGACAACCAGAAACCACTGGTTGTGCGCTCAACAATCAAGGCATTGCTTACCAAACTTCCCGAAAACGAGTTTCTGCGTGTGCATCGGTCTTACATTGTTTCATTAAAAAAAATAGTGCATGTGCGTAATAAAATTATCACAACTGGTAACCATCAAATTCCATTGAGTAATAATTACGAAGAAAACTTTTTTCAGATTTTTGGAGCCTGACAGCCATTTAACCACAACAAACAGGGTATTCGCCACAATTTGGGTGTAAGTATGCACCCTTTCATTTTTTTCTCCGTTTTAAATTTCAGAAAGGCACATACAGCCTTCTGAAAAATTATTTATCCATACAATTAAACTCTTTTTATCATGAAAGCGAATCGATTATTACTGATGTGTTTAGGCCTTATTTTCGCTTTGGCCTTTCAGGCTTGCGACAAGGACGATGACGTAACTGTCTCAAACCCAACCATTGGGGGGCTAACTTGCCCCAGCGCAGTTTTTTCAACAACAGCTACAAGTGGTACAGCCTATAACGGTACTTTTACGGTTCCTTATACAGGCGGTAATGGCATTGCTTATACCAGTGGTACTGCTATTACTTCAACAGGGGTGAAAGGGCTTTCGGCAACCCTGAATTCGGGTACATTGGGGTCTGGCAATGGTATGCTTACTTATGCCGTAACAGGTACGCCTGACTCGACAGGTACAGCATCTTTTCTACTTAATTTCGGTGGCCAGACCTGTACAGTAGTAATGCCGGTTTCGGCAGCTACTACTCCACCAACAACGGGCCAGTAGTACTGGGTAATGCTGATAACAAAATAGCCATAACGCCAACGTTATGGCTATTTTGTTATAAAAACCTGCCAACCAGTATTAAAAACTAACCTTCTGTTTGGGTATAAATATTTTTACTTTTATTTTGTAATAAGCACAAGAGCCTTGAAACATGGCTCATGATTTTTTATACGCATAACACACGCAAGCTATGGCATGGAACCCAGATACCTATAACAAGTTTAAGGCAGAGCGATTTATGCCCTTTTATGATTGCCTGAATCTGGTAAATATCAGACCAGCCATGCAAGTAATAGACTTGGGCTGTGGCACAGGCGAGCTTACCCGAAAACTGGCCGATACGTTGCCAAAGGCGCAGGTATTGGGCATTGATTCGTCAGAAGAAATGCTGAACGATTCGGTTGCCTTTACCAATGAAGCCGTAAAGTTTGAACTAAGAAGTATCGAAGAGCAGGTAAATAGGCCCGCGCAATGGGATTTAGTATTCTCGAATGCAGCCATTCAATGGGTAGATAATCATCATGAACTTATCCCGAAAATTGTTTCAATCATAAAGCCTAACGGGCAACTTGTAATTCAGTTACCTAACCAGAACCAGAATCTATCAAATCAGTTGCTTGATATACTAGCCGATGAGGCTCCTTTTAATACTGCCTTACACGGCTGGAAACGCAAATCTCCGGTGTTAGACATAGAAGCCTATGCACAAATGCTTTTTGAAAATGGTAGTAAAGAAATGACCGTATTTGAAAAGATTTATCCGCTAGTGCTGAAAGATGCCGACGCCTTATTTGACTGGGTTTCAGGCACTGCACTGCTGCCTTACCTTGAACGATTGGAAGCACAAACCAAAGAGCATTTTATTGCCGAATATAAAACACGCCTGAGGAGTAGGTTTGGAGGGTCGCCTGTTTTTTATCCTTTCAAACGAATTATTATGGAAGCGCGGTTTTAAATTATATGTTGCTTTGGGTTGCTTATTGTTCTTTCATCGTCTGCAAAAAAAGTAGCGTTTTTTAATTCTAAAATTGCGCAAATATTTTATTCGTATATAGATACAACCTTTACGAATGTTTGTGCATTTAGAAAGAAAATACCTTACTAACTTTTAATTTTTTTACTATGAAAAAATTAGCTCTTTTGTTGATGATTAGCTCATTTGCACAGGCACAAAGCCTTAACTACTTGCTTCGCTCACAAATGCCGGTTATTGAGAATAAAGATGGCAAGAAAATAGCAAGTGTGAAAGTAATGGCAAATATGAATAACCAGCAGCTCCGTGAATATAAGTTTTTGGGAAGCCCTTTCCTGATTGATACTTTCCAGACAACTACTTATTCGGTTGATGGCAATAAAACTACTACTACGGCTCCTGCGCTTCTGAACCTGACAACCGACGAATTACTGGTTAAAATAGGTGATAAAGTTATTGCCGTAAAAAACGCCACCTTTACAATAGACGGGCATAATTTTATGGCAGTTAATGAGCGTTACTACGAGGTATTGTATAACGGCAAAGTAAAACTATTGAAAAGGTACGACCGTAACATAACAGGGTTTATTATTAATAATACCAGTGCCGTAAGCGGCTATGGTAAAAGCGAAAGTCTTGATGGCGAAATTAATAATAAAGAAACCTATCTGCTGGCTTTTCATGATAATACCCTGCGCGACATTAAGTTAACGCCTAAATCGGTTATAAGTGCATTAGCCAAAGAGAACAAAAGCCATTATGTAAGCGGAGAGTTTGGGCAGGCTGAAGAAAACGACGGGCTTATAAAAGCGTTCAATAACGTTGCCAGCTTTGATGAAAAAGAACTTATCACAATTTTATCTGCCTACGAAAGCAACAATACGCTCTGAAATCTGCTTAGTCGCAGTGTGTAGGTAAATCGGGGTTATCAGCAAAAAGGAACATCTGTTCCAACTGCGAAAAAGTAGCCCTGTCGGTCGAGAGTGTTAAATCAGGTAATTTATTGCGTTTTATCCAAGCAATACCCGAGGTTTCGTTAGTCTGGTTTAACAACTCTCCGCCAGTTACTTCACAAAGAATAAAAAATTTGTATACATACCACGGCTGATAAGGATGCGGGTGTTTCTTTTTATCAAAAACAGCCAGCAGCCTGACGGCCCTTACGAGCAGGCCGGTTTCCTCCATTACTTCTTTTTCAGCTACTTCAAACGGAGTATAACCTACATCGGCCCAGCCTCCGGGTACAGTCCAGTTATGGTTATCAATCTTCTCCTGTACCATTAGTAGCTCGTCAGTCCCTTTAAAAATAATAGCTCTTATATCTACTTTGGGGGTCTGATACCCAATTTCGTCAGGAATAAGCGTCATTATCTGTGCAATAGGTGCGTTACTCAACTGTGCCATAATTTGCTGGCTCATAAGTTTTATTTCTTCATAGCGTTCGCGGTCATATTCATTTTCGCAGTAGGCTAGCCCTGTATGTGCCAGTGCCTGTAAACGCTGCGAAACAGCAAGCCAGTTAAGAGAGTCCATTGTGTATATTTATTCGGATTGTATAGGGTTATTTGAGTATCTTTTGCTGAATTTCTGCTTCTTTAATGCTTAATTTTTTATTCATGCTATCGAATATTTTTTTATCAGGCTTGGCTTTATCCTGATATTGTTCAATGGCTGCTAATGTTGTTGTTAGTTTCAGAATAATTCGTAAATCATTAATACTTAAAACCTTTAACTGATTACTATCAATAATATCTGTTAAGTCTTTGATTTTGTGTTTGTATGTCATACTACTTTTCATAATCAAATTCTCGTATTTCTGCCTGACAAGAGAGTCTTTGATGGCATCTACGTGCTTTTGTGCTGCCAGATAATAATTTTCACTTTTAAAATTATACTTTTCAAAAATCTTTTCGGTATCTCTGTTTTCATCTAAAAGTTTGTTAGTAGTACTCTCTAGGTCTACCAGATTTTTATCTCTTTTCAGTATCTCGTCATATAAATCCTCCACACTATCATGCGACCTGCTGCCAAAAGAGACACTATTCGCAGCCTCTTCAACTATGGCTATTTCATTAGCCGGATTATTCGTTTCTGAACTATTCTGACAACCTGAAAAACTATATAGCACAGCAAGGCATATATAATAACTAAGTTTCTGCATGTATTAAAATGTTAAAGTGTATAGGTTTTTGTAAATTTTAGTCGCCAACAGGTAGCCATATATGAAAAGTAGCCCCATCGCCAGCGTGTGACTCGGCCGTGATGAAACCTTTGTGCTGTTCAACAATTTTTTTAACAATACTCAGGCCGATACCCGTACCTGAATACTCTGATTTACCATGTAAACGCTGGAAAAGATGAAAGATTTTTTCTTTAAACTCTTCAGGAAACCCAATGCCATTATCTTTAAAAGTTAAATATACAAAACTTTGTTTAGGGGGTGCCAATGCACTTACTGTTTTGCCTTTTACCAGTTTTGAATTAATTGTGATTAGGGGTTTTTCTACCGAGAATTTTAGAGAATTACTAATCAGATTTGAAAATAACTGATTTATCTGTAACGCATTCGCCTTGATTTTGGGCAGATGATTACTCTTGATATGGGCGTTTTTCTCTTTAATCAATAACTCAAAATCAGTTTTTACATCTGTCAGAATCTTGTTCAGGTCTGTTTCGGTAAAATCTTCTCCGGTTTTTGATAAGCGGCTGTATGTCAGTACCGATTGAATTAAATCGCTCATTCGTTGTGCCGATGAGTTAATTTTCTCGAAATATTTCTGAGCGTTTTCGCTGTTCAGCCCACTTTTTTCAATGAGATGTATAAACGTCCGTATTTTTCTGAGCGGCTCCTGAAGGTCATGGCTGGCAATATAGTTAAACGATTCAAGTTCTTTGTTCGAGTCTTCTAGTGCTTTGTTTTTTTCTTCCAGCATAATCTCGGAGCGTACAATATCGCTTACATCTCTCGACATAATCATAACGCCCTCTACCTGATTCTGAATTATTAGCGGAATAAAATAGGTATCTACATAGAAATCGTCTCTTATGAGGGCTTGTGCTTTGTCAAAATGCACCACTTCGCCTGTAAGCGCAGCCAGCATAGCCTCATGTTGTGGGGTATTTCTGGCTTTAGGTTGAATGTCAAAGAAATGCTTACCGTAGAGTTCGGCTCTACTCATGTTAATTTCTTTTTCAAATTTTTTGTTGGCATTAATAAAATTCAGGTTTTTATCAACTACCACAATAAATTCAACCGACGAGTCAATTAATTGTAACAGAAAAGATTCAGAGTTTTCGAGAGCAGTATTTTTCTCAAGCAACTCGGCGGTACGTTTTTCTACCAGAATCTCGAGTTTTTCAGTAAATAACTTTTGCTCATGAATATCCATGAAATTGCCAATCCAGTTGATAATTTCTCCCTGTTCGTTCCGAATAGGTTCTCCATGCCCATAATGCCAGCGATACTCGCCCGACTTATGTCTTAGCCGAAGTTCGATTTTATAAATTTCATGCGTTTTCAGGCTATGTAGCCATGCCTTCTCCATCCGTTCAAAGTCGTCGGGGTGTACTTGTTTCGGCCAGTTGTCGGGCGAAGGAATAAAACCCGTGTACTCGACCCAACGTTTGGACGCATACTGCTGATTCCCCTTTGCGTCGGTCATCCAGACCAGTTGTGGTAAAGTTTCGGCAAGCCGGCGGAACTGCACCTCACTTTCTTCAATTTTTTTACGACTTACCACCTGCTCTGTAATATCAGTAGCCATGACCGTAATACCCGAAATAGTATTGTCGATGTCATAAGAAGGTTGGTAAACATAATTATAGTAAATATCATGTGGTGTGCCATCTTTCACAATGCTGGCTCTTTCTTCGTTACCGTAATGTGTTTTTCCGGTTTCATACACCTGTTGTAATAATTTCGGAAAAGGCTGCCCTTCTAGCTCAGGCAGTACATCAATCAGTTTCTTGCCAACAATATCTCTTGTTTTACCCCATGAAATCAGGAGGGGGTCGTTTACGAAATTAATAACCATGTCGGGGCCTTTCAGCAACATGAATATACTCGGAGCCTGCATAAGCACATTACGGAATTCCCGCTCGTTGGCTTCAATTTTCTTGCGGGCTTCTATCTGTTGTGTAACCTCAACTACATGCACCATTAATTCGTTAATAAATCCATCGTTATTTTGTATCGGATAAACTACGAAATCCCAGTAGCCAGAGCGTTTCTTGCCGTTTTCCAGAAAAGAAGCCGAAAACTCATGAGCTATAAATGGCTCGCCGTTTTGATAAACGTGTGTGAAGATTTCGTAAATGCCTTGTCCGTTTAATTCAGGAAAAGCCTCATGCAGGGTTTTGCCCAGAAGGTCGGTCTGGTTACGGCTGATTAACTCCTGAAAACGTGCGTTTGTAAGGCTAAAAATATGCTCAGGACCTTCAAGAATAGCAATAGCCGCAGGTGCTTGCATCAGAAAACCTCTCAGGCGTTGTTCTATTTCTTTGCGTGCAGAGGCAATTTTTAACTGAGATTTCACTCTCGACAATAATTCATTGGCCGAAAAAGGTTTGGTCATGTAATCGTCGGCTCCGGTTTCGTAGCCTTCAATTCTCGACTCCTCACCGGCACGGGCGGTAATTAATATGACCGGAGTCTGGGCTGTGGCAGTGTTGTCTTTTACTGCTTTCAGTAACTCTATGCCATCCATGACGGGCATCATAATATCGCTCAGAATCAGGGCAGGGGAGTGTTGCTTTATTATCTTCAGGGCTTCCAGCCCATTAGCGGCCGTAAGCGTATTGTATCGGGCTTTTATAATTGACTCAACGTGGTTGCGCATATCGTCGTTATCATCCACTATTAATATGGTCTCGAGCGTTGGGTCAAATGTATTATTCTGGGCATTATAAGATACTTTATCAGGTTTCAGGAATGACGAAGCCTCATCGATATAAACACTCGAAATAATTTCTTCCAGAGCCGGATTATCCTCTATGTTTTCGGGCGGCAGGTGGGTTTTGCCTAACGGAATACTTACCGTAAACTTGCTTCCTACGCCTTCGGTGCTTTCAACATTGATGTCTCCCTTGTGTAGCTGCACTAGTTCTTTCACCAACGACAACCCAATGCCTGTGCCTTCGTAGGTACGGCCGGCGGTATTCTGAACCCGATGGAAGCGGTCAAACATGTGCGGAAGCTCATGCACAGGTATACCCACGCCAGTATCTTCAACGCTTAATACAACCTTGTTTGTGTCGGCATTCAGGCAGACCGTAACTGTACCCTGCAAAGTATATTTAAAGGCATTCGATAATAGGTTAAAGACAATTTTTTCCCACATTTGTTTGTCAACATATACAGGCTGTGCAACAGGCTCTATCAGGATATTTAGCTGCAAGCCTGCTTTTTCCATGACCGTACTGAAATTGGATGTCAGGTTGCGGGTATAAGCTGTTAAATCGGTAGGAGCAAAATGCGCCTGATGCCTGCCACTTTCAATACGGCTGAAATCAAGTAAAGTATTAACCAGTTTCAGTAAGCGCAGGGCGTTGCGGTGGGTTACTTCAAGGTGCTTCCGTTCGTGTTCATCCAGACGTAGTGCCGACTTGCTCAGTAATTCTTCAAGCGGCCCCAGCATAAGCGTAATAGGGGTACGAAACTCATGGCTTATATTCGAGAAGAACAGTGTTTTGGCTTTGTCGAGTTCTTCGAGTGCTTGCGCTCGTTTGCGTTCTTCTTCGTAAGCAAGGGCATTATTAACTCCGAGCGAAATTTGGTCGCCGGTTAGTTGAATAAAATTCTTGTAAACATCATCAAATTGTCGGTAGGGGTTTAGCCCCATGCTCAGAATCGCCAACGGAAATTTTTTATTGGCCCCTCGAATAGGCACATGAATATAATGGTGAGGCATAATGTCCCAAGCTCCTTTGGGTAAATCTTGCCAGCGGCCGTTGTTTTCCGACTCCACAATTCTGTTTTCTTCTACGGCCTTGCAAAAGTTTTCAGTGTGGGTGTTCGGGTTCGATATATCAATTACTGACGGCACTTCTGATGGCTCGTCACTAAAACCCGCCTTTGCTAATAATTCGGCTGTCCGGCCATCGTCGGTCACTTTATAAATAAGCGCAAACGGGAAATCCCAGTTATTAAACTCAAGAGCTTTGGCTGCCTGTAAGTAAACTTCCTTTTCGGTTTTTTTCTGAACAAGGCTATCGAGTTGTTGCAGAGTTTTTAAAGAACGTTCGTTAATGATACGTTCGGTATCGGTCGTATTATAACAAATGATTCCTGCGGGTTTATCGTCGTCGCCCAGCACAGGTGTATAAGAAAAAGTGTAGTAGGTCTCTTCAGGGAAGCCGCTTCGGTGCATAATCAGCAACTGAGATTCCACATAAGTACCTTCGTCTTTTTCCATAGCTTTTGAAAGCATAGGGGCAATGTCTTTCCAGATGTCTTTCCAGACTACCGAAGCCGGTTGCCCTAAAGCTACGGGGTGTTTACCCCGCACGATGTCTATATACGCATCGTTATATAATTTTATAAGTTCTTTCCCCCAGCCAATCCAGATAGGTTGCTGCGAACTGAGCATAATACGCACACAGGTTTTTAAACCTTCTGGCCAGTATTCGGGGTCACCTAATGAGGTCTGGCTCCAGTCAAACTGGCGTATACGCTGCCCCATTTCTCCGCCTCCGGCAAGAAACCCATGAACTTTTTTTTCGGCCGTACCCATTATTTTATAGTTTAAGGTTAGCTATAATATGCTGAAACTCCTGCTTGGCAACATCAGTATTGATGTGTTTTTTGACAAACCCCGAGGCACCCAGCTTTTTGCATTCTTCTACCACCGAGCCTTCGTTCGAGGTCGAATACATATAAATGGGTACATTTTTCAGCCTTTTTATTTTCTTTAGTTCCTGTAAAAAAAGTATGCCATTCATACGAGGCATATTAATGTCAAGAAAAATAATATGAGGAGAGAAATTTGTATCTTGTATTTTTTCTAAAGCATATAACCCATCGTTAGCAAATACGCAGTCTGCCTGTGCGAAAACATCGGCCATAATAAACGAAAAAATTTCCTGGTCATCTAAATCGTCATCAATAAGAAAGACTGTAATTTTCGGCATCGTTTTTTTAGTATAAAGTTGCTAAGACTTTGTTGCTAGGTAAATGCTTCGGTTTGCAAGGGTGAATAAGACTTGTGTGTAAATATAGCAACGCTTATATGTGTATATTTACTAAAATGACAGGCACTACATATATAGCATATAATTTATCAAAATTATGTTTTTTTTTATTTCATTTCAAACGATGTATTAAAATTATTCGCATTCAGAACTCAACTATGGATTTTGTCTTTCATACCAAATTCAATTATCTTTTTGACTGTTACACAAAACGACGATACCGTTTGTAAAAACCTGTATTAACCAGATGCTTTCAGTTTCAGTAGTAGCCAAGTAGTTTTTGAGTGTATAAATGCTCTAAAATTTGTCGATAATCAGATAAATTTCAGTAACCTATTATCAAAAATATTTTAAATTTGAAAGATACTCTGCAATGCCATGATACCCAAGCATATACCTGTTTATACTATTGAGCAACTGAATAGTTGTGATGCAAATATCAAAATGAATGTGGACATCCGCAGGCTGGAAGAACACGTCAAGAACTCAGCAGGAGTTCATTTTCATCAAGGGGGTAATATGGCTGAATTTCTGGCAAGGATATGAGCCTGATAAAAAAGATATAAGAGCCTGACGAAGTATTTTGGCTTTGTGACTGGTACCCATAAAAACGAGTAGAGGCGTGGCGTCTCTACTTTTTTTATGCCTATACACATAACCCACTGATAATTAAATATTTGTCTTGTGTAAATAGTGCCATACAATTAAGAAATTGTCCTGATTTATTACAAAACCGACTTGTTAAATTTGTACTTAGTTAATAAATAGTTATACTATACATATAATGTACTAGGGGCAGATTCTTACCGGAAAAGCCTAGTAATACAATGTTAAGGCACAACTCACTTGTATTGGTTGTGCCTTTTTAATAAGAACGAAGTTTAGGCTTTGGGCAACTCCCACGGTGTGCGGTAAGTGGCTTTTAATAATTTATTACCTTCGGTATCATTTTTAAACTGGCGTTTGTCGGCATCCCATTCCAGTTTTCGGCCTGTGCGGTAAGCAATATTCCCTAGTTGAGCCACTACGGCCGTATCGCGGCCCATTTCAATGGTGCAATTAGGGTCTTTCCGGTCTCTGATACACTCGAGCCAGTTTCTGGTATGAGCATCCAGTCCAGAGTCCCAGCTTCGGCGGGCGGGCATAGGTGTAACCATATATTTGCCGTTATCTTCAAGCGGTAGTATTTTCCAATGCACCCTGTTAATAGCTAATATACCTTTCTCACCTATAAAGGCTACGCCGGGTTCACTGACATCGTCCAGATACGGCGATGTCCCCATGCCCATAAACTGTTCCCAGACCAGACTGAAACTACCAAAGTCATAAACAGTTGTAAGGGTATCGGGTGTTTCGGCGGCATCATTCGGGAAAGCCAGTTTGCCACCAATAGCCATCACCGATTTGGGCGATTGGGCATTCATGCCAGCCAGTACCATATCAAGCATGTGTACGCCCCAGTCGGTCATTAGGCCACCAGCGTAATCCCAGAAATAACGGAAAGAGCCATGAAATCGGTTTTTATTAAAGGGGCGTTTAGGGGCAGGGCCTAGCCAGCGGTCATAATCTACGCCTTTCGGTACTTCCGAATCCGGCACTATATCAAAGCCACGGCCGTAATTTACATCAGCCCATGCTTTTACTTGTCTTATTTTACCAATCGACCCCGAGCTTAATTCTTTCAGGGCATCTTTCCAGTGCCTGTCGCTGCGTTGCCATTGGCCAACCTGTACTACTCTGTTATGTTTTCTGACCATTTTCACCATCAGGTCGGCTTCTTCCACATTCAACGAAATAGGTTTTTCAACATATACATCTTTTCCGGCGGCACAGGCATCACAAAGCTGAATACAATGCCAGTGGTCGGGTGTTCCTATCATTACAGCGTGCAGGTCTTTCACCTTGAGCAATTCCCTATGGTCGTTAAACGTTTGTGGTTTATAGCCGAATTTCTTTTCTATTTCGGCAGCTCTTTGAGCCAGCAAGTCGGCGTCTACATCACATAAAGCTACACATCTGGTATCAGCATTTTTTAGGAACGAGTGTAGGTCTGCCCAACCCATGCCATGTACACCAATAAGCCCAACATTAACTACATTAGCGGCATTCTTTTCGGAGGTAGTGGCCTGAGTTTCGGTTAAAGGGGTAGCCGTTATAGCAGCGGCCCCGATAGTAGTTTTACTTAAATTCTTTAAAAATTTGCGGCGGTTAGTTATCATAGGTAAGGTATTGTTTATTTACCCAAAAATAGGAAATTAAAATGAGATTATTGTCATATTTCAGGAATCAGAGAGCACAGTAAGCTATATACAGCAGAGGTATTTTTTAGCTGTGTGTTATTCCAGAGTTAGAAAGGCTTAAAGAAACACTGATACCGGCCAACAGCAGGGTACTTATTTCCATATTCGATACAGTAGATGATATTTTTGGCGAATGCCCACCCCTAAACACAAAGCCTGAGCAAGTCGAAAATTCTTACTCAGGCTTTTGCGTAAATAGCAATGATATTTTTAAACCAGTATTAAAAACTAGCAGAGTGGTATAATTACTTTGATACCGTCTTATACTTCTTTAATTGTTGTTTGAGTAGGGTTTCCAGTTCGTTAAAATTATATTGAAGGCTACCCGCCGAGATGGGTAATCCATAGCCTTTATCGTTGTCTTTCTTGGTGGTTTCTCCTTTTTTATTTTGTTCAAGAGGCTTGTTCATAACAACTGTCAGGAACTTCTGTGTAAACATCTTGGTAGTGGTAAAATCTTCAATGTCAGCCCACGGAATATGTCTTACAGCAATACCATTTGAGTTATCGGTAATGCCTGTTTTGTCTATAATTAGCCCGGGGCTTTTATCGATTAGTTTTTTGAAAATCACAAAGGTACTTAACCCGAAAACACCAATCGATAGCAAACCTATGCTTAAAACAACCGAACGGTTACTGATAAGGCTATTTTTAAACATTTCAGGTTTGGTAGCAAACCAGATACCAATGCCTACAAAAGCAATAGAACTAAAGAGTAAAAATAATAGCCTGGTTTTACTTAAAGGAATTTCGATACGTTCGGTAGAGCTTTGCATAAATTATGTTTCAGGAGTGATAAATATACTTTTATGCCTAAAATTAAGTATTAGTTCTGACTAGGCAAATAATCAGGGTGCAGGAATTAAAATTTTATGTGTCAGCATAAAAGTTGTATCCAAATAAATTTGCATGGCAGGCTTAAAACCACTAGTTTTCGTTTTTATATAACAACTCTATCGCTATTATTTAAAATGCTCAAGCAATCTATCAAAAAAATAACAGCCATTACACTTGTGGTTTCGCTCATTGTGGCCTGTACAAAGCAAAGCACTACTGCCGACAGCAACACTGTACCAATAAAAGGAACATGGAAGTTACTGACCGGCACACTCATCGAAAAGGGCGACACCACCGTAACTGACTATACAAAGGGGGTTTCGTTTATTAAGATTATCAATGATACGCATTTTTCGTTTATTAATCATGATTTGAATCACGGAAAAGATTCAACAACAGCCGCTTTTTCAGCCGGAGCCGGTACTTATACATTAAAAGACAATACTTATACCGAGCATCTTGAATATTGTAATGCCAGAGAGTGGGAAGACCATGATTTTACTTTTACTATCGAAATCAAAAATGATACCCTTATTCAAAAAGGAATAGAAAAAATAGAGAGCCAAGGAATAGAAAGGCTCAATATTGAGAAATATGTAAGGGTGAAATAAAATATAACTTTTGATTTGTTTATTTTCGAAGCATGATATTCGAAAATAAACAAATCCCCTATGAAATACTACCTATTTACTTTAATATTTGGGCTTTGGCCATTTCTTTCGCAGGCAGAAGTCACAAAAGACATTACCTCTCCCGACCACTCTATTCGTTTATCGGTCAAGATTGCTGATAAGCTCACTTACAGCGTTTATTATAAAAATCAGCTTCTGGTTTCCCCCTCAGAGATTGACATGGTGTTATCTGATGGCAAGAAATTATCAGATGGTCTGGCGAATCCGGCATTTGCGCAACGTAGCAACAAAAGCGTAATTATTTCACCCGTACCCGAAAAAAGAAAGCGTATACCTGACGAATATCAGGAGCTTACCCTTACGTTTGCCAACTCTTTCGGGCTTATATTCAGAGTTTATAACGATGGCGTAGCGTATCGGATAAGCACAACTTTCAACGAACCCATACAGGTAAAAACGGAAGTGGCTGCGTTTCAGTTTCCCGAAAATCATCAGGTGTATTTCCCGAAAGTAGTTCCGCCAGATAACATGGATAAATACCATACAAGTTTTGAAGAACTCTATACGGTTCAGCCTCTTGATAGTATTTCGGGCAAAGACCTTTTTTTTACACCTGTGTTAGTTGCGCCTGACCAAGCCCCAAAAGTAGCCATTACGGAGTCAGACTTGGAAGATTACCCGGGTATGTTTCTGGTTGGTACACTTGGTAAATCACTAAGAGGCGATTTTGCTCCATATCCGGCCGAAGAAACAGAGTCGAAAGAATTATATTCGCTTAGGTATGTAACTAAAAGGGCCGATTTTATTGCTAAAACTAAAGGAAACAGGGTTTTTCCGTGGCGTGTGTTAATGATTGCACCTCAGGATAAAGACTTACCCGCCAACGACCTCGTTTATCGGCTAGCTGCGCCCTCACGGGTAGCCGATGTCTCATGGGTAAAACCCGGTAAAGCAACCGACGAATGGATTATTACTTCTAACATTTTTAATGTGCCTTTTAAGAGCGGAATCAATACAGCAACCTATCTGTATTATATTGATTTTGCCAAGCGGTTTGGCTTTGAACGTATCATGATGGATGCCGGATGGAGTGATAATAACGACCTCTTTAAAATAAATCCTGACATTGACATGGAGAAAATTACCAGCTATGCCAGAAGTAGAGGTATTAAAGTGAGTATGTGGACATTGGCACTGACGCTCGAAAAACAACTGGAGCCTGCACTCGACCAATTCAATAAATGGGGCGTAGATTTTATTATGACAGATTTTATTAACAGAGACGACCAGAAAGCGGTGCAACTGTTCTATAAAATAGCAGAAGCCTGTGCCAGACACCGCTTAATGCTTATGTTTCATGGTGCTTTTAAACCCGCAGGTTTTAACCGTACTTTTCCGCACGCAGTAGCACGCGAAGCCGTGTTAGGGTCGGAGTACAATATGTGGAGCAACAAAGTAACGCCTGAGCATAATTTGCGTTTGCCATTTATCAGAATGCTGGCGGGGCCGCTTGACTATGAACCCGGTATGCTAAACAATGCCACTACACAGGGTTTTAGAATGATGCCCGAAAACGTGATGTCGATGACAACCCGAACACAGCAACTGGCTATGTTTGTTATTTATGAAAGCCCTATCCAGTTTTTTGCGGGGAATCCGTCACAAGGATGGATGGAACCGAAATTTATGGAGTTTCTGGGTGGTATTCCAACCGTTTGGGACACTACCCGTGTGATAGACGCAAAAGTGAGCGATTACATCGTAACAGCCCGTAAAAAAGGCAAAAACTGGTACGTGGCAGCCATGACCGACGCCACCCCACGTGACCTGAGCGTCCCGCTGGATTTTCTGGAAGCAGGCACCTATATAGCTACCGTTTGTCAGGATGGCGTAAATGCCGACCGTTATGCCGCCGATTACCGTATTTCAACCCAAACTGTTACTAAAAAGGATGTCCTTCCGGTGCATCTGGCACCCGGAGGGGGGTATGTTGTTAAACTTGTAAAGAAATAAGCACAAAACAAATTGCTTCAAAATAAGTTATATTGCATATAATCAGTCAAGGCTGATTGCCGTATTGTAACGTTAAAAAACTCCTCGTATTCTGAATGAAAATTATACACAGAATAGGCGAGGAGTTTTTTTATAAATTAAGGCCACAGAATACAAGAACTAATGCTACATTTTATGATTGAAAATCATATCTTGCAAAAAATTAAAGCAGAAAACTAATCGATTTACTAAATATACAGCCGTAACCTAATCATGAAAAATAAAGGAGCTATTACCGGAGCTGCTTTCTTAATGGCTACCTCTGCCATAGGGCCCGGGTTCCTGACCCAAACCACAATTTTTACAGAGAAACTACTAGCTAGTTTCGGGTTTGTTATTTTACTCTCTATTCTGCTTGATATAGCTACACAGTTAAATATCTGGCGTGTAGTGGCTGTTGGCAATAAACGCGCACAAGACCTAGCCAACGACCTCCTGCCGGGGCTTGGATACTTACTGGCTTTTTTAATTGTGATTGGTGGGCTGGCTTTTAATATAGGAAACGTAGCAGGGGCAGGGTTAGGCCTTGAAGTGCTTTTTGGGCTTGACGTAAAAACAGGTGCTATCATTAGTGCCATCATAGCTATTGGAATATTCTTATCGAAAGAAGCAGGAAAAGTAATGGATACATTTGCTCAGATACTGGGTTTTCTGATGATTTTCCTGATTATATATGTAGTATTTGTGGCTAAACCACCAATATTTGAAGCACTGCAACATACCATTGTTCCGCAAAAATTTGATGCACTGGCAACCATAACCCTTGTAGGCGGAACAGTAGGCGGGTATATTACTTTTGCCGGAGTACATAGGCTTATTGATGCCGGCATTAGTGGTGTTGATAAGCTACCGGAAGTAAACCAGAGTGCTACCAAAGGAATTTTAGTAACAGCGGTTGTGCGCTATTTATTATTTCTGGCTTCTTTGGGTGTGATAATGATGGGTTTTAGTATCGATAAAGAAAACCCTGCGGCCTCCGTTTTTCAGAGTGCTGCGGGTAATATTGGCTACAAAATATTTGGGGTAATAATCTGGTGTGCTGCTATCACGTCAGTAGTGGGGGCGGCTTATACTTCTGTGTCTTTTCTGCGTACTTTTCACCCTTTTTTTGAAAAATATTATCGAACAATAATTATAGGTTTTATTATTTTTTCAACTATTGTTTTTGTACTTATTGGTAAACCTGCAAGTATATTGGTTTGGGTAAGCACATTAAACGGATTTATTTTACCAATTGGGCTAGCAATTATTCTGATAGTAAGCCGGCAGTCTAAACTTATGGGTAATTATAAACATCCGGTGTTATTACAGATGCTGGGTTGGTTGGTTGTGGGGTCAATGTTATCTATGGCTATTAACGCATTTTAATTGAGTAGATAAAACGCCAGATAATAGCAAGAGAAATAAAGCAAAAAATAGAAGTCAGAATTATAGATGCGGAGTTTAATTATAAAACAAAAATAGAATTATTTTAAATTTTTGTTTTTTTTGCAGGCAATCTCCTTTGTATATAGGTTTTTATTGTATTTTTGCGGGGTCGAAACTTTAAAATTAAAACGAATATGTTCGGTTATCAATATCCTACTTGGGCAGCCCTTTTGTTTTTTGTAGCATTATTAGCACTTTCTTTTGCCGTTGGAAAATGGTTATTAAAAAAAGAAAGAGACTATGATGGCTTCTAAGTCAGTCAATATTCCTCAATAAGTTGCCAATAGTCCAGCTTATTGAGGAATGTTAGAAAATGCCTTCCTCAAGGTGTAGTATTTTTATATCGGGTAGCTTCTTTGTTAAAAGACGTGCCACTATGCTACTTCGTGTGCCATTCGAACAAGCCACAATTATAGCATTATAATTTTTCAATTCTTCCAGCCTTTCTGTAATTTCGTGTGGTGGAATATTAATGCCACCTATGTTAAAATCGGCAAACTCCCATGTCTCGCGCACATCAAGCAGCAATGTATCAGGCTGCGAAAGTATCCCCTCCAGTTCTTTCTGTGATATTTCGGTGAAGTCAGACAAAGGCGTTTATTGTTTTGTTAGCTCTTTTTTTATGTTCTCAACAACCGCAGCAGAAACGCCAGCCAGTTGAGCTATTTTTTCGGTATCGAAATTCGTATCATTTAAAAGATTTTTAACAAAAGCTAGTTTTTGTAATTCGATTCCCTTCTCAATACCTTTTTCAACACCTTTTTCGATACCTTGTTCAATACCTGCTTCTGTTGCCCGACTTAATAAAAATTGTTCTATGCCCATAGTTGTATTTTTACCTGTTAAAAGCTCAATTTCTTTATCAAATCTACTAATAGTTTCTTCGCTTTCAAAACGTATGTAATATTTTAAAAAGTTCATTAAGGCTCGTATCTTTTCTTTTGAAAACTGCTTTTGCAAAAGACTTCTGGCTAAATCTATTTTTAGCTGAAATAATTCAAGCTCATCAGTTTTTTTACTTTTTAGGGCCGTTTTCACTACCAGAATGATAATAGCAAACGGGTTATTACTATTGAGTAATACTTGTTCGTTCTGCTCAATTACTTTGTAAGTATTATATTCGTAGCGGATACTCGTACCCAGAAAGGAGGTTTCAAACCTGTCGGCATGAAGTTTAAAGCTGTCGTCAGTAAACAATGCAAAAGCCGTAACAGGCTTGTTATATTTGTCGAAGATGCGGTAAAAGTAAGTAAACATCCGCTCGGGGAAGTGTTTATCTTTATAGCCTTGTACTTCAATATGTACCAGAATCCATTCTTCTTTGCCATCTCTCATGAATACTTTCACCAGTTTATCGACATACTTGGGCGAAAAACTGTTATCCTGAGGTGGAAAAAGTTGCTCCAGTTCTTTATCCAGAAATTCAAAGCCTTTTTCCATGGCAAAGAGTTCATCGGCCTGATGAAAGAAAAATCTCAGGAAATCATCGAAAACATCTTCAATGATGGCTTTCCAGAGTGAATCATCAGACCTGAACTGCTTTTTTTTAGGCATATAGGGCGTCTCTTTGAGATTTTACTTTTTCGTTAGTTAAGTAATCGTCAAAGTCCATTAGTTTGTCCAGACAACCTTTTGGCGTTAATTCAATAATACGTGTAGCCACTGTTTGGGTCAGTTGGTGGTCATGGCAGGTAAACAGAATATTGCTCGAAAACTCTTCCATGCCTTTATTCAGTGCCTGAATCGACTCAAGGTCCAAGTGGTTAGTTGGCTCGTCGAAAAGCAACACATTTGCCCCTGAAAGCATCATTTTCGAGAACATACAACGCTGTTTTTCTCCCCCTGATAACACCGTACATTTTTTCAATGCTTCTTCTCCCGAAAACAACATTCTGCCCAGAAAACCCCTGATAAAGGTTTCGTCTTTTTCGGTAGAATACTGGCGTAGCCAGTCAACTAAATCAAGGTCACTGTCTGAAAAATACTTGCTGTTATCATTAGGCAAATAACTGTTAGTAATAGTAATACCCCACTTGAAAGTTCCGGTGGTGGCTTTTCTCTCACCCATCAGAATATCAAACAGAGCGGTTACGGCTAGGCCATCTTTGCTCAAAAAGGCAACTTTTTCGTTGCGTGATACCTGAAAATTCAGATTTTTGAACAGGAAAGAGCCGTCTTCTAACTGATAACTCAGGTTTTCTACCAATAATATCTGGTCGCCTACTTCACGCTCCGGTTTGAAACCGATATAAGGATAACGGCGTGATGATGGCTGAATTTCTTCAATGTTCAGTTTCTCAATCATTTTCTGACGAGCCGTAGCTTGTTTTGACTTAGCCACGTTAGCAGAGAAACGACGGATAAACTCTTCCAACTCTTTCTTTTTCTCTTCTGCTTTTTTATTCTGGTCGGCTTTCTGGCGGGCAGCTAACTGGCTCGACTCATACCAGAATGAGTAGTTACCACCATATAAGGTAATTTTCTTGAAGTCAAGGTCGGCAATATAGGTACAGACGTTATCAAGAAAATGGCGGTCGTGAGAAACCACAATTACAGTATTCTTGAAGTTCATCAGGAAGTTCTCCAGCCATAGAATCGAATCAATATCAAGGTTGTTGGTCGGCTCATCAAGCAGAAGAATATCAGGGTTACCAAATAAAGCCTGCGCTAGTAATACCTTTACCTTGTCAGAAGGGTTCATGTCGGCCATCATGGTATAATGAAGGTCTTCTTTAATACCTAGCCCCGACAACAATGAAGCTGCGTCTGAGTCAGCTTCCCAACCATTCATTTCGGCAAACTCTGATTCCAGTTCGGCAGCGCGGTTGCCATCTTCTTCCGAGAAATCAGGCTTTTCATAGATAGCGTCTTTTTCCTGTATGATTTCATACAAACGCTCGTTACCTCTGATAACCGTATTTAAAACGGTTTCGTTGTCAAAGGCATTTTGGTTTTGCTTTAAAACCGACATCCGTTCACCCGGGTCCATACTAACGTTCCCTGTGGTGGGTTCCAGCTCACCTGAAAGTATCTTTACAAAAGTTGATTTCCCCGCACCATTGGCTCCTATAAGCCCATATACGTTGCCAGAGGTAAATTTCAGGTTTACTTCTTCAAAAAGAGTACGTTTACCAAAACGAAGCGAAATATTTGAAACTGTAAGCATTTATATCAATAGGATTAAAATGTCAAAGAAAGGTTTTTATATATGTTGAACTAGTTTCAGAAAATGCCTTGGTCGGCAAAACTAAAATAGCCATTGTCACCAAAAATCAGGTGGTCAAGTACCGGAATATCCAGTAATTTGCCAGCATCTTTAACTTTTCTGGTTAAATCTTTATCTGCCTGACTAGGGGTCAGGTTCCCTGACGGATGATTATGTACCAGAATAATGGCCGAAGCCAGATACTCAATAGCACTTTTGAAAATCATTTTTGGGTCGGCTACTGTTCCTGCTACACCGCCAGTGCTTATCTGCATGGGTCTGATAACTTCGTTTGCACGGTTCAAGAGTAAAATCCAGAATTGCTCGTGCGATAAATCCATTAAATAAGGGCGAATGGCCTGATAGGCATCGTCTGAGGAGGTAACTCTGGGTTTCTTGAGTGTATCACTTTCTTTTCTTCGCCTGCCTAGCTCAAGTGCTGCTACTATCGAAATCGCTTTGGCGTCGCCGATGCCCTTAAACTTCATTAAATCGTTTACGCTTAACTTTGCTAACTCGTTCAGGTTGTTTTTTGTGCTTTGCAAAATCAGCTTTGACAAATCAACCGCTGAAAGCTCTCTTGTGCCTGAGCCAATCAGAATAGCAATCAGTTCTGCGTCCGACAACGCAGCTTTACCTTTTAGTATCAGCTTTTCTCTGGGGCGGTCTTCTTCTGCCCATGAGGTAATGGTGTTAAGCATAAATTTTTGTAAAGTTTACCCAATACACAGCACACATCCGGCAGACAATACTTAAACAAAAAATGCCCACGGAGGTGTTCCATGAGCAAAATATTGAATCTCACATGAATTACGCTAGTGCGTTAATGTGTTTTGCTAAACCAGATTTCAAGTTTGCTGCTTTGTTTTTGTGGATAACGTTTTTACGTGCTAATTTATCCAACATAGAAGCGGCCGATTTAAACAACTCTGTTGCGGCTACTTTGTCAGTGATACCACGTAGTTTTCTAACAATAGTACGAGTTGTTTTGTGTTGGTAACGATTTCTCAAACGCTTTGCCTCGTTCGCTCTGATACGCTTTAATGCCGACTTATGATTTGCCATTTTATTATTAAAATTTGTCTGTTCTTTTTTGGTCGATTTTCAATTGAGGGTGCAAAAATAGTTATTTTATTCAAAACTGCAAAGCATAACCACAAAAATATAAAGCTAACTTCTTGATTTTAAGAACAAATATTGCCCCTCATAAAAAAAGCACGCTCAAAAGCGTGCTTTTTCTGATATTCTTTGATAAACAGGATAAATTACTTTATCTCTGAGTTAATAACCAAAACTCTTTCCCAGCTATCTTTATTAGCCTTTTCAAAGGCCTGATACTCTGCACTCTGACGGAATTTCTCCATCTCTTCGTCGGTTCTGAAAGTAAGGTAGTGCATCACATCATATTCTGCTGTGGTTCCACTTTCCGAAATAGTATTACCTGCCGAGTAATTAACAATTTCTGGTAATTCACGTTTCAGGTTCTGAAAACCATCCAGATGTTTCTTAATGGCTTCTGCCGAAGTGCCTTGTTTGAATTTATAACAAACAATGCGTTGTTTCTGCGCTTTTGGTGGCGTATAAGCCGAGCCGTATGCTACCATTAAAAAAGCAAAAACGCCCAGTGCTATGGCTGGTAATAAATATCTCAATAACGATTTTTTCTGTGTATGACTCATAATGTTTTTTCCGAATAATATTTTGTATTACACTGCAAATATAACACCTTTTATTTTAAAATATTGCATTATTTTAAGAAAATATTTTATTGATTTTATATTTTTTTATTTTGACAAAATAATATTTTGTTTTTGTGCATTTTTGTAAAATACCTTTAATTGTATGAAAATTGTAAAATAGAAAGAATGAGTTTGATTTTTGTTGGTTTTTGGAATGAAAATAAAAAATCTCAGAAATGAAGGTTTCAAATCTGAGATTTTTGTTCGGAAAAATTATTTTTTCTCAATAATCAGGTGTGAAAATACCCTATGCCGAATATTTCCTATTTCTAAAATAATATTCTGATGGCTTATAAAAACTCCGCAATGGCTTTTTTAATTTTATCACTTTCGCAGCCCGTGGCAAGGTGTCCGCAGTCGCTTGTGAGTTCTAAATAATTAGTATTCAATGCCTTAGAAAAGCTGATAGCCGCTTGCGGGTTCACCATTTCGTCGCGCAAGGCAGCAATTACTAAAACCTTCGCTTTAATGTAATCGGGCATTTCGGCTAATGTTTTACCCGAGGTACGGTAAATATCCTGCGAGAGCATGGCTTTTATCTGACAAATCCAGTTTTCTGGATTATTGTTTTTTACGTAGTCGTCTCCGGCTTTTTTCAATTTCTGATACGCTTCTTCGGTTTTTTCGGTGCGCAAATAAAAATCAGCCGTAGCCAGATTCAGGTTATGTACGCCCGCTACTTGCCGCATGGCATTCTGGCGTGCTAAGGTATTTTTACCAGCTTGTTCTATAATGTTCCATTCGGTTTTCCAGAGCAGAATATCGTAGTATGACTGTTTCGGGGTACCTACAATCGGAATCGCTTTTTCCATAAAGTCAGGGTAAGCAACCAGCCATTCAAAAGTTTGCATACCACCCATGGATATGCCCATTACCGCGTGTAGATGTTTTATTTGTAAATGCTTGGTCACTAAAGCATATTCAGCGTTAACCATATCTCGAATGGTGATGTCTGGAAAAGCAGCAGTATTTGAAGGTGATGACGAAACGCCATTTCCGAGGGCATCAACCAGAATCAGATAAAATCGGGTCGTATCAATCATAGTGCCGGCATTGCCTACCAGATTCTGGCTTTTTCCGCCAAACCACGTCGGGAACAAAATGGCGTTGTTCTTTTCGGCATTTAAGGTTCCGAACGTCCGGTAGCCGAGTTTACATTGGTTGATGGCTTTACCTGACTGGGTTTTAAACGAACCTATATTTGCAAATTTCAGGGTATTCTGGGCAAAAACCTGAGCCGAACAAAGGCAAAAGAATAAGGCAATTTTTTTCATTTTAACAGAATAGGTATAATATTAGGGGAATTTTTAAAACAACTACGAATGAAGCAAATAATGCTGCCTTTTGCAAGACTAAAAAACAAATTAACAGTACTGGGCTTATTAATATGCTGTTTGGCTCAAACCGGATTTTCTTTCGTGCGGCCTTTGTCGGTTTATCCTGATTGCCCAACTTATAAAAATACTTATTCCTTTAACTGGGGCTTTTATGCTCATCGGCATATTAACCGCTTGGCTGTGTTTACTTTACCGCCCGAAATGTTTGGGTTTTACAAGAAAAATATCGACTTCATTACCACCAATGCGATTAATGCCGACCAACGGCGTTATGCCATGGAGGGCGAGGCACCACGGCATTTTATTGATCTCGATGTCTACGTCGATTCTCTGAAAAACCAGCTTCCTAATTACTCATGGAAGCAGGCTACCGAAAAAATAGGGGAAGATTCGCTCTATAAACACGGTATTGTGCCTTGGCATATTAATGCCATGAAATATCAGCTGACTGAGGCTTTCAGAAAAAAGGACCTTAAACGTATTCTGAGCCTTTCGACCGACATGGGGCATTATATTGCCGATGCACACGTGCCTTTGCATACTACCAGAAACTATAACGGACAACTAACCAACCAACTGGGTATTCATGGCTTCTGGGAAAGCAGGCTGCCAGAGTTGTTTGCGGCTAACTATGATTTTTTTGTAGGGCAGGCAACTTATGAGGCTTATCCGCAAAAAAGGGCTTGGCAGGCGGTTATCGGGGCGCATACTGCGCTTGATTCGGTGCTGACATTTGAACGAAGATTGAGTGACCAACTTTCGGAAGATAAAAAATATAGTTTTGAAGAGGTAAACGGAAATACGGCTAGGGTTTATGCCAGAGATTTTTCAGTAAAATACCACCAGATGCTCCAGAAACAGGTAGAACGGCAAATGAGGGCTTCAATAAAAATGATTGGCGATTTTTGGCTTACCTGTTGGGTAGATGCCGGCCAGCCTGACTTGTCTTCTCTACAAAAATATGAATCTACACAGCAGGAAGCCGAACAGGATAAGGAAGAAAAGAAATCGTGGCTCAGGAAATTGTTTGAAGCCCGACCAGAAGATAATCGGTAGGTCGTAGGCCGGATTGGTAATCCGGCACCCAGTTATGCAGGCTTGAGGGTATGAACACAGCCATACCCTTAGCCCGTAAAAACCTATATTCTGATAAACAGTTTTTTGTCATACATCCATTTCAGAATCAGCCATTCAAACAATAGAATCAACCCTCCATGAATAAGACTTTGGTAGGCATCGCCTAAAATACTGGCATAATTTTGTCCTAAATGTATTTTTAGCGAATCTGATATGTAAGAATCAACCGTATGGGCAATTACATAAGCCGCAATTGAGTTCATGCCAATAACCGTCAGAAAGAAAAACCATTTACGTTTCTGGAGTATGTCTACACTCCAGAAAAAAAACGAAAGTAGTAAAAAACACCATCCACCGCTGAAAATAACCCATGTGGGTGTCCAGATTCGTTTCACATTAGGGCATATACCCGACCAGTTCAGCAAGGTTCCCAGCACAACACCTGAAACCCCTAAAATCAGAAAAAGTTTAAGTTTCTCTCTCGATTCTCTGTCCGATTTCAAAATGTTTCCAGCTATCAACCCAATAAGCATGGTGCCTAAAGTAGGAATAAAACTTAAAGTAGCGTATCCGCCTCCGTTATACAGAAAAGGTTTTTCGCGTGGGAACAGGTTCAGAAACCAGCGGTCAAAAGCCCAAGCAAGATTCGTGTTTTTATTCCAGTGCGCAGCAAATCCCGTCAGGTTATGCTCCCAATCTTTAATAGCTCCGGCAGTATTGTAGTCAAATTGGGCATCGGGTAGTGGGTAAAGCGCAAAAGCCAGCCAATAGCCCGCCAGTATAACACCGAGGGCAATCATTTGTGTTCGGAATGACCTGAACCCTAGCAGAAATAAAAATGGGTATCCTAAGCCTATTTGTGTAAGCGTATCTTCAAAAGTAAATTTGGTTTGTGTTGCCCACTGCGAGCGTAGAAAAATACCTAGCAGTATCAGAATTAACGACCGCCAAAGGGCGTGTCTGAATACTTTCCAGAAATTGGTTTCCTGTTTCAGCCGGCTAGCAATAGAGTAAGGTAAAACTACCCCTACCAGAAAAGAAAAAGAAGGCTGAATAAGGTCGTGTAACGAGCAGCCTACCCACTCAACGTGTTCCTGATGATGCGCCAGAAAACGCCAGAAGCCACTCTCAGGCAAAGCCTCCGAAATTTTATGAAAACGTAGCACTTCTGCCATCATAAGCAGCATAACAAAACCACGATAAACATCGGCCGATGCCAAACGTGGAGGAGGAGGGGTAGTAGTAGTGGTCATAGTTTAAGGGTTGAAATTGTAAGTAAAAATAAAAATTTCCTGACTAAGTAAATGCTTAAGCAGGTTTTTATTCTTACATATATCCTTCAACGCCTAAACCAAACAACGCAAAGTCATATTTTACGGGGTCGGTAGGGTCAAATTGCTTTAGGTTTTCTGTAAGCTCTGCGGCCATTTGCCAGTCGGTTTTCGGGCGTGTAATTAATCCGAGTTTGCGGCCTACACGTTCAACATGTACATCGCAGGGGCAAACCAGTTGTGCCGGAGAAATCTTTTGCCAGATACCAAAATCTACTCCTTTATTGTCCTTTCGTACCATCCAACGTAAAAACATATTTATTCTTTTGCACGATGAGTTCCTGGCGGGGGTAGCAATATGCTTGCGTGTACGGGCCGGATAATCTTCCAGACCGAAAAATATGTGCTGAAAGTTTTCCAGACTAGTTCTGATATTGTCCGACTCACCCGTCAAACCTTTAGTAAAGGCTTCTTCGAGCGACTCATGGCGGGCATAAAAATCTTTAAAAAACTCAATAAAATACAGCGTATCAATATGGTTGAAAGTGCGGTGCTTGAAGGTAAGAAAACGCTTAAGGTCAGTATCCTGATGATTCCTGATGAAATCAAAAGGGGCACCATCCATAAGTTTTACCAGTTCGTTACATTTATTGATAATTGTTTTGCGCTGCCCCCATGCAAGGGTAGCAGCAATGAAACCCATAATTTCAATATCTTGCTTTCGGGTAAACTGATGCGGAATACTAACAGGGTCGTTAGGAATAAAATCAGGTTGATTAAACAGCTCGTATTTTTCATTGAGCAGGTTTAAAATGTAGTCAGACATAACAAGTCCTTGCGCCCATCCATTGGCAACGAAGCAATAAACTTACTTCTTTATTAATTTTAAAATAAAAACAAAAATGCTGGAAATTGCAGAAAAAACGGCTACAATACCAGTAAATAATAAGCCGAAAGCAGTAATAACAGGATACATAATGGCAAAAAACAAGGTCCATATTTTACTCTTTACGGTTGTTTCTGTGTTCTTCATGGTACTTCTAAATCGATAATAATATAACTAAATGTATGTTGTACTCATTATAAAGCATAACTCAACGATGCCCTGATTCGTTTATCTTTAGGCTGTAATTTTTCAAATGCTTTTGGCGATATTTTAATAATTACATCGCTTGAGCCAGTTAGTTTTCCTATCACTTTTACCCAGACACTCTGCCCGTTAGCTTCATTCGCAATTTTAATAAGCGTACCTACCGGAGCCGTGCGGTGCAAAGCCAAGTATTTATTGGTACTTGCGCCTGCTTCTATTACTTCGGCTATGCCTTGTTCGCTGTATTTTTTACCTGTTGGGGCATTAGGTACAGGAGCCTGAGGTTTAGCAGCTAAAGGTTTATTAACCACACTATTTGCATTTGGCTCTTTGGTGGCATCACCAGCCGGCCCTTGTGGTGTTGGTTTGGGCTTGGTTGTTGCTAGCTGATTAGTGGTTGCGGGTTTAGTCTTGCTCGAATCCTTCTTGGTTTCTTTTGCTACCCAGTTGGCAGGTTTCTCTACAATAAGAACCTGATTTACGTGTAGTACATCGCTCGTAAGGTTATTCCACTCTCTTAACTGCCACACTTTTACTTTATGGGTAGTAGCAATTGAAAATAACTTATCACCCGCTACTACTGTATAAGTTTTGGGTTTAATGGTATTTTTTGCGTCTGAATTTTTATCGGTTAGTGCATTTTTCAGGCTATCATTTTTTTTTGCTGAAGGTACCCCATCTTTAGGTGTAGCTTCAGGAATATCAATTACTTCAATGCCATTTTCATCAACTACTCCTTTGGCCGGAGTAGTGTCTGGCTTGGCCTCAGCTATTCTTGGGCGCGGTATGCTCTTGCTAGGAACCTTAACCGGAATACTAATTACTTGGTCACTTGCAATAGTAGCCCCCTTTTTAAATTCAGGGTTAGCCGCATAAAATTCTTTTTCTGATGAGTTGTAGCGTCTCAAAATCGAATAGAGTGTCTCGCCTTGTTCTATTTTATGTAGAACAAAAGTTTTACCGTTTTTTTTCTCAATTCCGAGCGAGTCTAAAGGTATAGCGCCTGATTTACTGAAAGCATTTGTCAGATAAAGCACGAGGAAAGCTGTAATAAAAAAGTATCTTAACATGGTAGTCAAGCGATTGGATTTAACGCAAATTTAATGATTCTGCGACAGATTAACGCATATATTTTTTTTTTCGTGTAAATTCGCCCCGGATATAACATTGAAACCTATGAAAATTCTTGGAATTATACCAGCAAGGTTTGCATCCAGCCGTTTTCCGGGCAAGCCTTTGGTAGATATTAACGGAAAAAGTATGATTCAACGCGTGTATGAGCAGGCATTGAAGGCGAAAAGTTTGCAGAAAGTTCTGGTTGCGACCGACGATGCCAGAATTTTGAATCATGTTTTAGAATTTGGTGGAGATGCAGTGATGACATCAAGTAGTCATCCGACGGGAACAGACCGTTGCTTTGAAGCACTCGAAAAAGCAGGAGGTGTAAATAAATATGACTACGCCATTAATATCCAGGGTGATGAACCCTTTATTGACCCCGAAACCATTGACCAACTGGCAGGCTTGCTCGATTTCAAAACCGAAATAGCTACGGCTGTAAAAAAAATTAAAGATTACGAAACCCTGCGTGACCCCAACGTAGTAAAAGCTGTGCTTACCATACGCAAACAATGCTTGTACTTTAGCCGTCAGGTAGTGCCGTATGTGCGTGGCTATGACCCCGACGAATGGCTCGAGCATGGCGAATTTTATAAGCATATCGGTATTTATGCGTACCGGAGCGATGTACTTGAGCAGATTTCGCATATACCGCTTTCTCCGCTCGAAAACACCGAAAAACTAGAGCAGTTACGCTGGTTGGGTTATGGCTATAAGATTTATGCCATCGTAACCAATTACGAAAGTTTCGGAATCGACACCATAGAAGACCTCGAGAAAATAAACAGGTAGTAAAAAACTTATAGTGAATAACAAACCACATGAGGCCACAATAAAGCTCTGAGGGTGTTCACTATAAGTTTTCTTTTTTACTTCAACAGGGCGCAAGTCCACATGGCAATGGTGCATATACCCAGCCCAAGCGATTCTCTCCCCAATTCAATATTAATGGTTTTCATACCCAACTGGTTCAGCATAACGCCTTCCCATTGAGGCGGAAACTGATTAATGGCCCACATCAGGTAAAGCAGCCCAACCGTAAAATACATGATTTTTTCGCCCTTGCCCTGCAACTTATAGTAACACAAAAACACCGGAATCAGATACACGGGAATCCAGACGTATGGGTCGGGGTCGTTATATTGTACAATGGCAGCGTAAACAAACATTGCCATAAAAAGCCAGAGGATAACTTTTTTTATCATTGATAGAAAGAGTTTATGGTTAGGATTAGGGTGCCAAAACAACTCAAAAAAACATTTAATGTCAAGTTAAAAAACTTTTATGACTTGCACCAGCCTTATGCCATATTTTCGTGTTTTGGATAAAAAAACTGAAATTATTGCCCGAAAATTCTTCTTTCGTAAGTGTTTTTAGCTTGGCCGACAATATAGCCTGAATATAGTTTTTTTATACATTACGCTTTTTTTCTAAAACCATTTGTAGCAACATGAAAAGTTTCTTACCTTTGCAGCGGCAAATTACCAGCTCCTGCTGAATCCCCCAGGTCTTGACCGAAGCAAGGGTATTGTGGTTGAGCGGTGAATTTGCCTTTTTTTGTTTTAGCTTATTCTAATTTTTCAATTATAGATTAACTTTCATGTAACTAATTCCCCCAAGGCATGAAAGTTTCTAACACAGATTTCTGCCATCGGCAGAGATGGGGCTACAAATTCTATGAAATTTTTTATCGATACCGCCTCCCTTAAAGAAATACAAGAAGCCCAGGACCTCGGCATACTTGATGGTGTTACCACTAACCCTTCATTGATGGCAAAAGAAGGTATTGCAGGAAAAGATAACGTAATGCGCCATTATAAAGCCATTTGTGAAATTGTAGATGGCGATGTGAGTGCAGAAGTAATCTCGACCAAATATGAGGAAATGATTAACGAGGGCGAGGAGCTAGCAGAAATAGATGAGCAAATAGTGGTAAAAATACCAATGATTAAAGATGGTATTAAAGCTATTAAATATTTTTCGGAAAGAGGTATTAAAACCAATTGTACGTTGGTGTTCTCGCCAGGGCAGGCATTGTTGGCCGCTAAAGCCGGAGCTACGTATGTATCGCCATTTGTGGGCCGTCTGGATGACATCTCGACCGACGGAATGAATCTGATTGAAGACATCCGTCTGATTTATGATAACTATGGCTACGAAACACAAATTCTGGCTGCTTCGGTGCGTCATCCTATGCACATCATTCAATGTGCTAAAATTGGTGCCGATGTCATGACAGGCCCGCTTTCAGCCATTCTTGCTTTGTTAAACCACCCACTAACTGATAGCGGTCTGGCAAAATTCTTGGCCGACCACGCAAAAGCCAATCAGAAATAAGCATTTCTTTATCAATATTAAGTAGTTTTTACAAAAACTACTTAATATTGATATGTAATCATCTACTGAGATATGGAACCCGTCATTTTTTTGAAAAATGCCTACATTTACCAGCGCGACCAACTGATTTTGTCAGCCGTGAATTTCTCTATTCACAAAGGCGAATTTGTGTATCTCATTGGCCGCACAGGTAGCGGGAAATCCTCAGTTCTGCAAACATTATATGCCGATTTATGGCTCGAAAGAGGCACAGGCGTTGTAGGAGGATACGAACTCCATGCCTTGAAACGTTCCGAAATTCCGTACCTCAGGCGTAATATTGGTATTGTCTTTCAGGATTTTCAGTTACTGGGCGACAGAAACATTGAACGTAACCTCATGTTTTATCTGAAAGCAATGGGCTGGAAAGATAAAAACGAAATGCAGGTGCGTATTGAAGAAGTGCTTAATTTGGTAAACCTGCCAAATATTCTTGAAAAGATGCCTCATCAGCTTTCGGGTGGTGAACAACAGCGTGTAGGCATTGCCCGTGCTTTGCTCAATCAGCCGCAGATTATTCTTGCCGATGAGCCTACCGGAAACCTTGACCCTCAGATGTCGGTCGAAATTCTGAAATTATTTATGGATATTAACGAAAAGTCAAATACGGCTGTGCTAATGGCAACACACGATTTTGAGTTGATAGAACGTTACCCGCACCGCACACTTTACTGTGACAAAGGGCAGGTAAGAGACCTCTCCGAGAGTTTATAATCAGTGAAAACCAGTAATGCCTATTTTAATAATAAACTGATTAGTAGTAGTAAGTACCTGCTTGCTCGAAAACTCGAAATTGCTATTAATTACTACTGAGTTCGGCTTTACAATTTTGGTAGCTTCTGCCTGCTGGTAATAAATACCTATATCCAGATAATTATTCTTCATAGAGCCAAATAATTTAATACCTATCCCAACACCCAACCCATAATTAGGTGTAAACTTGGTCCATCTATCCAATGTCTGGCTGCTTTCTTCGTCAACCTGTTCAATCAAACTGGTCTGAATCATTTTCGCACCCATAAAGGCATCAACATAAGGGTTAATTTTTGAACTCCATAAGATAGGGCGGTAGCGCACGAGTCCGTTCAGCCAATAAGAAGTATTAGTTACACGGAAATCACCGCTGACACTCGTAGAGGGGTCTTCACGGCCATCGCCCTGAATCCCGATTTCAGCCCCGTAAAACACCGTCGAAGCTCTTTTTCGGCCATACGGGTTCAGTAAGCCACCTACCGATACCCCACCTTTTAGGCCGCCTCGACCACCGTCTTTTAAAATATTGTAATAACTACCCGTAGCACTGGCCAGATTTAGCGCACAATATATCGAATATTTATCTTCAATATATTTAGGCTGCTGCTGTTGGGCAACAGCCTGTAATGCCACAATACAGAAAAATAAACCAATAATAATTCGCATTTTAGTAATTATTTTGCGGTCAGGTACGCAAACGGAACTATCATTTCTTCGATAGAAATACCCCCGTGCTGGAACGTATCCTTATAATGGCTCACATAATGGTTGTAATTATTAGGGTACGCAAAGAAATAGTCTTCCATTGTGAAGAAATACGCCGTTGAAACATTAGGTTTCGGAAGCATAAATACTTCGGGTTTTCTTACAATCAGTACGTGGTCATCTTTATCGTCGAGATTAAGATTTTTCCCTTGTTTATACCGTAGGTTAGTGTTTACGTTTCTGTCGCCAACAATTCTTTTAGGGTGTTTTACCCGAATCATGCCGTGGTCAGTTGTAATCACTAATCGACCTTTTTTCTCAGAAATCTTTTTTAATAAATCCAGTAACGGCGAGTGTTCAATCCATGATTTTGTAATTGAGCGGTACGCCGATTCGTCAGGAGCTAACTCTTTAATCATACCCATTTCAGTACGGGCGTGTGAGAGCATATCTACAAAGTTATAAACAATGGCAATTAGTTGGTTTTTGAGCAGGTTATTAAAATTATCGACAAGGCTTTTGCCTTGTGCCGTATTTAATATTTTATGATACGAAAAACTAATATTCAGCCGGTTGCGGTCTATCTGGCGTTTCAGAAAATCAGCCTCATTATTGTTAAGCGCATCTTCGTTTTCGCCTTCATCGTTTACCCATAAGTCGGGGTGTTGCCTTGCCATATCAGAAGGCATCAGCCCCGAGAAAATAGCATTTCGGGCATACGAAGTAGCCGTTGGCAGAATTGCATAATAATCGCTTTCTTCTTCTACATTGAAATAATCATTAATTACTTCTTCAAGCACTTTCCATTGGTCGTAACGTAGGTTATCAATCAACAGGAAAAAAAGCGGAGAGTTAGCCTGCACCAGCGGAAATACTTTTTTCTTCATTAACTGATGCGAAAGCAATGGTTTGTCTGCTTTAGGGTCGTTTAGCCAGTCTTCGTAGTTTTCTTCAATAAACTTACAGAAATTGGCATTGGCTTCTGACTTTTGCATTTCAAAAACCTCTTCCATGCTTTTGTCTTCCGATTTGTCGAGCTGTAATTCCCAGAAAATCAGTTTTTTATATATTTCGGCCCATTCCTGATGCCCGATGCGGTCGTTGTACTGCATGGCCAGATTACGGAAATCCTGCTGATACCCTAAGTTGGTTTTTTCTGAAATGAGGCGTTTATTTTCAAGAATTTTTTTAACCGATAACAGAATCTGATTCGGATTAAGAGGTTTTATGAGATAATCGGCAATGTTAGAACCAATAGCATCTTCCATGATACGTTCTTCTTCCGACTTTGTAATCATTACAACGGGCAGGTTAGGTTTAAGGAGTTTAATCTGTGACAACGTTTCGAGCCCTGTCATGCCGGGCATCATTTCGTCCAGAAAAACTACATCGAAACGCTCGGTTTCTACTTTATCAATGGCATCGGCACCACTTGGTACAGGCGTTACATCATAGCCTTTGCCTTGTAAAAAAATAATGTATGGTTTTAGTAAGTCTATCTCGTCGTCTGCCCAAAGTATGTTATATCTCATAAGAATCAAGTTGTTTTAAAATGTGTATTGCTACAATGCAAAAAATATTACATTTATTGCCTATACGTGTTTTTTTAATTTGGAAATCTACTCCTTTGCAATATCGTTAAAATTCATGAAAAGCAATGTGGGTACTTTAAAAACCGGCTAAATTTGTATTTTTGTATTATTGACTAAAGAGTTTTCATTTGAAACGACTTCAACACTTCCTTAAGAACATCTATCTATGGAACACAACTGTTTCATTGTACCATTTGTTGACAATTCTCTGGAAAAAAATTATCACATTCGATATTGACCAAAGAGCGGCGTCGGTGGCATATAGTTTTTTGCTGGCGGTTTTTCCGGGAGTTATTTTTTTGTTTACCCTCATACCGTTTGTGCCTATTAATAACCTCGACTACCGCATTATGGATTTTCTTAAGGATGTAATGCCACGTGGTATTTATGATAACACCTCACTCACCATTCAGGAAATTGTAAGCCGAAAACGTAGCGATATCCTATCTTTTGGTTTTTTCTTTACCGTATTTGCGGCTACCAATGGCATGATGGCCCTCATGCGGGCTTTTAATATGGCATTGCAAGTAAAAGAAAAACGTAATTACCTCAAAGCTCGCCTTATTGCTCTTTTTCTGACCATTCTGTTAATCATTGTATTGGTTTGTGCCATTATTGTTTTAATTGTTGGCCGGATTATCATTGATTTTCTGTTTGACAAAGGGCTGCTCAACGAAAACTTTACTTTTTATTTATTACAGGTAATTCGTTATGGAGGTATCTTCCTGATTTTCTATGTAGGTATTTGTGTGATTTATTATTTTGCACCTGCGGTGCATAAAAAACTCAGGTTCTTTAACTTGGGGGCTTTTCTGGCATCTTTTCTTGGGATTCTGGTTACCAACCTGTTTTCGTTTTATCTGGCTAATTTTAATTCTTATAACAGGCTCTATGGTTCTATCGGAACCCTGATAGCTCTCATGGTGTGGTTATACCTGATAGCCCTTATTATGATACTAGGCTTTGAAGTGAATATTTCGTTGCGAGACGCACTCTATTTTAACAGAAACGAAAAAGGTGGGCCAAACCCACCTTTAGAAGAATAAATAAACAGGTAATATTTTATTGCCAGAAGCCTTCGTTAATCATGGCTTTTTGTAGTTTCTCGCCCAGACTGTCCGATGCCTTAACTAATGGCAGGCGTACCTCCGAACTACAAATACCTTTAATTTCAAGGCATTTTTTAATTCCTACCGGATTCGACTCTACATAAAGCAAAGTGTCAAAATCTACAAATCTTTTCTGAAGTTCGGCCGCTTTCTTGAAATCATTATTAAGGGCTGCCCATGTCATTTCGCCAAATTCTTTCGGGAATGCATTCGCAATGACTGAAATAACTCCTTTAAACCCTACGCTAATAGAGGTAGTAACCAGATTATCATCGCCCGAAAGCAACAGAAAATCTTCAGGGCAGCGTTTGGCTAGTTCCAGCGCGTTCTCAATCGAACTCGCATCTTTAATACCAATAATATTAGGATGCTTGGCTAGCTCAACTACCGTAGGTATCTGTAAGTGAACAACCGTACGCCCCGGTACATTATAAAGCAAAACCGGCACTGGCGAGGCATCGGCAATGGCTGTAAAATGGGCAATTAAGCCTGCCTGTGAGGGCTTGTTATAATAAGGGCAAACCGACAGAATAGCTGTTACACCGTCTAGGTCGGTGTTTTTGAGTGTTTCCAGAACGGCTTTAGTATTGTTTCCCCCTAAGCCAAAAACAATCGGCAGATTCTTGGGGTTGTTTTCTTTCGTAAACTTAAGTAAGTCAATCTTTTCTTTGGCAGTAGTGGTTGAGGTTTCACCGGTTGTGCCTTGCACAACAAAGTAATCTGCTCCCCCTGTGCTTGTGAATTCGAGCAGACGGCCGTAAGCTGCAAAATCAACTTCGTGCTGGTCATCAAATGGTGTTATTAAAGCTACACCGACTCCTTGTAATGGATGTGCCATTTTTTATTAAAATAATAATATTGTCATGAGGGGCAAAGTTCGTCAGAAAATCGGACTTTGTAAAACGATTTCTTAAATCGTTTGCCCACATAAAATTATAAAAGTGCCTGATAAACCAAAATCCTGAATTTACGTACAATGTCAGAATAATGGGCATACGGATGCACGTTGGTAAACACCAGCAGAATGAGGTCTTCTTTGGGGTCGATGGTGTATTCGGAGCAATACATACCGCCCCACGTGAGCGAGCCCGGTGTGGCGTTGTCTCCGTAATGAGATTCGGGCGTAATTATCTGTAAACCCAACCCGAATTTATCTTGTCTGTCCCACACAAAACTTTCGCCTATCTGGTTGCGCGCCATTAATTCTACCGTACTTTTACTAAGTAGCCTTTTACCATTAAATTCGCCTTTGTTCAGAATAAACTGGCATACTCGGGCGTAATCCTGAATGGTACTTACTAACCCTGCACCACCCGAAAAATAAGTTTTTGCTCCGCTTATGGCAAAGTTACGATACGTTTCATTGCTATTTAGGGTTAGTTTTTCTTCTGTACTACCCTTTGAATATAACTCAACCAGACGTTTGGCTTTCTCGGCTGGCAGGTAAAAATAGGTGTCGTTCATGCCAAGTGGGTCAAGCACTTTTTTGCGTAGGTATTCATCGAACGGCATTCCTGAAAGCACTTCAATCAAGCGACCTATAATATCGGTATTCAGCCCGTAAGTAAACTGGGTGCCAGGGTCTGATAATAGCGGCCGCGCGGCTATTTTATCAACCACATCTTTCAGCACGTCTTTATCAACCGAGCAAAAGAAAGGAACTTTAAATTCGGGCAATTCCTGTAAGGGATGTTCATAGGGGATACCCGCCGAATGGCTTAGTAACTGCCTGATGGTAATGGCAGATTTTGCCGGACGTGTAATGTATTTACTACGGTCTTTTTCGTCATAGCTCACCAGTACTCTGGTATTTCTGAACGAAGGAATATATTTGGAAATAGGTTCGTCCAGAAAAAATCTGCCTTCTTCAAATAACATCATCAGGCCAATGGTCGTAATCAATTTAGATTGCGACGCAATACGAAAAATATCGTCTTTTCTGAGGGGCGTTTTGGTTTCCAGATTGCTGTACCCGAAGGCTTTTTCATGCACAATTTTGCCTTTACGCGCCACTAACGTAACTATATTAGGCGCAATGCCTTTATCTACAATTTCCTGAAAGTGTGAGTCCAGCTTCTTGAGCCTTTCGCCCGAAAAGCCTACTTCTTCGGGTGTTTTGGCCTGACTTAGTGCCTGTGGGGTTTGGGCATCGACAAGCGTTAATAAGAACAGAAAAAGGATTCCGACCAGAGGAGCTAATTTCTTCATGAAGGGTATAAACAGGTTTTGTTCAGGTATAGGTTTGATAATAAGAATGGTTTTACTACCGCCTCAAATGTACAATAGTAAAACCATTTATAACAAAGCCGTTATGTAATTTTTTAGTTTGGCAGTTTCAGCGATTGCCATGAATTAAGCTGCCAGCCTTTTTTCTTGTCTTTGGTATATACTACCAGATACCGCAAAGGTAATAACGTAGGTTTGCCTTCAACAGGTGGTTGAGTAATCAGGATTTTACCATTTACCACGGCTGTTTGGTCATTGTTATAGGTTCTTATGCTAATGGTTTCGATGTCTATTTTTGAATAAACACTACCACCATTCAGCACCGAAGCCACGTAAGACTCCTTGTTATCCATTTTGCCGTTTGAATGGACGTAGATGAGGTCATCGGCAAAAATTTTATTGAGTACCTCAGCATCTTTAGATACCTGCGCTGCAAAGCGTTTTTTCTCTAAATCTTCGATGGTTGCTTTTACATTCTGCCCGAATGATAAATGGGCAGTCAGTACAAAAAGCCCTAGTACAATTATTTTTTTCATAGCAGATATTTTTAGGTCGAGTAACTAATGGTCTCTTGTGAAAACTTTTCTTATAGTTCTACTTTTTTCATTTTTGGCACTAAAAAGTGCATAATTAGCCATGCAAGCAAATAAGCACTACCACAAATACAAAACACAATGAAGTATCCGGTTTGAATCTGTTTTAATTTGGTATAATAGATAAATATTTGTTTCTGTGCTAATAATGTGAAAAGTATACCTCCGATACCACCAAACATACCCCCAATGCCTACAACAGAGCCTGTGGCTTTTTTCGGGAACATATCAGAAACCGTAGTGAATATATTGGCACTCCAAGCCTGATGAGCCGAAGCCGCAATACCAATTACCAGCACTGCAAACCACAAGTTAATTGCACCCAAATATTGTGAAAACAGCACGGGTAATACCGCAAAGGCATAAATGAGCATACTGGTTTTGCGAGCTTTAAAAGCAGGCCATTTTTTGTTAATCAGGCTCATAGGTAGCCAGCCACCAAAAATACTGCCCACACTACCAATGGTATATACTAACGCAAGTGCTATGGCCGCAGTGGTGTCTGTTGTAGAAAGGCCATATTGTTGTTTCATGAAATCTGGTAGCCAGAATAAGTAAAACCACCATACGGGGTCAGTCAGGAATTTGCCAATGGCAAATGCCCATGTCTGCCGGAAAGTCAGGAGTTTAAGCCAAGAAACCTTTTCTTGCGAAACAGGTTCTGGTTTATCCGACTGGATATAGTCATATTCAGCTTTCGATAAGCGTTTTTGCTTCTCTGGCACTTCATAGAAAATAAACCATAATATAAGCCATGCAAAGCCGAGTACACCTGTTAAAATAAAAGCCAGTTGCCACCCCCATTGGGCAGCAATAAAGGGTACTGTTAGCGGCACAATAATTGCCCCCACGTTAGTGCCGGAGTTGAAAAAGCCCGTGGCTAAAGCCCTTTCTTTCTGAGGAAACCATTCGGCTACCGACTTAATAGCTGCCGGAAAGTTTCCGGCTTCGGTAACACCTAAAAAGATACGGGCAAAAATAAAGCCTAAAGTACCCGTGCATAAGGCATGAGCTACTGCGGCTACACTCCATAAGCCAGTAGCAATAGCATAACCTAATTTAGTTCCGAATTTGTCAACAAAGCCACCTGCAAACACCATACCCAGTGCATAGGCTAGCTTGAAAGCCAATTCTATATTTGAATAGTCTTCCACTTCCTGAATTTCGTCCCACTTGAAGGCTATTGCCAAATCATGTTTCAAATAACTGATTACGTTACGGTCGAGGTAATTAATGGTGGTGGCAAGAAAAATAAGACTACAGATAGTCCAACGATACTTTCCGATTTTTTCCATAGTTTACAGGGTTAAAAAAGATTAGGTTCAGGAAAGGATTTTTCCTTTCAGTGATGGATTTATTGGTCAAAAAATAATTTTACTGTGCTTAACAAGCCCGACGGCACGGGCTGCCAGCCAGCAGCATTAAAGGGTTGATAACGGATGTCTACGATATTGGTATCGTAAAATTTCTTCCAATTTACTCCTATTTTATCTAAATACCTAGCTCGGTTGGCCGATAAATTGGTTACTTCTATTTCTAATTTATTGTTGATACCGAGCATATCGGCAGTAATTGGCACTCTGAAAGGCAAAGACCAGTATTTGCCTAAGTCTTTACCGTTTAGTTTTACGCTAGCCATTTCGCGCACATCGCCTAAATCCAGATACCCGTTTTTAATCTGTGATTTCTCCAGACTGAAACGTAATTCATAATGGGCTGTACCGCTGAAATACTGTGCGGTAGAATCGCTCAGGTTTACCCATGACTGCAAGCTATCGGTCTGAAACGCACTCGGCATAAAAGGTTCTCCTTTTACGAAATTCACCTTCCACATTCCTTTTAGGGGTAGTATCTCACCTGTTTTGTTAAAACTGTAAGTGTTTGTTTTGGCAGGCTTTTGTTTCAGGGCTTCTATAAAAAGGCTTTCGCCGCCATCAAGAGCAATCGAAATCTCAATAAGGCTGGGAGAAATTCTTTTAAATGGTATTAACCCGCTTTTTTGTTGAAGCGGGTTATAAATGCTAATAGCTTCAGCCGTTGTAGCGAGTTGAATTTTACCGTTATGAAATTTATTACCGAGGTTACTTACGAAATAAAGCGTACCGTTTGCATTTTTTTTGCGTATGAAAGAAAGCCCCGCTTCGGCCATGTTCTCATGCCTGATATTGGCCAATTGTAAACTCCTGACGATATCAGTACTAATGGCATTGCTGAATTTGGGTAATAATTGTTGAAACGCTTGCTGATGTTTTTCCCAATCATGAAATCCGGTTGTGGAGTGTGGTAAGTGGTCGATGAAAAACACAGCAATGCCCGCACGTTTACATTTTTCGAGGTATACCAACGTGTTCAAAGAAAGGTATTGCACAGGGGGTACTATAATGGCTTTATAAGCCTGTTTTCCTTGTGTAATAAGCTGTTTATTGGTAATGTGCGAGTTTTTCAGTTGCAAATCAGAGATGAAATCGAAGCCATATCCATTGCTGATTAAGGTTTTGCAGGCATCGCCAAATGCCGAATGAAGCATGCCGTCTTTCATAATGGCGTGTACATCAATAGCATGGGTTTTAGCTTTGGTTCCGACCGATTGCCATAAATCATACATAGGGAAATACACTAGTACATCATTATCGGGCTTGCTGTTTTGTAGCTTTTCTTGGCAACGGGTTATATATTTATTTAACTCTGGCAAATACTCCCAGAAATGACTTTGCTGATTAAAATTGGTAGAAGCGTAAAATAACCAGCCCGGAAATGCTTCATTGGGTGGTGAATAGGGAATCCCATGATAAAAAATATGGTTTACACCGCCAATGAACGATTCGTCTATGATGGGTTTTACCTGCGACAAAGCCACTTTGAAATGGTTACCCAGCCATGTGGCTGTTTCGGAACTAACCAGTTTTTTACCTGTTACGTGCGCCACCGAAGAGGCCAGTTTTACTACCAGTGCATCAGGCACTCCGAAACGTTTTTCTTCGTAGTCGGGGTCAATGCGTGAGAGCGGAATATCATAAGGTTTACTGCCAAAAAACTCTGTTTCGGGAATATCGGCAATGGCATATAAATCAAGAATATTAGCCGGCGACCCGTGTGCTTCATTACGGGTTATTTTACCTTGCTGCTTCGACCAGCCAACCCATGTTCGGGTGAAGTCGTCGCGGAGGATGTCTGACAACGTTTCGTTATAATCGCCCCAGATGAGTTTTTCTCTTGGAGTTTCAGCTTTGTCTTTGGCTAAAACATCTAGGTGTTGCTGTAAATCATAGCCTCTTAGTTCTTTAAAACGCTGAAAGAAACTTGCCGTCCAGTTTGCGCCATAAACCTCATAAGAATCATTGTAAAAAGCTCTGACAGGGTAATTCTTCTGCCCGAAAGCCTCTTTAAATGTTTGTAGGTAACGCTCAACAGCCGCTTTATTGAAGGGGTCAAGTACAAGCCCTTCGCCGCCGGGCGCGGCTCTTTTTACTTTCTGGTTAGTAGGGGCAAATGTGAGGGTATATTGCCCATTCTGCTCATGTACTTTAAAGGCTTGGGCGGCATCCTGAGGCGATACATTTTTGCCACCAAAAGGCCAACCTGTGCCTAAGGTCATGTCAATGCCCAGATTATTCTTTTTGGCTTCCTGCAAAGTGAAGTCGAGCATTTCGAGCCATTCTTTTGATAAAAAAGGTAGAAACCTGCTTTCTTCGCCTTTAACTCCGTAAATCGGAATAATGTGCATACCTCCAAACCCTGCTTTGGCATATTCTTCCAGATTCTGCCTGATTCCTTCTTTGGTAACGGCACTACCCATCCACCACCAGTAAGCCCAAGGCTTGGTGGTAGATACCTGTGCTGATACTTGGCAAGCCATCAGGCAAAGAAGAATAATAAAGCGTTTCATGCCCAGTTAGTTACCAGCCAAAATAGTTTTTGGCGTTGTTATAGCAAATGTTCTGTATGGTTTCGCCAATCCATGGAACATCGTTCGGGAGTTCGCCGTTTTCAATATCGTTGCCATAAATATTACAAAGAATACGGCGGAAATATTCGTGGCGAGGGAAAGATAAGAAGCTGCGCGAATCGGTAAGCATTCCGATAAAACGGCTTAGAAGCCCCATGTTCGACAACGCATTGATTTGCCTTTCCATTCCATCTTTTTGGTCGAGGAACCACCAACCTGAACCGAATTGCACTTTACCTGCCATTGACCCATCGTTAAAATTGCCCACCATGGTGGCAATCAGTTCGTTATCGGCAGGGTTCAGGTTATAAATAATAGTCTTGGCTAGTTGGTCGTACTCATCGAGTTTTCCTAAAAATTTGGATAATGCAATGGCTTGCGACCAGTCTCCGATAGAGTCCCATCCAGTATCAGGCCCTAATACGCGCATGGCACGTTTATTATTATTACGCAATGCGCCGAGGTGAAATTGCTGTGTCCAGCCTAGTTCGGCATACATTTTACCTAATTCGTGTAAAATAGCCGATTTGAAAACCACCGCTTCTGTTTCAGTAAGTGTTTTACCGGCAATGGCATTTTTAAAAGCGTTATTGGCTGTTTCTGGGGTAAAATCGGCGGCATAGATTTGCTCCAGACCGTGGTCAGATATTTGTCCACCTTGTGAAGCGAAGAAATCGGCCCGTAGGCGAAGAGCTTTCAGCAGGTCTTCAAAAGATTGTATCTCAAAATTGACAATAGCCCCAAGTTTCTGAATATAAGTCTTGAAATTAGGGTTATCAATCAGAATAAATTTATCAGGTCTGAAAGCCGGAAGCATTTTTATTTCAAAATCGCCGGCTTCTCTTAGTTTCTGATGATGTTCTAATGTATCGAGCGGGTCATCGGTGGTGCAAACCACTTTTACATTCATTTTTCGGAGAAGATTTCTGACCGAAAATTCAGGAGAACTGATTTTTTCAGAACTGATGTCGTAAATCTTTTTTGCGGTTTGGGGGCTTAAAGTATCTTTTATATCGAAGTAGCGTTGTAGCTCGAGGTGTGTCCAGTGATACAAAGGATTACGCATGGTATAAGGTACTGTTTCGGCCCATTTCTCGAATTTTTCGTAATCGGTAGCATCACCTGTGCAATATTTTTCATTGATACCATTAGTACGCATGGCGCGCCATTTATAGTGGTCGCCATATAGCCATATCTCTGTAATATTGCTAAACACTTTGTCTGCCAGAATCTGGTCAGGGGGTAAGTGATTATGATAATCAATAATAGGCATATCTTTCGCAAACTCATGGTAGAGGGTGCGGGCGGTTTTGGTTTGCAACAAAAAATCTTCGTCTAAAAACGGTTTCATGCTCTTTAAAAGGCTAAATTTTTATGATAAACCATAATAAAACTGCCGTCAGGCGGGTCTATCTATAATTTTTAAAATATTGATTCAGCAAAACTATTTAGTTTCGATTAATTTATTCTGCCCTAATTTTTCTTTTTTTAATACTATTTTGACAAAAAGAAACAGCAGTCGGGTATTTGTATGATTAGCCTGCCTAATACGTAAACCTGACAAACCTGCTGCTGCCTGCGTAATACTCATTTAACCGTTATGCACGTTTGGCCGATGTTATTTCTTGGGTGCTTGTTGTAATAACCATGTAGCAAGGTCTTTAGCTGCACTGAAATTCTGATACACAAGCGGAATACGGCGGCCGTCGGTATATTCGTTATAAAGCCAGGGGTCACCAACGGCAAATACTGTTCCTTTGCCTACTTTGGCAACAGCAATAATTGTTTCGCCTTTATCGGTCAGGATAGGCTTCGCAGGTGCGCTCAGGGCAAGAGGCGATAATTCCTTGATGTAAACGGCTTGCGTATTTTTAAAAACAGGATTATTGGCAGGAATATCCAGCCGACCCTGTTCCCATTGAGTGCCTTGCACCATGTTAATGTTTTTTGGTAAAAACTGAATACCAAACTCTTTCGCCAGCAGATTAAAGTTTTTATGTTCGCAATTAGCGGTATCGTTGGCCATCATTACCAGCACACCACCGTTTTTTACCCATGTGCTGATGTTTTTAATATCATCGGCCTGTACAAAATTGGGTTTGGCTGTTTCTTTTCGGGTATCGGGGTCAACAATAATATATACGTTTATATCTTTCAGATTAGCGGCTGTCGGGGCGGTTTTGATGGTGGTAGTTCTTGCGCCCAGTTCGTTGAAAATGTTTCCCCAGAGCCAGAAACCCGAGTGCATACGGTCGTCCCATGTATAATGGAAATTCTCCTGATTGCCATTCAGGTCTTTCCTGAATTCATTATTGAAATACCCATCTACGGCTACAACTTTGCCTTTGCCAAGTGCATTTTCGGCGGCAATTTCCATTTCTACGCTAGCAAAGATAAATGGCCCTACACCCTTTAAATCGTTTTTACGGATAGGTTCACTCAGGTAATACTCATAGGAGCCATCGCGGTAGGGGTTTCCGCCCAAGCCACCTACACTTACAGTTTTATTAAGGCTTATGGTGCCATCTTTTTCTTTTTCAACAAACTCTTTCAGTATGCCGGCATAGCCTTTTCTGGCGGCCGTCAGGTATTTCGTATCCAGATACCCTTGCCTTACACCTTTAGCCAGCGCATAAACAAACATACAAGAGGCCGAGGCTTCAAAATAATTGCCTTTGCGGTTGCCTTGTGAGGTCATCTGATACCAAACCCCCGTTTTAGCATCCTGATATTTTACAAGGGCAGGAGCTAGCCTTTGTAAATATTTGATAAGATTGGCTTTTTCGGGGTTATAATCAGGAAAATAATCTAATACATCAACCAGTGCCATTGCATACCAGCCTATGGCACGGCTCCAGAAATGTGGCGAAACACCTGTTTTTTTATCGGCCCATTTTTGTTCGCGGCTTTCGTCGTAGCCATGATAAACCAAGCCTGTTTGCTCATCAACGGCGTGTTGTTCTATCAGGGTAAATTGTCGGGCAATGTCGTCGAAGTGCTCAGGTTTATTAAAAACCCTGCTATATTCGGCAGCAAAAGGCTCGCACATAAATAAGCCGTCGAGCCACATCTGGTTGGGGTATCGCTGTTTGTGCCAGTAGCCACCTTCTTTGGTTTTAGGCTGGTTTTCGATTTGTTTCCATAACAAATGTGCTGCTTTTATATACTTTTCTTTATCGGGCTGGGTTTGCTGGGCAAGCATCAATAGCTCTCGCCCTGTCGGGATATTATCAAGATTAAAATCATTGTAAGCATACGTACGAATAGTGCTGTCTTTTTGCACATAGCGGTCAAGGTCTTTGCGGATATACTCAAAATACTTTGCATCTCCGGTGCGGTACCATACTTTTTCGAGTGCCTTTAATACAAGCCCTTGTTCGTAGTCCCATCCGGCAGGTTTATTGGGTTTTACCGTAATTGAATCTTTGTGCCATGTCATAAAAGACTCTGCCATTTGCACCGAGTAAGGCTTTTGTGCCATGCTGGTCAGACTGATAAATGACAGAATAACGAGCAATTTTTTCGTATTCATAATGAAATAAGCTATAAATAATTTGAATATCTGGATGCAGTTCTTACAAGTTTACATTGAGTTTCTGCCCTGCTTTCAGCGTAATTTTTTTAGATGTTTTACCATTAATCAGCGTAGTTTGCCCACCAGTTTTTGAGTAAATGCTTAAAGTTCGGATGCTTTTATTGGCCCAACTCATAGATACCTCAAAGCCACCTCTGGTACATAAACCTTTTACCGAGCCTGTGGCCCATTCGTCGGGTAGCGCAGGAAGCAGACGAATCTGATTTTCGTCAGACTGCACCAGCATTTCGGCTACTGCGGCAGCTCCGCCAAAATTTCCGTCAATCTGGAAAGGCGGATGCGCATCAAATAAATTAGGGTAGGTACCTCCGCCACGGGCATAATTCGTTTTTACGCCGTCTGGCTCAACGTAATGGAGTAGTTCACGGTACATTTTGTAAGCATGGTTGCCGTCCCATAGCCTTGCCCAGAGGTTAATCCGCCAGCCTTTCGACCAGCCTGTGGTTTCGTCGCCTTTAATTTCGAGGGTTTTGCGGCAGGCATCAGCCAGTAAAGGCGTTTTCTCTGGTGTAATATGATTACCCGGAAACAAACCAAATAAATGAGATTGATGGCGGTGTTTAGGGTCTTCGTCGTTCCAGTCGTAATACCATTCTTGCAGATTCCCCTTTTTACCAATCTGATACGGATATAGTTTTGCCAGAGCCTGCTCAAGTTTTGTTCTGAACTCGGTATCTGTATTCAATATTTTAGATGCCTTAATGGTTTGCTCAAAGCACTCACGAATCATGGCTAGGTCGGCAGTGCCACCATAAAGAGTAGCTCCTTTATACCCCGCCGAGGTAATATATTTGTTTTCAGGCGAAGTAGAAGGAGAAGTTATCAGATGCCCGTTTTTATCTTCAACCAGCCATTCCAGACAGAACTGTGCGGCTCCCTGCATTAACGGATATGCTTCATTTTTCAGGAAACTGATGTCTTTAGTAAAAATGTAGTGTTCCCACAGGTGGGTACTCAACCATGTTCCGCCCATTGTCCAGTTAGCCCAAACGGGGTCACCTTTGCCAAAATCGCCAACGGGGTTACTCATAGCCCAGATGTCAGAATTATGAGCTACCGTCCAGCCATTTACCCCGTAGAAGGTTTTAGCAGTAATTTTTCCGGTTTCAGAAGCATTTCTGATGAAACCCAGCAATGGCGCGTGCATCTCTGATAAATTAGTGTTTTCGGCCAACCAGTAGTTTTCTTCGGCGTTAATGTTAGTCGTGTAGTTACTACTCCATGGTGGGCGCATATAGGGGTTCCAGATACCTTGCAAGTTGGCAGGCACCCCTTTGGTGCGCGAACTGCTGATTAACAAATAACGCCCATACTGAAAATACAGTACCTCCAGAATTTTATCTTCTTTTCCTTCGGCATAGCGTCTGAGGCGTTCGTCTGTGGGTAATTCGGGGGCTTGTGTAGGGCCTAAATCCAGACTTACCCGATTAAAAAACGACTGGTAATCTCTGATATGTGCCTGTTTTAGCTGGTCGTATGTTTTAGCGAAGGCTTTATTAAGATTAGCTGCCGCAATAGCCTTGTTGTCTTGCCCTTCGGTTGCAGGGTTTTTATCAAAACCGTTAAAACTGGTAGCCACTGCCACAAAAATAATGGCATCGGTGCCATTTTTAATGCCTATTGTGCTATCGGTATTGATGATTTCGCCACCACCATTATTCTTGATTTTGGCTAGTGTCGTAAATCTTGTGCCTTTGGTTTCGTCAAATACTACTGCATCGGGTATATTCACATAGTTAGGGGCTGCTTTGATGGGAGCATAGCCATTAACCTCTAATAGATTTGCCTTGCCTGATACGTTGTTTTTTAGTAAACTGTTAAACTTTATGTCAAAGTTGAGCGCACCGGGCTTGCTACTACTTAGTTTAACTACCATTATCTGGTCAGGATGAGACACAAAATACTCACGGGTATATTTTACGCCATCAATTTCGTAGGTTGTTTTTGATACCGCCTTGCCAATATTTAGCTCCCGATAGTAATTTTGTTGGGTATCTCCATGCTCGAAATTGATGTACATCGTACCCAATGGTGCAAAAGACTCGGAGTATTTGCCTTGTATTTTCCGGTAAAGTTTATCGGCTAACTGATAGTCTTCATTTTTAAGGGCCTCTCTTATGGCAGGAATATGCTTATAGGCTTCGGGGTTCATGGCTGGGTTTACAGGTTCTCCCGACCACAAGGTAGCATCGTTGAGGTAAATTTTATCAGACTGAACACCTCCAAAAACCGTAGCTCCTAGTTTGCCGTTACCTAGTACTAGGGTTTCTTCAAAGTACTGAGCGGGTTTTTTGTACCACAAAGTTTTATCGGGTTGTGCGTAAACTAAGGTTGTTATTGTAAAAAGTAGTAGTAGTAAGGCGTGTTTTTTCATGGATTGAGATTTTACCGTTGCATTAAGTTTTATAGTTTGGGAATGTCAGATAAGCTAATGCCCAATATTTTTTTACTGATAAGGTCAAGTGCGGCCTCGGTGCCTTCAAAATGGAAGGTCCGTTGCGTATGCGTGAGGGTTTCGTTACGTTTTAAGGCAACGGCCGGCGACGAAGTTTCGAGTTCATAAAATTGCCCCATCTGAGAACCTGAATCGTTCTTGCCATCGTTATAAGCATTGATGGCATCGCCTTTATAGGGGTCTTTCTGAATCTCCCACATTGAATTTACATAGTCGGTTTCACCGTTGTAATCAAACTGAACAATAGTCAGTATTTTATGTTCGGCATCGTAACTTCCGGCTATTGGTTTAAGTGCTTGCGGCGGAATACCTATTTTACCCCTTGCCTGTGCATCGGCCTTGAAAAACAGTATATCGTCTTTTTTTACTAATCTCTCTGGCGATATTTTTCCGAAGTAGCTATCGTTAATATCGCTGGCTTTACCTGCCTGATAAGGAATAATAATGGTATTTTGTGCAGAGGCTTTCATCATGCCTAAAAGCCAGATAGAAAGCACCCCCTTTGATTTATCCCAGTCGTCGGCTCCGGTATTTTTCAGGATGTTTCTGGTCTGATACCCCACCCAGTCGATACCTTCAAGGCTAACACCTAGTAGCTTTTCTGTGTCGGCTTTAGTTAATAAACTGATTTCACGGTTCAGTTTTACTTTGAATTTAGTGCCAGAATAGTTTTCCAGTTCCATGTCTTTTGTAAAAACAGCCTTACCGGCTTGTTTCTCGAGCAGGTCATAGGCAACTGTATCTATTTCGGGCGGAGTTTGCCAATTGACAAAGTCGAAAGTAGTTCCTTTTTTGAAAAAAACAGAATATTGCCCGCCCTCAGGCCCGAACCAGAAGCGTTCTTCACCACCGAAAGCATTCATGTGAGGTGTAAATGTGCCTGAGGCAATAACCTCGTGGTTTATCCAGCCATAGCTGAAACCACTCATGCCTTTGGCAGAGCTTGTCATTACCCGAGCCTGATAGTCGCCCACAATAGCCACCTTCATGTTGTCTTGCTCCAGTAGTATTACCTCTTTATATTTTTTCAGGAAATTGTAATCGTAACCAAAAGTTTCTTTTTCTTGTAGATTCATAGTTGTTTGTGATTCGCTGGTTTTGTTGTGGTGCTGGCAAGCCCAGCCCAACAATACCAATAAAATAGAAAAGGTTGTTTTTTTCATCAGAAACCTAGTTTAAAAGTTTCATTACTGCATCGTTACCCATGAGGGCATTGGCAGGTAGGGGGTGTTTATCGTCAAATACCTGTAAGTCGGTCGGGCTTAGTACTGTATTGGCACTTTCATCTATTTTACCATTTATCATTACTTTGTTAATATCCAGTTTTAGATGTTTGGCCAGAAACTCATAAGCAGCCAGACGTTTCGAAATACCATAGTCGTGCTTTTCGTTTGGTAAATGCACGTTTTCCAACTGGTTTTTGGCACCATAAAAAGAGTATATCCGCTTAATGAAAGGATATTCCTGTTTAGGTGTGTTGTTGGTCCAGTCGCCGCCGTCCGACACCAGTAGCATAGGTCGTGGCGCAGCAAGCGCGGCTATTTCTACGTTGGTGGTCTGGTGTGTAGGGCGTTTATGAATAGGCATACCACTTTCGCAGACACAGCCACCAAAAAAATATCCCGATACCATTACCACAGGTACCGACACTTTTATGCGGGAGTCGATGGCTGTTAGTAAAAAGGTTTGCGTACCCCCGCCCGACTCTCCGGTCATGCCAATTCTTTCTTTATCAATATTGGGTAAGCCCAACAGGAAATCTAAAGCCGCAGTACTGTTAGCTAATTGTAATTTTACTGCCTTTGGTATTTTGTGGTCGCATTGTTTCGAGTCTCCCATGCCTATCATATCATAAGCAAATACCACGGCTCCCATACGGGCCAGCGTGGCGCAACGTTGCTGGGTATATTCTTTCAGGCGTGGGTCTTGCCCGTGTCCGTGAGGGCATAAGATACCCGCCATTTTTTTACTCTGAACCAACGGGCGGTATAAATTTCCGGTTACATAAATGCCTTCTAGGCTTTGGAAAGATACGTTTTCGACACTGTACCCGTTAAGTTCTTTTTTACTGTGGATGCTAATATTCGTTGGTTTCTTTAAGGTAAGGGTATTAAACTCTGAACCTTCAAGGATTCCCTTTCTGATGAGTGCGGCGTGTTTCTCCCAGCTTTTTTTATCGGTGTAGTGGCTGGCTAAATCTTCATGAACTTTTACGGCTTGCTCTTCGGTATAAAAACGCCCTTGGCATAAGTCAGGTTTTTCGGGATTATACTGGGCAAATGCCCAAGCCCCAATCAGCGAAAAGCAGAGAGTAAAAAAAGATGATTTCATTGGAGTAAAGTTTAGGTATGAATAAAATCTTCACGCATCGGGTTAAACACATCAACCAGTACACCATCTTCCAGACAAACGGCTCCGTGTAAAACATCAGCAGGAACAAAGTATACATCACCCTCTTTCAGGATTCGGGTTTCGTTATTAATGGTAATTTCAAAAACACCACTGGCAATATAGCTGATTTGCAGGTGGGGGTGTTTGTGTGTAGCCCCAACTCCGCCTTTTATAAAAGCTACTTTTACCAGCATCAGGTCTTTATTGAAAGACATGATTTTGCGTTTGATTTTTTCATCGACTATTTCCCAAGGTAATTCGTTGTCTGCTACCAATGTTTTTTCAAAGGCAATATGTGCTAGCGCGTTCAAGGTTTTTATGTAATAGATGGTTATTGAATATATTATACTTTTACGTAAAGGTAAAAGTACCTATTATTTTTAAAGAAAATATTTAGTGCCGATTGATATTTTTATGCAAACGTTATCGGGAACGTTGCCAAAATTGTACTTAGGTGTTAATTGAATTGTAAATATCTAAGATTTTTGTTATAAAACCACAAAAACCTTAGTGTTGCTTGTGTATAAATAAAAACCCCGTTAACGCGCCGTTAACGGGGTTTTGTGTGACAGAATAGGCTAACCTACATTAATTAGCTGTAAGTGTAGCCGACTTCTGTGCTGATAGCAAGCCATTTTCGGTAACAATTTCGGCAAAGAAAACCCTCGTTGTTTTGGCCGTAGGCTGTGCTGTAATAGGTACTGCCAATACATAATTTCTTAGTACTGGGTCATATTTTTGCGTTCCGGCCGGAATGGTAGTTAACAGGGTTTGCGCTCCGGTAGACGTAGCGGCCCAGTATACCCTAAATTCCTTAACAGGCACTAGCGTAGTGTATTCTATATTAAAATTGGTGTTGCTCCCCGCTGGTGCTGTAAGGTTTGCAACTACGCTTGTGTTGGACGTTGTGGTGCGAGTAGTACCTAACCAAACTACCGAAATTTGTGCTACTTTACCTTTACTGGTGGTTATTTCGCTGATTAAATCGGGTTCTTCATAACAGCCCGTCAGGAAGCTGGCCGAAAAAGCTAATAAACTAAAAGCTAATATTTTTATTTTTTTCATATCTGATTAAAATTTAAACGTACTGAAAATTAAAACCTGGTTCTCCGAATCATTATTTGTTAAATACCCACATTTTAATGGCTGGTTGTTTCTGATTTGCCTCTGCATTTTTGGCATTTCTTGTTAGCTCAGAAGAAGGGTATTTCATGCGTTGAATACGCTGGTTACCTAAGTCAGGATTAATATTTAGAGGCATCGGGAAGTCGAGATAATTGTATTTTCTCACGTCAGTCCAGATGTCCCCAATCAGGAACATAGCTTTATATTTTTCACGCATGATGTTTAGCAAGGTCAGGTTTGCGGCTCCTACATTTACGGCCCCAGCACTTAGGTAAGTATCAATATTAGCGGTACTTACGCCTAATTTCTGCATATTAGCGCGGGCAATTTCCAGATACGCGTTGTAGGCTTCGGTAGTGCTACCTGTCGACGAAATAGTACCACCATTAGCCAGAAATCTAGCTTCTGCTTCAATAGCCTTAACTTCGGCGTAGGTCATCATCACAATTGGCGAATTAATATTTGAGTGCCACGCTTTGGTATTAAAGTCTACGGTTGAACCAGCACCCGAACCCGGAACCACTCCCGAATAAGCTGTCTGTCCGTTTTTCAGGGTTACTACAATCGGAAGGCGAGGGTCAACAATTCCCTGTACTTTGCCGTTCATTAAGTCAACGAAAGTGCTACCATAAGTTACCGAAAGGTTAGCCGTACTGTTGGCTAAAGCTACGCGGCTATACCACGGGCTAAGGTTCTTTGAATTATACTGTAACTGAAAATCATCGGCATTACTTTTCATTGCGTTCTGCAAGGCTGCCAAAGCTGTTTGGGCGGCGGTCTGGGCATTTAGGCCAGACTGGTGCATGGCATAACGTGCTTTAAGCGAGTATGCCAAACGGCTCCATTTGCCTAAGTCGCCACCATAAACCATGTCGTCGGTGGCTGGTTTGGTGCCTGTATTTTTAGCCAGTTCAACAATTGCTTCATCGAGTAGTTTCTGGATAGAAGCATACACGTTTTGCTGGGTGTCATAAGCCGGTGTGAAATTTTTCTGGTCGGCTTGTGAGTAAGGTACGTTTTCCCAGTTGGTAGTTGCAATACCGAGGTTATAAGCCAACAAGGTTTTGGCAATACCTACATAAGCAGGGTTGTTGTCGGCCTGTCCTTTCTGAACAATCAGGTTCAACTGAGGAATCACATATAAATACAGGTTCGACCAACCTGTGGCGTTTTCTGCTTCATAATAAGCGTCGGTTCCGTTTGTACCGAGGTTGCTGCCCAATTGCTGGGCATACTGGCAGGCTACATAAGCCTGCTGATAACTGGCTTCGCTGGTATAAAACTGAGCAGTAGATAAAAGCTCTTGTACCGTTGCATCTGATTTCAGGGTGGGGTCAACGTTGACATCCAGAAAACTCTGACAACCTGAAACAATTGTCATGAGCCCAGCCACTAAAAAGGTATATATATAATGTACTTTTTTCATTGCAATAAATTAAATAGTTTACACAAGTTGGATTCTGTTAAAAATTAGCTGTTACCCCAAACATAAAGCTTTTGGTAGCGGGGTTATTACGCCCTACGAAACCAATAAGGTTGGTGCCTGAACCAAAAGACAATGCCTCAGGGTCATATCCACGGAATGGCGTATTCAGGAACAGGTTAGTACCTGTAAAGCTGAATCTAACTCCGTTTTTAAATACAGTTTTACCTATCAGGCTTTTAGGAAGCGCGTAATTGACACTTACAGTTCGTAGGCGAATCCATGAAGCATCCTGAATATTTAACTTCGACCAACCATTAAAACGTGTAGAAGTTGATGGATTGTATAGGAGGTCGTCCAGATATACAGCTTTTGTATTAGGTACATAAGTCGATTTTCCGTCGGCTCCTTTTTGTTCAACAACACCATTGAAAACAACCTGCTCGTAGCGTCTTTCAGTTAATTTTATAGAACCACTACGAAGGGCATTTCTTTCGCCCAAATCGATGGCATCGCCACCGTGGCGCCACTCTAACAAGGCCGATACCGTTAAACCTTTGTAAGTAAAGGTATTGGTTAAGCCTCCGAGCCAGTCAGGCAATGCGTTGCCATATTGTGTAAGGGTTGTGCTGGTTACAGGGAAACCAGTTGAGGCATTAATAAGCATTTGCCCATCAGGAGCCCTCTGGTAGTCGTAGCCCCACAAGTCGCCGATTTTACTGCCCTGACGAATCCTGAGGCTACCTACTACGTTATCATAATAAGCAATCTCTTGTAATTCGGCTGGCATTTTTATTACCTTGCCCGACATCTTCGACCAGTTTAATGAGGCGTCCCAACTGAAATCTTTTGACTGGATAATTTTGGCAGTAGCCAATAACTCTACGCCTTTGTTACGGATAAGCCCAATGTTGGTATAATAGAAGGAGTATCCCGAAACGTTTGAAACAGGGGCGCGCACAATCTGGTCGCGGCTGTCCATGGTAAAGTAAGTAGCATCAATCATGAACCTGTTCTTGAAGAAACGTAGTTCTGTACCTAGCTCAATAGAAGTAGTACGTTCAGGTTTCAGGTTCGGGTCGGCAGTAGTAGCTCTACGGAAATACCCCGGAACAGTATTACCAAACGGGAAGTTATCAGTAATATCAAAATAATTGCCTGACACGTAAGGGTCTGTACCTTTACCCACTTGCGCCCACGAAGCCCGTAACTTACCATAAGATAAGGTATTGTTCCGACCAAAATGCTCGGTAAAAATATAACCTGCACTAAACGATGGATAAAAGAATGAGTTATTGGCCTGTGGCAAGGTAGAAACAATATCGTTTCGGCCAGTAGCATTCAGGTATAATATATCTTTATAGCTCAGTTTTGCATCGGCAAAGAAACTGGCTATACGGTAATGCGCCGGAGAGTAAAAGCGTTTTTGCTGGTTACGATAACTGCTGATGTCGTTTGTGAATGGGGCTTTCCAGCCTTCGCCACGAATATAATAGCTGTCAGGTCGTTCGCTGTTTACTAACGAATTTCCCACCATTAATGAGCCGCTCCAGTTTTTGCCAAAGTCTTTTTTAGCAGTTACGTACAGGTTCGAGTTTAGCTCTCGGTAATTCAGGAACTCGTTTACAAGGAAACCTTTTACCTGAATACCTACATCGAAAGTACTATCAACCTGACGGCTGCGGGTTTCGTTATAAGTATCGTAGGTTAGCTGATATTTGGCCGACAACCAGTCGGTAATATTATAGTTCAGCGTAATGTCGCCGATGTAACGGTTTACTTTATCGATACGAGGGCTTTTTTCAACCAGATAACGAGGGTTATCTGTAAAACCCGGAAGAATATTCTTCTGAGTGCCGTCTGGGTTCAGGTAATCGTTTACATCATACGTATTTGGCCAGTAACCTAAAGCACTGAAAATTGATTTATCGCCCGCTGGTGGACGTTTACCACCCGAATTGATATAGTTAAATGAAGCCGAAACCGAGAGTTTTTTGGTAATATTATACATACCGGCTACTTTGGCAGAAGTACGGCCAAAATCTGTATTCGGGATGATACCCATCTGGTAGCTACGGCCTAACGATAGGTAGATATTACCTTTGTCGTTGCCTTTAGTAAGCGTAATATTGTTATTGTTGGTAAGCCCCGTTCTGTAAAAACCACGGAAGTTATCATAAATTTTGTCGGTTGTGTTTTGGGCATCAAGTACTGGCCCGAACGATTGGTACGGCGTACGGCCCGGCCCTAACGGAATGAACTCGCCTAAACGACCTTGCAGATATGTTGTCTGAATAGACGGCGACTTGCCAAGTACATCGGCACTTACCGACGAAGAAACCGAAATATTCAGCTTGCCTGATTTACCTCTTTTGGTGGTAATAATAATAGCACCATTCGAGGCACGCAAACCATAAAGTGCAGTAGCCGATGGCCCTTTCAATACCGATATACTTTCGATATCGTCGGGGTTAATATCTGCGGCGCGGTTAGTGTTAGCAAACTGCTCGCCTGCACCCGGCGAGTTACTACCGGCACTTGGTAATGGATTACCCACGCTGGTTGAGTTCGAGATGATAATGCCATCAACAATAAAAAGTGGCTGGTTGTCGGCATTTCCGCTCAACGACGTTACCCCTCTTAAAATAATGTTTATACCTGCACCCGGCGCACCACCCGAACCTGTAATAACGGCTCCGGCAATTTTACCTTGCAAGGCTCCTACTATGTTCTGGTTAGCCGAACTCTTAATTTCATCGGCTTTTATTGATTGTATCGAGTACCCAATTGCCCGTTTTTCCTGTGTTTGCCCTAAGGCAGTTACCACTACTTCGCCTAGTGTTGAAGCAGAAGACACCATCACAACATTAATGTTGGTCTGGTCCTGAACCAATATGGTTTGGGTTTCCATTCCTACAAAACTAAAAATCAATTCAGTGCCCTTCGATGCCGCAATATTATAATTACCATTAGCATCTGTCACTGTTCCCACATTTTTCCCTTTGGCTGTTACATTCACACCCGGAATAGGCGTGCCGTCGTCTGAAGATGTTACTTTACCTTTAATTGTATTCTGTGCGGATACGCTCAAGGAAAGCAAAAGGCTGAGTAAAAAACCCAATTCACGTAGCTTTTTTTTCATAATGATATTAATATAGTTGGTTTTAGTTCTGTAAATGTAATAATTATATTTTTAATAGTTACATTCCGTAGGGTAGACGTATTAATGAATAATTATGCTTCTGTAAGCGGTAAAAGTTTCTCAGATTGGGCATTTTATTGAATAGAAAAGCCGAAAGGAGTAATACAAAAAATAAGTATTCTGCGAAAAAATATTAATATTTTTTTAATCGCTCCGATTAGTAAACCAATAACAGCGCATTAAATAAAATTAAAATTATATTAAAAAAACACGAAAAATAGCTACGTTTAATAAATATATTTTCGGTTTTTAAAAAATAGGCATACTTATTGTGATTTTTAAAAGGGGATTATTCTATAAAAAATCCTTTCTGTGGGTGCTTTTTTCGGTGCTTAACACAAAAACCTTAGCAGTGAGTAGGTTTTCTGTTTTAAAGGAGGGCAAAAGGGCTTTTGTGGTATGATTTTTTAGTTTCCCGAAAATATTTCAACTGCTATAATCAATTAAAATTTATTTCAGGGGTTCATCTTTATTTAGACAGAATTACTACACTTACCTGTTGGTATGATAGCAAATCATGGCTGAATAACTGAAAAAAAGATTGTTAGGTCTGACCGCGATTGTAAAACATAATATGGAAGAAACAAAGCTGCTTAAAGAACAGATTGAACAAGAACGTAATGCGCGCTTGCAGGCAGAGGCTCTCCTTGAGGAGAAAGCCAGACAATTGGCTCAGGTAGAAGAAAAATTCAATACCCTGAACAATCGTTTTGCACAGCAGATTAAGCTAGGCAATGCAGCATTGCAACAAAGTGAAAGTCGGTACCAGCAACTAATCGAATCCATACAAGATATTATCTATAAAATTACCCCTGAAGGTTATTTTACGTTTGTGAATCCGGTTGTGAAAAAACAACTCGGATACAACGAAGAAGAAATTATAGGTAAACATTTTACCGAGTTGGTAGCACCAGAGTACCGAGAGCCATTGGTGAAGTTTTACTTAGACATGATGAAGGAAAAACGGGGTAGTACTTATGCCGAGTTTCCGGCCATTGCAAAAGACAACAGCATTGTTTGGGTTGCCCAGACCGTACACCTTATTAAAGAAGAAAACCGTATTGTTGAGCTTTCGGCGGTGGCTCGTGATGTGACTGAAAGAAAAACTACTGAAGATATACTAAGAACTACGCAGGGGCGGCTGTCGGCATTAATTACCAATTTGCAGAAAGCCGTACTGGTAGAAGACGAAAACCGCAAGGTGATTCTTGTAAACCAGCTTTTCTGCGATTTCTTCGGCATTAGTTCTACGCCTGAGTCATTGATAGGAACCAACTATCTGGAGTCGCTGGAATCAATAAAAAATTCGTTCAGTAAGCCTGAGCAATTCGTTGAACGTATGAACGAATTAATGGCTAAACAACAAATTGTAGTAGAAGAAAAACTGACTACTACTGATGGCAGAGTGTTTGACCGTGACTACATACCGATATTTCTGGAAGGGCAATATCGTGGGCATTTATGGGAGTACGCCGACATCACACAGAAATACTTATCAGAAGAAGCTATTCGCAAAAGTGAAGAGAAATACCGGAAAATCATGGATAATATGGAACTAGGACTTTTAGAAGTAGATAACGACCAACGTATTGTGAGGGCGTATGACCGTTTCTGTGAAATGATTGGTTACCGGGAAGACGAACTAGTAGGTAAAATTGCACCAGAACTACTTATCTCAAAAGATTATGAGCGCGTTCTGAATACTGAGCAGGAAAAACGGGCGTACGGTAAGAGTAGTTCGTACGAAATGAAAATGATAAAAAAAGATGGTAGCGACCTGTGGGCTATCATCAGCGGTACACCTATTATTGATGAAGATGGCAAGACAGTGGGGTCAATAGGTATTCATTATGACATTACCAAGCGTAAGCAACTAGAACAGGAATTAGCTAAGGCCAAACAAATAGCCGAAGATGCACGCAGCGCCGAAAAACAGTTTCTGGCTAACATGAGCCACGAAATGCGCACGCCACTCAATGCTATTATTGGCATGACACACCTCTTGTTTGATACCCGCCCAAGCCAGCAACAAAAAGAATACCTCGATATTCTGAAAGGCTCGGCTGATTTTCTGTATGGCTTGATTTCCGATTTACTCGATATGGCTAAAATAGAAGAAGGCAGGGTTGAAGTAAAGAAAAACGTGTTCGATTTGGCCGGCCTTTTGCGTACTGTGCAACAAGTATTTAAAATTAAACTTGGCGACAGACCCATTGAACTTGACTTAATGATTGATGGCCAGATTTCGGGTAACTATCTGGGCGATAACCTGTTATTAAGCCAGATTTTGCAAAACATTGTGGGCAATGCCGAAAAATTTACCCATCGCGGGTCGATAGATATTATTGCCAAAGTCAAGAAAGAAGAAAACGATACTACATGGATTGAATTTAAGGTGTCGGACACCGGCATTGGTATACCCGAAGAAAAACTTGAGTTGATTTTTCAGAAATTTGAACAAGTTACACTACAAGGCAATAAACATAAAGGTACAGGGCTTGGTTTGTCTATTACCAAACAACTGATTGAATTACAGGGCGGAAGTATCTCGGTAAAAAGCCGCGAAGGCGAAGGTTCAACATTCATATTTGTGTTGCCTTTCCAGAAAATATCTGAGAAAACATCGGCTTCCAAAAACGAAAACACTTCTGAAACCCTTGAGGTAAGTCAGGTACTAGTGGCTGAAGATAACGCCATGAATCAGAAGTATATCAGTAACCTCTTGCAGAAATGGAACATTCCGTTTGTAATAGCACCCGATGGCGTAAAAGCTGTTGAATATGCCCAGAAACAGGCTTTTGATATAATTCTGATGGATATTCAGATGCCTAACATGGATGGCTACGAAGCTACTATAACAATCAGAAACACCGAAAATCCTAATAAAAATACACCTATTGTAGCCTTGACGGCTTCGGCTATGGTTGACCAACGCAACAAAGCAATGGCTGTTGGTATGAATAACTTTATTTCAAAACCATTTACACCGAACCTGCTACTAAATACCATTCAGGAATACCTCAATCAGAAAGATACTGATAACACCGATACCAAAACAGGAAATGGAAAAAAAGTAGAATTGAATCGTGCCTGTCTGGAAGAATTATACGGCGACGACAAAGACTACGCAGCCGATATGTTCCAGACTTTTTTGTCAGACGTAGTGCCTGACTTCGGTACTTTAACCGACCTCATTAACAAAGCCGACTGGGAAACCCTGGCAAAAGCAGTACATAAACTGAAACCAACTTTAGGCATGGTGGGGCTAACCGACCTCGAAAAAAGAATGCTTGATTTTGAAGATAAAATAAGGCAATTGCCCGAAACAGAGAAACTATTGAAAATTTGGAAAGATATTTACGATGATCTTCACCAAAGCCTTCCAACTATAAAAAATGAATTAGCCAAGTTACGCACATGAAATTAAAATGTATCATCGTTGAAGATGAAGTAATGGCTCGGAAATCATTACAGCGGCTTTGCGAACAACATGAATCACTTGAACTGGCAGGAGTTTTTGAAAATGCCGAAGATGCGTTGGTTTATTTATCAACAGAAAAAGTGGATATTATCTGGCTCGACATCGAAATGCCCGGCCTCTCAGGTTTTGATTTGCTGGAAAACCTGACAACCATTCCGCAGGTAATCATGACTACTACCAAAACCGAGTATGCCTTTGATGCCTATCAGTATCAGGTAACCGACTATCTGAAAAAACCGGTAATGCTCCCACGCTTTAAAATGGCTGTTGATAAAGTGCTTGAACTCCACGCACGTAAAACCAGCATTTCGCCGCAACGACAAGAAATTTATGTAAAAACAGAGGGGCGTTATATCCGTTTGCCGTATTCAGACATCTTGTTCATTGAAAACGTTGGTGACTATGTAAAAATCTTTACCAACGACAACGCCTATATTATTCATACTACCATGAAGTATCTGGAAGAAAAACTGGGCGACCAGTTTCTACGGGTACATCGCTCTTTTATTGTACATCTCGATAAAATCGTTGATATAGAAGAGAATAACCTCGTTATTGCCAAAAAGGTTATCCCTATCAGCCGGGCCAATAAACCTGAGTTGATGAACCGCCTTAATATGCTGTGAATTTATAATAAAGTGAGCCTGCTCATTAACCTGTTCCTTCTTCTTTTAGCTGGAAATATTTTTTTTATAAAAGAATATACTGGTACTTTTTTTGCTATAAATTCATCAAAAAAATAATAACTATGTTTGAGTTTAATGCTCATCTGGACGCCGATTATATCAACGAAATTTATGGCGGTGATTTATCAATTGTGCAGATTATGTTCAGCTCTTTTCTGGAAGAGAGCATTCCGGTATGGAATGAGATATACAACAAAATACTCGATAAAAACTACGTTGAAGTAGGGCGGCTGGCACACCAGATAAAACCCTCGTTTTCAATGGTCGGGCTTACGTTCCTGCATCCGAAAATACAGGCTTTTGAATCTTTTGCCAAGTCGGCCCCTGCACAGGAAGAACTGCTGAAACAATACCAGCAGATTGCCGTTGACATTAATCATGCAAAACTGGTTATTGAAGAAGACCTTAAGCGGATGGAAAGCCTCGTGTAAGGCTATTAATTAAACATATATCCCAATTATATCTTTCTGCTGCAACGCTGCTTAAGTAGCTTTCCTATTTATTTATATAATTACTGATAATGAAAACCTTCATCGAAATTCTTTTCTGGATTTGTATAGGCTTAGTTTTTTATACTTATGTTGGCTATGGTATTGTAGCTTGGCTGTTGGTTAAAGTGCGCAAAGCGTTGGGCATTACATTCCCGACTCTGAACGACCCTGACTTCCAGCCTCAGGTAACCCTCGTGATTCCGGCATATAACGAAATAAGTTGCATCGAAGCCAAAGTGAAAAACTCATTCTCGTTAGATTACCCCGCCAGTAAGCTAGATGTATTGTTTGTAACTGAAGGCTCAAACGATGGCACTACCGAGTACCTCGAATCGCTACAAGGGCAGTATCCTAACCTGAAAATCATAGGAGGGCATGAGCGCAAAGGAAAAATTGAAGCCATGAACATGGCCATCCAAACCATAAAAACGCCTATTGTTATCTTTACCGATGCCAATACCACCCTTAATAAATTGGTGATTAAAAATATTGTGCGCCACTTCAAAGACGAGAAAGTAGGTGCCGTAGCAGGTGAAAAACGTATCCAGACCGATGACAACGAAGCCGCCGCCGGAGCAGGCGAAGGCCTGTACTGGAAATATGAGTCTTTCCTGAAAAAGCTAGATACCAAATTGTATTCAGTAGTAGGGGCGGCTGGCGAGCTATTTGCCGTCAGAACAAACCTCTATGGGTCGGTCGAAAAAGATACCCTCCTCGACGACTTCATGGTTTCTTTAAGGGTAGCTGCCAACGGCTATCGGGTAATTTACGAACCACAGGCTTATGCTATCGAACGCCCCTCGTTTTCTATTCAGGACGAAATGAAACGAAAAGTTAGAATTGCCACCGGAGGGTTTCAGTCAATTGCGCGTCTGGCATTTTTGTGGAATATTTTTAAATATGGCTGGTTGTCGTTCCAGTACGTGTCGCACAGGGCTATGCGCTGGGCCGTGGCTCCTTTTTGCCTGCCCCTTATCTTTATGCTGAACCTCGCGCTTGTGTTTCTCGAAAACACCCCTGAACCCCTCAGCCTTTATAAAATACTTTTTCTGGCGCAGGTTGTTTTTTATGTATTAGCCTTGGTTGGCTATTGGTTCGAGAACCAGAAAATCAGAATAAAGCTCTTGTTCGTACCATTTTATTTTTCATTCATGAACTACTGTGCTATTAAAGGTTACAACCGTTACCGGCAAGGAATTACCTCTGGTATCTGGGAAAAAGCCAAACGAGCCCAGTAATTAACGGTACATATAAAACATATTTTCATCAGAACAGTTATTATTACTAATAGCTGTTCTTTTTATTTAAGGGTACTGCTTTTTGCGCTGTAATCAGGTTATATATAAAGGTTTTTCTTCCTCATTATCAGGCTTTTCGTTCAGGTTTTGTGCCTTGTTTAGGCTCAACCAAAAATACTTTTTGAAAAAGGTATAATTTTTGATAAGTATTTCCTGCGGAAAATACAATTGGGTACGATATTTGAGACACTAGCTTGTAAGCCATCGCGCTTTCCTGATTTCATATAACCCTTCATACAAAAAATGACGTGCTTGAAAAAATATTTCGTTCTTTTTGTTACTGTATTCACGTTTTTATGCAACAAAGCTGAGGTTTATGCCCAAACCCCTTCTGTTGATGCGGCTTTAACAAAAGCCTTTGCTACGGACGAACTACTACCATTGCTTATTGAGTCGGCTGTAAAAAACTCGGGAAATGTAAGACGCTTCGAGAAAAATATTCATTTGGCAGAGGCCAATCTGAAAATAAACAAGAATACCCTCTATAACGGGTTGTCGCTCATTTCGAGTTATTATTATGGCACTAACTATGCTGCCGTTGCCGATGCAACTGCCGCTACAAGTTTTAACCGATTAACCACCACCCAGACAGGCTTTTATAATGTTGGGGTGGGTTTTCAGTTGCCGCTTACAACACTGCTGAACAGAAAACATCTGGTAAAGTCTGCACAGATGCAGATAGAAATGATTGCCAGTGAGAAAGATAACGCCATACTTGGCGTAAAAGAAGAGGTAATAAGGCTCTATCAGGAGCTAAAACTGTCACAAAAGTTGTTGGCTATTACCAATAATAACAAACAGGGTTTGCAAATGAACTATAGTCTGGCCGAAAAAGAATTTGTACAAGGCCAAATTACAGTTGAACAGATTTCGAGAGTATTAGATATTAATAATAAAGCGAAAATGGAATATGAAACCGCTTTAAACAGGTTTCAGACGAATTTGATGCAATTGGAAAATTTTACAGGAGTTAGCATAGTGGAATTATTAAAGAGAGTAAAATGAGTTTTCTGCATTTTCTAAATCTAATTATTAAAAATCTAAAGTGGTTAATATTAATTCCCATAATTTTAGCCGCTACTATCTATTATTTTACCCGTCATGAAAAGAAAGTCTACGCATCAGAATCTACTATTTATACAGGCATTGCCTCTGGTTACAGCCTGAACGGGGCTATTAAAGCTGATTTTTACGCCACCAGTAATGCCTTCGATAACCTGCTTTCGTTAATTCAGTCGAGAGAAACCAAGCTCGATGTTGCCATTGGCCTATTGGCCGAGCATTTGTCGTTACCCAAGCATAACCCAGAAGTATTAACTTGGGGAGCTTATGACGACCTCAGCAAACTCATCCCTGACAGCGTAAGAAAAGCAGTAGTAAAACCTACCATTGCCCAAACACGCGCCGCTATTATGGCCTACATGAATAGCAGTGCCGATAACCCCATTTATAACCTTATTAACTCAAAGGCTGCTTATTATTCTATAAGTGCATTAAACAACATTCAGTCGACCCGTATTAATAGTAGTGACCTCATAAAAGTTTCTTATGAAACCAACGACCCTTTTATCTGTAAAAGAACGTTAGAATTACTGGAGCAGACTTTCGTAGAAAAATATAAAGCCCTGAAAGAAGGACAAACAGGCTCGGTAGTTGAGTATTTTGAAGAACAAACCAAAAAAGCCTTTGCCAAACTTGATTCAGTAGAACGGATTTTTCTGGAGTTTAATAAAAATAACGACATCATTAACTACTACGAGCAAACCAAAGCCGTAGCAGGTGAAAAAGAAAACCTCTATGCCTTGAACCACTCGTTAGAGATGGACGAAATGGCCTCGAGCAAATCGCTTGATAAAGTAAACGAAAGTATCAAGGGGCGGGTGTATCAATCATTATATAGCAGCGATATTATTAATGAAAGAGAAAAGCTCTCGGATGTCTACAACAAAATTGCTACTACCGAAATCCTGAATAAAGATAATACCGGTAAAAAACAGTTAGATAGCCTTAAGACCGTAGCCAATTCGCTCGAAAACAAAATACGTAACTCGCTCACACAGTTAAATATCGAGTCGAATACACCTAATGGTATCCCAACCAAAAACGTACTGGACGAATGGCTGAAAACTACACTTGCATTTGAGCAAAGTAAGGCCAAACTAACTGTAATGGACAAGCGTAAAAAAGAGTTTACAGAAGAATACCGGAAGTTTGCGCCACTTGGGGCTATTCTGAAAAAAATTGAACGACAAATAAGTGTTTCAGAGCAAGAGTACCTGCAACTATTGCACGACCTCAATCTGGCTAAGTTGTCGCAGCAAAACACCGAACTTACCTCAAAACTCAATGTAGTTGACCCTCCGTTTTTACCCCTCAAACCTAATGCGTCTAAACGCATGATACTTGTAGCCGTGGGTTTTATTGCTGGTTTTGTAGTGGTGTTGTCGGTTATTTTGGGTCATGCGCTTATTAACAAAACATTGCTTGAGCCTGCACGGGCCCTTAAAATTGTTGATTTACCTTTACTAGGGCTGTATCCGCTATTAAATGATAACCCGAAGTTTCTTGAAAAGGCCGACCTCCGTTTGTTACAACAATTATTGGCAAAGGTAAACCCGCAAGAAAAACCTGTTTATCTGGGTTTTATAAGTACCCAGAAAGGCGAAGGTAAAACTACTATTATAGATGTATTGGAAAAAGAACTCGTTGGGCTGAATTACACCGTCGAAAGGCAATTGCTCTTGCCTACTGTTGAATATAGGCAATTAGGTATTACCATGCCCCTGACGCTGGCTGCACACCAATGGGAGTGGGACGGCGAACGCACACTTGCTGAAAGACGAGGCAAAGATTTTGTATTGATAGAGTTTCCGGCACTTGATAAAACGGTTATTAAACCCGGGTCTTTCCCGCCGCTGAATCAGGCAGTTCTGGTATGTAGAGCCAATCGTATCTGGGATAAACGAGACAAAGAAATGGTTTCAATCTTTACAAGAACTACGGGTAGCAAGCCATCTTTTGTGCTGAATGGTGTAGAAACAGATTTCGCCGAAGAATATATCGGCGAGGTTCCAAAGAAAAGAAACGCGTTCAGGTCATTTATCAAGAAAATAGTAAAATTTGAATTCGGTAATCGGAAAGCTATTCGTCGGGGGCTTAACTAAGCCTGTAAAATAGCCGAAATGTACAGGATATTCATGGAGAACAATGTTTTTTATACGACTAACCGAAATGTGCTGAATAATATCTGGCTTATACCGGGTATTATTATTGCAATGGCTTTTGGTTGGATGATAGCTAACAAAGGGCTCTCCATTGGCGTAATGATTACAATATTACCTTTTGTGATTGGCTTCGTGATAATGGTGTTTTTCAGGCCACGCTGGGGTATTATTTTTTATCTGGTATACTGTTTTCTGATGCCAACGCTTGGAAAACACATTGATGGGGTACAGTTCGGGCTTGGTATGGACGGCCTGCTGATTCTGACCTTTCTGGCAGTAATTTTTCATCGTAGTGGGCGATACCGATTCCGGCATCTGAACAATGATTTGGTCTGGGTAGCCGTAGTATGGTTTGTAATTACCATTTTGCAGATAGGCAACCCCGAACGCCCAAGTATTTTAGGGTGGGTATACGAAATGCGCTCATCGACTTTATACTGGGTACTAACCATCCCGCTGGCACTCTTGTTACTCAACAAAAAAACTGATATTAATTTATTCCTGAATATCATCATTGTTTTGTCGTTGCTAGGGGCATTATGGGGAATAAAGCAACTAAAACTAGGGCCTGATGAAGCCGAAAACAGATGGCTTGAAGCTGGTGCAAAAAAAACACACATATTGTTCGGTAAGTTGAGGGTATTCTCTTACTACTCCGAAGCGGCTCAGTTCGGGGCTTCACAAGCACAACTGGCTATTATGTGTATTATACTGGCAGTTGGGCCACATAGCAAACTAAAAAAGCTATGGTACATTATTGCCGGCTTATTTATTCTTTATGGAATGATAATTTCCGGCACACGTGGCGCTTTGTTTGGCTTTGTAGGAGGGGGGCTTGTTTTCCTGATTCTCAGCAAGCAGATACGTATTCTGATACTCGGCGGAATAGTGGGGCTGGCTTTTCTCGGAATGCTCAAATATACCTCAATCGGTAGTGGTAATGCCGAAATCGTACGTTTGCGCACTTCTCTTGACCCTAACGATGCCTCGTTTCAGGTGAGGTTAATTAACCAGAAAATCCTGCGCGATTTTCTGGCCAGTAAACCGTTTGGCGCGGGGGTTGGTACAATGGGAACATGGGGAACCACCTATAATCAGGATAAATTCATTTCGCAGATTCCTCCCGACAGCTTATATGTGAAAGTCTGGGGTATGTATGGTATCATAGGATTCATCATCTGGTTTGGTATCATGCTTTATATTACCGGCAAGTCGGCGGGCATTATCTGGAAAACCCAAGACCCATTACTCAAAAACCAGCTTATAGCTTTATGCGGTGGTGCTACGGGTATTTTATTGTGTAGTTACGGAAACGAAGTGTTAAATGCAATGCCGTCGTCGGTTATAGTATATATCAGTTGGGCATTAATCTGGCTTAGCCCACGATGGGATACGCCCGTTCCGAAAACCCTGACACCTGTAACCGAGAACGAATTTTGAAAACTGATAAATCATCATTATTATTATGATACAGCCTATACTCACTATCCTTCAGTATGTTGTTCTTGTTTACCTCGGTATTCAGGTAATATATTTACTTTTCTACTCCATAGCTGGCAAACTGGCCCGAAAAGAAGTGTTTCCGGCAGCTACTACATTCAGGAAAATAAGAATTTTTATACCGGGTTATAAAGAAGATGCTGTTATCATTACCACAGCCCGAGATGCTATTCTGCAAGATTACCCACAAGATAAATACGAAGTCGTAATCATTGCCGATTCTTTCACAGAGGCTACACTGGCTACGCTCAGAACTTTACCTATAAAAGTAGTAGAAGTAAGTTTCGAGAAAAGCACAAAAGGCAAAGCCCTGCAAAAAGCCATTGAAGCAACAGCACATGAACCCGTTGACATAGTGCTTATTCTGGATGCTGACAACCACATGTCGGCTGGCTTCTTGCAAGCTCTGAACAATGCTTTTGAAAAAGGGTATCAGGTAGTGCAGGGGCATCGCACAGCCAAAGACTTTAAAACGCCTTTTGCTTTACTGGATGCCTGTACCGAAGAAATCAACAACCATATTTTCCGTAGGGGGCATGTGGCGGTTGGCTTGCCGTCAGCCCTGATAGGTAGCGGAATGGCCTTTCATTGGGATTTCTTCATAAGTCTTTTACAGAATATCGGAGATACATCTGGCGAAGACAAAGAAATGGAGTACAGAATTATTCGTCAGGGAAAACCCATTGCGTTTCTTGACGGCAAATATGTTTATGATGAAAAAGTAGCCAAAACCGATGTTTTCAGCAAACAACGAAGCCGCTGGCTGGCTACTCAGGTTGAGTTTTTTGAGAAATATTTCTTTGAAGGATGGGTTCAGCTTTTTAAAGGCAACGTGGCGTTCTTCGACAAGGTTTTTCAGACCTTCATTCTGCCTCGGGTTATGTTAGTAGCAGCCATGTGCTTGTGGTTAGGGCTAAGCGTGTTTTTCTTCAAAGAAACCTTACTTGTTACAGTCATATTGTTTTTGGGGCTGGCTTTAGCCCTTTTAATGGGTATTCCGGCCAAATGGTATAATAAAAAACTGGTGCTGGCCTTTTTGCAGATACCCGGTGCTTTATTTTCAATGCTCAAGGCTATGCTTCATATTGGTAAAGCGCGCAAACAGTTTATTCATACGCCACACGGCGAATCTTAAACCAGAAAACATTATCAATTATGCCTTGGAACATCATTTTTTTGCCTGCCATCATCAGTTTAATCTGGGGTTTCAGACAAGGGTTGAAAACTAAAAATAAACGTTATGTCAAAAGAAGTTGAAGCATATATTCTGATTGCCCAACAAGAATGGGAGCTTAATCTGGGTAGTAACGCGCGCAATCTGGCTGTTGAATTTAGCAAAGCCAAGCCTGTTATGTATGTGAATCCGGCTATTGACATGAAGTCGATTATCAAGCAAATCAGAACCCCTCATGGCAAAAAACGCCTGAAACTAGCTTTAGGATTAGGGCAGAATACGGTAAAAGTGGCCGAAAACCTGTGGGTGCATACACCACAAACTATCTCATATTCTATCAACTGGCTTAAAAACATAAGCCTGTATAACTTTCTGAATCGGCGTAATGGTAAGGGTTTTTTTGATAGCCTGAAAAAAGCCGCCAGAAAATTACACTGGAAACCCGAAAACTGTATTGTTTTTAATGATAGCCAGATGTTTACGGGGCTTTTTACTAAAGATTTCTTCAAACCTCTGTTGAGTTTCTATTATATAAGAGACAACCTCATTGAGCATCCTTATTTTAAATTTCATGGCAGTAGGGTAGAGCCTGAAACCATTGAAAAAGCCGATGCCATTTTCGCAAACTCGGCTTATCTGGCCGACTACGCCCGCCAGCATCATAAAATAAGTCTCGACATCGGGCAGGGCTGTGAAACAGATATGTACGATGCCTTTGCCACTAAAACCGAACCCGCCGACTTAGCCCTTATTGCACACCCAAGAATAGGCTATGTCGGATTCCTGACCGGTGAACGCCTAGACATCAGTTTGCTTGAGCAACTAGCCGAGGCCAGAAAAGACTGGCACATTGTACTAATTGGCCCAGAGGAAATTATGTTTCAGCAAAGCAGGTTGCACCAACTACCCAATGTGTACTTTCTGGGTTCAAAGAAACCTGCCGAGTTGCCTGCCTATATGCATTATATTGATGTGTGCATGAACCCGCAGTTAATTAACGAACTAACGGTTGGTAATTATCCCCGCAAGATAGACGAGTATCTGGCCATGGGTAAGCCCACAGTAGCCACTGAAACTCCGGCCATGAAAATGTTTCTGCCACATGTAGAACTGGCCGTTGGTGTTGAAGGCTACATAAAAGCCATTGAGAAAGCCTTACAACCGCAAGATTCTGCCGCACAAATGGCCGCAATCAGTTGTGCTAAAAGCCATACATGGGAAGCATGTGCCGAAAAGATATATGCCGTACAGGAAAAACTATTGAATACCCCAAACTAATCTTATTCTGACAAAACCTTTATTAATCTATTAGCATGAATATAACAAGTGTTATATCAAAACTAAGAAACAGACACTTCCTGTCGTTGGTGGGTAATGGCTCTATGGCCGTGCTTGGTATGGTTACCGTGGCCATTTTGTTTCGGTTTATGTCGTCCGACGATGTCGGGTACTGGTTTTTCTTTCAGTCGGTTTTTGTGTTGCTTGATACCTTCCGAACAGGGTTTCTTCAGGTTGCGTTAATTAAATTCTATACAGGGGCCGAAAAAGCTAAGGCCGAGTCGGTTTTAGGCTCAGTTTGGTATTTAAGCCTGCTTATTACAGGTATTTTGGTAATCCTGAATATACTAGCTGTGCCTGTACTGAAGTTTACAGACAGTGTAGGGCTAGTTACTACCATTCAGTGGTTCGGCATAACTTTTATCTGTACCTTGCCTTCAAGCATTGCTTCATGGATTTTACAGGCCGACCAACGTTTCGACCGACTGCTTTTGCTAAGGGTTATTAATCAGGGCCTGTTCATTATTATGATTCTGGCCATGATAATATTTGAAAAACTTACACTCGACAAAGTGCTTATCATCAATGCTATCAGTACTGCCAGTGTGAGTGTTTTCTGTTTATTCAGAGGCTGGACACGCCTCCGCACCTTTGCCAGACGCACCTCCGAGTCTATTAAAGAATTATTCCATTTCGGGAAGTATAGCGTAGGTACTACTATCAGCACAAACCTGCTTCGTAGTTCCGACACCTTCATTATTATGTTTGTTTTAGGTACTGCCGGCCCTGCCGCTGTGGCTATGTATAATATTCCGATGCGCCTGATGGAAATCATCGAAATTCCTTTGAGAAGTTTTCTGGCTACTGGTATGCCTTCCATGTCAGAAGCATTCAACAAAAACAATAAAAAAGAAGTAGTACATATTATGCAGAAATATGCAGGTATGCTTACACTAGCCCTGATTCCGGTATCGTTAGTGGCCGTATTACTGGCCGATATAGCCATTGGGATTCTCGGCGGAGGTAAATATACAGGCACACATGCTGTTACGGTCTATCGTATTTTTATGTCGTTTGCCATGTTTTACCCGATTGACAGGTTTCTGGGAGTTACGCTCGATATTATTCATCAGCCGCGTATCAATTTCTACAAGGTATTAATTATGTTGTTTACCAATGTGGTGTTTGATTTTACCGGAATTTACCTGTTTGGTAATATCAACGGCGTTGCCATAGCTACTTTCTTTACGTTTTTATCGGGGGTTTTCTTTGGTTATTACTGGCTCCGAAAATACCTCGATTTCACACTCCTGAGTTTTTTTACGGTGGGCTTTGCCGAAATAAAATCATTGATTAATCAGGTGTTATACAAAAACAGGGTTGCACAACAATGAAAATAGCACATTTACTACTCACGCACGCGAATCCGGCTCAGTTGAAAAGATTAATGGATAGCTTGGCGCACCCTGATGCTGATTTTTATATTCATGTTGATTTAAAAGCCGATATTGGGCCGTTTCTGCCATTGGTCGACAACAAGCACATTTTCCTCATAAAAAAGCGCGAAAAAGTGTTTTGGGGTGCATATAGCATTGTGCAGGCTACTGTTAATGCCTTTTATGAAATAATGGGCAGTGGCAAAAAATATGATTTTATTAATTTACTGAGTGGGCAAGACTACCCGCTTAAAAGTACTGAAGAGATACATGACTTTCTGGGGCTGAACAGAGGCAAAGCGTTTATGCATACTTTGTCGATAACAGATGAATGGCAGGAGGCTATCCCAAGAATTACGCGCTATCATTTATCAAATTATCAGTTTGCTGGTAGGCATCAGGCCGAAAAACTACTTAATTTTTTATTGCCTGAGAGAAAAATGCCCAACGGACTTATTCCGGTGGGGCGTTCGCAGTGGTTTACTATTACGCCCACACATGTAAAGTATATACTTGAATACCTCGAAAAAAACAGGCACGTACAACGTTTTTTTGAACTGACATGGGGCGTTGATGAAATAATTTTTCAGACTTTATTGTATAATTCACCACATAAAGATGAGATGGTGAACGATAATCTCAGATACATTGACTGGTCGGAAGGCAAAGCCAGCCCCAAGACTTTTACAATACAGGATTTGTCTGTACTGACTCATTCAGGGAAGTTATTTGCCCGCAAATTCAACGAGAATATCGATAGCGACATCCTGAATGCGCTTGATAAACTACGAGCCAACTCCTGATAATATAGTTGAGATATATGCAAGCCGCGAAAGCGGCTTGAAGCAAAGCAGTATTTTTAACTATTACCTAAGTATTTCCTCATAAACGCCTACTACCTCTCTGGCGGTTTTTTCCCACGAAAACATCGATGCCCTTTCAATACCGTACTTGATGGTTTGCGCTCTCAGTGTGTTATCGTTAAGCACAGTTAGTATTTTTTCGGCAATTTGTTCGGGTTGGGTTGGGTCTATTAAAATAGCCCCTTCGCCTGCTACTTCGGGCATGGCCGACGTATTACTGGTAATAACTGGCGTGCCACAACTCATGGCTTCAAGAATAGGTATTCCGAAGCTCTCTCTCAAAGAAGGATATAAAAATAGTTCGGCTAGCCGATAAAGATTAGGAAGCTCTTTATTAGGAATATAACCCGTAAGCATGATGTGGGTCATCAGGTGTTCATTATTCTGCGACTTCAACAATGCCATTAAATGTTCTTTGCCAAAATCAGGCATTACCAATGTGAAGTCGAGCTTGCCACGTTGATGGAGCAGCCCTAAGGCTTTCATTACATTAGGCAGGTTTTTCTTAGGGTCTGTATTACCCAGAAACAGAATAAAACGTTCGGGTAGGTTCATTTTCTTGCGGAAAGCAGCCAGTTCATCGGCATTTCTTTCAGGGGTAAAATGGCTGCCGCAGGCATTATAAATAGTTCGGACTCTATCTGCCGGAACCTTCAGCCCTTCAATAATTCTATGACGTTCGTAATCACTTACTGTAATAATCATTGAGGCTTTATTGGCTATTCGGGGTACGTTCCAGCGGCGGTATAAATTCCCGAAGCGTTGGTAATAAGTACCTTCGCTTATCATCCATTTTTCCAGATAAATAATATCATGAATAGTTACTACCAGCGGTACTTTGGTAGTAATTGGCGCAGTATTACTGGTGCAATGCAGTAAATCGACCTGATTGTGTCGGGTAGCTTTTGGTAAAAGGTTTTGTTCCCAGACTGGATACGATTTCGGCCCAAGTATTTCCAGATGAACATGCTGGCTGCCTTGAAGGGCTTCCATGTCGGCATCGGGCTGTGCATATACAAAGTACTCATGAGGCGTGTGTAAATGTTGTAACTGGCGCAGCACCTCCAGTATCACGATGTCCATGCCATGTTTCTTTTTCCGAAAAATTCGTTGAGCTTCTATTCCTATACGCATTTGCTTAATTGATTGAGGTCTGCTTTACTTGTCATGAATATCTTTTGAACTATTGCTGAAATTCCAGACGAAACCTCGCCAGAATGCTTTCAGGTGTGGCCAGTCGCCTTTAAGGGCATAGCTGAGCATATTTTTAGGTACGGCTACCAGAAAATAATAAAAATACATGGCTATTTTCTGAAAACCGAATGTATTACGGCGCAAATAAAGCAAACGATTCCGGCTGTAATAATAAGTTTTAAGGGTAGACCCTTTTCCTGTACTGATTGACTCCTTATGCCAGATTCGGCTTTGGGGTTCATACCAGATACTATAACCTGCCCGCTTGAAACGCTCGCAGTAATCCATTTCTTCATAATACAGAAAAAATAACTCGGCCATAAATCCTACTTTTTCAAAAGCTGCTCTCGAAAACATCATGGCTGCTCCATGCGCTCGTGAGGTAGGTCTGGCTTGGTCGTGCTGCCCTTTGTCTTTTTCCAGATAACCAATCGAAAACCCTCGCCCTGTAACAGGATTAATGGGTAAAAAACCTGCAAACTGAATAGTATTAGGCTCGTCGAAGTAAAGAATTTTAGGGCACATTACCCCAATACTGGTATCGTTTTGCATACGGGTAACCAGTGGTTCCAGAAAATGGGGGTCTACTTCAGTATCGTTGTTCAATAAGAAAAGATAATCGCCCGTGGCTACTTCAAGCCCTCGGTTGTTGCCACCTGCAAAGCCCTTGTTCTCTCCGGTGTTTATGTATTTTATCCACGGGAAATCGACAGGTAGCTCAAGGCCTGGTTCTTTAGTACTATTATCAACTACAATTACCTCTATTGACGGATACGTAATTTTTTCCAGCGACCTCAGCAAGTCGGCGGTTACGGCAGCACCGTTAAAGTTAATAGTAATAATAGAAACTTTAGGCAGATTATTTGGCATATTGATTGGTACTAAATGGAAGATGTTTTCTGTATAAACCTGTTATTTTCCGACGTTTTCCCATTGCTGGGTTTCGGCATTATATTGTTTTATTACCCGCGCCGGATTCCCAACGGCTACGCTATACGGCGGTATGTTTTTGGTAACTACTGCCCCTCCGGCTACTACGCTGTGCTTACCTATGGTTACGCCTGCTGTTAAAACAGCATTGGCACCTATCCAGCAGTCGTCTTCTATGGTAATAGTAGCAGTAGTAACAGGTTGTAAATAGATAGGGGTCTGAATGTCGGTATAAACATGGTTTAACCCACTCAATACGATATTCTGCGCCAGAATTACATTGTTACCAATGTTTACAGGCCCTATAATAACATTGCCGATACCAATACGTGAGTTGTTGCCTATATGCACAGGCCCCACACCATTATTAACCGTAGCGAAATCTTCGATAGTACTATAATTACCGAGGCTAAAGGGCTGAAACGGTAATACATCCATGCGGGTTCTGTGACAAACCGTGCTGCCTTTGCCTTTTTTATGAAAAAACGGGTTTACAAACCATTGCACCCAAAGCCGTGGCCGGGCCTGATGTTTCGGAATAAGGCACCAATGCACAAACTTTTTTAAGCGTTCGTTCGATTTGATGGTTTGAACTATTGACATGGCATGAATTATTTTTTGAAAAGATGCTTTTTTACACGGAATATCAAGGCTTTTCTTAAACCACCATCTATCTGAATCCGGCGGTCGCTTGTCCAGACCCTGCCATCTTCGCCATCTACTGCTTTAATTTTTCCGCCTGCTTCCTGTAAACGTAGGGCCATCATGCCATCTTCGGCTGCATGGCCTTCGGAGTCTCCGGCTACTCCCCTGAATGTGCGCTGAACGGCAATGTCATAGCCGTTTACATCAATGCCTTTCTGGCGGATAAAGCCGCTATTATAGCCCAGTACATTCAGAAAAGGCTGTGTGCGTTCTTTCTTTTTTATGACGTAACTGCTTAGAACCTCATATAAACCATACTGCCAGCGGGGTGTTGATGGCCCGGGCAGAAACGAATAGCTACCATGTACACAATAAACAGGCTCATTTTCGCCGTCAATCATGGTTTTGGTCATGGCCGTAATCCAACCGGGCGGATACAGCGTGTCGCTGTCGGCGGTCAGTATATATTTACCTTTGGCATAGTGTAGCCCTGCGGTTCGGGCGTGCCCAACACCCTGCTTGGTTTCGAGCAATGTTTTAATACCTAGCTTTTTCAGTAAGGCACTGGTTCCGTCGGTTGAGTTATTATCAACCACAATTAATTCGGCAGGATATTGCGTATTGCTATTGGCCAGCGAAATTAATGTATGCAAAATGCCTTCTTCTTCGTTCCATGCAGGAATGACCACACTCACCACAGGGTCATCGACCGAAAATCTGGATAGCTTTTGCTTTAATTCTTCAATTTCAGTAGTCGAATAATCACTCAGACGTAACGATTTACCCAATATTTGTTTTACCCATGCAGGCAACGAAAAACGAATCATTGTATACAGTTAATTTTATAAAAAACAGGTTAAAATATTTTCGGTAATTACACATTTTCAGACTGAAACAAAGCCGGAAATGTCATGAAGAAAATTTTCATATCATATTTGAACGAGAAGTTTCGGGCATATTCAATATCTAGTTGGATTCTCTCTTCTTCGGTCATATCTTTCTTGCCTTTGCCGCGTTTGGTTACCTGCCATAGTCCGGTTAAACCTCCGGGGCCGGCAAAACGCTCGATATATTCGTCGGTAGTGAGTTTTTCAGCCTCATAAAGCGGTAATGGGCGGTTGCCAACCAGCGACATATCTCCCAGAAAGATATTAAACAACTGAGGTAACTCATCGATACTGGTATTACGCAGAAACTTACCCAATTTGGTAATGCGTGGGTCGTTCTGGAACTTCATAAAGGCTACTTTGTCTTTTTTCTCCGACAAATACATTTTTTCGCAGACAATCTCACCATCCAGATACAACTGTTGTTGGCAAGTGCCTATGCTTGTGCAGGTATCACAAAGACCCATTGCTTGCTTTGGCGTGTCGGAGGCTTTGGTATACATATTCAGCGAACCCATGTTTTTAATCATCTGGTCGGCATCGGTTCGCATGGTTCTGAATTTATAAATACTAAAAATCTTATAGCCTGCACCTACACGTTTCGACAAATAAATAACAGGGCCTTTTGAGTCAAGTTTAATTAAAATTGCTACTATCAGTAAAAGCGGCGAGAGCAACAACAGCGCAAGGCCGGTGGTGGTTACATCAATAAAGCGTTTCCAGAAAGGTATCTTTACATCCATGATACTCGCTTTGGTTTGTTGCATGGCCTTGTAATGGCGGCGTTTAATGAAATAATTCAGACGAGTAATTAAATCACCTGAACTAAAATCTTTCGGATAAACGTCGTCACCGCCTTTGTCATGAATTTCTTTGATTAAACCCTGCGTAATGTTATCGCTGGTAATAACCACAGGCAAGGTGCGTGTCCATGCTTGCTGCCTGATTGTTTCCAGAAACTTTAAGCCGCCACTATTTTTGCTGATAATGATGGCATCGGGTGGATAGGTACTTTTCAGATATTCGAGGCAGTTTTCAGGGCTATCCATCACTTTTACATGAATTTTCTCCCCGAATCTTTTCAGAAAATCTACAACAGCTTTATTATCTTGTTCTACCAGAATAACTTTAATCGGAAGTTTTTCTTCTGTTTGTTCTTTGGTAGTTTGTATAGTAGTATCCATAGATTAAATAATAGACTAAGTTTAGTTGGCATCAACCACAGATTTAGGTTTTACACGTCTGAGAATAGCCTTGATTTTGGCGTGTACCTCCATAGGGTTAAAAGGTTTAAGCATAAAATCGTCGGCACCCAGATTCAGGCACTCAATTCGTTCTTTGCTTTCGTCGGTGCCTGATAAAATAATAATAGGCAAATCGGCATACAGATTACTAGCCCTGATAACCTTTATAAATTCCTTGCCATTCAGATTAGGCATATTCAGGTCGGCAATGATAAAGTCAGTATCGTTACCAGCTTCCAGCCAGCTCATGCCTTCCATGCCATCGTTTTTGGCTGTTACATCAAATTCTTTATTAAGAAAATGCTCTAAAACTTTTCTGATACTTGCTTCGTCATCAATAATCAGAAGTTTCAATTTTTTGCTCATTATTAGTTAAGATTTGTAAGAAATTTTGAAAGCGATAATTATACCTTTTCACTTTTATAGAATTATTCGGGTTAAGAACGCCTTATGATTTAACATAACTCTGGCTTGCTATTGGCCAAAGTATAATTGATGCTTTAGAAAATTATTAGGAAAACACTCCGGTTTTATATAGCCGGACAAACAATTGGTTAACTCATAATAAAATGTAGCAATTATTTTGCCAAAGCGAAGCAAAAACTTTTTTTGGTACCGCTCAATAATTTATTTTTTATGATTAATAATGTTTTTTTATTGCTTGGCTTTCAGGCAATTGCGTGTTTAGAATAGGGCATTCCGTTCAATAAATACGTGTAAACGAAGATTATGGATTGGGAGACTAAATAATGTCTCAGAAGGGCGAAGTTTATGTAGGCAAAAAAACAAAAAAGCCCTTTATCAGGTGGTTAGATAAAGGGCTTGCCGAGGATTTATTTTTTTAGTTTCTGGTAACGCAACAAGGCTTCCAGAAAATAGTAATCGGCATAAACAAGAGGTACATCGATTTCTGATTTCAACGGTTTTGCACCTACCGAATGTTTCAGAATAAAGTGGTTGTTTTCGCCAAGATTAGCTTTATAGGCTGGCCCTGCCAGACTTTGTAGCATGGTTTCGGCAGCATTGAAATACACCTTGCTTTTGGCTTTATTAACATAGGTGCTTAATTCAAGCAATGCCGAGGCCGTAATTGCTCCGGCAGAAGCGTCACGTTCTTCATTCGGAATATTCGGAGCGTTAAAATCCCAGTACGGAATTTTATCCTGAGGCAAATTCGGGTGGTTCAGGTAGAAGTCGGCTATTTTTTCGGCTTGTGCCAGATACTTCCGGTCTTTGGTTTCTCTGTACATATCGGTATAGCCATATAATGCCCACGCTTGGCCTCTGGCCCATGCCGATTCGGCCGCATAACCCTGATGAGTACCTTTTTTTAATACCTCTCCGTTTTCGCCGTAAGCTATTACGTGATAGCTGCTACCATCAGGGCGGAAATGGTTTTTAAGGGTGTTGTCGGCGTGTGTAACCGAAATATTATAAAACTCCTTATTGCCCGATTCACGCGCAGCCCAGAACAAAAACTCAAGATTCATCATGTTATCTACAATTACCGGATATTTATATCCCTGCCAGTTGTTCCATGATTTTATTACTCCCACTTTAGGGTCGAAGCGTGTGGCAAGCGATTTCGCACCCGTCAGCATAATTTCTTTGTATTTTTCGTTTTTCGTAAGCCTGTATCCATTACCAAATGGGCAGTAAAGCATAAAGCCCAAATCATGTGTGCCAGTGTTGTATTTTTCTTTTTCTATGGCCATTGTCCATTTATCGGCGGCTTCTTTCCATTTGGGGTCTTTGGTTTGTTCAAAAATATACCATAGCGACCCACCGAAAAAACCACTACACCACCAACTGGTAGGCATATCTCGAGGTGAACCATCGGGGTTGGTCGACTGTGGTGTTTTAGTAATGTCGGGGTGGCTTTTCAGCATACCCTCATACTGTTGGGCGGCAAAGGCAAACTCTTTGGCAACATCAATCTTTTTTTGTCCGAACGATATTATTGTTCCTAACAGGAACATAACGGTAAGTTTTGAGGATAGTTTCATAATATAATAAAGGTTGAGATAACACAATAAAAAGCACCAGATGGATGCTAATCCACCAGAAAAAAGCCAGTAAAACAAGCCGATTAACGTAATTCTGGAATGGCAATAAAGTCCATATCAGCAAACGACTGGTTTTCGCCGGCCATCCCCCAAATAAAAGAGTAATTGGCTGTTCCACAACCTGAATGAACCGACCACGGCGGAGAAATAATAGCCTGATGATTACTTATCCATAAATGACGTGTTTGTTGTGGCTGCCCCATCAGGTGTAATACTCCGTGGTTTTCCTGAACATCAAAATAGCAGTACACCTCCATGCGGCGGTCATGTGTGTGCGAAGGCATGGTGTTCCAGACACTTCCGGTTTGTAATACCGTTAGGCCCATTACCAGTTGGCAGCTTTTGATGCCATCGGCATGAATATATTTGTAAATAACCCGTTGATTGGCCGTTTCAATAGCACCCATACTAGCCGGCGAAGCCTCTTCTTTGGTCATGAGTCGGGTAGGGTAACTAGCATGAGCAGGTGCCGAAAGAATAAAATACTTGGCGGGGGTATCGGCGTTTGTGCTTTCAAAACTCACTTTTTTGGCTCCTCTGCCTACATAGAGGCAATCGAGCTTGTTTACAGCAAAGGTTTGCCCGTCAACGTGTATCTTTCCATCACCTGCCACGTTTATAATGCCTAATTCTCGTCTTTCCAGAAAAAAATCGGCTTTTAATTCGTCATAAGTATCCAAAACAATTGCCTCATTTTTAGGCATAATTCCACCCAGCACCATACGGTCATAGTGTGAATAAACAAGGTGCAACTGGTCGGGTGTAAAAAGAGTTTCAACCAGAAAATTATTTCTTAGTTCGGTGGTATCCATACCAGCCGTTTCCTTCGGACTATTTTCGTATCTTACTTGCATAACTTTTAAGCCCATAGGGCATTTATATTTAATGAACTAAATCCAGATTATTTATCAACGGCCCATCCAGCCGCCATCTACGGTTAAAATAGTGCCATGCACATAACTGGCCGCATCCGAAGCCAAAAATATAGCAGGACCTTTAAAGTCTTCGGGTTCGCCCCAGCGTCCGGCAGGAATTCGGCCAAGAATCGATGCGCTTCTGTCGGGGTCATTTCTTAGGGCTTCGGTATTATCGGTAGCAATGTAGCCGGGGGCAATGCCATTTACATTAATACCCTTCGATGCCCATTCGTTGGCAAGTGCTTTTATGAGGCTACCGATAGCGGCTTTACTGGCGGCATATCCGGGCACGTTAATTCCGCCCTGAAAGGTGAGCAACGAAGCCGTAAAGATTATCTTACCCGATTGTTGTGCCAGCATAACCTTGCCAATTTCCCGTGCCAGAATAAACTGTGAATCAAGGTTAATTGCCATCACAGTGTCCCAGTATTCGTCGGGGTGTTCGGCGGCAGGTTTGCGCATAATGGTTCCGGCATTATTTACCAGAATATCAATGCGTGGGTAGTCGGCCTTCACCTGTTCAATAAATCCATACAGGCTCTGGCGATTGCTGAAGTCGGCCTGATATGCCTTGAAATTGCGCTGTAAGTTTTTAACGGCTATTTCAACCGCACTATTGGTTAACTCAATTGTGGCCGATACCCCAATAATATCGGCTCCGGCCTCGGCAAGCCCAATGGCTATTGCTTTACCTATACCTTTGTTACAGCCTGTAACAAGTGCTATTTTACCCGAGAGACTAAACATTTTATTCAGTTGAATAGGAAAATTCTAAGATGAACCGCTGTACTCTTTCAGAGTAAGCCCTCAAATGTACACGCTAAGATGCAAATGTAATACAGCCAGAAACAAATAAATAATTGACTTTATTTATGCAATCGTTATCGGGAACGTTACCAAAAAATATCATCTCTTATACTGGTTACAATAATTTTAATATCTTTGGTTGTTATTCGTAGCTGCCGAGGTACTTCTGAGTACTGGCAGTTATTTTATGAAATTGTACTTTTTTATTAATCTTGGAAGCGATAACCATCAAAGACATTGCTAAGGCCCTGAATCTTTCTACCTCTACGGTTTCGAGAGCTTTAAGGGGAAGCTATGAAATTAATCAGGAAACTAAAAAACTGGTGTTGGAATATGCTGAGAAGATGAATTACCGCCCTAATCCTATTGCCCTGAGCCTGAAAGAAAACAGAAGCCGAGCCATAGGGGTAGTAGTGCCCGAGATAGCCAATAATTTTTTCTCTCAGGCCATCAATGGTATTGAAGCTGTTGCTTATAACAGGGGGTATCATGTTGTGATTTTCCAGAGCCACGAGTTGTATGGCCGTGAGGTAGAAAACGTGCAACACCTCATAGACCGCAAGGTTGATGGCTTGTTGATTTCATTGTCGGGGCAAACGACCGACGTAAGCCATTTACTGGCGATTCAGGCAAAAGGTGTACCACTTGTTGTATTTGACAGGGTATCGGCGCAGATAGAGGTAAACAAAGTAGTAGCCGATAATTTTCAGGGGGCCTTCCAGGCAACAGAACACCTGATTGTTTCAGGCAGAAAACGTATTGCGCATATTACAAGCCCATCGTTATTATCAACCACACATGAAAGGCTTGCAGGATATAAAGCTGCGCTGGAAAAATACCATTTGCCCTATGACCAAAACCTTGTGAGATACTGCGGGTTTGAACCCGAAGAAGCTCGGCAGGTAATTTTTGAAGTACTTGACACCCAAAAGCCTGATGCCATTTTTACTGCCAGCGACCGCCTTGCGCTTGATAGTTTTGCAGCTGTAAAAGCTAAAGGCATAGCCATACCTAAGCAAGTAGCCTTTATTGGCTTTACAAATCTTGGAGTTGCTCATTTGCTCGACCCTCCTTTAAGCACCGTGGTGCAGCCCGCTTTTGAAATAGGTAAAACAGCCGTAGAAATATTGCTCGATACCATCGAAAACAAGCGGATGAACGCTGCGGTAAAAACCATTAAAATACCTACTGAGGTAAACCTGCGCGAGTCGTCACAATAAAAAACCACAAGCAATAAGCCTGTGGTTTTGTTATTCCTAAACTAAATTGTATTTACTGTACTGACAGATTAAAATCAAGGTTTACGTCATCACTACCCGGAGTAGGGGTGCCGTCTTTTACATCTTTCCCATTAATTGGCGGTTGGTGGCGCAACTGTACTTTTAATTTACCGCTGCCCGCAGCTCCGGTTTTTACGGTTCCGGTTAAGCCAATTGGGAGATTCCGCGCATCTTTATCGCCATAGGTATATGTAAGCAGGTTTGAAGGCGAAGGAGTAAACACAAACAAGTGTTCGTCGCTTTCGGTCTGTACTTCTTTTGTAATATCTTGCGCAGGATTCTTCGACTCATCCATCAACTCTACTGTAAGTGTATAAGTGGTATTAGCTTTTAAACTTATGTTATCAAATTTAAGAGGTGCATTACCGCCGTCGCCGTCAGGGTCATTAAAAACAAAGCTCTGAGTAGTACCACCTGCCGTAAAGTTTAGCTTTACGGTAGTAATAATTTCATTTTCTTCTTCAACGTCTACTGATTCTTTTTTACAGGCTGTCATCGAAAACAACATTCCTAATGTAAGGCTGCCCAAAAGTAAAATACGATTTCTTTGCATGGGATTTAAAATTTAAACAATGAGTTTATATTTGCAACAATGGTGCAAATATAAAAGTCTGTGTTTAATTACGCAACAATATTGCAAAAATTAATTTGACGTTAAAAAGTCCTTAATTAAAACACGTATTTAGCCCTTATTACAAAATTTCGGCCCATTTCATCGGCAAAATACCTGAACCTATTCAGGTAATCGCGGTAAGTAGTATTAAGCAAATTAGTAACCGTTAGCGATAAACTAAGAGGTTGCCGATTTACGCGCAATTGTTGTGTAAACGCCGCCGACCAAAGCATATAAGCCGGAGGTGGGGGAGCAAAATCGCCTCCGTACTGATTAAAAATAATTTCATTAGCCGGAATATCCTTAAAAATCACTTTGGTTGGCACCCTGTTTTGTTTAGCTACATAGAGGTTTGTTAATGAAACACCACTTTTTTTCCAGTCAAAATGCAAGGTATTTTCCCAGCGGTTAGGAGCTATCATAATAAGCGGCTGTGCATGGGTAATATCTTGTGCCTGCAAGTATGAAACCTTCGAGTTAAGTGAAATATGTTTTTGTAGCTGAAAAATACCGCTTAAGTCGGCCCCGCTGAAACGGGCATTGGTTTGTGTATACCAGAACTCAGGAAAAGCCCCTCGCACCGTAAGGGTAGGGCGCCCCGTAGGCGACAAAAAGATAAAGTTTCGGATATAATTATGATACAAATGTAGTTCTAGTTGTACCAGTTTTGAAACGTAGTTGGTTGTAAACGAAAAATTAGTAGCAACCTCAGGATTCAGGTTTTCGTCGCCTTTTTCATAGCTGGCGGCTCCGTGGTGTACACCATCGCTGTATAATTCATTAACTGTGGGTGCACGCCATGCAGAAGTTGCATTAAACAGAAAATTCCATTGGGCATTAGGGCGGAAATTAACACCCAGTGTACCAGTAAAATTCTCGTTCTGCTTATTGTTTTCTATAACAGCCTGTTGCCCACGCGGAATCCGGTATACATCCAGATTTCTGAAATCATACCTCATGCCTCCTTCTATCTCCCAATGGCTTCTTACGAGTCGTTCAATCAGAAAGATACCCCCCGTCCAGTTCAGGAAATTAGGAATAAGCACTGTTGACGAACGAGGTTCACGCAAGGTGCCTGTGGTAAGATTCTGCTGGAAATTCCCGTTAATCCCGATCGAACCTGTTAAAAGTTTATAAAGGGCTTTATGTTCAAAAAGCAGCTCGCCTGTGTAGGTAGTTAGCTGAAAAATCTGAACCAGATTTTTATCCCCTCTTAAAATGTCTACTTCCTTTCTGAAGTCATACTGCCGCCCTAGCGTGAGGGATAATTTTCCGGTACGGAACTGGTTAGAACTTTTTAGCTTCAGTAAATTATGCTGAACATCCTGATACGGCCTGCCAATAGTATAAGTAAATTGTTCGGGCGTGTAAACACTCAAGGGTTTACCTCGTTGCAATGCTTCAATGAGGTCGGTTACATTGCCAATATGTGACCCCGAAAATACGCCTATTTTGGTGTTAAACTGGCTAAAGAAAACTTCTGTTTGCCAATTGCGCCGTTTGTAATTGGCCGATAACGAAAAATTTATCTCAGATACCCCTGTATTGGCTAATCGATAATCGGGGGTAGTTATATCGCCACCTCGTTTAAAAGTGCCTTGCGCCCGATACCCGACTGATTGAGGAATAGTTGCTTTTTTAAAGCCGATTCCGCCCTGAATTATGCCCGAACTTACTACCTGATTGCCATTAGTAAAGTAAACTGTATTTACTTCGCCACCTATGCTGCTAGAGTCGGGCAGGGGTTCTGGTTCTAGCATAATTACACCGGCAATAGCATCAGAGCCATATCTTACGCCGGCAGCCCCTTTCAGAACAGTTATTTTTTTGGCAACAAAGGGGTCAATTTCCGGTGCGTGTTCGCTGCCCCATTGCTGGCCTTCCTGCCTTACCCCGTTATTCATAATCAAAACCCGATTTGAGTGCATGCCATGAATAACAGGCTTGGCAATTGAACTACCTGTTTGCAAGGTAGTTACGCCCGAAATCTGTTTCAAGGCATCGCCTAATGACTGCCCTCTTGTCTGGTCAAGAGCCGCATCCGAAAGCACATTTTTGGTTTGTGTAAGGTTGTCAATCTTTTCGGCCTTAATATCCACATTAGCCAGATGCAGTTCGTTCTCGGTTAGTTTTATATCCTGTTCGGCTCCGTGTTCGAGTTTGATGGTATAGCTTTTTTCCTGATAACCAACAATACGCCCAATGAGGGTGTAAGTTCCCTGACAAAGATTAGCAATGCGGTAGCGGCCGTTAATATCGGTGGTTGCCCCTTTATTTTGCTCTTTAATTACTACTACCGCCCCAACGATAGGCTCCTTAGTGGTGTTGTCGCGCACTACCCCCTGAATAAAGCAGTCACAATGCGAACTTGTAGTGGGTATTTCTTCTTTTGTTTGTGCAGCGGCAGAGAAACAGAGTAGACTAAAAAATATAAACAGACTTTTTTTCATAAGCTAAATGATACAACTTGGGTATCATGATTATTAAATGCAACTATATTGCAAAATTATGAAAAAAGCTGGTTATGCCACGAAAATAACATTAAAAGTAGATGAAAATACTAAAAAAGTAGTTGTCTTTTGCCTATGTTCCAACGCACACCTAGCGATAACACCCGATTATTAATTGTTTGTGAGGTGTTTACATATTGTAGCTTTCTGTTCGTAAAACTGGCATCAATAAACAAATTATGCCCCAGCATATAAGACGCGCCTATATCCATTAACTGTATATTAGCCGTATTACCTTGCCCAATAAAGTTATTGTATTCGCCCGGGCGCATTAGGTTATAATTACGTTGGATGTTCCCGCCCCAGTTAATGGCTCCGGCATCTTCGCCATGTTTGGCCAGCATTAGGTTATAGGTAAATGTCAGGCGGTTGAGTGGCTGATAACGGGCAATAAACAAAAACTCCTTAAAATTTGACCCCAACGGATGCGCCAGAGGCATATTATAATTTACATAATTACTATAAGTTGAGTTATGGCTATATGTGTAAGGTCGTGCCAAATTATATTCGGCCTGTAAGTCAAGATTTCTGATACCTAAGGCATCTATATAGCGCGCGCCAATCTGGGTAGAGTATTTGGTAGCCCACCAGCCTTTTTGCTTAAAATGTTTCAGGTTAAACTCATCAAGTACCAATTGCCCGTAAAGCGAAAAGCTCCGTAGGAAATTGTATTTAAAATCCATCCCTACAATTGAGTTATCAACACTTCCCAGATTTCCTTCTACATAACGGTAAAAAATAACGGGGTTCAGGTAGTTAATATCAAACCCGATTTTGCGCTGACCAAAAACAATGGTTTCAAACAAACCAATATTCAGATTTTTAGTAATGTTTGCACTCAGGTGATGAAACGTAAAGTATTTTGGGGGCCTTTGCTCAGTACCATCGGCTGCCACCGGAACCTGTTTATTGATGGCTTGTGCAAAAATATTGATGTATTGAAACCTGCCAACTTGCGTAATGGCTTTCAGATGCAGATACGGTGCCGAGAAGTCGGACAAAATCATGGAACGAATACCCGAACCTATAAAGTTTTTGTCATGCCCGAACTGAAAAGTCAGATTCTTCAAAACGTTAAAGGTAATGTAACCTCTTGCCGAGAAAAAATCAGCCACTAGTCGGGTAGAGTCTGAATTCATTACTTTGGTAAAGCCTTCATACGGGAAACCGTCGTAAAGGCGGGCATAATCTCGTACATAGGCAGGGTAAGCAATCTGGTTTTCAGTAAACATTGAATAAAAGCCCAGCTTTTTATTTAACATTCCTCTGATTTCAATCCCTCTGGTATTGGTATAGGGGGCGTTGTTGGTCAGATTATCGTTGCCATAGGCAAAATGTAGAATCGGGCTGATATGTATATCAAAATCTTCGTTGTGGTGATAATAAAAATCTGATTTCTTTTGGAGAAAATATTTAAGAAAAGGTTTTCGGGTATTATTCTGAATGGCCTTTGCTTCACTCAGGCCGTTAGGAGAATTATCAGCCAGCCATTCCCAGCTATCATTCTGCAAATACATCAGGTTAAAAAGGTCAACAGACGAAAGGCGAGATAAAGAGTCTTTTTCCAGATTAAGACTTAATTCTACCAAATCTTTGCGGCCAATGGGTTTTACATTACTATAAAACTTATCTGACAATTTACCACTTTTAATTTCATAGCGCTCTATATAATGTAGATAATCGCCATTCATCGGAGTAAAAGTACTTTGGCCCGAAGACTTAAAAAATATTACTCCCAGAAAAAAGATAAAACTCAAACGCATCAAAATATGTTATTTTACTTGGGTAGAGGCTAGTAAGTGCGAAAATACAGATAATTCTGTATTTTATTTTATACATATTGTAAATTTGTAAAATTTAATGTGGCAGATACTCCTTAATCGATACAAACATGGTGCACCTTGCAGCATATTTGTAGAAAATCATCAGTTTTAACACTTAATATTCCTCATGAAATCGTTTGTTATTCCAGAAATTTATAAAAGCAACATTATCGGGAGAATCAAAGAGCTACGCCGCACAAAAGACCGCCTGAAAAAAGATTTTTCGCCGACGGTGCTTGATTTGGGGCCTGTTACTTTTCTGATTGCGCGTCATTTTGGTTTTTGTTACGGAGTAGAAAATGCGGTTGAAATTGCTTACAGAACCATCAGCGAAAACCCTGATAAACGTATATTTCTGTTAAGCGAAATGATTCATAACCCTGACGTAAATGCCGATTTACAATCGCAGGGAGTAAAGTTTCTGATGGATACCAAAGGGAATCAGCTAATTGACTGGAACGAACTAACCCCCAACGATGCCGTAATTGTACCGGCTTTTGGCACTACACTGGAGATTCAGCAACAACTTGAAGCATTACAGATTGACCCCTATAAATATGATACTACCTGCCCGTTTGTAGAAAAAGTATGGAACAGGGCGCAACAAATAGGAGAACGCGGATACAGTATTATAGTACACGGTAAACCAACGCACGAAGAAACAAGGGCTACTTTTTCGCACAGTAAAGAAAACGCCCCAACAGTAGTAGTAAACGACATGGAAGAAGCCAAACTGCTGGCCCGATACATAACCAGAAGTTTGCCCAAAGCACAATTTTATCAGGATTTTGCCGGACGCTACTCAAAAGACTTTGACCCTGACAAAGACCTTGTACGCATTGGCGTAGTAAATCAGACAACCATGCTGGCTTCGGATACTCAGGCCATAGCCGATTACCTGAAACAAATCATTGTTGATTACTACCAGCTACAACCTCAGCAGACAGAGAAACATTTTGCTAATACCCGTGATACCCTGTGCTATGCTACAAATGATAATCAAGAAGCTACTTATGCACTACTAAAACACAAAGCCGATTTTGCCGTAGTAGTAGGGGGGTATAATAGTTCTAATACTTCGCATCTGGTAGAACTTTGTGAAGAGCAATTGCCAACGTATTTTATAAAGTCACAGGATAAAATTCTGGATAAAAACCTTATTCAGCATTATGACCTCCATAGCAGGCAAGAGGTAACGTCAGCGTTTATTCCTGAGCAGGAAAAAACAACAATTTTACTTACTTGTGGGGCTTCTTGCCCCGATGCCACCATGGAAGCGGTACTGCTGAAGATTTCATCTTTTTTTAATAATACAAAAGAAATATCAGAAGTATTAGAGGCGTTAAATTAGTAAAGGGGGCTGATAAGCAACTTTATATTTATTAATATTTTTTTAATAAAAAATTAAATTTTTTCTTGTTTTTATTAAAAAAATATTTGGTAAATTTACAATCTACTAGTCATTTTATAACCCATTCTAGCCAACTAATGATGTTTATGAAAATGTTAGACTATGTAAAATTAATCCTGGAAAAAGTAAGTTTTGAAAGTAGTTTGTTTGAAAAAGAATTAAAAAAATCGTTAAAACTATTGTCCTTCCGAGAAATACGCGAACTGAAAAAGTGGTGTTATGAAAAGTTCGGAAGTATTTACAGAGGGATACTCAACAAAACTTTCCGCCGGACACAAGTAAGTGTATAGAAAAAAGCCTCTCATAACCTGAGAGGCTTTTTTATTGTTTTCACTTCTATATCAGAAACGTTCTATTCAAAATTTAATGAAAAAGAAACCCAGGCACACCATGAGTAATGGAAGCTCGATTCCCCGAATGTATCAGGAAATGTGTCTGAGGAAGGTTATTTAGTACTTTATTAGTACCGGCGTCCGCCGCCACCGCGGTTGTAATCTCCACCGCCACGGTTGAAACCGCCACCACCACCTGATGGTCTTTCTCTTCTTTCTTCGGCTTGGTTAACTACGGCAGTACGGCCGCCGATATCTGAGCCATTTAATTTGCTGATAGCTTTTTGAGCCGCTGCATTGTCAGGCATTTCTACAAAGGCGAAGCCTTTGCTTCTCCCAGTGACTTTATCAGTAATAATTTTTACAGAACTTACTTCACCGTATTCTTCAAAATATTGCTTTAATTCACTTTCTTCCAATCTGAAGGGGAGACTTCCAACGAAAATATTCATGGTAACTTGTATGATTTGATTGATAAATTGTATTTAATAATAATTATTTAAACTAAACGATAATAAAACTATTTGTACCACATTTTCGCCTTCTTTACAGCATTTTACTCCCAAAATTACGGCTTATAAACCAATTTTCAGAATGGTAATAAAATAAAAAAGTGTGAAGCACATTACTGTGCTGTTCACACTTTTCTATGATTTTGTTGTATTATACATGGCCTCGCTGGCTGATGTTGCAAATGTTTGCGTCAAAGGTAATAAATTAATTGGCCATTTCCGACAAGAATTTAATACGCATTAAACGTAATTCTTCTTCGGTGATGTCTTCGCCATCAAAATTTTTCTGAGCCGCACGAATATTGTCGGTCTCGGCACTCATGAAATACTCATAAATAATATCCTGATGTTCCTCATCAATTACCTGATTAATATAATAATCAAGGTTAAGACGCGTACCTGAATAGCATATATGCTCAATTTCTTCCATGAGTTCGGTCATTGTTAAATCTTTCGATTCAGCAATTTCATCCAGATCAATTTTGCGGTCAATCTGCTGAATAATAAAAATCTTTATTTTCGATTTATTAACAGCCGACTTAACTACTAAATCCTGAGTGGTTTCGATTTCGTTTTCTTCTACATATTTTGAAATCAATTCCAGAAAAGGCTTCCCGAATTTTTGTACTTTCCCTAACCCTACGCCATTGATTTGAGCCAAATCCTGCGAGGTAGTTGGGTAAGTAGTAGCCATTTCTTCCAGAGAAGGGTCCTGAAAAACCACATAAGGTGGTACATTTTTATCTTTGGCTATTTTCTTGCGAAGCGCCTTGAGCAATTCAAACAACGCAGAGTCGAACGCTCCACCACCGCCCGATGGCCCGCTGTTCATTTGTACGTCGTCGTCGTCGCTACTTTCGGTATTTTCGTAGTTATGGTCTTCCGAAATAGTAATCGGGTAAGAATCAGGTATGAAATTCTTTCCTTTTTCGGTAAGTTTAACTACACCGTAAGCATTTTCAATATCTTTTTCCAGATAACCCAACACCATCATCTGGCGTAGAATCGATACCCAGTAATCGTTTGGTGTTTTCTTGGCATCCGACTTCTTAGCTGGTTTTTCGACTTTTTTAGGCGACTGCAAAGGGCTTTTGGTTGCTACTGGTGCGTCGTCATCCTCATCTCCTTCATCATCGCTAATGATATCTAATTCTTCCTCTTCTTCGTCGTCGTCATCCTCTTCGTCGGCATCTACAAACATTCCTTTTCCTTTGCCATACACTTCAAGTTTGTCGTGTTCATAGCTACGGATATAAGGGTTTGAAGTATTGGCTGTTAATACGTCGGCAATATGCTGAATATCAAACCTTTCACCTATCTGTTGAATAGCCTTCAGAGCCAGTACGGCTTCATCTTCTATTTTAAACTTCTTGGTTGGTTTAAGACAGTTATCACAAAAACCGCAGTCCTTTTCCATGTACTCGCCAAAATAGCTCAGTAACTGGCGGCGGCGGCAAATACCCAGATTTGAATAAGCCACCATTTCCATCAGCAGAGCTTTGGCGTTGTCGCGCTCGGTAACGGTTTTATCTTTGTTGAACTTCTCTAGTTTCAGAATATCATCGAAGCTATAAAACATCAGGCAGTTTCCTTCCAGCCCATCGCGGCCGGCTCTTCCTGTTTCCTGATAATACCCTTCTAACGATTTTGGCGCGTCGTAGTGAATCACAAAGCGAACATCGGGTTTATCAATACCCATTCCGAAAGCAATGGTTGCTACAATTACATCGGCTTCTTCGTTCAGGAAGGCATCCTGATTCTTCATACGTGTGTCGGCGTCAAGCCCTGCATGGTAATGCAATGCTTTAATACCGTTAACGCTCAACAAATTAGCAATTTCTTCTACTTTTTTACGGCTCAGGCAGTATACAATACCAGATTTGCCTTTATTATTAAGAATATAGCGAATGAGTTGTTTTTTAGAATCAATTTTCGGACGAATTTCGTAATAAAGATTCTTTCTGTTGAACGATGATTTAAACACCATCGCCTCGTCCATGTTAAGGTTTTTCTTTATGTCTTGCTGCACCTTTGGGGTGGCAGTAGCTGTAAGCGCAATAACAGGTAAATTCGGGTTGATGTCATCAATAATACCTCTGATTCGGCGGTATTCAGGCCGGAAATCATGCCCCCATTCTGAAATACAGTGAGCTTCATCAACGGCAACAAAAGAAAGTTTCGCTTTCTGCAAAAAAGTAAGGTTATCTTCTTTGGTAAGCGATTCCGGCGCAATATAAAGCAGGCGACACTCCCCGTTCAATACATCGTTTTTTACTTTGGTCATTTCGGCCTTATTGAGGGTCGAGTTCAGAAACTGGGCATTAATGCCGAAGGCAGTCATCTGGTCAACTTGGTTTTTCATTAAGGCAATAAGCGGCGAAATCACAATAGCAGTGCCTTCAAGTACCATAGCTGGTAGCTGATAACAAAGCGATTTCCCGGCTCCTGTGGGCATAATCACAAAAGTGTTCTGACCAGACACTATGTTATTGATTATCCCTTCCTGCTCACCACGAAAAGCATCAAAACCAAAAATTTCTTTGAGTTTTTCCTTTAATGATTGTTTAATAATTGGTTCTACCATAAACGCAAAATTGCTGTACGGAAAATTTACTAATTATATATTAACTGGAATATAAGTATCTGGCAATTTTATGTTAGCTGTTTCAACATGAAACAGTTTATCAAATATTTTTTCGCTGTAGAGATATTTTGCCGCGGCTATAAATAATAAGTAAAACAATAGGTCTCTGTGGTAATCTTGTAAACAACAGTTAGAAAATCCTGATACTTATACTTGCCGTAGCGATGTCTCGCCTTAGCGATAGATACTACAAAAGTTCGATTAACGGCTTAAGCCTGTTGCTAAGATACTATTTTTTTACTTGCTTTTTGCAAATTTTTGCTTCGGTTTTTTTTAAATAGATACATATAGTGGTTTAATAAATTGTTTTGTTGTGACTAAGTTTCTGGATATAAGCAGGGTTTTTATGCCCCAATTGGTACTAATCTTTGGCAGCGTGCTTAACAAGCATTACTTTTGCCTCTAAAATATCTGATAAAGAAAAGTGAAGACGAAGTTAGAAAAAAATTTACAAAGCGTAGCGAAAAAAGTTCTGCAAGATGAGGCGGAAGCAATACTTTCTTTGAAAAATTATATTAATGAACAATTTGAATTATGTGCAGAAGCAATTCTGGCTTGTAAGGGCCGATTGGTCATAACCGGAATAGGCAAAAGTGCAATTATAGGGCAAAAAATTGTAGCCACCATGAACTCTACGGGTACACCTGCCTTATTTATGCACGCCGCAGACGCTATTCATGGCGATTTGGGCATGATTCAGAAGGAAGACATCGTTTTGTGTATTTCCAAAAGTGGCGATACCCCCGAAATTAAAGTGCTGGTGCCTTTGCTTAAAATGCACGGCAACGTAATGATAGCGATGGTTAGCAACGAGCGGTCGTATCTGGCTACACACGCCGATTTTATTTTGAATGCACACGTTGATAGAGAAGCCTGCCCGCTTAATCTGGCTCCTACTACCTCAACTACTGCCGCATTGGCTCTGGGCGATGCGCTGGCTATATGCTTGCTTGAAATGCGGGGTTTTACCAGTAGAGACTTTGCTAAATACCACCCCGGAGGAAGCCTCGGTAAAAAAATGTACCTGAAAGTAAGCGACCTATACCCCAACAACGAATTGCCTAGAGTGGGCGCACAGGCAAGTTTGAATGAGGTTATTCTGGAAATGACCTCGAAACGGCTCGGAGCTACTGCCGTAACTGACGAAACCGATACGCTTTTGGGTATTATAACCGATGGTGACTTACGCCGGATGTTAAACAAACAACCTGATTTTGCTACCCTGAAGGCTCAGCACATCATGACAAGCTCGCCTAAAACAATAAGCCCTGACGACTACGCCGCAACAGCCCTGGCTCTGATGCAGGAAAAAAACATTACTCAACTGGTAGTGGTAGAAGACTCCAAACTATTAGGGTTTGTACATTTGCACGACTTATTGAAAGAGGGATTGTTATAGATATAAAAATATATTATATATTTAAGCAGAGAATCTAACACTTACCTTAAAAATAATAAAACCGACTAAAAATGACAACCAATTTACCAGAAGAGACTCCGCTGGAATCAACCACTGGAGAGTCTACACCTGTGCCTAACGAAAGTACTGCTGCTGAAACTCCTGAAAACGTAATTAATCTCAGTAAACCCAGCCAAACTACCGAAAGCATCTCTACGGAAACCGTAGCGCCACCCAGTGAACCTACCAAGCCAGCGGTAACGGCCGCCGAACAACCCAGAGAATACTGGAAGTTATCTTTCCACGGTGAAGGAACAAAGTTTTTTGTGATTCAGTTAGTTAACTTTATTCTGCGCTTATTAACGTTTAACTTCTATTATCCGTGGGCAAAAGCTGCCAAGCTACGTTACCTATATGAGCAAACCGAGTTTGCCAATAGTCGCTTTACTTTTCATGGAACAGGTAAAGAGATATTTATAGGATATATCAAGCTAATTGGTTTTTTGTTATTAGGCGGGCTGATTTTCGTTTTTATGCCGCTAGGTTTAAGATTTACGCTTGGCATATTTTTATTCTATGGATTACTTGTAATTATCTATCCGCTGGCTTTGCATGGTACCGTAAAATACCGTTTTTCCAGAACTTCCTGGAGAGGCATATTCTTTGGGTATCATGGGCAACTCAGCGAACTAATCGGAAGATTCTTTTTAGGCGTATTATTCTCAATTTTTACGCTCGGTATATATTTTTCATGGTTACAAGTTGACTTACGAAGATATGTAACGGAAAATCTCCGTTTCGGTAACGTCGAATTTGCCTTTACAGGGCGAGGTACCGACTTGTTTCTTATTAAACTTAAATATTTTGCTTTTTTGTTTTTAGGTTCTCTGGCAATCGGAGCAGTAATAGGCACAGGTGAAGCTGAAGAGTGGATTTTTCTGCCTGATTATGCGAAAATAGTTTATTTTACTAGCAGATACTTCCTGTTAATTTTCTTGTTTGTATTGGTGACTGTGATGCGTCAGAGAGAAGTATTTCAGTTTTATGTAGATAACACTAAAATATGGCAAAATGGCCAATGGCACGAAGTAACCCTTGACCTCACTATTGTCGATTTGTTTATACTGAGTGTAACCAATGTTTTAATAACTATTTTTACATTGGGTATTGCTACACCATTTGTAGAAATCAGAACCCTGAATTTCATTATGCCAAGATTAGCCATTGAAGGAACCTTTGACCCCAATTTACTGGTACAAACAGAAAGTGACTACCGTGATGCAACCGGAGAGGATATTGGCGATTGGCTAGACATCGACTTGGCTTGATAATACTCTATTTATGAAATACTCGGCTACTTATTACGACGGAAAAACAAGCCTCCCTTATGAGGCTCAGGTAGATGTTTTCGGCAACTCGCTTACTATTTATTATAATAGTATGCAGGTGGTATGGGCTATTACAGCAATTGATTATAGCTCATTTACCGGAAAAGGTAAAACGATGCTGAAATACGGCGATTTCCCCCATCAATACCTTGAGTTTCCGATAGATTCTGACTTGTCAAAAGTATTAGAAAAGTATCTGCCCAAACGCGCCGCAGGCTTTTGGGCATTTGCCAACGAAATGGCAAGTTCTGGGTTCAAAGGGGTCTTTATTAGTGTAGCTATTTTTCTGTCAACAGTAGCCGGTATATATTTTATTGCCTTGCCAAGCCTTGCCGCTTATGTAGCAGGCAAAATTCCGATGGATACCGAAATAGAGTTGGGCAAGCAATTTTATAAAGCTTTTGTTGGTAACGCAGACATTGATAGCCGCAAAACCAGATTATTGAATAAGTTTGCAAGTAAAATTGACTTTGAAACAGCATATCCTTTAAAGTTTACAGTCGTGCGAGACAATCAGGTAAATGCCTTTGCACTCCCTGGTGGAAACATAGTGGTATATAGCGGCATTCTTGAAAAAATAAAATCACCTGAAGAACTCGCAGCTTTACTCTCACACGAAGTAACCCATGTTAAGGAACGGCACTCATTAAAAGGGCTGGCACGTAGTCTGGCGGGGTCAATGCTAATCTCAATCATAGTGGGAGATATGACTACCATCGGAAACATTATGGTTAGTCAGGCCAATAATATTTATCAGTTGAGTTTCTCGCGTGATATGGAGAAAGAAGCTGATTTGGAAGGGCTTGAAATTATGAACCATAACCACCTGAATCCGCAAGGAATGGTGCATCTGATGGAACGCCTTCAGGATGAAGAAAAAAAATATAAAGCCGACCAAATGCCCGGGTATTTAAGTTCTCATCCTATGACAAAAGATAGAATCAGTTACATAAAACAACAAAGTAAAGGGAAAACCGGAGAAAAAAATAAAGATTTGGACACCCTTTGGCAACAAATACAAGGCTCTGCCGAAGATGAAGTATCGGAGCCAGAAAACTAATACCAAAACACCCCCACACACATGTATTAAAAATAACTTAAAGCCTGAAAATTTTTTTATTTTTTAACAGGGGTATACAATAATGTGTATATATTTGTGTTAGTAAAACATAATACTACCTAGTCCTACATTTATAATCATCTAACGGTCTGTTTTTTAGCCATAAAACAGATTACTTTTAAGTTTTTTTAAAAGGAGATAGAACTACTAATTTTTAAAACCCAACCGAGATATTTTATAAGCTGTGCAGCAAAATAACAAACAAGCACCAGTGCTTTAAGGCATTATTGGTGGCTGCTTGTAGCTTTGCCGCAGAAGCGTAAAATTTGTTGTATTATCATAAATTTCATATATAAGGTTTTATCTATTTTTTTCAAAATGGGAGTATCTTTCCTTTTTATTCAAAGGCTTGTTAAAGTTTGTCGGGGAATAATAATTATTACACTTACCCTTTTTACGGGCATTGCTGCCCATGCTCAGGCAAAAGTAACTTTTGGCAAAGGCAATGTAAAGAATGTTTCGGTATCGTCTTCTTCAAATGCCACTGACCAGACAGGCATTAAAACCTTAATGAGTTCGGGTTATTTACCTAATAAAAACGCGGCGTCTCGCTTGCTTTCTCAGGCTACGGTAGGTGCTACCTATGATGAAATCGAAAGGGTCAGTAATATGGGTATCGAGCAGTGGGTCGATGAACAACTGGCTAAGCCTAACAATTTCAGATTAGAAAGCTATGTACAGGGTCTGCATCAGTATGTGGTAGATTCGCTCAGACGTACCGATGGCTCCAAAACACTCGAAAACACATTCATCAGTGATTGGTTTTTCGACATCGCTTGGTTTCAGGGTAGTATGACCAGCAACGACCTGCTCCGATGGCGTGTAGCTTTAGGGCTAAGCGAAGTCTTTGTTACTTCGCGTATTTCTCCTTTTGAGGGTAACCCCTATGCGCTTGCCAGTTATTATGATGTATTGATGGACAACGCTTTTACCAATTACCGAACCTTGATTGAGAAAATTACGTACCATCCGTCAATGGCAGTGTATCTTACCTACATGAATAACCATGCCACCGATGTAGCTAACGGAAAACAGATATATCCTGATGAGAACTATGCCAGAGAAATCATGCAGTTGTTCTCGATAGGCTTATACCAGCTTAATCTGGATGGTACAGAAAAAAAAGACTCAAACGGGAAACTCATTCCTACTTACAATAATACCGACATCGCTAATCTGGCCAAAGTATTTACAGGCTTATCGTGGGGCGATAGCAAATATCTCGGTGATTCTTATAAGAACTACTGGAGTTATACCAAGAAACTTAAGTTTTATGCCATCGATTCGAGCGATGCCTATAAAAGATGGTGGATAACCAACCCAAGAATTGTAAATGGCCATGAGGTAGGGCCTAAAACTTTTCTGGGAAGTACCATTCCTACCCGCTCGGTTCAGGATGGCGAACTCGATATTAAAGATGCCCTTGATATTATATTTAACCACCCCAATGTTGGCCCATTCATTTCAAGGAGGCTCATTCAGCGTTTAATCACATCAAATCCAAGTCCGGCTTATATTCAGAGAGTTGCTACTGTTTTTAATAATAATGGCAGTGGCGTAAGAGGCGATTTAAAGGCCGTCATAAGGGCTATTCTGGTTGACCCCGAAGCCAGAGACTGTTGTAATAACGGGCAGTTTAAGGGTATGTTGAAAGAGCCATTTCTGCGATACATGAATCTGGTTAGGGGCCTAAACCTTACGGCCAGTGGAGGCGTTTTCAGGAACGTTATGCGCAGAGCTTACGATAAAATGGGGCAGCTTCCGCTTTTTTCGCCAAGTGTATTCAACTTCTTTTCACCTGACTATACGCCTGATGGAGCTTTGAAAGGTACAGGTAAATTTGGGCCTGAGTTTCAGACCTTAAATGCCCAGACCGTAACAGGCTACATAAATGCGCTAAACAGCTGGCTTATTAATGATGACCCTGTCGATTTTTATAGCGTTTTCTCTGGTGAAGTGTACAAAGCAGCCCAAGACCCAAGATTCAATCTTGAAAGTGACTACTCGCTGACAAGGAACGACCGCCTTTCTAAACTACTAGATAAATATAACCTTATTTTAGCTCACGGGCGTTTGTCGCAGAAAACACTGGATAGTATCAAAAATGTGCTTTTAAATATAGCTTATATTGAAACAAACGGAGTGCCTAATGTTGATAGTGCTTTTAGAAGAACCCGTATCGCTATTTATTTAATAATGTCCTCACCTGATTACCTGATAAATAATTGAAAGTAATGAATAGACGTGATTTTTTGAAGCAATCAGGCTGTGCCGCTATGGGAACTACAACATTGCTCAGTACGCTCACAAGTCTGGGGGCTGTAAACGGAGCAATGAGCCATAAAAAATATGGAAGTAAAGAAACCGAAGCAGACGACTACAAAGCATTGGTGTGTGTATTGTTGGCTGGAGGTGTTGACTCGTACAATATGCTGATTCCGACCGGAACAGGCGGCGGAGATGTTGGCTATAATGAATATGCTGCAACCCGCTCCGACCTTGCTATTCCTGACCCCGCTACTATTCTGGCTCTAAATAACCCTCAATGTACTGGTTTCAGAAATAAGCCTTGTAGTTATAATGCCTTTGGGGTGCATCCTACCATGACAGGCGTAAGAGACTTATTTAATAACGGTAAATTGGCTTTTATCTCAAACATCGGTACGCTCGTTGAGCCATTAGCCAATGTAAGCGAATATGAAAGCGGGTTGAAAAAAATTCCGTTAGGCATTTATTCGCATTCCGACCAGATTATGCAATGGCAAACTTCAGTTCCTCAAAGCAGAAATGCGCTGGGTGTGGCAGGACGATTAGGCGATTTACTGAATGCGATGAACGCAAATCCACAAATCTCAATGAATATATCGCTAGGGGGGAAGAATACTTTCCAGACGGGCGAAAACGTATCAGAATATTCGATTAGTAATAATGTAAGTGCGAATAATATTGGGCTTGAAGGCGTACCAACATGGTGGAACAATGCAGGTATTATTAATGAACTCCGTACGGCATCTATCGATAGTATGGTTTCACAAACGTATGCCAATCTGCTTCAACAAACTTATTCAAATACAGCCAAAGGTGCTATTGACTCGTATGCTATTTTCAAGGAAGCCGCCAAAAGAATTCCTTCTATGGCAACCCAGTTTCCGACTTCAAGCCTCGGCAATGACCTTGCCGCTGTTGCCAAAGTAATGAGCGTAAGGAATAATCTGGGAGCCAAAAGACAAATATTTTTTGTGACTTATGGCGGCTGGGATATGCACGATGGCCTTGCTGCTGGCCTTAACCTGAGGCTACCTGTGGTAAGTAATGCGCTAAAAGCCTTTTACGATGCAACTGTCGAACTGGGTATTGCCGACAAAGTAACTACATTTACTATCTCGGACTTTGCCCGTACAATTACCTCCAATGGTTTGGGGTCTGACCACGCTTGGGGTGGTAATATGATGGTAATGGGCGGTAGCGTTAATGGTGGAAAAATCTACGGAACGTTTCCACGTATGGTGCTTACTAACAATACACAAAATATCTCATTCCGTGGAAACTTCATTCCGTCGGTATCAACCGACGAAATGTATGCCGAACTGGCCCTGTGGTATGGCGTAAGCCCAGCCGATTTATGTTATGTGTTGCCTAATCTGGGTAACTTTTATAGCTATTCGGCTAATAATTACCCGCTAGGACTAATGAATTTTAATGGTACGAGCATCTCAAACATAGACAGACCGCAATCTTGTTTGACTTACTAAGCAAAAGCATCAGATGAAAAATATTTTCAGAATAATCATATTATTTACTTTTATTTATCCTGTGTTAATTAATCCGGCAAAAGCTCAGAACTGTATTGGGCCAGCCGGACAGGTAAAGTGGAGTTACTGGCTAAATCCGGTTCAAAGTGGTTTGCTCGACCTTAAAAGCCTGTCGGTTCTGGAAAACTTTCCAAACAGACCCGATGGCTCTCAAATATTAGGTACTTTACAGTCTCCGATAAATTATACAGATTATTATGCCGGCATGATAAGAGGTTTCATTAAAGTACCTCAGACGGATACCTACATTTTTAATATCACTGGTGACGACAAAGCCTTGTTCTTTCTAAGTACCGACCAAACCGCTACCAATAAAGTTAAAAGAGCCGAAGTTACCACTTATACTGGTATTGAAGAACGTCAGAAGGAAGCAGGGCAAACATCGCAAGAAATACAGTTAATAGGTGGCCAGTACTATTATTTTGAAATGTATAATTTTGAAGGAACCGGCGGCGACCACATGAGCCTCTGGTGGAAAAAGGCATCAAACCCTTCGGCAGTCTGGGCCCTCGTTGACTTCAACTATATTTATGAATATACTTGCGGGCAGGTATGCCCCCCAAGAGGTACGCCTTGTAACGATGGCAATGCCGCTACAACCAACGACCAGCAGGATGGCTTTTGTAACTGCGTGGGAGTTGCCCCTACGGCTAATACCTGTGTAGGCGAGCGTGGACTCATCGAAGCCTATTATTATGATAATATTCCGGGTACATATATTGAAAACGACCTGATTAATGCCCCGAAATTCCCACTTTCGCCCGATAGACGCGAAAAACTGAAAGGAGCTTACGGCCCTATTCCGACAGTTCCGCTTTATGCGAATGATAGTTACGGAACACTCGTGCAGGGATACCTGACTGTTCCGGTGTCGGGTACTTATGAATTTAATATTACCGGCGATAACCAGACCTTCTTCTTCCTCAGTAAAAACGATTCCATAGAGTTTAAACAGTACCATCAGGCCATTGTAGTAACAGGGGTAGGCGAAGTAGAACATGATGTATCTGTTTTGCAGAATATACCACCTATCTATCTAGAAAAAGGTAAGTATTATTATTTCGAGTTCAGGCATAAGGAAAACAACTGGCGCGACCACTTTAATTTATACTGGAAAACGCCATTTTATGAGCAAAAAGTCTGGAAAAGGGTACCGGCATTTTATCTGTACGATTATAAATGTGAAGTAGCTTGTATTGCGCAGGGAACACCCTGTAACGATGATAACCCCTATACTAATAACGACAAAATCAATGCGTCCTGCGATTGTGTCGGAACACCCTGTTCTGGCCCTGACTGTAACGATGAAGCTGTAAGTTATAAAGTTTATGATTCGTGTAGCCCTACCGATAACCTCACCACTACTTCGGAGTCGTCATGGATTTCTTGCGGGGCAACTACCAAACCAAATCCGAATACTGCCCGAGCGAGCTATAAAAACTGGATTCTCTACGATTTCTCGAATACCTACAAGTTTCAGGATACAAGAATCTGGAATTACAATGTAACAGGCGAAACCAACAAGGGTTTCAAGAGCGTGTACGTCGACTACTCTACTGATGGTGTAAACTGGCAGCCTTTGGGTGGGTCTTATACGTGGCCCGAAGCCCCCGGAAGTGCCGATTATTCGGGTTTTTCTGGCCCTAATTTTAATGATGTTAAAGCGCGGTATGTACTTATATCGGCAGCCAATAACTGGGGCGATGCCACCTGCTCGGGTTTCAGTAAAATAACCTTTAATGGGTCGTTATGTGATGTGGAAGGAACCGCCTGCGACGATGGCGACCCTCTTACCAGAGATGACAAGTTCGATAATAGTTGTAATTGCAGAGGCGAAAATATTAATTGCGCCAGTGATACTATTACACTGAGCCGTTCGCCGCTCTCAAACGGAGAATTCAAAGCCATAAAAGGTATTGCTGCCCAAAGTAGCGTGCCTTCAACAACCGACATTTCGTTTACGGCAGGTAATAGTATTGTATTATTACCGGGTTTTGAAGTGAGTACAAATGGTGTATTTAAAGCAAGTATTGCCAATTGTGTTCAGCAGGCTTTTATGGCTAACGAAAAAGCCACAGCGGCTACCGACGACAAAGGCGTAACAGACTTCAAAACAGACAGTACCGAAACAAACAGGCTTAAAAAAATCATATTCAGGCTTAATAAGCCCGGCTATGTAAAATTAAAATTAAAAGATAAATCCGAAAATGTGCTGGTAACGCTTATTGATAGCTATTACGAAAGTTTGGGTACGCAAATAAAACTTTTGCCCACAAATAAGCTCCAGAAAGGTCTTTACTGGATAGAATTAGAGGTATCAGGTAAGATACTCAAGGAAAAACTCGAAATAAAAGATTAAATACAAAATATTTCTTTCCGTAGAATAACTTTAATCACATTTTAATTCAATAGCGTTTCTATGAGCCTCCAAAAACTCATACCTTCGTACCATGTTTTTTGTATTTTTCTTATAAACATCCTTATAAAGAGATAATTTTAGTATCTTTTTCTAAGGATATAGTGCAGATAGAAAAATACCTCCTAAGCACTACGAAATAATGATGAGTTTGATTGATTTTTTAAGTAAAGCTCTAAAAGAAATCATTGATTTCTTTAGAATTGGTGGATTGTTAGATATTATTCATTCGGGTAATTACAGAATTTTGTTAACTCTTGAAGGATTCCTTAGTTTTCTTGCTCCTTTAGCACCTTTATTAATACTCTTAGAGGTAATCTGGTTACTTGTTTTACGCCGTTTTAATGAAGAAACTTATCGCGTTCCATTCATGATTATCCTTATCAACAGGGTATTGTCACGGGTGGTAGGGGTTTCTGTTATTCTGATCTGCATAAATGTTTTCAGCAAGTATGCTCTTTTTCATGTATCATTAAAATGGTACTGGTTCATTTACGGGTATCTGGTATATGAATTAAACACATTTATACGCCACTATTTGTCACATAAGGTCAGGTTGTTATGGTGTTTTCATTCGGTGCATCATGCGCCCGAAAGTCTTAATGCTTCAATTACGCTTAATACCTCTTATGTAGAAAATATCTATACCGAATTCTTTACAGCTACTTTTTGTACTTTATTAGGTGTACCTCCCATTATGCTTTTTACTATCATGATTATTGATAGTATCTGGGGAGCATTTGCGCATATCAGTGAAAACTCTCTGAAAAATGCTAGATTGGGTTTCCTCGAAAAAATAATTCTTACGCCTTCGCATCATCGGGTGCATCATGGCCGTAACTTTTTATACATGGATACAAACTTCTGTTCTATCATTAATATCTGGGATAAACTTTTTCATACCTATCAGGAAGAAGAAGAGGCTGTTCCGGTAGAATATGGTATTACAAGAGAGGTAAATGCTAATAAAATAATAGATGTATACTTTGGGGAGTTCGGAGAACTATGGCATGACATTAAAAGTGCCTCAGGGTTTAAAAATAAGCTCCTGTATATATTTATGCCTCCGGGTTGGAGTCCTGACGGAGAAGACCTGACCGCCAAGACATTAAGAAACAATTTTATTGTTGAAATGAAAAGCAAGGCTTAAGCCTTGCTTTTCATTTATTTGAGTTGTTTTACAACCTCTTCTTTTTCGATAAACCCTTCGTACGACCACGAAAGTTTTTTGTCTTTATATATATGTAAAATGGGCAAGGACCTAACACCAAGCACCTGACATAATTCAGGGTTATCATCGGCATTGATACGCACTACTTTTACTTTATCTTTCATATCGGTAGCAATTTCTTTCAGGTAAGGCTCCATTTTTTTGCAAGGAGCACACCACTCGGCATAGAAATCAACCAATACCAGTTTGTCAGACGTTATCAGTTGTTCAAACTGTTGTTTGCTCATACCAGCCGAACCACTATTGGTAGCCGAAACTTCAGGCAAGCTAGCTGCGCGCCATTTCATAATGCCGCCATCAAGTTCGTATACTTGTTTGAAGCCCATTTCACGCATTTTAGCAGCAGCCGAAGCACTTCGTCCGCCGCTTAGGCAATACACAAAAACAGGCTTTGATTTATCAAGAAGGGTTATCTGGTTGCTAAAATTGGCATTTCTCCAATCAATGTTTCTGGCATCTGCCAAATGGCCTTTGGCATATTCCTCTGGGGTTCTTACATCAACCACGTTTGCATCGGGTGTTTGTTTGATTTTGTCAGAAAAAGCATTGGCATTAAGATTAGCCGACTGGCTCTGGCCTTCCGAACAAGCCGAAGCCATTAATACGAGGGCTATCAGGCTGGTAAAAAAATATTTTTTCATCTTCATATTTAAAGTATATCAGAAAACAAATATAAACTATACTTTTCATTCTGAATGTAATTAATGTTACATAGCACTAATAAAAACGCTTCAGGCAACATAAACTGATTTTTTTTCAGGAAAAACAGGTTTTATCATTATTAACCAAACATAATTAACACATAATATTGACTTAACATTAGCTTAATATTGGGATACTAGTTTTGCAGCGTGAAAAAAATACACGCTAAACCAATATGAACAAGCAAAAAATTTCTACTACTCTCTTTTTACTATTTGCTACTATTATCACTTTTGCCCAGACGGGTACAATTCGTGGAACAGTAAAAGACGCAAAAACCAACGAAGATTTAATTGGAGCAACAATCAAGATAGATGGCACTGCATTAGGTGCAGTTACTGATATTAACGGTTTCTTTTCGATTGGGAAAGTTCCGGCAGGTAAAGTAAAAGTGCTTATCACTTATGTATCGTATCAGGACAAAGTAATTTCGGATGTAGCCGTTGTAGCCAACAATATTACTGAAATTAACACCGCTCTTGAAGAAGAAAAAACAATACTACAAGAGGTAAAAGTAACCGCAAGCCGCTTAACAAACACAGAGGTTTCTGTGATTTCAGAAATAAAAGCGGCGCAAATGGTTGTTAATGGTATTTCGGCTCAACAAATTGCTAAAACCCTCGACCGCGACGCCGCTCAGGTAGTAAAACGTGTGCCGGGTATTACAATCGTAGGCGACAGGTTCATTAACATCAGAGGCCTGAACCAACGTTATAACAACGTAATGTTGCACAATGCGTTTACGCCTAGTATGGAAACAGACGTAAAGTCATTTTCATTTGATATTATTCCGAGTTCGCAAATCGATAGAATGTTGATTTTTAAAAGCCCTTCGGCTGAATTGCCAGGCGAATTTGCAGGTGGGTTAGTAAAAATCTTTACAAAAAATATACCTGACAAAAACTCTCTGGTAATTGATTACAGTACTTCTTACCGTAGCAATACTACTTTCGGAGATTTTTATCAGGCTCCTCAAGGTAAAAACTACTGGACAGGCTTTAACAATGGTTACTACGACTTACCTAAATATTTTCCTAATAACATAAGCCAAGTAGCAAACAACCCGGCATTACTCGAAACAGCAGGGCGTTCACTTAAAAACGAATGGATTGCCAACCAGTCGGTTGCTACGCCTGACCAACGCATTGGTATAACAGGTAACTACAAATTCTCGATTGGTAATGTAAAAGTGGGTAATGTTACAGCTGTTAACTACTCCGATACCCGCACCAACTTTATGGTGGGCCGTAACGACTTTAATGCCAATATTAACAACACTCAATCGCCGATTTATAATTTTAACGACCAGCAATACAGCCGTAATATCCGTGTAGGTTTAATTCATAACTGGGCGTTCCGTTTTAATGACAATAACTCAATTGAGTTCAAGAACCTGTTCAACCAGTTAAGCAATGCAACCTATACACAACGTACAGGTTTGGCCATTGAAGCAAACTATATTCCTGACAACCACTCGTTCAATCAGATATACCGCGGTATTTACACAGGCCAGCTTACTGGTAAGCATACTTTGGCTAAAGGCAAAACAACTATTGATTGGGTAATTGGTTATAATAATTCTTACCGTGACCAGCCAGACTACCGCCGTTACCGTTCAGACGTTGACCCTAACAGTGGCACGAAATCAGTTTATATTCCTATCGGAACCGCACAGGCGTTCTTCCTTGGAAGATGGTTCTCGAAAATGCAGGAAAATGGTTATACAGGAGCCGTAAATGTTAGCCAGAAGATTACGCTTTCAAAAGAGAACGAAACAGAAATGGAGTTGAAAGCCGGTTTATTCTATGAGAAAAAAGACCGTAGCTTTGATGGTAGAAACTTGGGTTATGTACGTGGCTCGAATTTCAACGGCGAACTCTTCACCGCTCCGATTAACGTTATCTTTAATAATGTTAATAACACAAATGGTATCAGAATCGACGAGCAAACTAACCCTAACGACTCTTATACAGCAGGTAATAAATTATTGGCTTACTACGCAAATGCTAATATTCCGCTTACAAAAAAATTAAATATCATTGGTGGTGTTCGGGTTGAAGATAACACACAAAGTCTGCAGAGTGCTTTTATAGGTGGTGCTAAAGTATCAGTAAAGAATCCGGTATTAAGCGTATTACCTTCGGCTAATTTATCGTACAATTTCTCTGAAAAAATGTTAGTAAGAGCCGCTTACGGACAAACCGTAAACCGCCCTGAGTTCAGAGAGCTTGCGCCATTCTCGTTTTATGATTTCGACTTCAATGTAGTATATGAAGGTTATACAGGTCTTAAAATCTCGACAGTAAACAACTTTGATGCCCGTTGGGAGTTTTACCCAACTCCGGCCGAAGTTATCAGCATAGCAGCTTTCCATAAAGATTTCAGAAATCCTATTGAGATTGAAGTAGAACCCGGTAGTGGTTCGTTGGGTGCCAAGACTTTCATCTATAATAATGCCAAAAGTGCCAGAAGCACAGGTATTGAGTTAGAGGTGAAAAAAGGGTTGGCAAGTATTACTTCATCAAAGTTTCTGGAAAGAGTAAGTGTATTATTTAATACCACACTATTAGTAAGTAAAGTAAAATTAAGAGATGGCTCGGTTGGGCAGTCAGACAACCGCCCTTTACAAGGTCAATCGCCTTACATTGTAAACACGGGTATTAACTACAACGACCAAGAAAGAGATTTTCAGGTAAACATTCTCTACAATGTTATTGGCAAAAGAATCTTTGCCGTAGGTTTTCAAGGGTATCCTGACCTTTACGAGATGCCAAGAAATGTACTTGACCTTACCTTCTCGAAGGGTATAGGCAGCCAGTTTGTAATCAAAGGTGGTATTAATGACATTTTCAATCAGGCGGCTTTAATTCTGCAAGATGGTAATCAGGATGGCAAGTTCGACCGTAAGAAAGATGAAATTATGCAACAGTACAAACCCGGCAGATTATTCTCGATAGGTGTAAGCTACACCCTAAGCCGCAAATAGTAATTCAGTTTGTATCAATCGATAATAAAAATATAATCAATTAAACAAATCATTGATTTAAAACTCTAAAACTCCAAAAATTATGCAATTTTCAAAATTCTCTCGATTGTTTGCAGCATGTACGATAGCGGTAGCGAGCGTATTTGTGCTGAACTCATGTAAAGAAGATGAAGAGGTTTTTCCGGCACCAACTGTATCACCGGGTGCAGAAACATCAGGTGTACCAGGAGCTAAAGTAAATGTAACAGCTTCGGTAAGTGCGCCAGCAGGTTTGAAAACATTGACTATCCTGAAAAACGGTTCTCCGTTCGATACAAAAACTTATACTGGTAACGAAACAGCAGATAGCTACTCAAAAGAATATACTATCGAAAACCTTGCAGCTAACACAGTAGTAAACTTTACTGTTATTGCTACCGACAGCAAAAATCAGGCTTCGGCACCTGTAACAGTTACAGTAAAAGTAACGGCTGTTCCGCCTAAAGAAATCGTAGTTGTAAAAGGTTTATTGACAGGTAACATTACTTGGACAAAAAATAAAATCTACAAACTGTCTGGCTTTGTGCGTGTAGGTGGTGACACCACCGAAACTGCCGCTGCAAATGTAGCTACGGGTACACTAACAATTGAAGCAGGTACTGTAATTATTGGTGAGCGTGCTACTAAAGGAACCTTGATTATTCAACGTGGTAGCAAAATTATTGCTAATGGTACTGCTTCTGAGCCAATCGTGTTTACATCTGAGCGCGGTGTGGGCGAGCGTGAAGCTGGTGACTGGGGTGGTTTAGTAATTTGCGGTAAAGCAAAAAATAACTTGCCTGGTGGTTCGGCTCAATTAGAAGGTAGCTATAAAGCATGGCACGGTGGCAGCGATGATACCGATAACTCTGGTAGCTTGAAATACGTACGTGTTGAGTACGCTGGTGTACCTATTAACCCAAATCAGGAAATTAACTCATTCACTTTCGGGTCAGTTGGTAGCGGTACAACTCTTGAGTACTTACAGGCATCTTACGGTGGCGACGACTCTTACGAGTGGTTTGGTGGAGCCGTAAATGCAAAATACCTTGTAGCATACAGAGGTCTTGACGATGATTTCGATATGGATAACGGTTTCAGAGGTTATATTCAGTTTGCGGTAGGTCTTCGTGGGTCAACCATTGCTGACCAATCAGGTTCAAATGGTTTTGAGGTTGATAACGACGGACAAGGAACAGCTTCTGAGCCTTTCACTTCGCCAACACTTGCAAACGTTTCTTTAATTGGTGCTAAACAAACACAAGAAACTTTCATTAGCACATTGTTCCAGAACGGTATGCACTTACGTCGTAATAACAAAATTAAAGTTTACAACACTTTTGTAACGGGTTATCCGAACGGTGTTTATATCGATGGTTCTACTACGGCTGCTAACGCTAATGCTGGTCAGCTTGTATTAAACAATGTAGTTATAGCTGGTGTAACTGGTTGGGGTACTAACGGCTGGGGACAAGGTGCTGCTACACAGCCACAAGGTTTCCCTGTACGTGACATCAACACTAGCTCACCTGCTGGTGACCTGTCTATTGGTTCACAAAAACCTTCGGCTTGGTTTGCTGCGCAACCAGGTAACAAGGCTTTGGCATCTTGGACAACCTCTGGCATCAGCAACACAGTATTTGGCGCGGGCCGTCCGACATTTACGCTGACTACTTCTGCTACTGACGCCCTAAGCAAAGGTGCTTCGGCAGTTACTTTGCCTGCATTCTTTACTGCAACCGACTACGTAGGTGCATTTAAAGATTCAGACTGGACAGCTACATGGGCTGAATTTAACCCAAGCTCAATAGTTTATATTAAATAATATTACCCGATAAAGAACAGGGAGTAGGCATTCCTCCTCCTTGTTCTTTTACTTTTACCTCAACACCAATAGAAAATGCAGAAGATTTGTTTAATGTTGATTTGTGTGTCGATGTTATCATGCCAGACAGACAAATACGATGTGAATAACTATTTTGATAAAGCCCAACAAGATACTTTACTGACCAACATTGTAACCTATATTTATAATAAGGCCCCTCAGTCGGATAATAAAACACGATTCCAGCCACAGTACAGAAGTTTCTATGTTGCTGCCCTGCCAAAATTTAGTATAGAAAATTATTACATTGCCCCTGACAGTACCCATTACTTTTTTGTGATACGCCCCGTAGGAAATATGCCTTATAAAAGAGGCGTAATAGGTCGATACAAACTAGGCAAGAATTTAATGCCAGTTGATTTTGAAGAGGTAGTTAACACCCCTCATCTGGACGAAAAACTGGTAAAAGAAAGAGGGAAATTCTTGTTAACTCAACTTATTAAAAACGGTAACCTTAATAAATACCTGCCCATGAAAGATTATGTTGAATGGCCCGATGCAAATCTGGTTTATGACAAACAACTGAATGAGTGGGTAGCTCCTAAATCGATACAATAAAAGATATTTAGTGTAACAGCTACAAAGATTATCAGCCCTTTGGTTGAGAATTGAATCAGCAGATTCATATTGGTGTTAAATCAGAAAAGTCAGGAGCTTTGCTTCTGACTTTTTCTTTATAATAGGTTTATAACTAAAACATTAGCCCCGCACTGTATCTTAAACGCTGAAAACCCGCCTCTGTTTATAAATAAAATAATAGAAAGAAAGTTGCTTATAGCGTAAGCTCTATTTTTTTGATAGACAAAACGGCACCTGTTCAAAAAGCATCAGAAAAACATCATTAGCATTAGGTAAGAATAAGTTTTTTATTGAGGGTAGGTTCATCCAGCATTTAAGTTTGATAGGCAAGGGTATTAAAAACAAATTACAGTATCCAAGAAAATAGTCTATTGGTTTTCTTGGATACTGTAACTCAGAATTTTAGCTGGAACGTCCTTTTGTTTATAGGTATTTTATTTGTCTTTTTTCCGTGTTTTCTTTTCTAACCCTTTAAAATTGAAGGCTACTTTACCTACGCTGGGCTGGTTGTCACCAATCAGGAATCCAAATGGTTTCAGCCCATCAATTCTGTCGAAAATTACTTTCAGAATAGCCGTAAGCGGAATCGAAAGAAACATACCTGCAATACCCCATAGAGCTCCACCGATAAGTACAACTATGATAGAAATAAGGGCATTTATTTTTACTTTACTAGCCACAATGTTAGGTACAATCAGGTTATTGTCAATAAACTGCACTACCGAAAATAACACTATTACCCAAAGCGCGTAGCTTGGCTCTTTGGTGGTGAGGGCCATTGTAATAGGGAAAACCATGGCTATGAGGTTACCAATATAAGGGATTAAATTCAGGAGCGCGGCAATAATTCCCATCAGTACGGCATACTGAATACCCATAACCAATAAACCTACCGAAATCATGGTAGCTACAATAACCGCTTCAATAAGTAAACCTATCAGATAGCTTTGAATTAACCCTTTGGTTTCAAACAATATTTCTTCTACTAATGATGTCTTCACATCATGAAAAAGCATGGCGATAAACTCAAGAAGTAAAGGTTTGTAAAAAAGAATAAGAAAAATATAAACGGGCATAAGTACAAACAAAGTAAATACATTGCCCATGGCACCAATCGTTTTGGTAATAATGGCAGTTCCATTCTTCATGCCTTCACTTTTAAGTTTATCAATCAGTTCCTGAATTTTAGGCTTACTCATGTTAAAAGTCTGTGAAATCCAGTTAATGGCTTCTTGTGCAAAGCCATCAAATTTCTGTTTGAAGAGTGGGGCCGAATCGCTGAACATAACCAGTTGCGAGCCAATAAAGAATAATACTCCGCCAATTACAATGAATCCGGCCAGAATCGCCAGTAAAATGGCCAGTATCCTGTTAAATTTTTTGCTACACAGAAAATTAACAATAGGGTTAAGCAGTATGGCAACAATAGTGGCTAATATAAACGGAATAAGAATATTTTGCCCAATGTACAATATGTAAAAGAAGGCCAGCAGGCCCATCGTGATTTGTGAAAGTTTAAGATAAATAGGTAACTTAGATGATTCGGTATTCATGGCTTTATTTATTAACAGGTATTTGACTTTACAGATACTTACCTTATCTTTTAAAAAACCTTACCAGTTATTCTTCTGCATGGTACATGGGTAGATATACGTAATGCAATTGTTTTATGTGGAATGCTACGTATAGCTGTTGTAGAATTTATTCTACACGTACCCTGACTTTATATTTAATATTGCCATAACATTGAGTTTATATTGCCTGCCGAAATTAGGGATTCATTTAAAAAATGGACCCCGTGAAGAAAATCCTCGAAAAATCAGAGTTACTTTTAATTATCTGGTGTATTGTTGCAGCTTTTGGTACTTATTTCTGTATGTATGCTTTTCGTAAGCCTTTTACCACAGGTTTGTACGAAAACTACGAGCTATGGGGCATGGGCTATAAAAGTATCCTGATTATTGCACAGGTTTTTGGGTATATGCTTTCAAAGGTTATCGGAATTAAGGTTATAGCCGAGCTAAAAGCTACAAGCCGTATCTGGTTAATTATCGGGCTGATAGGCTTTGCTGAAATTGCCCTGCTAGCTTTCGGATTTGTACCTTTTCCGTACAATTTTGTTTTCCTGTTTCTGAATGGCTTGCCTTTAGGTATGGTATGGGGTGTCATATTCAGTTTTCTGGAGGGGCGCAAACTTACAGAGTTTCTGGCTTTAGGCTTAAGCCTGAATCTGGTAATGACTTCAGGAGTACTGAAAACCATTTATTTATCTTTACAAGAAAACTTCCATATCAGCGAATTTCATTTGCCTTTTGTAATTGGGCTTATTTTTCTGCCTTTCTTTCTGTTTTTTGTCTGGATGCTGGCGCAAATACCCCCGCCTAATGAAGAAGATTTAAAACTAAGAAACAAGCGCGTTGCGATGTCGAAGGCAGATAAAGACCAGATAGTGCGTGAATTTGGCATAGGCTTGGTCTGTTTTATCGGTATGTATCTGCTTATGGCTACCATGCGCGACTTCCGCGATAACTTTGCCGTAGAAGTCTGGCGCGAAATTGACCCCAAGTTTAATAAAATTATTTTTTCAGAAATAGAAACCACCATAGGTTTGGTAGTAGTAAGCCTGATAGCCTTGATAGCATTTATCCGTAATAATTTTTATTCATACCTGACTTTCACCGGAATGATGCTCATAGCTGTTGTTGCCTGCGGAGGTAGCACATGGGCTTTTCAGCAGCACCTGATTACGGCAAAATTCTGGATGTTGAGTTTAGGAATTGGGCTTTTTCTGCCCTATTTACTGATACAAACCGTTGTATTTGAACGCCTCATTGCTTTATTTAAAGCGCGGGGTAATGTGGGCTTTTTGGTATATATCTGCGATGCCGTGGGGTATTTGGGTAGTGTTGTTTTGCTGGTTTATCGTGAGTTTTTTCTCAAACAGATTTCTTTCCTGGAGGTACTTATGACTTTCAGCTATATTATTTCGGGCGTGTGTTTTGTTTTGCTTATCATACAGTTATTTTATTTTACCAATAAACACCTGAACGGACGAATATGGTGGAAACTAACACCTGAGTCAGAAATGGTGTAGGAGCATATAATAAAGCCCTTTTATTTTTATTAGATAAAAGGGCTTTATAGGTTGGAATTAATTTTCAGTTAGCTCTGCTAAGGGCTTAAAGTTGCCATTTTTTAGCTTTTCGGCTACCTCATCATACGGAATTACCTCCAGAATATTCGTGATATTAATATCAGTAATCTGATAATCTTCTACTGTGCCAAGCCTTTCGCTGATAAGGTTATAAGCCTCAAGCGGGTTAGCGGCATTAATGAGCATATTAAATGGGGTGCGTTTTTCTTTTTGTGATTTCTCATCAAAGCTCATGAAGTTTACTTTTACTTTAAACCATGTTTCTGAGCCGTCTTCTACAAAGAAAACCTCATGTACTTTCATGCGTGAAAGCCCGAATAAATGAAAATCGGGTGTATTTGATGCCACTGCCGAATAAATTCTGGCCTCGGCATCGGTGTAAGATACCGCATCTACCAAATACACTTCTGTAACTTTAACGGTTTTGTCTTTTTCGTCTACTATTTGATAACGAATTTTCCCTTGATACCACGCTGACATATTATAATGGATTATTAATGAATGGAAATAATTATAGTACAAAAGTAAGGAGGGTAATTTAAATGACTGCCATCAACATCAGAATAAAATTATGCCTGCTTTCAGTTTAATTTTTATTCGCATACTTGCGCTTTTAAACTGAAAAAATCAATATGAGCAGCTAGGGCAGGGGTATCTGTTACAAAGCCTTTTAAGGCAAATATGCCAATGTATTTAGGTTCAATGTGCAAATCACGGCTGATTATTTCCTTGAAAGCAAATAGGTCATTACTGCCTGTGGCATATAGAAACCGGTATGTATGGTTAATTTTCTCAATCCGTAAAGCCGATTTCTGAAGATTTTGCCTGACTATGCTCTCCTGCGATGGTTCATTACTGAAAATAACTTTATGGGCTATTTCTTCAGGTTTGGTATAATTGCCATTTGTAGCACTAATAGCTTGTATCAGAATTTCGCTGGGTTTTTTATAACCGCCAAAAAAGTTGTTAAAGGAAAGCGATAGCCGGATGCTCTTGCTCGAAAAAGTGGTGTCTTCCATTAGCAGCAGCCCTACCTGTTGCCAGTTTTTTTCTGGAATAAAGTCGCTCAGATGTATCTCGGTCGAAAAACAAGGGTCTTTTATTTCTCTTAGCAATAAATTCTTGATACCTATTTGCTGGCTAGTGTCGGGGTAATTGTCTCCTGCCAATGTAAACAGGGTCAGATGCCCTGCTTTTTCGCTTCTTCTACTCCAGTAAGTCTGGTCAGGGGTTTTGAGAAACCAACCTTTTTTCGTCAGCGAATCCTGTTGAGTGTTATTAAAATCGTCAGAAAAATCGTTTGAAACAGATTTATGTCGGATAAAATAAAAAGACAGGCTAAGCACCAGAAGCAATACTACGAGTAAATCCCAGAACTTGAACCTGAGCATATTGAGTTTACGTGGTTGCCGCCGCACTTTGGTTGCTTTGGTGTAATTGTCGCGGTAGTTATGCCAGTAGGGGTAATGGCTATCATTTTTCTTTCTGGCCGATTCGTCAGTTTTCGGAGCATTGGCTATATACCTTGCAAGGGTATCCAGTGTGGCTGTGCTAGGGTTTTCTGGTTTGGTAGTAGTAGGTGCCAGCACATACAACGAGTAGTTTTTAATACTTTTCCAGCCTACAACCAGCCCTGTTCGTTCCTGAATTTCGTTTGACAAACGCTTACTTTCGGTCTCAGACATGGCTTTTTCCAAACTGTGCCAGAAACACTTTTCGTAGGCTTCATGAAATAATCTGAAAAATGCTCTTTCTTCTGTTGAACTCATAAAATAACACCTGATATGCGTAATTAACGTTTACGCGAGGTTTCTGATTGAATTACGCCACTTACTTTTTTTTCCGGTGAGATTTGAATCATCAAAAAACAAAATTAAAGATTCAAATGAACTATTACATGAAAGCAAGCCTGATTTTTGTATTATCTGTATGTTGCAGGGTATTGGCATGGAGTCAGGATTTACAACTGCATTATGATTTCCGGCATACGGTTGACCCCCAATTAAATGCCCGTAATTTCCCGATGATTAGCTTCCAGTATTTTAAACAGATTGACACCAACGCCACAGGCTCATTTCTTCTGAAAATACAGACTTTTCTGGACGGCGAAAAAAACAATAATAGTCAGGTTTTTTTACAACTCTCGCAATCGTTACGTTTCTGGAAGCCGAAAGTTTATCTTTCATTGAATTATAGTGGTGGGTTAGGGGTAGCAAATGCCTCGTTTGGCTATTACCTCATTAATTCGTTCGGAGCAGGTGTGGCATACCCGTTTCAATGGAAAGGCGCGTGGTTAAACCTAAGTGTTTTGTATCGGTACAGTGCTTTTCAGAAAGCAAGCCATGACCCCCAACTTACGTTTTATTTTGGTAGAGGATTGTTGAACTATAAAATTTTTGTAGAAGGAAGTATTGTTGCATGGACAGAAAACCGTAATCAGGGAGTTGAGTATACCCAAGATAAGCACGGAAAAAAGTTTGCATTCTTCGGCGACCCTCAGATTTGGTTCTCTGTCAGGAAAGGTTTTGCTATTGGCTCAAGGCTTAGCCTTTATTATCATTTATTAACTGAGAAGAACACCATTCAGGCATACCCCACTATTGGCACCAGATACAAGTTTTAGTAGCAATAGTAACGGGGTTTGGCTTTAAGCCGCACCCCGTTGTTGGGGTTATTATAGATAGAGCTTCTGGATATTTTTTTCGGCATAACCTGCGCTGGTAGTCATCCCTTTACCGCCTATACCTGTTCGGATATGAATATTCGGGCTGACATCGTACTCAAAAATGTCGTTAGGGTGTTGCGCATAAAAGCCTGCCCATGCGCGGGCAATTTTCCTTACCGGAAAATGCATAATACGCTCGGCTTCTTTCAGCATTAAGTCATTAATATGTGTTCTGGTATCGAACCCTAGCTCATCGGTTTTGCCTACTGGTGCGTACTCGTGCGAGTCTCCAATAATAACAGAACCATCAATGGCTTGTTTAAACAAAATATGAATGCCCCATTTTTTTAGTTCTCGGTAATGTTCAGGGGTAGTAATGTGCTGAAAAGATGGGCATTCCTCAAAAGATTCGTACCGACGAATCGAAAGCCCTGTCAGGATATTGCCTTTTATAGCAACATTGGTCAATGGTACTGTTTGCAGCATTTGCAACTTGCTTACAATCATACCACTTTGGGCATAAATTTCAGGGAAAAGCAAATTAAATACATAGCCACTACAAATAATTGCTTTCTCGGCTGTGTAGGTAACGTTGCCACTGGTAACAACGTTTACCTTTCCGTTGGCTTCTGTGCAGTTAACAATAGCGGTATCAGGCAGGTACGTAACCTGCAATTGTTCCTGTAAGTAGTCCAGAAGCCTGTATATGAGTAAATTAGGCTCTACGCTTACCTCATTAGGATAATAAATAGCTCCACGAACGTAATCTTGTTTAAGTTCAGGGTAGAGGTCAAGGCATTGTCTTTTAGAAAGCAGAATGCAATCATACTGTTTACCTTGATGAATATCATATAATTCGTTAGCCAACTGCCATTCGGTTTCGTCAGAGGCGAAGTAGATAGTGCCGTTACGTCTGATAGAAATATCGACTTTTTGCTGGATTTGCTGATAAATCTCTAAACTTCGGCGGCCAAAATCGAACCACTTTCCGGCTGAACCAGAAGGAACAGCCTGCCCGAAGTTTCTGACAGTAGAACTAACCGGAAAATTATCTTTCTCAACAATTAAAACCCGTTTACCCGCCATAGCTGCATGGTAGGCATGAAATGCCCCCATAATTCCGCTTCCTACTACAATTAAGTCAAAGTTTTTCATTTATGCTTCGCTAAGAACCCCCAGGTTAATAATAATGTCTTTTAATTCTTTCAATGAATTCAGCAGGCCATCATTGCGTAGAATAGTTAATTGCTGGCGAGTATGCGTACCATTAACTACTCCTAACGAAAGGCGGCAGCCCGCTCTTACACCTGATTTCAAATCAGAGGGGGTGTCTCCTATATTAATTACCTCGTATGGGTCAGATACACCCATTAATTTCATGGCTTTCTGAATCATATAGGGTTCGGGGCGGCCTTTGGGAACCTCGTCACTGGCAATAGACACATCAATAACAGACCTGCCCGAAGTATTCACATAGTTGTATTCGAGGCCATCAAGCCAGCCAAGTTTCTCCAGAATAATATTGGTTACTACCCGATAAAAGCCGGTAGTAAGAGCAATTTTTATGTTTTTCTTACGTAAGAAATCAAAAATTTCAAGGCACCCTTCCGTAGGCAGTATGTCATGCGTGCGGTAATGCTCTTCCAGAATCATACGGAAGTAGTCATAAGAGTAAACTACATTTTCGTTGTATTCAGGATGTTCTTTCCCAATTTTTTCCTCCCAAAGTAGCTTGAAAACTTCTATTTTGGAATAACCTTGTAAGGCCAGAATTCGCTCGGCCGATACATTCAGTCCGACATATTCGCAGGCTCTGGCAAAACAGGTTTCAACTTCTTTTTTGTCTTGCACCGTAGTGCCTGCCATGTCAAAAACGACTAGTTTGATTGGATGCATAAGAATTGTTTTTGACAAAAATAAAGTACTTGTTTTAATATAACATATTATGTTTTTGTTAAGCCCATTTCATTATATAACCTTGTTAAGCAAACTTGCACAAAGCCCATACACCCCTTTTTTATATCTACATCATTGCCCGATACATCTACCCTCTGCCTGTTTTCGTGCAATGCTTTGGTGCCAGAACTATTCGACATTTAACAGGTTTGGGTAATTATTTCCCCATTTTTATGTGTAAAAAAGATGTTTTCATGACTACTATTTTTCTTTTATTGTTTTTTGAATTATATGTAAATGTTTGATTATGAATTGTTTATGTTTTTGTTTTTTTGTGCTTATATCTGAAAGGGCAGGTGTAGGACTATTTTTTTTATTTATAAAGCAACTAAACAAGGTTAGCTTGAACAGCAGTTTTTAAACTATCAGTCGGGCTACTTGTCAATAAACCACTATTAAATAAATATATAGGTCATGAAAAAACTATTGATTGGTATCTCACTCGTAGGATTAGCGATGGGATGCAGTAGCAGAGCAAACACAAATGAAAAAATACAGGCTGCCAGACAAGCCGCCATTGACTCGGTAAACCAAGTAGTTGAGATAGAACGGGCGAAACAAGCCGCTATCGACTCAGTAAATGCGCTGAGAGAAGCCGAGATAGCCGAAGCTAAAAAGGTAGCTGCTAACCAGAAAACAGTTGTTTACCGAGATAACTATGTTCCGGTGGCAGAAACAAAACCTAAAAAGAAAATGAATAATGCCGCTAAAGGTGCTTTAATTGGGGCAGGTGTAGGAGCCCTTACAGGTGTAGCTGTTGCTAAAAACAAAGGGCAAGGTGCCTTAATTGGCGCAGGTGTAGGAGCCGGTGCCGGAGCTTTAACAGGCGTTATTGTAGACAACAGCAAAAAGAAGAAAAAACCTTAAACTGAATATGGCTGAAACTTTACCCTTCTGGTAGTAGCTCAAGTTTGCTACCGGAAGGGTTTTTGTTTGTAATAAATAACCATATAAACTACTGGTAGTAGCAAAATTCATACTTACTTAATATTGAGTTTTTTTGTTAATAATCCCTTTACCTTCTCTTAATTATTAGTTTTTTCTGTGTGTCGACATTTGCATTTTATTTAACACTGCATTTACTACTAATGCCTGATGACCCAGAAATTTATCTTAATATTTGTATTAGCTTCTTTTAAACTGTTTGCCTTTAACCTTAAAGGAACCATTACAGATAAAACTACCGGAGAACCATTGATTGGGGCTTCTGTAAAAATACTCAATCATCCTTATTATGATGTAACAGGGCTCGATGGCTCTTTCGTTCTCAGAAATATCCCCACAGGCGATTATCAGTTACAAGTAAGCTACGTATCGTATCGGACTTCTGTTACCAATATTAAAATTGGGCAGGAAACCACAATTGCTGTGGCTCTGGAAGAAGATACCCGACAACTACTTAATGAAGTAGTAGTAACGGCATCGGCAGATAAATCGACCGAAATAGTTGCCCGTCAGATTGAACGAAACGCTAACCAGTTAATGAACATTGTCTCAGGAAAAGCCATTGAAATTTCGCCTGACCTAACAGTGGCTAACCTTATTCAGCGCGTATCAGGGGTATCAATTGAGCGTAACAGCAATGGCGATGGGCAATATGCCATACTAAGAGGAATGGATAAACGCTATAATTATACGCTAGTGAATGGCGTGAAAATTCCTAGCCCTGATAACAAATACCGTTATGTGCCGCTAGACATTTTTCCTTCTGAGTTACTAGGCCGCCTTGAAGTAACCAAAACCTTAACCCCCGACCTCGAAGGCGATGCTGTGGGTGGAGTAGTAAATATGGTTATGAAAGATGCCCCCGATAACCTCGAAATAAAAGCCAATCTGGCTACCGGTTATAACCAGCTTTTTTTCGGTCGTAATTTTGTAAGTTACCCCTCTGGCAAGGTCAATGCAAGCTCACCCTATGAGCAATTCGGTAAAGATTATAACGCAACCCCTCAGAATTTCCCTAAAGCACCGCTTCAATACAAATCAGAAAGGCCATTGCCTAATCTGATAGGAGGGTTTTCGATAGGAAACCGATTTCTGCATAAACGTTTAGGAGCTGTTATTGCAGGTAGTTTCCAGAATACCTATCGGGGTAGTAATAGCCTTTTTTATTCTTCGACGGTTTACGACACCGAACGGACTTCCCGTATCACAAGCAGAGCCGACAGGCAGTATTCAGAGCAGCAAGGGCGCTACGGCCTACATACCAAACTTGATTTCAAAATTAACAATAGTAATAAACTGCAATGGTATAATGCCTTTCTGTATCTTTCTAACCAACAGGTAAGAGATACCAAAAAGACCGAGTACTCGTCGGGTGGGTATGACCCCGTGCTAGGCAACGCAGGCTTATCGTTCAGCACACGCTCACGGCTTACCATACAACAGATATTTAATAGTACTTTACAAGGTAACCATACTTTGCTCGACAACTTGCGCCTGAATTGGTCGGCGGTTTATTCGCTTGCTACCAATAAAGTTCCTGACAACACTAATATAGGCTTACTAGGTAAACGCGAAAACTTTGTTGAAACACGCACTTACCCCGAAGAATACACACGCCGTTGGGAGCATAATGCCGACCAAGACCTTGCAGCTTACCTGAACCTGATTTATAAAATAAATGAAGTAGAACTTTCGACAGGTGGGTTGTTCAGAACCAAAAACCGTAATAATTTCTATAATAACTACGTATTCAAGCCCACAAATCCGTTTGCCCTTTATGGCAAAGATTATCAGGAGTACACTGATATTCAATGGAGTTTGCAAAACCCCAGAGGTTCGGTTGCTAATGCGCTTTCATATAAAGCATCAGAGCAACTCATAGCAGAATATGCAATGGCAAAATGGCAGGTAAACGGCCTGCAAGTAATTGGAGGCTTGCGTATGGAGCACACCCGACAAGGGTATGATATGCTTTTTCCTCTGGGAGAACTAAGACCAGAAGGCAAACAGATTTATACAGATTTCCTGCCAAGCCTTAACCTGAAATATGAAGTAAAACCTAAACAATTTGTCAGAGCTTCTTATTTCCGTTCTATTAACCGCCCGGGCTTTTTTGAAATAGTGCCAGGGAAAATAATTAACGAAGAATTTCAGGAAAGAGGTAACCCTGATTTAAAAAGAGCCATCGCTGATAATTTTGATATAAGATACGAGTTGTTCCCGAATCCGGCCGACCAGCTTATGCTAGGGTTGTTCTATAAATACATTAAAGACCCTATCGAATACGCATTAAGCGTAGATGCCACGCGTGGGCAGGATGTTTTTTATTCGCCCGGTAATTACGGAAACGCCACTAATTACGGGCTTGAACTCGACCTTATTAAATACTTCCAGAAAATCGGAATCAAGGCTAATTATACTTATACCAATTCTTCAATTACTACCCAGAAGATTATCCGCGAAAGAGACCAGAACGGTAATCTGCGTTCAAAAAACGTTGAGCAAACCCGCCCGCTCTATGGGCAGGCTGCGCACGTAGCCAATATCTCGCTGTTATTTAAAGATGCAAAAAAAGGCTGGGATGCTCAGCTGGCTGCTTCATATACCGGCGAGCGCATCAATACGGTTTCTCAGTTCCTTGATAACGACCTCTGGCAGGAGGCTTTTATCCAGATGGATGCCTCGGTTGAAAAAACGATTGGTAACAAATGGGTGATTTATGCCAAAGCCAATAATTTACTTGATACACCCATGAGGGTTTTCATTAAAAACACAAACCCGCAGAATGATAACATTTATCAGGATGTAAACAGTAAAAACAAAACGCTTATTCGAGAAGATTTTTACCAAAGAAGTTACCTGATAGGCTTACGACTTAAGATATAATAAAATTTTTAACTACAAATACAAAAGAGACCAATGAAAAAAGTACTTGTTTTATTGATGGCTGCATCGGTTTTAGTAACTAGTTGCGACAAAGATGCTGCCACCAGCGGCGACCCCACAGTAGTAAAACCTGATGAGCTAAGTGTGTCAGGCGAAGTGTCGGGTACATGGAAGAAAAATGCCATTATCACAGTAAAAGGTGATGTGTTTGTTCCGGCCGGAAAAACCCTTACAATCGAAGAAGGTGTAACAGTAGTAATGGATACTACGGCTAAACCTGAATTTATTATTCATGGTAACCTTTACTCGGTAGGTACAAAAGAAAAACCAGTGAAATTTACTGTACCAGAAGCCGCCAGAACAAGCAAATATAGTTTTGGACAGCTTTGGGGTGGGATAATGGCCTCAAAAACCTGCGCTGAGTTATTGCTTGACAATACCATTCTTGAATATGGCGGAGCCACCACAACCGAGGCTTCTTCGTCGGTAAAGCAAGGTTTATACAAAGCAGCTAGTGGCGAGCGTGTACCAGCCCTTTGGTTTTCAAATGTAGCAGGTAAATTGGTAGTGCAAAATTCAACCATTCGTTACTTCGGTGAAGATGCCACTTATATTGAGGGTGGTAATGTTATTTTTGCAAATAACTTGTTCAATACCATAGGCTTAAGTGGTGGCGATGGCATCAACCTGAAATCGGGCGTAGTGGCCGATGTAGCCTACAACCTGATTTATAATGTTAATACAAATGGTTTGAAATTATCAAACGCCGGAGAAAGAACCCCACAATTATATATTATTGGTTATAATAATACGTTAGTAAACAATGGATGGAGAAGACCATCAGTTAAAGGTGGTTCTATCTGGGTTGAGCAAAGCGTAAATGCCGAATTATATAATAACTTATTAGTAAACTGCCGCTTTGGTATTAAAAGAGATGCCAAAAAACCAGAAGATGCCCGCTCGGTTTTCAGTAATACTTATTACTATGGCTATTATCAGGACGGGGTAAACCAGTTTCAGCCTAGTGCCGAAATTATTGCTGGCAAAAACGATGTTATTGGCAAAACTGCCGGTGATAACGACCCTAAATTTGTTAGTTTTCCGGTAAATACAGGTAAAGAAAGTGCATTTAACGACTCGTGGGATTTCAGAGTGCAGGCTGGTTCACCAATATTGGGTAAAGGTATTACCACTTTCAAAAGAAACTTTGCCAGCGGTATTACGCTTAATGGCCAGTTATATAAATCGCCTGAGCCTGCTAGTTATACAGGTGCATTTAATGTGAAATAATTTTATTGTCAATAATAATAATACTTTACAAAAGCCACTTATATAAGTGGCTTTTGATTCAATTTAACAACCCATAGAAATGAACGGTAAATCGGTGCTTTTTTTAAGCCTCTGTGCGCTTATGTTTGCTTGTACAAATAAACAGACTGAGGAAAACAAAACAACAACTGACAGCCTGAATAGGGCTGAAACCATTATTAGTCCTGTAATTGTAACCGACACGGTTCAGAAAGATTCTGACGACCCCGCTGTTTGGGTTAACCCCAAAGACCCCTCTCAAAGCCTCATTATTGGCACAGACAAAGATGCTGACGGAGCTTTATATGTGTTTGATTTGCAAGGGAAAGTACAAAAAAACAAAGTGGTAACAGGATTAAAAAGACCCAACAACGTAGACATTGAGTATGGACTAACATTAAAAGGGGTAGCAACTGACATTGCTGTAACTACCGAAAGGCTTACGCACAAACTCAGGATATTTTCTCTGCCCGATATGCAGCCCGTTGATAATGGAGGTATTGAGGTATTTGAGAATGAAACAAGCGAAGGTTTTCGTGATTTAATGGGAATTGCTCTATATAAAGATAAAAATGGAGATATTTATGCAATAGTAGGGCGTAAAACAGGCCCCACTACTGGTGGATATTTGTGGCAGTACCTCCTGAAAGACGATGGTACAGGCCATGTAAAAGCCAGCCTTGTAAGAAAATTTGGTACGTATAGCGGCAAAAAGGAAATTGAATCTATTATGGTTGACGATGACCTCGGCTATGTTTATTACTCAGACGAAGGCGTGGGTGTTAGACAATACTATGCCGACCCCACCAAAGGGAATCAGGAGTTGAGTCTCTTTGCTACCACAGGTTTTACCGAAGACCACGAGGGCATTTCGCTTTATAAACTTTCTGCTACCGAAGGATATATTCTGGTGTCAGACCAAGGGGCAAATAAATTCCATATTTTCAGCAGAGAAGGAACCAAACAGAACCCTTTCGAGCATAAACTGCTGAAAGTAGTAAAAGTAAAGGCTAATCAGAGCGACGGCTCAGAAACCATATCGCTGCCTTTAAACAATACTTTTAAACATGGCTTGTTTATTGCCATGAGCGACAACCGCACGTTTCATCTATATCGTTGGGAAGACATAGCAGGCAAAGAACTAAAAAGTATTCCGGCAAAATAAGGATAAGTTTATACAATTTCCTGTATAAACTTATGCCACTTGCTGATATTATCTTCAAAAACACCCCGATAATAATGAATCAAATCATGATGCTTTTCTTGAAAGGAAAGCGTCATTTTTTTATTAGTGCTGTTGTCTCGGAACACACATTCAAAATTATTGATGCTGCCAATCAGGTGTTTATACTCAGTAATTAATTCGGCAGGAGCTTTGCGTTCAATGGCTGTTTTAATTACTTCTTCATACATAGTATAGGCTGTTTCGTTAGCTGCCAGCCCTTTCTCAAACCACTGGTTTTCTAATGATACCCCCTCTATCGGATAAAAATTACCATTAAATAGACTTTTCTTAGGATTTGCCTCAGAAGGCACCGAATAAAACAGGAAATACTCGGGGTTTTCGATAATACATTTAAAACTTCTGGCATTCATACGGGCAAGCCATGTATCAAGGCTCATAGGTGCGTGGGCCGAAAAATTAAAATCAAAAATTAATTGTTGCTGCCCTGTCTCTATAATAGGAGCAACATGATACCCCCACCTGATGTAGCCTCGAGGGGCAATCTGATTAGGGTCATGTACAATAAAGGCAGTATTGGTGTTTTCTGAGTAGCGGCAGGGAGCAAAAATCCAGATTTTTTTGTGCGGAATACCATATTTTTTTAATAGCAAAGAACCTAAATGAGCATTACAATGGCAATTACCCTGAAGATAGCGGTACGAAGGATAAAGATAATGTTTTATTTCGTTAAAAACACGCGTAATTGAGGGTTGAAGAAGCGTTTTAATTTCAGATACATCAGGCATTTGCGTAAGTTGATTAGACCTCAAAACTACTATGATGCCCCCAATAAAAATTAATTGACAGGTTATATTATGGTAAAGGAATTATAAAGAAAAAGTTAAAAGCAATAGGCACTTTTTATGAAAATTATTGCTTTTGTGAGAGGCTTGCTACAAGCCTCTCAGTGGGGTATCGCAATGAGTTGTTTATTACCGTGAACCAAATATTTTTTTGCGTTTAACAGGGCCTTTTAGTGTATGAGCCACTATTATTTCGGCTACGTTAATACCTGTTACTTTTTCAAAAGTTTGCCACTGTGGTGCGCGGTTGGTCTCTATAATATGAATATTGTTGTTCTGGTCAAGGGCTACATCAACGCCTAATATGCCTTCGTTACTTACATGCTGTAAAACGGCTTTAATTATTTCTGGGGCATCGGCTTTTATAAACTCAGCACCCTGCGCGGCATTAGCCGTTATTTTATCGGCCAATTTTACTTTTTCAACTATCCCGATAGCCTCACCATTAATAACCATAACCCTGTATTCATGCTTAAAATGGATATAATCCTGAAAATAAAAAGGATAGGGCTTATAGTTAGCAGTGCCAAAATATCGGCTCACACAGTCCAGACCCGCTTCCAGATTCTGAATAACTTCTACACCATAACCTTTTCTACCATCAATAGGCTTAGTAAGCAAGGGCATTTGACCTTTTTCATTGAGTTTTTTTAATAAACTAGTTGCGCCTGTACGCGTAAAACTCATGTAACTGCTGGTGCCAACCCCACGTTCAAAGCGGTTAAGGGTTGTCAGTAGTTTAGACGATTTACCTACGGTGTATCTTCCGGTGGGGTCAATCAGGCTACACCCGCAACTTTTCAGCGCGCGTGCCAGAATCGCCACGGCTGCTTCGCTCTTCTGCGCACTGCGTATCATGAGGGTATCAAGGGTAGCTATATTTTTACCTTTATATAAAATAACAGGTTTCGGGCGCGCCCTCAAAAACAGGTAATTCACTAGTCGCGGATTAATAAGTATAACCTTATCATATTTTTTCTGTGCTTCCAGATATATTGTTTGCTGTTCGTACGAAAGTTCTTCTGCCTTTGTGTGAAGTGTACAAATACCGAACGACTTCATGTTTTCTGCTCTATGGGTTTGGTGACACAATCTTTAGCTGTAATCTGTTATGCACATCTTTATGACTTGTTGCAGGCATAGACAACAATGGCAAATGGTTAGGCATTTATTCAATAAAAAGTATAAACCCATGTAAGAAACAGGGGCTTTTGTTACAAAACTCAGCCTTTTCTGAAAAAAAATATTCATTCTGCCATTATTTCTATCGACTTAACAATAGCTTAATTCAGCCGTAACATTTACAGAATCTTACAAATGTACTTTTGCGCCCTGAAAGGAACACCAAACTGATTTAAAAAAAAATTAACTGGCCCATATCTTTCATAAACCACTTAAAAAATAAAAGAAAAGTATGAAAAAAAATCTCCTATTATGTATGGTCGTTTTCCTGATTAGTGTGTTTATCAGTGAAGCAACCTACGCACAAAATTCGGTTAGCGGGAAAATCTCATCAGCCGCTGGTGAGGGTATACCCGGCGTAAGCGTATTAGTAAAAGGCAGCACGCAGGGAACAAACTCTGATGTTAACGGAAACTTCAGACTAAGCAATGTTAACGCAAATACCGTGTTGGTATTTTCGACTATTGGTTACACAACAGAACAACGTACAGTAGGTAACCAAGCTGTAATAAATGTTACACTTCAGGAAGACACAAAAACATTAAACGAAGTTGTGGTAACAGCTTTGGGTATTAAAAAAGATGTACGCCGTATTGGGGTAGCTATCCAGTCGGTTGACGGAGCCTCTACCATCAAAGCACGTGAGCCAAACGCCATTAATGCCCTTGCAGGTAAAGTAGCTGGTTTAACTATTGGTGCGCAACCTGAATTATTACGTAAGCCAAATATCTCGCTTCGTGGTAATACTGAAATTCTTTATGTAGTAGATGGTGTACCTATCAACTCGGATACATGGAATATCAGTCCTGATGATATTGAAACTTATTCAGTATTGAAAGGAGCGTCAGCGTCGGCACTTTATGGTTTTCGTGGTAAAAACGGTGCTATCCTGATTACCACTAAACGCGGTTCTAAAGACAAACGCGGTTTCTCGGTTGAAGTAAACTCTTCAACTATGATGGATAAAGGCTTTTATGCTATTCCGAAAGTACAAGATTTATATGGCCCTGGTGACCACGGCCGTTATGCTTTCGTTGATGGTAAAGGCGGTGGCCTTAACGACGGTGACTATGATGGTGGCTGGGGACCTAAATTTGAAGGTCAGTTAATTCCTCAATATGATAGCCCTGTTGACCCTAAAACGGGTGTAAGACAAGGCACACCATGGGTAGCACGCGGAAAAGACAACCTTGAGCGTTTCCTGCAAGCGGGTATTCTTTCGACCAATAATATTGCCGTTTCGGCTAGTGGTGAGAAATACAACTTGCGTTTCTCGGCTTCTCAGATTTCACAACGTGGTATTGTGCCTAATACCAAACTTAATATTACAAACTTCAATGTGAGTTCAGATTATAAGTTTTCAAATAAACTTTCTTTCCAGTCGAACTTACAATATAACAGACAATACACGCCTAATATTCCTGATATTAACTACGGCCCCAACTCAATTATCTATAACATGACTCTTTGGGCAGGTGCCGACTGGAACGTTGACGATATGCGTAACTACTGGCAGCCGGGTAAAGAGGGTATTCAGCAAATTTATGCAGAGTACCAACGTTACAACAACCCGTATTTCATGAGTTACGAGTGGTTAAGAGGCCATTATAAAACCGATATCATTGGTCAGGCTTCTTTAACTTACAAATTTACCGATTACCTTGAAGCTACACTTCGCTCGCAGATTACTACTTGGAACCTCTTCCGTAACGAAAAAATGCCTTACTCGGCAGGTGCTTATGGCCGTGACGAACGCCGTGGCGATTACCGCGAAGACCGCCGTAACCTGTTTGAAAACAATACGGATGTTCTGATTAAATTCGATAAAGACATCGTAAGCGGTTTAAATGCAAAAATCTGGGCTGGTGGTAATATCCGTTCTTTTGAATATAACTCACAATACGGCTCAACCGATTACCTGAACGTACCGGGCTTGTATAATTTCAGTAACTCGGCAAACCCTGTTCGTACGGCTAACTTTAACTCAGCTATGCGTGTAAATTCGGCTTATTATTCTGCTGACTTTACCTTTAAAAATTTACTGACAATCGGAACCACAGGTCGTGTTGATAAATTATCAACCCTGCCATCGGGCAATAATACATTCTTCTACCCGTCGGTATCGGCTTCAACCGTTATCTCTGATTACGTAAACCTGCCTTCAACGATTTCATTCTTCAAACTAAGAGGCTCGTATGCAAACGTGAAAGACGGTTTAACCCGCTCCACAATCGGAACAACACCTAGTTTGGGCGACGGTAACCCACTTGGCTATGGCGACCAGTACTATTCTCCTTATGATGGCCCTGCTTATAGCAACGCAGCCGTTTATTCAACGCCATTTGCCTATAACAATCAGCCGTCGGCTTATTTTACAGGTACTTTAAATAACCCTTCGTTAAACCCAAGTTCTACCTCTCAGACTGAAGTAGGTCTTGATTTCAGAATATTGAAAAACCGTATCGGGCTTGATGTTACCTATTTCGTTTCTAACGAAGGGCCAAGAATTTTCTCTTTACCAATTTCATCAACCACAGGTTATACTGCGGCACTTGTGAACGGTATTAAAACACAGAAAAAAGGTTGGGAGGTAGCTCTAACAGGTTCACCATTGAAAAACCCTGATGGCTTAAACTGGGATGTAGTAGTGAACTACTCTACTTTTCAGGAAAGACTGACAGAGATTTACCCGGGTGTTGAGAGCCTTAATACGTTCTTTAAAGTAGGCGACCGCCTTGATAAATTCTATGGCTCAGCATTTGTAAGAACCCCAGACGGGCAAATCGTGAACGATGCGTCGGGTCGTCCTATTACTACCCCTGTTGCACAATTTTTAGGTTATATTAACCCTAAATTTGTATTTGGTATTAATAACAAATTCAACTATAAAAACCTTAGTTTCAGCTTCCAGTTCGATGGTCGTATCGGTGGTGTAATTTCTAATTACATTCAACGCCAGACCTACCGTGGTGGCCGCCACATTGGTACTACCGAAGGCGTAATGGGTATTGCCCGCGAGCAGGATTATCTGGGTGTAAAAGCCTATGTAGGCGAAGGCGTACAGATTGCCAACAATGTGCCTATCAAATACGATGCTAACGGTAAAGTTACTAACTACTCAGAATTGCAATACAAAGCAAACGACACTAAACAATTTGTGCAAGACTACGTAAGCCGTTATTATAATACCGACGAAGGTAACTTAATGAGCCGCTCGTTTGCCATGTTACGCGAAGTAGTAATTGGCTACTCACTTCCTGAAAGATGGTTCGGTAAGGCAGTCAGAAACGCTTCTGTATCTTTAGTTGGTAGAAACCTTCTGTACTTTGCCGCTAAAAAAGACATCGACCTTAACCAGTACATTACTGACGGTGGCTCAGGCTTACAGACACCATCTACCAGAAGATACGGTATCAACCTGAACTTTACTTTCTAATCTGTAAACAGGTTCGTTGTTATTATTTATTTCAAAATTATTAAGACATATTATTTAAAATGAAGATACATCAATTATTTGCAGGAGTTTTCGCAGTTTTAGCAGTAACGCTAAGCAGTTGCGAAAAAACCTTTCAAGAACTCGAAAAAGACCCTAACCGTCCGGTTAATGTGCCTGCTTCATTGGTTTTGCAGGGTGTTGAGTCTGACTTGGCTAACAACACAGGCCGCCCGTTCAGTGCCGAAATGCGCTGGAATCAGTTCTACTGTTCAAACTATAACTACTACGCTAACAACGAGTATAGCTGGACAGCAACGCCAAACCACTACAATACTCTTAAAAACGTAGTGAAAATGGAAGAAGAAGCTAAACGTGCGGGTTTGGCCGAAGTAAACGGTTATACGGCATTGGGTAAGTTTTTCCGTGCAATTTTTATTGACGAAATGGCAAAACGTGTAGGTGATTTACCGGTGTCAGAAGCCCTGAAAGGTATTTCAAACCTTACACCTAAATATGATACGCAAAAAGCGGCTTACGTGCAAATTCTAAAATGGCTCGATGAAGCCAACGATAATCTGGCTTCATTAATTGCTAAAGGTGAAACAACTGTTGCTGGTGATTTCTATTTCGGAGGTGACCTTCGTAAATGGCAGAAAGTAGTAAATGCCTATAAACTGAGGGTGTTAATTTCATTAAGCAAAAAAGACGCTGACGCTGATTTAAACGTGAAAGCCCGTTTTGCCGAAGTAGTAGGCAACCCAGCAAAGTATCCATTATTGGGTGGTTTGGAAGATAACCTTGAGTATAAGTACAATAACTTTAACAAGTATCCGTCGAACCCTGATAACTTTGGTTTTGATGCTACCCGCCAGAACATGGCAAAAACATACGTGCAGTTGTTGTCAGGTATGCGTGACCCACGCGTTATGATTACCTGCGAGCCAGCCGGTGCTGAATTAAAAGCAGGCAAACTGCCGTCAGACTATACTGCCTTTGTTGGTGCAAGTTCGGCCGAAGATTTAACCGATATGAGCGATAAAGCAGGTAGAAACAATGGTGCTGGCTTTGCTCCGGGTTTGTATTCGTTCCAGAACCGTTTCCGTTATTACCGTACTTATACAGGCGAGAATACTTTCATTGTTGGTTTCCCTGAAATGTGTTTCAATATTGCTGAAGGTTACCACTTAGGTTGGGGTAACGGCGACGCCGAAACATGGTATAAAAAAGGTATTCAGGCATCGCTTGATTTTTACGGAGTTAAGGATGGAGCTAATACCATGACCTACTCAAAAACAGGTGGTAGAGAAACAGCCGACTTGGCTAATTATACTGTAAACTTCAACTTTAACGACTATTACAGCCAAGATGCCGTTAAATATGCTGGTAAAACTACTAAAGGTTTACAGCAGATAATCAGCCAGAAATATGCTGCATTCTTTATGAACTCAGGTATGGAGGCATATTTTAACTGGAGACGTACCGGATTCCCTAAATTTGAAACGGGTGTAGGTAACGGTAACTCAAACCGTATAGCTCTTCGTTGGCAATACCCAATTTCGGAACGTACTACCAATAGTAAAAACTATACAGATGCTATCAATAGCCAGTACGGTGGCAAAGATGATATTAACGACACCGTTTGGATACTGAAGTAGTTTTGTACATCATAGGAATAGAATAAAAAATAGCGGAGCTTTGTTCCGCTATTTTTTAATTCGGTCATTAATAGTAATCAAATGAAAGATATTAGTAAAACCATTGACGAAATCCGTCAGTTATTTTTATCGCAGGGCGATGAACAATATTATGGCGAGCCTGTAAGCCAGTTTGAACACGCCGCACAAGCCGCTATTCTGGCACAGAAATCGGGTTTTGATGAGGAAGTGCAGATAGCCGCTTTTTTGCATGACATAGGGCATTTATTACCCGCCGAATCGGAAGAGGAATTGATGGAGGTGTATGGTCGTAAAGACCACGAAGGTGTAGCCGCCGACTGGTTGCGGCATAGAGGCTTCTCTGAAAAAATAGCGGTGCTGGTCGAAAACCACGTAAATGCAAAACGGTATTTGTGTTATGCTAATCCGGCCTATTATAACAATTTGTCAGAAGCAAGCAGGCAAACTTTAGCGTTTCAGGGTGGAAAAATGGAAAAAGATGAAGCCGAAAACTTCGAGAAAAACCCGTATTTTGACACCATTATTCGCATGAGACGATGGGATGAAGCCGCTAAAGTAGAAAATCAGGAATTGCCTGATTTAGGGCATTTTCTGCATCAGTGTGAAGTCTGGTTGCGTGCCAGCCAGCCTACTTATTACTGATAACCACAGTTTTGTTAACACCATACGCTATACATATCAAACATCTATTTATTATGAAAAGAATACTCTTATTGTTATTATTATCGGGCTATGCCTTTGCCCAGAACAAAACCGAAAACGTATTTATTATTACGACTGACGGTTTTCGTTGGCAGGAGGTTTTCGGCGGTATTGATTCAGCCCTTTTGAATAAAAAAGAATTTGTGCGAGGAAAAGACCGCCTGAAAAAGACGTTCTGGTCGGATACATTAGAAGAAAGACGGAAAAAACTTTTGCCTTTTTTCTGGAACACAATTGCCAGCCAGGGGCAGTTATACGGCAACCGTTGGGTTGGTAATAAAGTAAATGTCATGAACCCTTACTGGTTTTCTTATCCGGGCTATAACGAAATCCTGACCGGATACGCCGATGATAAAGTAAACTCAAACGACAAGAAACTGAACGAAAATATAACAGTACTGGAATTTTTGAATCAGCAGAAAAAGCTCAAAGGTAAAGTTGCGGCTTATTCTACGTGGGATGTATTCCCCTACATTATTAATGAGCCTCGTAGCGGTATTCCGGTAAATTCGGGTAAAGAACTAGTACAAGGCAAACTTACCGAAAAAGAAGAAATGCTGAACGAGATACAATCGAACTATACGAGTCTGGCCAGCGACCGTCACGATTTCGTTACGTATTATCTGGCCAAAGAATATGTCAAGAAAAACAAGCCTAATGTTTTCTTTTTATCGTTCGATGAAACCGATGAGTTTGCACACGAAGCTAAATATGATGAGTACCTATTTGCAGCACATACAGTTGATAAATTTATAGCGGATTTATGGAATTATTGCCAGAGTACGCCTGAATACAAAGGTAAAACTACTTTTATTATTACTACCGACCACGGTAGAGGAGATAAAAACAAAGCCCAATGGACCAGCCACGGCCAGCGAGTGGCCGACTGCTACCAGATATGGTTTGCAGTAATAGGACCAGATACACCTGCATTAGGAGAAGTTAAAACAGAAGGGCAGTTATACCAGAATCAGCTAGCCAAAACGGCTGCCAGTTTTTTAGGCTATGACTTCCAGAACGGAAAGGAAATTGGCAAAGAAGTAAAAAGTGCAAAAAAATAACCAAGACCCCGAACACAAAAAAAGAGGCGTAAGCCTCTTTTTTTGTAATTGATAAATATAATATCTGCTAACCTTTTGTAATAGAGAGTGCAAAGCGTCTGACAAAAGCTGGCACGAGGTCACGCCGGCGGACAGTATGCTGAGCCTTGTTGCTTTTGTTTAGCTCCGATAACGTATCTTCTATTTCTCTCAGAAAAATAAATGCGCCACGGCTATGCCACGCCCTGAAATCGGGGCTTATGTCTTTGTGGTTAGGTAAGTAATTAATAAAGTTGGTCAGGTCAAAGCTAGTGGCTGTAATGCCCGCACCTGCTCGTTGGGCATCCAGTGCATTACATGCTTGCTCATAATGTTTAGGTACAGGCACCATAAATGTGGGTTTACCCATGTACATGGCTTCGCAGATAGACTCAAAGCCTGCTGTGCTTACAAGCCCACGGCAGTTTTGCATCATTTGTAAAAAATGCTGCCCGTTAATTTTATGGAAGTGTAACTTGGGTGAATAAATGTAAGTATCCGTATACATGGGGTTGTCCCAGAAACAATGGATACTTACATCGGGGTTTTGTTCATGCCATTGTATCAGTTGTTCGGCTAATGAATACTGAGTTACATAAGCAAGCAGGTAATTGTCAGATTCAGTACTAAGCCGTGAGATTTCGGAACGTAGTAGCGGGGGAATCGTAAAAATTCTCTGCTTTTCGTCGTTATCGAAAGGCGTGAACGAAAGAGCTAATTTTCTGGCTGCGCCTAAAGCTGTTATGCGGGTATTGGTATTTACCAGCAGCTTGTCGAGCCAATGGTTTTTTGGGTGTTGAAAATTGTGATGAAGCAATAAATATTGGTGTGCAATACAAATCATAGGTGCTTTAGGGCGGAAAATCCCTTGATGAAGCCCGCCTAAAACATCATAGAAATTAATAATTATGTCGGGGTTAATTGATTCAATATGTGATTGTATTTTTTTCAGGCTGCTTACATATTTTCCAAGCCCCATTAGGGTATTTATAAGCGTTCGGGGTATATCAAGGGCTTTGGTCTTTTTATTATAAGCCAGATAAGGGCTGGCAAACGGAAAAATCGCATTTCTGAAGTTTTCAGCAAAAAACGCGGGGGCTTTCTGGCCGTCAGTAGTGCCTACTAATGCTCCGGCTACTGTGTGGCCGTTATTTTCGAGTATTTCAGTAAGCGCAATTGCCTGTGTTAAATGCCCGCGCCCTTCTCCTTGTACAATCAACAGAAATTTCATAGCGTGGCGGCAATTCTTGGTAAAACAAAGCGGTCTTCCTTAATTTCTGATTTATCTTCTTCAGGGTCTTCCGAATGCTGAAAATCACTAACAGAGTAATAAACCAGACTCCAGTTCCCTTCAAAATCTTCTACAAGGGCCGACATCGTCTCTACCCAATCGCCAGAGTTAAGGTACAACACCCCATCAATTTCACGAATAGCGGGTTGGTGTATATGCCCACAAATAATGCCATCGCAGTTTTTAGCTTTGGCTAGTTCGGCCAGTTTCTCTTCAAAATCTGTTACATAATTAACCGCTATTTTAACGGCTTGCTTTACCTGTTGCGACAACGAGTAATAGGGCAAGCCTCGCCATTCGCGGTATTTATTGTAGTTCTTGTTAAGCCATAGCAAGAATGTATAGCCGAGGTCACCCAGGTGTGCCAGCCATTTCATATTGGTAGTAATGCTATCAAACACATCTCCGTGAGTTACGTAGAACTTCCTATCGCCCGATTTCAATATATAATCTCTACGAATCTGGAATTGGCGGCCAACCACTAACGGAAGAATCTGGTCAAGAAAATCATCATGATTCCCACGCAGGTAAATCACTTTGGTATCATGCTTGTCCATCATTTTCAACACAACCCTGAAAAAAGCCGTGTGTTTTTTCTTCCAGTTACCATATTTTTTTAATTGCCAGCCATCAATAATATCTCCATTCAGAATCAGGCGTTCACAGCGATACTGTTTCAGAAACTCGGTAACTTCTTTTGCTTTACTTCCACTTGTTCCTAAGTGGAGGTCAGAAAGCACTATCGTACGGAAATGTTTGTGTTTGTTCATATCGACAAATTTCTATAATCTTTATAAAGTATTGATTAAGAGGATGTTACGAAAATGTAAAGAAAAAAATAAAGCAGAAGGAAAATCCCTCTGCTATCTTCAATCAATTAACCTAAACAAACTATATAAATATGCTCTATTAGCCTCTCTTAAGCGGCCAGTTTCATTTCTTTAATCGAGATTTCATCCTCATAGGCTTCATCAAACTCATCTCCCTCAAAGGCCTCTTCAAAAAAATTATCATCGTCTTCGTAAATACGTTCTTCACTAAAACCATTCGTTATACGGGCATTGTATTTCCAATGCAGTTGATTAAAATTATATGGTATTTTTTTCATGTTCTTCATTTTTAACGCTACAAAGTTCGGGTTAGAATTTAAACACAATATTGTGCCAATATTAAGAAACTGCAAACTCAGAGCCGATTGCCGTTGTAGGCATGAATACCAAAGTTTATTTTTTCTTAATATTCTCATAAACTCTATTTAATATTAAATCAGGTATTTTGTTATAAAATATACAATTTACAAATGGTTATAGCTCGTCAGACTTACCTCCAGAATTTTTTATCAATCGTCGTTTTTATGCTCATTGTTTGTTACTATGCTTTTAATGGCATACCCGAAGAAAGTTTTGCAACCCAAAACTACAACGTCGAGAAAGCAACGGAATATGAAAATAGCGTTGATTTTGAAAAGCATGTAAGCCAGCTAAGAGCGGCTATACTAATGGATGCAGATAATGTACAGATAAACGGCTTACTGTATCAGTTAGAAATAACACTCACAAGCCTGAGTTCAGAAAAAGAAGCGAAAGCGCAAATTCAGCCAATTTATGATTCACTATTGAAAGAAGATAAAAAAGCAGCCATTAAGCAAATTAACCAGTTACATACTTATGTGGCTAAAAAAATGAAGTCTCTCTGATATTTATATTATCAGGTACTATAAAAAATGGGGTCTGGCTATTGTAGCCAGACCCCATTTTTTAGGCATGATGCTTTGCCTATTGAGATGACATAACGCTTGTCATGGGGGCACTCTGGAGGTTTCCGGCCACCTGATTATTGCCAAAAGAAACAATTTTACCCAAGCCTGTATCAACACCTATGGTATTGTTGTATACACTTGTGTTTGACACCCGAATAAGCGAGGTACTTACTTCGGTATACAGGGCTTTATAATTATTTGACACAACACAATTGTTGAGATTAATAATGGCTCTGTCGCGGGCGGTAATAGCGGTGGCTAATCCCTGAATATTCGAGTTTTCAATAAAAGCCTTGGCAGTATCAGTAGCCGAACTGGTTTTAATGCTAATGCCATTCATTGTATTTAAAGGCCCTGTAATAGTGGTATTTCTTACAGTAAGCAAGGCTTTTGCCGAGTGGTCTACCAAAATACCGCTGCCTCCGGCAGCTATTCCGTTAATAGTGCAGTTCTCGACATTTACCTGACCTCCAGCAATATATTTTATTCCATTAAGCCCGGAACCGCCGCCATTAATAGATATGCTTCGGATTATGACTATATCATCGGCAGCAGCGTTTATAATAATACCGTTCACACCAGCCCCTAAAACACCTGCCAATGTGCCATCGCCATTAATCGTAATAGATTTAGTAATGGTAACGGCCCCATAACCGCCCGGGTCTAATACCGAAATTTCGCCTTTGGCGGCTGTCTTGGAAATAGCCCCCGCAAAAGTTTTACAGGGTGCTGTACGGCTACACGGGTTGGCATCATCACCTACACCCGAAACCCATGTACGAGTGGCTTGTCCCGATGCTATATTTGGATATAAACCAGCAACTAAAACAACTGCCAGCAATAAAAAAGTATATCTGTTTTTCATGTGAGTATCTTTGTATAAAATGAATTAAAATCGTCTGATAGCCCTTACTTTAAAAGTATTACTTTTAGCAGAAGTAGTTTGTGCGCCTCCGCTGAAATTCACGGTGATGGCTGTTTCAGAAACAGAATCAAAACTGACAGGTACTTCTGTTGAGCTCCAATAGGTATTGGTAACACTTCCCATGCCAATATTGGCCCGTTGCTGATACATAATGGCAAGTTCGCCTTTAGAAGGTAGGTACCAGTCGCCATAAGTACCGTCGGTAAACTGAGCCGCAGCCATAGCCGCCGATGAGCCACTCCCCTGAATCTCATTAATTAATTCAGTATTGTATTGCCCGCCGTAGACCCCCGACCTGACAGCATTAGTATTAATATTGCTCGCACTTATCCATTTAAAGGTAGTTCCTGAGGCACAGTCAATTGTAGCTACAACTAGCCCATGCTGGCCCGAGTCATCCACATAAAAAACAATACCGCCTTGTTTGGCTTGGCCAACAGCATACATTATGCTACTGGTATTAAACATAGGCACCCAAACAGAGCCATTGTAAGCATAGGCCCCTATACCTGCCGCGCAATTGGTACAATAAACCTGTGTGCCTGCAAGCAAACCGGTAATAGCATTACGTTGTATTTCTGACATACGAGGCATCAGAAAGCCTTTGGTGGTCGAACTGGCATCTATGATGCCAGTAGCATTAGTGTTGGGGTCAATAGTAACGCTCTGTGCAAAAGATGTAGAAAAACAGGCGATACTTAGTATACCCCAAAACATTGTGAGGAAAAAAGTTCTCATGGTAATTATTTATTTTAAATAGTAAGCAAATACGATCCAAATTTAATCAAAAAAGCCTTAATTCGGTATCGACTAGCAAAATATGGTTGTGGTGCTAATAATGCCTGTTTGCCAAGTTGCATAAACCTAGTACGGGTTTATGTAAAACATAGGGGTTTGCTCAACAGCACACAACATAAAGTAAAACGGGCCTACGAACTAACGCCTATATCATACAGGGCTATGAAATAAAGAATTGATTATTTATTATATTTGTAAAATGTATCTGCCCTTTCAGAATCCATCATAATTTAAGCACCACACTAGCCTATGAAAAAAATACTTTTGGTAGAAGACGAAATCAGCGTAGTTAGCTTTATAAAAAGTGGGTTAAACGAAGAAAACTATGAGGTTTCGGTAGCATTGAATGGTGAAACCGGCATTGCTATGGCTTTGGCTAACGAGTTCGACCTAATTGTGCTGGACATCATGCTGCCTGATAAAAACGGCCTTGATATTTGCCGTGAACTACGTGAACAAGATATTCAGGTACCTATCTTGTTTCTGACCGCACTAGGAACTTCCGAAAACATAGCTCTCGGCTTAAATACCGGAGCCGATGATTACCTCGTAAAACCTTTCAAATTTATTGAACTAAGTGCCAGAATTAAGGCATTGTTGCGGCGGTCGGTAAAAAGTGCTGCTACTTCCGGCGATTTACCCCAGACAATTTATAGCATTGCCGACCTCAGAATTAACGATGATGCCAAAACCGTAGAACGCGCCGGAACTACCATTTCGCTAACAGCCACCGAATATCGCTTGCTTTTAACACTTATGAAGAATAGAGGAAAGGTATTGTCGCGGCTCGATTTACTCGAAAGTGCCTGGGATATTAACTTCGATTTAGGAACCAATGTAGTAGATGTATACATTAATTATCTACGAAAAAAACTTGATTCAGACCATAAACAAAAACTGATTCATACGGTAATAGGTATGGGTTACGTGCTGAAAGAAGGATGAAAACTCAAACCAAAATAGCGTTATCGTTAGTGATATTCAACTTTGCCATTCTGTTATTGTTTGGCATAGGAGTGTATCTGTTTCTGAACGAATACTCATACATCGATTTTTACAAAAGGCTCGAAACCAGAGCCGCCATAGGGGCCAAGTATAACCTGAAAATAGATACCGCCAACGCCGAGGCTTTTAAGAGGATAAGAGAGCAACACCTTGAAAGGCTAGAAGCAGAACGCGAATACATCATAAAAGTAAATTCGGTTGATTCTCTACCGCAAATAGCCGAAAAGAACGACCTGCCCTTGTCTTTATTGAAATCGTTATTAAAAAACAGTAAGGCACGTTACCAGCAAGGCAGCAGTTTTTATGGAGGCGTTAAGGTGCAACACCAGCAGGCTACGTATCTGGTAATAGTGTCGGCTAATAACAGGTTTGTATCGCACCACCTTATTTTTCTGCGCAATACACTCTTCTGGGGTTTGGTGTTAACAGTTATGATTACGGTATACCTGTCAATTAAGTTTTCAAGACATTTCTTTGACCCCATTCGCGAAATTATAAACAAGGTCAAGCAAATCAGTACTGAAAATATTCACCTTCGGCTAAACGAAACCGACAACAATAACGAGATAAGCGAACTGGCCACCACCTTTAACGATTTGTTAAACCGGATGGAAACCGCCTTTGAGACCCAGAAGAACTTTATTAGTAATGCCTCGCACGAATTGGCAACTCCTTTAACGGCCATTATTGGCGAGGCCGACGTTGCCCTTATTAAAGAACGAAAACCCCAAGAATACCAGCTTGTTTTGCAAAATATTCTGCAACAAGCCGAGCGTCTGAATCAGATAACAAAATCGTTACTCTTTCTGGCTCAAACAGGTTACAAAGGCAATAAAATTGTATTTGAAATTGTGCGCATGGACGAAATGCTATGGGAGGTTAAGGCCCTCATTGACCGCCTGAATCCGGGAAACAAAATCATGGTAGACTTAAGCCTCTTGCCGGAAGACCCCAAAAAACTGAAAATTAATGGTAACAAGCAAATGCTTAATCTGGCACTGGCCAATATCCTGAACAATGCCTGTAAATACTCGCATAACAAACCTGTGTCGGTACATATAGGGTCAAGTCAGGAGCAACTCGTAATTTTTATCAAAGACCAAGGCATTGGTATACCCGACAACGAATTGCAGTTTATTTATGACCCGTTTTTCAGGGCTTCCAATACACGTTTCTTTGAAGGATACGGCATAGGTTTGCCGCTGGCACGTAATATAATTAAACTACATAATGGCATCTTACAGGTATCATCAAATGTGAATAGTGGCACTACCGTACAGATGACTTTCCCGTTAGCTAAATTCAATAAATAAGTTTTCTAATCTGAATTTAATCTTTCTAATAGCATTCTAATCTGATTCTTAGTTTCTGCTAATGTGCATGATAGAATTTTGCTGCCTAATAATTATTCACAAACAGGTATGCAAAAAACTATATTAATTCCTATCGACTTTCGCGTGGCGTCTCTGAATACGCTGAAGTATGCGCTCGAAAACAGCGATGGCGGACCTAACAAAGTGATTCTGCTATATGCTGAGTTTCTTGACGATTCAATTACTGAGTTGCTTTTTTATCGTCCTGAAAATAAAATAAATGCCCTCATGACCAAAGAGTTTATGTCGGCGTTAGAGGTACTCAAAAATCGCTTTGAGTTTCAGATTACCGAACTCGAAATCCGGTTGTTGCATAACCAGACCAAAAGGGCTTTGATTCGATTCGTAGAAAATAATGAAGTAGATGAGATATTTGTCCCTAAAACGTATCGCCTAAAGGTTACCAAAAAAACTTTTGATATTGTGACTATCATCCGATACAGTAATTTGCCTTACCAAGAAATTGACTGGGCGCATAATCAGGATTTTTCTTCAGAAAAAGACCAGCTCGAATACCTGTTTAATTACTAAACAGTATCATAGATAAGCATTTTTCTGGCTTACCTGCAAGAAGGTTATCAGCCCAAGACTCTATTTCTGAACCAAGCAGCTTTTAAAAATGCCTGCAAGAAACAGATATAACTAAGCAAAATTGTCGGATTAGGGGTGTTGCTAATAGCGCAACATCCTGAACCGAACCTGTTAACTAACGTACCACCGCTACCTGATTTTTGTATTCGCTGGGCGAAACCTTGAATTTTTTCTTAAACATACGATTAAAATAAGACAGGCTATTAAATCCACTTTCAAAATAAACATCTTTGATTCTGAACTCAGGGTTTTTCAATAGGCTGGAGGCAAGTTTTATGCGTTCTTCGATGATAAACTCGATAGGCGAAATACCCAGTTCATCTTTAAAAACCCGATAAAAATTAGACTCGCTCATGCAGGCAATTTTGCATAGTTGTTCTACCTGAATTTGTTCCCGTATATTTTCTTTGATATAATTTACTACATGCGCAATGCGGTTATTGGTAGCGAGTTTGGCTGCATTTTTAGCATAAATAGCTTTGGTTTCTGTCTGAACAATCCGAATGATTAATTCCTGAATCATTAAATCAGCAAAAATATCTTTTGAAGGATGCTGTTCAGTAAATATAAACACAAGTCGTTGCAGAATATGCTGGATGGCAATATCGTTCGTAAAATGAAAATTACTATTGGTAAACCTCCATTCCTGATTATCAATTTTTGGCCTGATTTCGTTCAGGTTATTAATCACTTTATCGAGCCTTTCCTGCTCAAATGCCATGGCAAGGCATTTGGTAGGGGTTTTGAGGCTAGCCTCCGGGAAATCAATACACATAACTTCGTCAGATGGCAGAATGACCGATTCTCCGGGCAGGAAGTCAAAATCCATGTGCTGATTCAGGTGCATAATTTTCTTGCCCATTATCATACTGGCTAGTACGGGGTCCGAGAACTTAAGATACACGTTTTCGGCACGTTGGTGCGTTTCAAAGATACTTAATTCGGTATGGTTCAACGTAAAAGTTGACCTATTCTCTATCAGGGTCTCGATGCGTCTGCTCTTTAAGAACGAATCAGTTAATTCCATAGCCTGTCGATTGTTTTAAATATCACTATTCAAATATATAATATAAATAATTGTAAAAAAATATACTTTTTCATAATGATAGGATTGTTCATCTTTTTAAGAGAAAAGGTAAAATAAATATGAATTTACCAAGATAGTTTTGCATAAGATTTATCTCTTATACTATTAAACGACCAAAACTATGTCAGAATTGCTAGAAAAAGAACGGACACATATAGCTGCTCCTAAATTTAAAAATCAATATGAAAACTTTATTGGTGGTAAATGGACTCCTCCGGTAAGAGGCCAGTATTTTGAAACGGTTTCGCCAGTTGATGGAAAAGTTTTTACCTCGGTAGCTCGCTCAACAGAAGAAGACATCGAAAAAGCACTGGATGCCGCATGGGCAGCCGCTCCGCACTGGAACAACACCTCTGCTGCTGAAAGAAGCAATATTTTATTGAAAATAGCCGATGTAATGGAGAAAAACCTTGAGGTATTGGCAAAGGTTGAAACTTGGGACAACGGCAAGCCCGTAAGAGAAACAATGGCAGCCGATTTACCGTTGGCTATTGACCACTTCAGGTATTTTGCAGGCGTTATCAGAGCCGAAGAAGGCTCGGTAAGCGAGCTTGATGCCAACACAGTTTCAATGAATATTCTGGAGCCTCTAGGTGTAGTAGGGCAGATTATTCCGTGGAACTTCCCGTTATTAATGGCAGCATGGAAACTGGCTCCGGCTTTGGCAGCAGGCAATTGCGTAGTATTGAAGCCAGCCGAACAAACACCTGTGGGTATTCTGGTATTAATGGAACTCATTCAGGACCTACTACCTGCCGGCGTATTAAACGTATTAAATGGTTTTGGTATTGAGGCCGGAAAACCACTGGCATCAAGCCCACGTATTAATAAAATTGCTTTTACCGGCGAAACCACCACAGGCCAGCTTATTATGCAATACGCTTCAAAAAACATTATTCCGGTAACACTTGAGCTTGGGGGGAAATCGCCTAATATTTTCTTCAAAAGCATTATGGATGCCGACGACGAGTTTTTTGATAAATGTCTGGAAGGAGCCGTTATGTTTGCTCTCAATCAGGGTGAAGTATGTACCTGCCCATCAAGAATATTAGTCGAAGAAAGTATTTACGATGCCTTTATTGAACGAGTAGTTGAGCGTACAAAAGCTATTAAACTGGGGCATCCGCTTGACCCAACCACCATGATGGGCGCGCAGGCATCGAACGACCAGTATGAAAAAATCCTGAATTATATCGAAATCGGGCGCGAAGAAGGAGCCGAAGTATTAACAGGAGGTGGTACAGCTTATAACGAGGGCCTAGAGGGAGGCTATTACATACAGCCAACTATTTTTAAAGGCAATAATAAAATGAGAATATTTCAGGAAGAAATTTTCGGGCCAGTAGTGTGTGTTGCTACCTTCAAAGATGAAGCAGAAGCACTGGCTATTGCTAATGATACGCTGTATGGGTTGGGTGCCGGAGTCTGGACGCGTGATACGCATCAGGCATACAAAGTTGCCAGAGGTATAAAAGCGGGTAGGGTATGGGTAAATTGCTATCACGCGTATCCGGCGCACGCACCATTCGGAGGTTACAAGAAATCAGGTATTGGCCGTGAGACACACAAAATGATGCTAGGGCATTATCGTCAGACCAAAAATATGTTGATTTCTTATGACAAAAATAAATTAGGATTCTTCTAAAAAATATACCGGAATGGTTGTTCTGGAATTTTAACGAATAGCTGGTAGCTGGCTCGGAATGGTTTAATCGTGGCACATGTTTACGGGCCAAGCTGCCAGCATTGCTACATGCCAGCTATATTCTGCCAATATTTCAGACAACCTTCCTTTTTTATGAAAACTATGGCTTCTGCACAAAGAGTTTCCATAACCCCTCAGGCTACCGAACTGGTTGAAAAACTTAAAAAAGACTTCGGTAAACTCATATTTCACCAAAGCGGTGGGTGCTGCGACGGTTCGGCCCCTATGTGCTTTCAGAAAGACGAGATGTATCTCGACGATAACGATGTGCTACTAGGCTATGTGGCTGGTTGTCCGTTTTATATGTCGAAAGACCAGTTCGAATACTGGAAACATACACACCTTACCCTAGATGTGGTGCAGGGCAGAGGAGCCAGTTTTTCTTTAGAAATTCCGCTGGGCGTACGGTTCATAATAAAATCACGGCTACTCACTCCCGAAGAGTACCAGCCGAGTTAACAGAGTTTGTTATTTGGCCGAACTTAAAACCCTGACCGTAACCAACAATTGCCCCAAATGACGGGTAGTATGCTCTGCTGAATGCGTAAGTAAGCCTACAACGGTAGACGGTAACTTGGCCCGACCAACCTCTCTGGCCTGAGTTAAGGTGTTTTCATCGGTATTTTTTAATATTGCCAACGACTGTGCTACCTGTGCGTCAAATGCTTTTATAAGTGCTTGTACTGTAAGGGTTTCGTCTGGTTTGCCTTCGGCAGCAAGGCTACCTAACTGTTGCGTAGTTAATGCTTTGCCCTGTGCATAAGTAAAAAGCCTGTCGAGCACGCCAGTAAGGTGTTGTAAATGAAAAGCCACAGAAGCTACACCGGCTGGCCGTTCCCACAAAAGAGTATCAGGGAAATCAGCCATAAGTGTATGCACTTCTTCCTGTGCTTGCAGTAATGCGTGGGCAATAGGTTGTAAAAGAGGCGGAACATCAGGCAAAGTACCTCTTAACCATACTTCTAATTTTGTTGAATCAGGCATTTTTCTTTTTTTTCTTCTTCTTGTAAGGTTTCACCTCGAAGTCAAGGCTAAGACCTACGATATGATTTGTATGAGGGTGTTTCTGGTTTACTTCGGGCTGCCAAATATAATACAAAGTTGCTTTTTTGTTTTTCATATATTCGTAAGACAAACCCGCAGCATTTTGCCAGAACCTGATTTCAGGGGTTTTACCCTGCTTAATCGGAATAAAAGGTTCTGCATACACATAGGTATCCCAATGTTTGCTAATCTGGTATTTTACGCCTGTTCTTAAACGCAAGTGGGTGTCTGTGTCTGTAAGGTTTTCATCGTCGCCAACAAAATATTTCTTCTGATTTTGTATCATAGGGCGGGTGAAAAAAGTAAAATCATTGACTTTAAGTTGCCCTTGAAGCCCAATCAGAAAACGATGGTAATTATTGTCCTCAACTAATGCCAGTCTGTAATTAGCTACTACTTTCAGGTATTTGTTGATTTTCTTCTCGCCTGCCAGAAAAAAATAAGAGCCTTTGTAATGAGAAGCGTTCTCGTTGAACCGTACCCTGTACTGCCCCTTGAGTTCCCAGCCTTTTTTAAGGTTAAGTTTAAGCTCGGTATCATACCACGTCTGAAAATCCTGAGTCGATTTATTCTGAGCTATGGCTTGAACAACGAGCAAATACATAAACAAAGCTACCAATAGTTGCTTAATCATCGCTTTCTCCTCCTCCGTAGGCAGCACTTTTGGTTTCATTTTCATCTGAATAATAAAAGGCATGAATACGGGCCACATCACGCAAGAAATCGATATTCAGAATTTCAACCCGATGAATAGGCAAACCTATGCGTTTTCTTAAGTCCTCAATCATTTCTTCCCGACGGTCAGGGCTTACCAGTTCTACTTTTTCGTAGCGTATTTCCTTGAAATTTTCGTGTTTAATATTCAGGCCATGTTCTAAGCCAAATGTTAACCCTACCAGCAGTACGTCGGCCATTAGTAACTCATAATGACTCATATTTAGTGGAGTAAGGGCATTAATAATGCCTATGGCTACACAAACAAAAAAATAGCCCATTTCGCGCACAGGTACAGTAACTGTCCGGTAGCGGATAATTGAAAAAATAGCAAACAAACCAAAGGCAAAACCCATTTTTAGCTTGGTTGTGCTTAGCAGGAAGCAAAGCAGAAAATTAACAATGTTGAATAAAAAGAAAGTAAAAACAAAGTCTTTATTCTTGTATCGGTTATAGTAGATGCCACGTACCAGAATCAGGATAACCAGCAGGTTTAGCAGAAACCTTGCTCCGAATTCTATAACTATGTTATCGCCTAAAAATTGATTGATGGCATTCGAGCTGCCTTCCAGTTCTTCCATAATGAGTAATAGAGTGTGTTTGGGTTAAATGATGGTTGTCTGATAATTCAACAAGTAGGGGTGTCTGGTTCCTGAATTATTTTGCCCAATTTTAATAAAACAGGTTTAAAAGAGTTCGTTTTTACTTTTTCGAGGGTAGCTATCCCAACCGAATATTTACTGAAGTTAGATTGGGCAATGTGTCTTTTCCTGAAACTTTGCACCACCGGACTAAAAACAGAGCCTTTATCCTGTTTGATTTCTGCCACTACCAGCCCATTATTGAATTTTCGGGCATTGCCCTTCTGAAAAACCAGATTCAGGTCGAGTGTCAGGCGTTCGGCAAGGTCTTTCCTGACGAGGGTAATGCGGTCAAAATAAATCCAGAGTTGGTCTTGCAGGCGTTCGGATGTTTGTAAAAAACTATTGAATAGCTGATAATCGATACTCTGTAACTGTTTGTTTAGGCTTACGCGTTCTTCCCGATACTTTATTGTCCGGCTATTGCTGATTTTCTTTTTTACCTCAAAAAATACCAGTCCGGTGTCAGAATACCTGCGATATCGCACTTTTAGCCGATTCGGTTTGCCGTTGTGGTGCTGGTAATACAACTGGTAATCGTCGGTATCAAAGTAAAGAGATTCATAACTGTGGGTGCGTTTCTGGTTAATTTCCAGCACTGAATAGTAAGGGCTTAGCTCTTTCAGAATCTCAGGCAGGGTATTTTTATGAAAGATATACTTGCTATCTACCCGATTAAGCAGTTTTACGGCTTCCATTTCTGCAAGCGATATGCCTTCAAATTGCTGTAAATCAATCATAATGGTGTAATAGCTCTGTTAATTATCTGTCAATTTTACATAAACTTTTTGTTATTTCAAAAAGGTTGCTACCACCTGATTCCGTGTCGAGACATGTGTTTTAAGGCTGGCTAGCTCACTTACAAAAGTGTTGGTACTGGTCAGGTTCGAGTAAGGCTTTTGTTCGGTTTCTGTACCGTTTACATAGGGCGAAATCAGGGTATAATACTTTTCAAAAAGTGTACCCATTTTTTCGGGAGTAAATACTTTTTCGGTAAATTCCTTTACGTATTGTTTATATCTGGCATAATAAACGGGGTCATCGGCAACATACCTCAATAAAGGCCAGTTTTGTTTTACCTCTGTCATAGACAACGAAACGGCACTTCTACCTCCACTGCTGGTTTTCATAGATTCGTTGTGGTCCCACGGAATCCAGATGAGTTGTCGGGTCGGAGAATGATATAAATAATAGTTATGTGCCATTGCTCCGTAGCTGTCCCAGTTAACAATGGTATTATTAACAGCCAGATAACGCAGGTAATGGTCAACATTAAAGGTTTTTTCAAGTGAGGCCCGCCATGTTGCAGCATCCGACAAGCGGTTACTGGCGTTAAGGGCCGTAATAAAGGCTTTTACGTCGGTGTAATCGGCTTCGGTTTTATTGTTTTTCTTTTCAAACTGGTTTTCCTGAAAGCTCTGCAAAGTCGATTCCGGCTTATAAATATTCCCTTTGGCTTCGGTGTCTTCAGTAAACTGGTTTTTCACCATGGTGTCGTCTATTACTTCTACCATTGTGTAAACACCACAGTACTTTTTGCCTTCGCCAAAATCGATGTATACTTTATAAAAAGCAGTTTGCGCAGCCGGAACACCCGCTTCACGGAAAATATCTGCCGCTAGTTTTTCCCGCATCAGAGAGTTATCGTTATAAGCTGGTGACATCGATAATTCCTGAAAACCATAAAGCCGCTGATTTTTTATGGCCGGAAACTGGTCTTCAAACTCATCCATATTCAGCCGGAAAGGGAGCTTGTAAATACCCGACCGCCAGATTGACGAAAGGCTGGAATTACCTTTGAGACGAAAGCCTGCGTTTGTCCATGTTTTGCCATTGAACTTCAGCGTAACGGCAAAATAATTAGGTTCTTCTGAACTAAAAACACCGCCGCCTGCTCCGCCTCCCGCGCCACCACCTGCCCCTGGCCCTGTGCCACCACCAACACCAAAATCACTACCGTATTTTGCTTTCATGTCGGTTCTGATACTATCCCATTGAGTTTTTCTGAGGGTAATTTCGAGGCTGTTAACCGTATTTTGCGGGAAAACCACGCTATAACTGGGCGATACCTTATTGCTATGTGACTCTTCTGTCCAGTCTGGGTTAGTTGAGGCAGCAGGCGTAACATTCTCCTGATTAGATTTACAAGAGGCAAGCCATAAAACAGTAAGAATAGCAGATGAGACGAATCGGCGAATTTTCATAATTGGTGTGAGTAAAGGTGTTTGTCGTGATAGACGCGAAAACTCTCAGGTGGGTTGCTTATAAAAACTTTGCAGGGGTTTTAGTGGGAGTTTTGGGCGAATCTTCCTTAAATTGCCAATCATTTATTAGTAATAAACCTGTAAAAATGTCGGACGGGAAACATAAAATTTACGAGTTTATACAAAGCATTTACCCGATGTCGGAAGAGCAACGGCACTCGGTTGTGCAGTATTTTAAGCCCAGAGTATTTCAGAAAAACGAGTACCTGCTCGAAGAAGGGCGTGTGTGCCAGATGTATTATTTTCTGGAAGAGGGTTATGTGCGGGCATATACCCACGACCACCACGGGAACGATGTTACCACGGCTTTTTATTCGCCCAACCAGATAGTTTGTGAGTTGTCGTCGTTTTTTAAACGGATACCAGCGCAGGAAAATATTCAGGCTTTGACCGATACCAAAGGCTGGTATATTACTTTTGATGAACTGCAACTCGCCTTTCATGGGATGTCTTATTTCAGGGAGTTCGGAAGGTTAATTCTGGTAAACTCTTATGCACAACTAAAGCAACGAATGTTGTCGATGTTGCAGGAAACAGCCGAAGTACGCTATGCTAAACTGATGGAATCGAACCCGCTGATTTTTCAGAAAGCACCTTTAAAAATGATAGCCTCTTTTATTGGAGTAACGGATACTTCTTTGAGCCGTATCAGAAAAGAGTATGCCCGACATCGTAGCTAAATAGTCAGAACTTGTCAAATGACAAGAGTTATTTCAGCTTAAAGCTTTTTCTTTGCATCAAAAACAACCACTCTACTATTATGGAACATCTGCCATTTTATATTCCTCTTGTAATGGGTTTAAGTACTTTTCTGGCTATTTACCTGTTTATCAGGTCGGCACAAGCGTACACCACCCGTATATGGGTATTGTTAATACTATGGCTTGTGGTGCAGGCAGGTATTAGCTTCAGTGGTTTTTATACCGTAACAAATGTGCTGCCACCACGTTTTTTACTAGCTGTATTGCCACCTGCTTTACTGATACTGTTCTTGTTTGTTAGCTCCAGAGGAAGAAAGTTTATTGATGGACTCGACCTGAAGGCATTAACATTACTACATCTGGTAAGGATTCCGGTAGAAATAGTGTTGTTGTGGCTATATCAGTACAAAAAAGTACCCGAACTCATGACTTTTGAAGGACAAAACTTTGATATTTTTTCGGGCCTTACAGCCCCCCTTATTTATTACCTGGCTTTTGTAAGAAAGAGTATCGGTACCGGAATCATGCTCATGTGGAACTTCGTTTGCCTGATATTACTGGCAAATATTGTTTCAACGGCTATTTTATCGGCTCCGTCGCCTTTGCAGCAATTTGCTTTTGAACAACCCAATGTAGGCATTTTCTATTTTCCGTTCATCTGGCTACCTTGCTGTATTGTGCCTGTTGTGCTACTGGCGCATCTGGCTACCATCAGGCAATTAATGAATGAGTAAACTACTCAGGCAACAAAATTTACTGTTTGCTGAGTAGTTCTGAACTGAAATATTCAAGCGGACTTTGTCTTTATTTATCCATGTTTATAGTCAGTACTTCTCTGATAACTGTTGTATAACGGGGCGACTTGTGTTCGTGTCGTAGTTTCCATTCCCGCCCGAAGCCCATAGCTGCCAGCCTGATGGTATCTCGGCCAGCTTTTTTGTTGTAATCGTCCATGCGTTTCATTACTTCCGCATTTTTTTTGTTTACTTTTTCTTTGATATCAAAAAAGAGGTTGGTCTGCACAAATTCTTCAGGTACTATGCCGTGTACTATTACCCCGCATTTTTTATAATTGAAGCCGGCTTTAAATATCATGTCAAAAAGGCGTAGGGCCGCCGCTATCAAATCGGAGGTGTTATTTGTAGAGGGAGATATATCGATAGTCCTTGAAATATGGTATTGTGGCTCATTGGCATAGCGATTGGTACTAAGAAAAACATTTAACAGATTAGCCCTACTTTTTTGCTTACGGAGTTTCTCGCCACAACGGGCGGCAAAAGTTGCAATAGCTTCACTAATAATTTTCGGGTCTTTTAATGATTTGCCAAAACTTCTGCTAGTAAGAATAGTTTTTTTTGAGTTTACTTGTGCCTCAAGACCAAGACAAGGAAATTCGTTTAATTCCCGAAGCACACGAAGCCCGTGTATAGTCATTTTCTTTTTTATCCAGTTCGGATTAAGCAACGAAAACTGAAGCGCATTAGTAATACTGAGTTCATAGAGCATTCGGGCATATTTAGAACCTACTCCCCAAATGTCTTCTACTTTAGTGGCTTCCAGTGCAATCTGAATATCAACAGGGTTGTCAAGCACACAAATGCCTTTGTCGCGTAGGTGTTTTTTTGCAAATCGATTAGCTACTTTAGCCAGTGTTTTAGTTCTGGCTACGCCAATAGAAATAGGTATGCCTATATACTGCAAAATTGTGTCTTTTATGCCATAACAAAATGCTTCTATATCGTGGTAGGGCATATCTGACAGGTCAATGAAGGCTTCATCAATTGAATAAATCTCAATTGATGGTACCAACTCTCTGACAACATCCATTACACGGTTAGATATATCTCCATACAGGGCATAGTTACTTGAAAAAACATACACCTGATTTTTATGGATGATTTCTTCAATTTCATGAGCAGGAATCCCCATTTTAATACCCATTGTTTTAGCTTCTTCCGAACGGGCAATAACACAGCCATCGTTGTTGCTTAGCACCACCACAGGGCTTTGGGCTAGGCTCGGCGCAAACAACCGCTCGCACGAAGTATAGAAGTTGTTGCAATCAATGATGCCAAACATATTTATGCTTCATTGATAATGTAAGTAACAACACCCCACACAGAAAAACTCATGTCAGGGGTAATTTCAATATCTTTAAACGCATCGTTGGCAGGTTTCAGCAGAATTTTTTCGTTCATGCGTTGAAAAAACTTTACGGTAAATTCTCCATTTATAACTGCCAGTACAATTTTCCCATCAGTCGGTTTCTTGCTTCGGTCAATTACCAGTAGCGCGTTATCCATAATGCCCGCATGAATCATTGACAAGCCTTTTACGCGTACAAAAAATGTTGAAGAGGGCTTATCAATTAAAAATTTGTTAAGGTCAATTGCCGCCTCTGTGTAGTCTTCGGCAGGAGAAGGAAACCCCGCCTGAACGGTATGGATATAAAGAGGGTTATGCTGTAAAGGCGCGTGTGTGTCGAGGCAGAATAACCCATGCGGATATTCTTCCCTCCTGTCAATAAGGGGATTCATTGGATTTATAAGTCTAAATTAACAAAATGGAATTCTAATAAATCGATAGTATTCTCAACAAGTCAGCAAAAGCAATTTAGTCTTACAGTATTAAGAGGAGAAAAAAAGAATGGTGTTCCCGAAGGGATTCGAACCCCCATCATCAGAACCGGAATCTGACATTCTATCCATTGAACTACGGGAACTTGGTATTAACTTTTATGCTGTTGGTGCATCATCAGAACCGGAATCTGACGGGGCGACCATCGCATTCTATCCATTGAACTACGAGAACTTGGTATTATTGTGTTCCCGAAGGGATTCAAACTTTTATCAGCAGAACATAAACGAGGCATCTTTCTTACTTAAGCCATTAGTTTACTATTCCGGCCACAAAGTTATAAAATCTTTTGTTAGATGAAATGCAATCGGAACAAATTAAGCGTTTAAATGATAACATCGCCGGCAACGTGCTTCATAACTATCCGATTCCCCCAGCAAAACCTGTTGTCCGTCGGCTACTTTCCGGTAAGAATAATGGGCAATATCGCCACATACCACACAAATTGCATGTACTTTGGTAACATATTCAGCAATAGCCATTAAAAAAGGCATTGGCCCAAAAGGTACCCCTCTTGAGTCCATGTCTAAGCCTGCAATAATAACTCGCTTACCTTGTTCGGCCAGTTTGTTTACTATATCCACTAGTCCTTCATCAAAAAACTGTGCTTCATCAATGCCCACTACTTCGCAGTCGCTGGTCATGAGCAGAATTTCTGCCGAGGTATTAACCGGCGTAGAGCGGATGGCAGTCTGATTATGCGAAACAATGTCAGCCTCATGATAACGTACATCAATGGCTGGTTTAAAAATCTCTACATGCTGTTGAGCAATCTTGGCTCTGTTCAACCTCCGAATCAATTCTTCCGTCTTACCCGAAAACATTGACCCACAAATAACTTCCACCCAACCGGTTTTATGGCCTTGCCCTCTACCTCTTTTTGGTTCAATAAACATTATTTTCTGAAATTTTTCGTTCTTAGTAAAACTGGCAAAAAAGTTGTAGTAATTTTACTGTCAGTTAGCAAAAATGAATCTTCCGCATGACTAGCTAACACTAGCTCCCAGTCAAAGACCATTAGCTATTTAATTACAAAACAAACAAATTTCAGAATGTCGAACAAATTGAATTTGTCCGCCGTTGAACGGTACAGTAAGGCTTATGCAGCCAGAGTGTGTGATGATTTTTTTGCTCATAATAATGCTATTTCGGGCAAGCAGATTCTTTCTTTATGTAATGTTCAGCAAGTAAACTTGCTAACAATCAGGGCTTTATACGAAAAATGGCAGGGAGATACACAGCGTTTACGTAGCCCATATTTCGATTTTGCCAACCCCGAAGTGCAACAAGCATTAAAAAGTTTTATGAATGTAGTTTCGCAGTTTATTTCTGTGAAACGTGAGCATTTTGAGCCTCTTCTGATTGATGCCGTAGGAGAAACACTAGTGTTGATTCTGGAACCTCAGACTTTTTACAAAGAATTAATGCGCGATTTGCCCAATTTTAGATTCACTCAGGAAAATGTGGCCCCGCTTTCAAAATATATTCAGATTAACAAACAGGTAATACCTAATCTGGTTGAAAAACTGAACGGAAAAGAATTTGTATTTGCTAATCAGGCCATGACATGGATTGAGGAAATGCCCATTACTGCCGAAAACCCTGATAAATATTTGTCGCTCTTTGCCGAAAAAGTAAGTATTCCTGAAGAACTCATGCCTACAAGGGCGGTTCCGGTGGCCGATGTGCTTAATAGTGCTTCAAGTGCTTCTTTTTTTGATTTGGAGTTGAACAGGCCCAGAGAAGAGCGGGCATATACTCCCCCGCCAGTAACTCCTCCGCAGAACAGAGTACCCGAAGTGCCTGCTTACGTAGAGCCACCTAAGCCAGAACCCATCAGAGAAGCCGTAATTGAAAGCAGGCCAGCTTATGAGTATAAACCTGAGCCTGTGGCCCAGAAAGTAAGCGAACCTGTTTATGAAAAAACAGCCACAAAAGAAGCAGAAGAATTAAGACTGAATGAAAAACTTGCCAGCGAACATAAAAGCCTGAACGACCAAGCTAAAGCTAGCAGAACCATTCTGGACCACCATCAGCATAACAGAATAGAAGGTATCACAGGTGCTATTTCGTTGAATCAGCGATTTTTGTTTACCAATAATCTTTTTGGGGGTAACATACAGGCGTTTTCGCACGCGTTAGATGAAATAGAGCTTTGCAAGGATTTTAGTGAAGCAAAAGAACTGATTCTGAAAAAATATGTACCCCGCTATATGTGGGATATTACAGGGGCTGAAGCCGAAGAGTTTATCGAAATTGTGAAACGTAGATTTAACTAAACAATAGCTTACAGCCCGAAGTCATTCTTAATACATTACAGGCAGGTGTTTGCAGAAACGCCTGCCATTTTTTGTTTAATTATTTATCAATACAAATATTTTTGGCGTTTTGCTACGGGTAGTTTATTTTGCCTAAAAATACAACTACTAGCTTGACTAAGATAAAAGTAAAATCTACCGTTTTAACTGGCTGGCAGAAAACCCTGCTCATAGGGGGTTTTTATCTGCTTGTGTGTTCAGGTGTTAGGGCTTCCGGCGAGCCTTTCCCGATAGGAGCCAGAAGTTGGGGGTTAGCCAATGCTACGGCTGCAATGGCCGACAAGCAATCCGTTTTTAATAATCCGGCAGGAGTGGGTTTTCTGACCGAAAACTTTGTTCATACAGCTTATCACAGCCGGTTTAATCTGGCAGGCTTGCAAACTTTCGCGTTAGGGGCAAATTATGTGCATCGGTTAGTTAACACAGGCATTACGGTTGAGCGTTTCGGAGATAAACTGTATCACGAACAGAAGTTGGGGTTGGTGTTTGCAAAAAGTATTGACAGGGTAGCATTGGGTATTAAAGTTTCATATTCACAGGCGGTTGTCGAAAACCTCAGTTCAAAGCATACATTTGTCACAGAATTTGGTGTAATAAGTAAACTAAGCCCCAAAGTTCAGTTGGGTTTTAATGCTTACAACCTTACCCGCGCACAATTATATATATCCCAACGTATTCCTACGGTGTTGCGTCTGGGTCTTGCCTTTCAGCCTTCCGGTCAATTGTTGTTGGTAGCAGAGGCCGAAAAAGACCTTGATTTCCCGACGCTCATAAAAATGGGCCTTGAATACCAGCTTGTGCGCAACTTCTATATCCGTACAGGGCTTACCTCTAAAATTAATGATGTACATTTGGGCTTTGGAATCAAGGCTAAACAGTTTTTTTTCGACTACGCTATGAGCAACCATTCCATGCTTGGTTTTTCGCAGCATTTTACACTGGCTTATCAATTAAATAAAACTAAACCCGACACAAAACTATGAGAATCGTATTTTTTAGTACAAAACCTTATGACAAAGATTTTTTTGAAAAATACAATCAGACCCACGAACTGATTTTCCATGAGGTAGCATTGAGCGAGCAGTCGGTTCGTTTAGCCGAAGGAGCCGACGGCGTATGCGTTTTTGTAAACGACAAACTGAATGCAGTGGTTATTGATGCACTAAAAAACCTCGGTATTCGCATAATTGCGCTTCGGTGTGCAGGTTTTAATAACGTAGATACAGAAGCAGCCAGAAAAGCAGGTATTAAGGTGGTGCGGGTTCCGGCTTATTCGCCTCACGCAGTGGCCGAACACGCGCTGGCATTAATAATGACCCTCAACCGGAAAACCCATAAGGCTTATAATCGGGTGCGTGAAGGTAATTTTTCGCTTGAAAAACTAACAGGCTTTGACCTTTACCATAAAACCGTGGGAGTAGTAGGAACCGGCAAAATAGGAGGGGTATTTGCCCGTATTATGTTAGCATTGGGGTGTCAGGTACTGGCCTATGATAAATTTCCCGACGAGTCGCTTGCCGCGGCAGGGGTTAAATATATTGAGTTGCAGGATTTACTGGCTCAGGCAGACATCGTATCGTTGCATTGCCCTTTAAGCGATAGCACCCATCACCTGATTAACAGGCAGGCACTGGCACAAATGAAAAAAGGTGTAATGCTTATTAATACAAGCCGAGGTGGGCTGATAGACACACAGGCTGTTATTGAGGCACTCAAAGATAAAACGGTGGGGTATCTGGGCATTGATGTTTATGAGCAAGAAGAAAATATCTTTTTTAATGATTTATCAGAGCAGGTGTTGCAGGATGATACACTGGCTCGTTTGATGACCTTCCCGAATGTGTTAATTACTTCTCATCAGGGCTTTCTGACCGAAGAGGCCCTTAGCCAGATAGCACTTATTACTTTGCAGAATATCAGCGATTTTCAGAATGGACTGCCGCTGGTAAACGAGATATAAAACCTTTTAATTTGCGGGAACTTTTGCCCCTTACTTGGGTTTCTTAAGTTGATAATCAATACAAGAGCTATGATTCAAGCAGAAACCTTAGAATTCTTAAAAGATTTAAAAGAGAATAATAATAAACCGTGGTTTGATGCTAACCGCAAAACGTATGAAACTGCACGCCAGAATTTCATTCAGGTAATTGAGCAACTGATTAAAGGCATAGGGCAGTTCGACAAAGCCATTGAAGAAAGCCGCTTGCAGCCTAAAGATTGTATATTCAGAATTAATCGGGATGTACGTTTCTCAAAAGACAAATCTCCGTACAAAACTAATTTCGGCGCATGGTTTAATGCCGGAGGTAAAAAAGCATCTGGCGCGGGCTATTATCTGCACATCGATGCCAACGAGTGTTTTTTTGCGGGTGGTATCTGGATGCCCGAAACCGAAGACCTCAAGAAAATCCGTGAAGAAATTGATTATAATTATGAAGAAATAAAAGCTATTCTGGCAGCAGAAAGTTTTCGTACATATTTCCCGAATGGCCTTGATAAAGATGCATCTACCACACGGCCCCCTAAAGGTTATGACGACGCTAATCCGGCCATTGAATTACTCAAACTGAAAAGTTTTACAGTTTCCCATTCGTTTGATGTTGCTCAGGCACTAACCCCCACTTTTGTAGATACCATACTGAAAGGCTTCGAGGCCATGCACCCTTATGTAGTGTTCCTGAATCGGGCTATTAAAGGCTAATTCAGCATTTTTCTGTTATCTGAACTTTTTCTTTATTTTATATGTATTAACATTAAATGTTAATGTATTTAAAATGAAAACAATATATTATAAAGCAAATGAACGTGGCCATGCCAATCATGGATGGCTCGATAGTTATCATTCATTTAGCTTTTCGGGTTTTTATGACCCCGAAAAAGTTCATTTCGGCGCATTAAGGGTTTTAAATGACGATACCGTAGCCGGAGGCAAAGGCTTTGGAATGCACCCACACGATAACATGGAGATTGTTTCTATTCCGTTATCAGGTGAACTGGAACACGCCGACAGCATGGGGAATAAAGGCACTATCAGCAAAGGCGAAGTGCAGCTTATGTCGGCTGGCACAGGAATTTACCATTCAGAACGAAATAAAAACCATAATGAAACGGTGAAGTTTTTGCAGATTTGGGTATTTCCTAAACTCAGAAACATAGAACCCCGTTACGACCAGCAAGCCTTTTCAATAGCCGACAGGCTGAATCAGTTTCAAACAGTTGTTTCGCCTATCGGGGCAAAACAAGGTGGGGTAGGTATTAATCAGGATGCTTGGTTTTCGCTGAGTAATATGCAAGCAGGCAAAGAGCTAAGCTACAAAACCCAGTTAGAGGGCAATGGCATATATGTGTTTGTACTTGAAGGAAAAGTTACTGTTAATAACCACGGCTTGGAGCGCAGAGATGCGCTAGGAGTAAGTGAAACTAACGAAATATTAATACAAGCCGGAACAGATGCAGAAATTTTGCTCATCGAGGTTCCGATGTTATTCTAAATACTTAAATCAAAGAAAAAATGAGAATTGAAATTATTTCAGGAAGCCCCCGCCACGAAAGCGTTACCGCGCGTGTAGCCCTGTATCTTCAGCAGTATCTGAGTAAAGCAACCGATTATTCAGTAGGTATTATTGATGTAAGAACCTACGAACTACCTTTTGTTCAAAAGGTATGGACTTCGCCCGACGCTGTGCCTGCACAATGGAAAGAACTAGGCGACCGTATGTTTTCGGCCGATGCTTTTATTCTGGTTACTCCTGAATATAATGGAAGCTACTCACCAGCCATGAAAAATCTGTTAGACCATTTTCCGAAACAGATTCATAAACCGTTCGGAATTGTTACGGCATCGCCCGGGGCAATGGGCGGCATGAGGGCCAGCCAGCAAATGATTAGCCTTGTAGCGGCTTTATTCGGTATTGCTTCGCCGCACATGCTCATAGTACCAGCGGTTGATAAAAAATTTGATGCCCACGGCAACCTGACAGACGAAACCTTTGCTAAAGCCGTCGAACTTTTCGTGACAGAGTACCTGTGGCTTATTAATAGAATTGTAACCAAAAAAGAAACAAACTTGTTACATCATGCCTGAACCGCATGAAGCAATGAGCTTAACTAAACCAACCAATGAAAGCTCGTAATGTTCAGCAAATCAGTTTTGCCAATGAGTTCCAGATGGGACCCATGCGCGTAAAACAACCACTTCCTGCTACTAATATCAGGCAGGTGAGTCCTTTTATATTGTTACACCACGCAGGGCCAACGTATCATAGCCCTAATGCCAATAAACCACGCCTTAGCCCGCACCCGCACAGGGGGTTTGAGCCTGTTACCTTTTTGTTTCAGGGCAAAATACACCATAAAGACTCGCTCGGTAACGAAGGTTTTCTGAATGCAGGCGATGTGCAATGGATGACCTCAGGCAAAGGCATTATTCACTCAGAGGGGCCCTCAGAAGCATTTGCTCAGGAAGGAGGCAACTTTGAACTTATTCAGTTATGGGTTAACCTGCCCCGCGCCCATAAAATGACAGAACCCAAATACCAGCACCTGACCAAAGACACCATGCCTGTACTAAAAGAAGACGGGCTTGAAATGCAACTGGTAGCCGGAAATTACAAGGGGTATACTGGTGCCGCTTCAACTTTTTCGCCCATACTGGCCATGATGGTGCATTTTGAAGCAGGAGCCAGAACTTTCTTTGAAATACCAGCTTCTTATCAGGCATTGGTATATGTATTAGAAGGAGAAATAAAAACCAACGAAACCACCGTAACGCAGTTAAACATGGCCACATTTGACCAGACAGGCGACGGGATAGACTTTGAGGCTATAAAAAAAGGTAAATTATTGTTACTGGCAGGCGAGCCTATTCAGGAGCCGTTATCGACCTATGGCCCTTTTGTGATGAATTATCCGGCCGAATTAAAACAGGCCATTGAAGATTATGAAATGGGGCGCATGGGTATTTTAGAAGACTAGCTCATAATCAAAGTGCCGGCAGGCACTTTGATTATATTTTTTTTACTACCCAGAAATCAAGTAATATCAGCAGGCTGATGGCAAAAAAGCCCATCAGAAATAATGAGGGTAGTGTGCTTATACTTGTCATGAGTTCATGAGTACCTCGATTAATGATATTAGCCACTTCTGAAGATTTGCCCGATACGCTAGCGGGTTTACTGAAAAATACCAATAAACCAAATATTACCGATGCCGCAATGCCTAGCTTATACCACACTTTTGCCCCAATAATAGGCTTATACACTGGTTTTTTATCGGCTTTTTCAATAGCTGCTAATAGTTTTTCTGTAAAGCCGGTCGAGGGGGTTTCTACCGCATATTGTATTAATAAAGACTGTAACGCTTCGTTCATCGCTGTTTCTTCTTGTCTCTGAATTTTTTGCATGAGTGTTTCAGTAAAATCGAGCGCAGGTTGGTCAGGCTCAATACCCTGAATCAGCTTTTTTAACTTATCTTCTTTCTTTTTTGCCATTTTACTATCAGTATTTTCATAACAAAAACTGTAATTCCTGTTCTAATTTCTTTCTGGCTCTGTACAACTTTATTTTGATGTTGTTCAGCGTTATTCCTGTTATTTCTTCAATTTCTTTCAATGAGTTTTCATTCATATAATAAAGCGTAATAAGCAATGCTTCGCTTTTAGGTAAACGGGCAATAGCTTCTTTTACGTACTTCTGGGTGTCTTTAATGCTTAATGTTTCTAAAGGGATATTTGTGTAATCGGTAGTATATTTTTCATGAATATCTTCATTCAGGGCCATAAATGACGTTTTATTGCTGGGCAATTTTGAAAGTGCAGTACGGTACACAATTGTATAAAGCCAAGTTGAAAACTTCGATTTGTTTTCAAAAGTATGAATCTGCTGATACGCCTTCAGGAAACTTTCCTGAATGGTGTCTTCGGCTTCTTCTACGTTTGCTACAATCTTTAGAGCTACCGTAAAGGCCATATTTTTATATTTATTTACAAGAAACGCATAAGAAGCCGAATCTCCCTTTTTAACTCTTTCTATATAGGCTTGTTCTTCTGTATGCATTGAGGCTAAGCGTAATGTTTGCGGGTAAGACATCAATACTTGGCAAGTGGTTACAAAAGATAAGCATTTTTTTTAGAAAATTATTTTTTGTGAAAAATCTGTAACCATGTTATGCCGTAGGGTGTCTTATGGGCATTAGAACATCATTCATTTTTTAAAACATACTTTTATGGACGAAATTCTTAGAGATATGATTGTATCAGTGGCCGCCTTTGCCGGAATCTTTGGCATTGTGTACGTATTCCTGACGGCCCGTAACAGAGAACGTATGCTGATGATAGAAAAAGGACGCGATGCCTCCATATTCGATTTGAAGGGCAGGGCGCAACTGCAAACACTCAAATTCGGGATGCTCTTCGTAGGGATTGCGCTGGGCATATTAATTGGCAATATATTATACAAGAAATTCGACCTGAATAAGGAAGTCGCATTCTTTTCTATGATATTTCTTTTTGGCGGCTTTAGCCTTATTGCCCATTTCGTAATTGAGCGTAAACTTAAAAACTAAAACATTACATAAGTAACTCCAATACAAAATTATATTAATATGAAAAAGCAATTACACCTCCACCTGACATTCTTGTGTCTGCTTGTTACACTCTTGTCTGTATCAAAATTACAAGCGCAATCAACGTTGATTTTTGATGAACTTTCCCGAAAAGACAGCCTGCTTTTTAAAGCCATTGCCGACTGTGAATTAAGTAAACTGGACGGCATTTTGAGTAAAGATTTTGTTTTTTGTCATGATAACGGATACACCAATGTTACTACCAGACAGTCGCTGACAGATTTTAAGAACAGTATTGAAAAGAATTTCTGCCAGAAAGGAATCCAGATAAAAAGAAAGGTGGTAAAAGGAAGTTTACAACTCATTGAAGTAAGCAGCACGAAGGTGATAGAAACAGGCACACAAAGGTTTTACAGCCTTGAAAACAAATTACTGGAAGAATCGAAGTTTTCGAGAGTTTGGGAAAAACAAAAAGAAGGCTGGAAAATGACTCAGGAGCTTGATTATCTGGTAAATACCAAACTTGCTTCTGTTCCAGACAAAGGTAATATGCTATACAATGAAATTGCGCACATGGATAGCGTATTGTTTAACGCCTTCAACACGCATAATTATGAAGTACTTAAAAATATATTTACCGAAGACCTCGAATTTTACCACGATAAAGGCGGTTTAATGAACTACGCACAAAATATGGCATCTTTTAAAAACCTAGCCTCAAATAACAATGGGTTAAACCGTAAATTGGTAGAAGGCAGCATGGAGGTGTATCCGGTAAAAGATTACGGAGCCATTCAGGTAGGGGAGCATACTTTCTGCCATAAAGAAAACGGCAAAGATGATTGCGGAACCTTCAAGTTTTTACATATCTGGCAAAAGAAAGATGGGGTCTGGAAGATTTCACGCGTGGCTAGTTATGACCACTAAAACAATAAGCCAGTGGGGTGTGCCAAAAAGTACACCCCACTGGTTTTTCAGGCGTTGTAAATATTCTGAAACTTGCTACGGATGTCGGTATCAGGCAAAATGGCTTTCAGGTGGTGTTTCAGGTGTTCCACATAATCTTCCATAATAAAGCCTAAGGTAAAGGGTCCACTTTTTTCAATAGTTATCGTGTTAGATAAATCTTCGGGCTTTACATATTCAATAATATGGGCAATATGTAAATTATAGGCTTGCCAAAACGTAACCAATTCAACCCAGTTTCTACTGTTATAGTGCTGTGCCGCTACCCAGAAATCCTGTGCATATCCTACAAAAGTTATTTCTTTCTGCGCCATAGTTCGTACAAACTTATGCTGGTTATTGGTGGCAGAATCTATGAGGTGTCCTATAATTTCTTTTTTCGACCATTTGTCGGGGAGGGGCTTGATGCTGGCCTCCTGCTCCGAAATAGCCATCAGGGCTGGTAAAACATCTGCAAGGGTTTGGCGTAGGTAATCGGCTACTGCTTTCATTTTATTATATTTGTATTTCAATCAGTTAACTTTCTGGGGCAACATTAAAAATGCCAGATAGATTCAGAAAAAAACAAAAAACCGATGGATACTTTTTTAAACGACGAGTACTGGAGCCAACGTTACCAGAACAAACAGACGGGCTGGGATATAGGCGAAGTTTCAACTCCGCTGAAAGCGTATTTTGACCAATTAGCCGATACATCTGTAAGTATCCTGATTCCGGGGTGCGGCAACTCCTACGAAGCTGAATATCTGTTGGCAAAAGGTTTTCAGAATATTACTTTAATTGATATTTCGGCGGTTTTAGTAGAACGATTGACAGAAAAATTACAATTTTACATCGAAAAAGGCAGTTGTAAGGTAATTCATCAGGATTTCTTTGCGCATCACGGACAATATGATTTAATTATTGAACAAACATTTCTTTCGGCTATTCCGCCAACATTAAGGCCAGACTACGCCAAGCAAATGTATCAGTTGTTAAAACCACACGGAAAACTCGTAGGGGTTATTTTCGGAATCAATTTTGAAGGAGGGCCGCCATTTGGAGGCACACCAGAAGAATACCTGCCCCTGTTTGAGCCTTATTTCATACCTGTTGTTTTCGAGCAATGTTATAACTCTATACTACCCAGAGCAGGAAACGAATTGTTCGTCCGCCTTGACCGCCGATAACAACTAGCCCGAAATTTAACCATCAACAATAATATTTTAACGTATTTATGCAAAAAGCCAGAAAAGCACAAGAGTCGCTTACAGTTATGACCGAAATGGTTTTTCCGAATGATACCAACACGCTTGGGAATCTGATGGGAGGAAACCTGATGAGATTATTAGACATTGCCGGAGCCATTGCGGCTCAGAAACACTGTAATCGGATTGTTGTGACCGCATCGGTTGATAATGTTTCGTTTAAAGAAGCCATTCCGTTAGGCTCGGTTGTAACGCTTCAGGCAAAAGTAACAAGGGCATTCAATTCATCGCTTGAGGTCGGTATCGACGTATGGGCCGAGAATATTCCGGCAGGTACAAAACTATATACCAATAAAGCCTTTATGACCTTTGTAGCTGTTGACCAAACGGGTCGCCCGATTGAGGTGCCACCAGTAGAACCTGAAACACCCGAAGAAATAGAGTTGTATGCAGGAGCTTTACGCAGACGTCAGCTAAGATTAGTATTAGCTGGCAGAATGAAACCCGAAGATGCGCAGGAACTGAAAGAAATATTCAAAATAGGCGTGTAAAAGCGAACTGAAACTTTACTAACCAATTCAGGAAGCATCTCCTGAATTGGTTTTTTATATATAAGGGCTATTTCGGCATTGGTTATTACTTACTACTTTTTGCCTTAGCTTGCTCTTTTTCTGCATTAAGAGCAGGTAATAAATATGGCTGCTCAAGTAGCCATGAGGTAGTTTTAAACGTAAAACCTTCTTTCTGCAAAAAGGCCATGAGTTTTTTAAACCGTTCTAACATGGCTGAGCCATTATTTCTGTGTAGATAAAACGGGTATTTTGCCCCGTTAGGCAGCTTTGTATAATTGGTAAACTCCCACGGATGAAAATAAAGATGCAAATAACCGTCGGCCTCTACTACTTTCTGGCACAGATATAAAAAATAAGGCAAAGGGTAATTATGGAAAGCTATCCAGAACAAGGGTAACCTTAAATTGGGCGAAACAGACGCAGGAATATGTATCAGCCCATTCTGTTGGAAAACCGTTCGGGGAATATGTCGGTAATCGTATCGGCCAGGCAGATACGTTGGGTTATAAGATGCATTATAACTATAACCTGCTGCCAGCAAATCGGCATCCGAAACAGGTGCCATTCGTGGCATTCTGAAACCCTTTACTTCTTTATTGGTAATTTCCTCTAATACTTTTCTGGAGTTCAGGAGGTCTTCTTTTTTATGTGTTGAATGGAAATAATTATGAGAGGCAATCTCGTGCGTACGGCTCATTTCCTGAATTATTTCCGGTTTTGATGAGGCATACACACCCGTACAATAAAATGTTGCTTCGGCCTGATAGTCGGCCAGAACGGGTAAAATATTTTCCAGACCAGTTGTTGAAGTATCAATCTGTTCGTCCATTGGTGGGTTACCCCCATACTCGAATGGCATATCAAATTCTTCTACATCAAAGCTGAGAATAGCTATTTTCATAAATATTATGTTCCTGAATAATATACAAAGGGCGTTCTTTATTCTGAATAAGAATCTTACCAATGTATAACCCTATGATTCCTAAAATAAACAGATTTAACCCACCAAAAAATGCAATAGTGATAATAACGGAGCTCCAGCCATCAACCGCATGCCCGCTAAAGAAACTATAAAGCACATAAGGTAGGTAAAGGAGCGAGGCCAAAGCAATAGTAAAGCCTAAATAAATGGCACCGTGCAAAGGCTTTACGCTGAAAGAGGTTATACCGGCTAAGGCCAGTTTAACCATTTTACTGAACGTGTATTTACTTTCTCCGGCAAAACGTTTATGTGGTTTGTAAGGAATCTGTGCTTGCCGGTAGCCAATCCACTGAATCATGCCGCGTAAAAATACATCCTGCTCTTTTGAGTTTTTCAATGTTTGGGTTACCTGCCTGTCAATCAGGCGGAAATCGGCCTGCCCGGGCTCTAATGATAAATTACTGATATTGTTTAGTAGCTTATAAAACCAATGGCTTGATTTTTTCTTGAACCACGATAAATCCTTGTCTTCTTCCCGAATGGTATTGACAATATTGACACGTTTTTGCAGCCAAGTATCAATCAACACCGGAATCAGTGCAGGCGGGTGTTGTAGGTCGCTATCCATCATAATGATGGCATCGGCATCAATAGAGTCGATACCTGCTTTTAAGGCCACTTGCTGCCCAAAATTGCGCGAAAACGAAAGATATTTAACCCGATGGTCTTCTCGTGCCAGATTTCTGATGATTCGGAGTGTGTTATCCACACTACCATCATTCACAAAACAGAACTCAAACGAATAAGGCAAGGTATCTATAACCGCCTTGACAGCGTCATAGAAAACCAACAGATTTTCGTTTTCATTATATGCAGCAGACAGAATACAAATTTTTAGTCTTGAAGTATCCATTTTTTATCTTGTAGGGAGTGTTTGTCTTTGAGTAACTGATAAATGCACGTAAACCAAACCACACAACAAGGAAATGCCTTGATAGAATAGTTGATAAACATTTGCCTCACGTGATAAGGAAAAATATCGGTAGCCGATAGTGAAGTGCCTACCAGAACCAATATCAGCAGTGCCCATACCCAGCGTTTTACCGGGTACTCCTGTGTAATAAACCAGATTGCTACGCCTGAGGTAGCCACAATGAAAGTCGAAGACTCTGAAGATGATGAAAAAATAACAACAAATATCAGAATCGAGGCCAGATACCTTAGCTGAAAAACAAGATTGTTATAAAGCGAAAAACGCACTAAAGGAGCCAGTTGTAATAATAGCCCCGGTACAATAAAAACCAGATTAGAGAGCTCGAACCCACCTAATCGCCTGACAAGCCCCATCAGAGAGACATCCTGCATATTACCAATGCCGCTGCTACCAGTCTGGTTTGAAAGGTTTTTTTCAACAAGGCTATGGTACCAGTCTGAATAGGATTGCACAACAAACGACGGAGAACTGATTAACATAGGCAAAACAAACAATACTGCCGCCCAGAAAACAGCCGAATAAATATATTTGAATTTATGCTTTGAAAACAGCCAGAAAGCCAGCCCGACAATGCCATAGAGTTTAACAAAAGCACCAATCATGACAAACAACGGCGCCCAGAAGTCTTTCTCTTTTCTGACAAAATACCACGATAAAATAATTAAAGCTCCTACACTAGGGTTAACTTGTAAATTGTGAGAAGAGGTCATTAAATCGACTAGGCAAATCAGGATAACAATCCAGAAATTAGCCTCTTTAATGGGTAATGTGGTAATTGCCTTATATAATACAAACGCATGAAAGGTTGTCCATAGAACTAGTCCTAAATAATCAGGCAAAACACTGAACGGCATAATAATTAGCGCAAACAATGGCCCGTAATGGTTTGTGTCAAAATACTCGGCAGGATATAAGCTGTAAAGATTTGTTTCTTTAATAAGATGGTAGAAAACACCTTTGTAAATAGCATAATTATTATACTCTTTACGTAAAAAGTGTATTAAACCCACAAGCGCGGGCAAGATAAACCACAGCAGACGTGGAATGTCTTTTTTTCTTCTCATAAATAATAGTAGTAACTAAAACCTATGCAAGTTAACGAAATGATTCTGAACTATTATACACTCATGAAAAAAATATAAAGTTTTAATATATTATTAATTGATGCATTTTATACGGAGTTGCTTTTTCAGAATGAAACTCTTTATAATCAGTAGTATACGAAAAGGCTAACATCTATATTGATATTTAGTTGCCTACGCCGATTATAATAACTGATTGCATAGAAAATTATTGAAAAATCAGGGGTATTTATTGAACTAAAAATGGCCTTGCTGCTGTGATAAACAACAACAAGGCAAATGTATGGGGTAGGTGATTGATAAGAAGCATAACCCTAATTATTGGCGCATGAGGTCTGAATTTTTGCCTGAAAATAACTTCCTGCTTTTACCTCGAAGCCCGGGCTTAATGTAATTGAATTACCTGCAAAGTAATTTACTCTCGCATTCGATTCTATGATATTGGTGGCTGTAATGGCAGTAGTTGCCTGATAAGTGTTTACTATGCCAGCCAGTTGGTTAACCATTGTGAGGGTATTGGCTATGGCTGAGTTCTGAACCACCAATAATACTTCTGTCGATGTCAGACTAGTTGGCACGCCATTAGGAAACGTATTTGTTACCACACATCTATACCGATACTCCCCGTAGCCCGCTCCCGGCGTTGTTAGTTTCAAGCTAGATGTCTTGGTTCCTGAATAGATGCCGCCATCAATGATATTCTGCCAGCCATTGCCGCGATTCTCCTGCCATTGGTAGGCCATGCTAAAGCCAGTAGTTGTAACACTGAAAATAGCATCCTGACCTGTGCAGACGAACAGGTCTTCTGGTTGTCTGGTAATGGCAAACTGGTCAACATTCACAACTTGTGCCGCTCGGCTGCTCTGGCAGTTAATGGCATTTCCGGGGTTTGTTTCACAAGCCACATAATAAACCGTATAGATTGTGAGTGCAGGCGTTGTGTAGGTGTCAGTAGCAAGCGCGGTTGTACCACTGGCAGAACTGTACCACACGGGCCTGCCAACCGTGCAGGTAGCCGTAAGGGTAGCGGTAGCTCCCATATTGATAAGTTTGTACTGAACCACAGGTGCAGATGGAATATCTATTACAGTAGGTGTAAAGGCATCGCTTGAGTCAGACACACAGCCCGCCAGTGTTTTACATAGCACCCGATAGACCGATGTTTTGGAAGGAATAACCGTAACAGAAGTGCCTGTTTTGCCGCCTGTCCAATACAGCGTACCTTTGCCGCCATCGCACGAACTGGCTGTAAGTGTTATGTTTCCTCCATTACATACTGAACTATTATTTGCTGTGATGCTTGGTTTGGCAGGTAGTGCTAATATATTAACCGTTACGGGTGTGCTTGCGTTGCTGATGCAGCCATTTACGGTACAAGTGGCAGTAATGCTGTAACTACCCGCCGATGCAAACGTCAGGCTTGTACCTGTGGCATTGGTCGACCAGTTAATGGTTCCCTCACAGCCCGATGCCGTGAGTGTAACTGTGTCAGGCGCACACGCAGTGCCTCCACCCCGAACAGTCGGGGCAGTTGGTTTGGCTTTTATCTGAACTAATACGGTTGAACTCGATTCGCTGGCACAACCGTTTGCCATACAAATAGCCGAAATAGCATAAGTGCCTATATTTGAGATGGTTATGCTTGACCCCGACCCACCTGACGACCACAATACAGAACCGGTGCATCCACTAACGCTAAGGATTGCGCTATCAGGAAAACAGACAGCGGTTGTGCCTGTAATAACGGGCTTTTCGGGTCTGGCTCTGATTACTGCTGTGGCTGGCATACTTTCTTCGCTGGTGCAGCCATTAACTGTGCAAACTGCCTTGATAACATAAACGCCTGCCGCTGAAAGAGTTAAACTACTACCCGTGGCACTGTTTGACCACGTAACCAGCCCATTGCAACCGTTTGCTGTAAGTGTAACCGTATTAGGAGCGCAAACACTTCCGCCTCCACCATCAATGCTTGGTGGAGAAGGCTTGGCTTTTATTGTTACAAACGCAGGGCTGCTTGCATTGCTAGTGCAGCCATTAACAGTGCAAGTGGCCGAAATACTATAAGTGCCAGCTTCTGAAACAGATATTTCGTTCCCTGTTTCACCATTCGACCATGTTATCAAACCCTCGCAACCGCTAGCCGTGAGAGGTACAAAATCTCCTTCACATACAGTATCGCCACCCTGAATAATCGGGGCTGCTGGTTTGGTTTTTATTTCAACCATAACAGCCGTGCTTGTATCACTCGCACAGCCATTAATGGTGCAAATAGCCGAAACACTGTAAGTACCTGTTTCAGTAATGGCTAAACTGCTGCCCGTAGCTCCGGTTGACCATGTAACCTGCCCCCCCATACAATCCGAAATGTTCAAGGTAATGGTATCACCCTCACAAGCTATCAGCGAGCCTTCAATGGTTGGGCTAGCGGGTTTCGGTTTTATCTCAACTCTGGCAGAATCGCTTGCATTGCTGGTACAGCCGTTAATAGTACAAGTGGCTGAAACATTGTAAATTCCTGTTTCGGTAATATTGATGCTACTGCCAGTGCTGTTATCAGACCACCTGACTAGGCCGTCGCATCCGTTAGCTGTAAGCGTCACAGGCGTAGGGGCGCATACCGTGGCAGCACCTATAATTGTCGGAGCTACTGGCTTGGCTTTTATTTCAGCCTCAATAGCGGCACTAGCTTCACTCACACAGCCATTAACGGTGCAAGTGGCCGAAATACTGTAAGTGCCTGTTTCAGTAATGGCTAAACTACTGCCCGTAGCTCCGGTTGACCATATTATTACCCCTGCACAATTATTGCTGGTTATAATGAGTGTATCACCTGCACAAACGCTTGTTTCTGCCGGAGGAGTAATTGTTGGTGCTTCTGGTTTGGCATAAATAGTTAAGCCTGTAATTGCGTGACTAACCCTACTAGGATACCCATTAACAGTGCAAATTGCCGAAATACTATAAGTTCCTGTTTCCTGAAGTGTAAGGCTGGTTCCTGTCTTGTGCTGATAAGACCACGTAACTGTACCTTCGCAACCACTTGCCGTGAGGTTCAGGCCAGAAGGAAAACACACAACGCTGTCGCCTGCAACAGCCAGTTCCGGCGAGTCAGGTATTGAGGCTATAAAATTTGAGGTATTGCCCGTTAAAGAAAAATGTCTCAGATAACCCGTATAGATAGAGCTATCGGCATTATTTTTAACCTGAGTCAGATTAGTGTTATTGCCACTGGCAATGCCATGCCTGAATGCGTAATGAAGCAAAAGACCAGTTGTATCTGTCGGGTCCGACTTCATGCTTTCATGAATTTGTGTTTCGCTTCTGGCTATGTTCCAGATTTTTACCTCATCTAGCGCACCATTCATAAATTCTTCATTACCCCATAAACTACCCAGATACCAGTTGGTCTCAATAGGGGGTAAGTTCATATCGGTAGCGTCTTTTTGAGTAACCAGCGTCCCATCAAGGTATGATTTAAAACCATTCGCCTTGCCTTTTTCCCAACTCATGGCCACATGGTGCCATTGCCCGTCGTTTATATATGCGCCAACTGTAATGCTATCTATCTGCCCATGAAACATAATGGTATGATGAGCGTTCTGCCAACCCATAATAATGGCATTGGCTGTGTCAGTTTGCAGCCGAACAGCCGACTGCATATTTGTTCCTTTAAACCAGTATTCTATGGTAATAGCCTCACTCAACGGCAACGGCTTTGCCGAGCAGTTTGAAATCTGTACGTAATCATCAATGCCATCAAAGTGTAGGCCGTTGTCTTGTGTGCCTGCATTTTCTGTATAAGCACAGCTTTTCTGAAGGCTAACCGATATACGTTGCCCTTCTGAATTAGCCGTAATAAAATCATATTTTTTATCATGATTAATATCTCCGATAGCGACCGCCACAGGTGCTTTTAATGCAGTAAAATTACCTGCCTGCACAAACTTGATTGTATCATTGACTGATTTGTTCTGTAAGATACTCAGCGAATTACTTTTCAGATTTGTAATGGCTAAGTCCGGCTTGCCATCGCCATCAAAATCACCAATTTCAAGCGCATTCGGATAAAGTTGCGTCTCAAAGTTCTGTTTAGCGAAGCCGCCAGCAACGGTATTTCTAAATACCGAAACTGTGTTTGTGCCAGCATTGCTCACGGCAATATCCAACCTGTTATCTCCGTCAAAATCTTCTATGGCGAGGGCAGTCGGGTAGTTAAGTGCAGATAACAGCGTCAGGGTATCATTAAAGCTAATAGTATCCAGCACCGACTCATTGGTTAATACAGACACCCTATTGCTACCTTTGTTTATTACAATCACGTCGTTTAAGCCGTCGGCGTTTATATCCCTTATTGTAAGGGCAGTAGGATGTAATCCTTTAGTTGATGTAAAAACAGGCATTGCCAGACGAATAGAGTCTGGTTTTGAGGTGTTCAGATAAACGCTCAAAGTGCTGTCTGCGACTTCGGCAGTGCCATAATTGGAAATAACGAGGTCGGGTTTTCCATCATTGTTTAAATCGCCTAAGGCCATTGCATAAGGATTCAGACCTGCACTGTAATTAATAGTAGTTCCGAAACTGATATTTCCTGTGGTTGATTTGTTAGGTAAAATAGCCAATGCGCTTTCGTCTTTCATCAGCACGATTAAATCCTGTTTCCCATCTCCGTCCATATCTTTTAGGTCTATTTGTGAGACCAACGAGCCGACCATTAAATCAAGGCGTTCGGCAAAAGACAGCGTTGTACTATCAGAAAGATTCCGAAAGACTGAAACACTGTTATAATTAGCCGAGATTATATCTGCATTCCCATCCGAGTCTATATCGCTTAATAAAATAGCTTTTGGTTGAGACCCGACTGGTGTTTTTAAGTCCTGCGGCGGGATAAAATCAAAACTACCTGTTGAAGTTACGGGAAAAATCTGATTTGAATAGCCCGTCAGGTGATTACCCAAATTGGTTACCGACACAGGGGCAAACATGGCTCCTTCTGGGATTACCACCGTTAATGTAGTATCGGTTGCGGCTGTTACGTTAGCTTGTACACTACCGAATCTGACGATATTATCACTAGCCAAATTATTGAAATAACGCCCTGTAATAGTTATAGATGTACCCACAGGCGCATTAACCGGACTATATGAATGAATAACAGGTGGCGATGGACGCACCGAAAGAATAGCGGTATCGCTGATAATAGCACAAGAACCACTATTGACTACTACACGGTACTGGTTCGTGTTTTTGGATAAAAGGGCTTCTGGAAGGGTAAGTGTGGATTCAGTAGCGCCGATAATATCAGTAAATGTGCCAGTTGGTGTTTTTTCCTGCCATTGATACGTAACAGATATACCGCTGGCTTCGACCGAGAAGTTTGCGGGGGTATCCTGCATTACTAGCTGGCTTTGGGGTTGTGTACTTATATTGGGGTTTATGCAGTTATATACCCGCATAAGACGGTTTTTTCTTATACCGTTATAGGTTGTAAATGCACCACCCACAAGCAGATTTCCATCGTTCTGCAAAGCAGTAATAAAAACACTATTATTGGTGCCAACGCCTGTATTAAAAGTAGAGTCAACGCTACCATTGACATTTAAACGGATAAGCCCTAGTGTAGAAAAACCATTAAAATTGTTGAATCCTCCGCCAAGAATAATTTTTTTATCGTCCTGAACAGTAATGGTATTGATAAAATACTGTGCTCCGGTTCCTATGGCAAAGGTTGTGTCAATGGTGCCGTCGGTATTAAGGCGTATGATATAATTGGCCGTGGTTCCATTATATGAGGTGAATAATCCGCCTACCAGAATTTTACCATCTTTCTGGAGAGTTATTTTATAAACCTCTCCATTAAAGCCTAAGCCAGTGTTAAAATCAGTATCAAGGCTGCCATCTGAATTAAGACGGGCAATACGGACTGCTTTTTTGGAATCAAAAGACTGAAAATTACCAACAACCAGAATTTTGCCATCACTTTGCACAGCTATATTATTGACATAATTGTTGAACGAGTTACCAGGATTAAAACTGGTGTCCAGCGTACCATCATTATTCAGGCGGGCAAAGTTATTTCTTGTGGTGCCGTTTACGTTATTAAAGCTCCCCCCAATCAGAATCTTGCCGTCGGCTTGTAGAGCCATTCCATAAACAGGGCCATTGGGGCCTGTTGTGGCAAAATCAGGGTCTACGGTTCCGTCGGTATTTAAGCGAGTAATGTACTTCATTACTACTCCCCCATAAGATGTGAAAAGGCCAGCCATCAGAATTTTATTGTCTGGCAGGACTAATGATGACATGACATAATTATTACTGCCTGTACCAGCATTAAAGGTAGTGTCGGTAGTGCCATCCATATTGAGCCGTGTAATGAAATTTTTTATTCCATTACCTATACGGGTAAATGAGCCACCAACAATAATTTTATTATCATTCTGAACACTGATAGTATAGATATAGCTATTAAAACCTGTGTTAGGTGCATAAGAGCTATCTAAAGTACCGGAAGTATTTAGCCTTGCAATAGCCATTCTGTTAGAGCCTCCATAAGTAGTAAAACTACCCCCGATTATCACTTTGCCATCGCTCAATACATTAATAGTATTCAAACCATTATTTGTGCCAGTACCTGTTACGGTAAAATAAATATCAGTCGCACCTGTTGAGGTTAGCCTGACAAGGTTGTTTTTATTACCAAGATAATTATAAGAAAAGAGCCCCCCGAGAAATATTTTTCCATCATTTTGCACAAAAATATTAGAAATAAAGCCATTGATATTTATAGGTACAAAATCGGTATCTAAACTGCCATCAGCATTTAAACGAGCCAGTGCTTTTCTGGTATAACCATTAAAAGTGGTAAAAAAACCACCAATAAGAATTTTGTTATCACTCTGAATCTCAATGGTATATATTTCTCGGTCGGTCCCTGAGCCATCTGAGTTAAATGCTGTGTCAATTGACCCATCCGTATTTAAGCGGGCAATATTGTTGGCGGTTGTACCATTATAGCTTGAGAAAAAACCTCCGATAATTATTTTACCAGACTGCTGTATGCCAACTGCATAAATAAAACTACCATTGTCTGTACCTGTGCCGGGGTCAAAAGTAGTGTCCAGACTTCCATCTGTATTTAAGCGTGCAATATTTTTTCGGGCAACACCTCCATAGCTTGAGAAAATTCCAGCAATAATAATTTTTCCGTCAGTTTGTTCTACAATGGCATTAATGTCGGCATCCTCTTCAGTAGCCGGATTAAAAGTTGTGTCGAGGCTTCCGTCTGCATTTATTCGGGCTAGCCCATTTCGTGTTACCCCATTGTAGCTTGTAAATTTACCTGCAATAAGAATTTTACCATCGCTCTGTACTTTCATTGCTTGTATGGTCTTACCGGAAGTAATACCACTGCCTACATCAAAGGTGGTGTCAATGGTGGCATCTGCATTAAACCTTACAATACCGTTGCTCTCAACGCCATTTATTTTTGACATATAAACCAACTGCCCCGCCGCTATTATTTTACCATCAGGCTGCACATGTATCTTTGTGGCAGAGGTAATATTCAGTCCTTTGTCTGCTGTATTAAAAGCTAAGTCAGGTAAGCCGGGTGTTTGAGCCAACAGCTTGCAACTAAAAATGAGTAAGAATACAACAATGCTGAACGGTAGGGATTTCATTTTAGAATCTGGGTTATTTTCTGGCCTGTTACTTATGCGTGTAATCGGAATGTCCTGACTCCGATAAGTACTGAATTATATCCTTTTCAAAGTGTTAATTGTATACCAATCAATCGGAAGTGTCTGTCAGATTTTGCCTGATAAATTTGAAGATATGATTCACTACTGCATCGAAAGAATTTCGACCGAAAATTACACCCGACAAATTAGCCTACCCAAAAAAGGGCATGGACAAAAAATGGACAATATTGTAAATGATTGATTACGAGTAGTTTGTGTTTGATGCACTTGCCTGATAAATGATTCTTGTGAAATGGCATATACATACTCGATTATCCGAAAAGAGTATTGCAGGAGGTGGCTTTGGTGAAATCTGAAATAGCCGGATAGGTAGGAGAGGAGCATAAAAAATCCTTCATCTGGCATAGATGAAGGATGAGTGTACCCGTAAGAATAAGCTATTGCTATTTAGCTCTTTTGCTTTTTGTTAGCCAATAGAACAGGATGATTGCTCCGGGAATCAGAATGAACCACAGCCTTATTAAAATTACGATGGTTTCTTCCAGAAAATCCCAGCCGATTTTAATAGAGTCCCAGACACGTAAAAAGAAGTTAGCTTTATAGTAATGAATGCTCTGGCGATTCTGAAGCATAATTTTGTGCAAAGATTCTTTCTGATACAGATTAAGCACAATTGTACTATAATCAATCTTGTCTTGTAAACTCAGGTTATCAATCTTGTGTGAATCGGCTTGTAACTGGTGTTCGAGCATTTTTTCTTCCGCCTCTGTTGCTGCCAGAATATTCCCTTTGCGTTTGCCATTGGCTTGCTGGTTATGTCTGGAGAAGTTTTCCAGTCTTTTACTGGCTATGCTGTTTGACAGTAATTGTAGGCTTACGTCGTCAGCTTTTATATTACGGTAGTCGAGGTATTGTATCATACCGTTTAAATCTTTTAGCAAACTTTCCAGATGCTCGTTGGGTATTCGTATGGTAATATCACTAACTATATTAATAGAACTTACTTCCATTAAAGAATCAATGCTTACCTGTATGGTTTTCTGGTCGAGCCTGTTGGTTTGTAAACTACTTTGCGTAATAAAACCCCCATAGTTAGCCGTAAGGGCTTCAATTTGTTCTGAGGCTTTTCTTACATCATTTACCTGAAATTTCAGTTCAGCTGTACGGATAAATTTTCGTTTTAATGAAGAAGCAGGTGTTTCGTCAGGCAAAAAAGCAGAGGTATCAGCTATTGTTTCGGGTGCTTTATAACTCTCTTCACTTTTATACTGTGTACAAGAAATAACTAAACCACCCACTACGCCGAATAGGATAGTTTTAGGAGAAAAAATAAATCGCATAGGTTTTCGAGTTTTGATTTAACTCAAAAACGTATGCGATTAAGAATAAAGTATATTTTCTTTAAGAAATTTTTAAGAATATTTTAAGAATAGTTTAAGGATTAGAACGAAGTAGGTTGTTCGGGGTTAAAATCCTTAAAAGTTTTCTTAATATTATTGTCAGTAGGCTTGTTTTTAGGCTCCCAAGCAGCATCCAAATCGAGTACTACCAAGCCTTTTAAGCTCATGCTACTCATAAAATCATCAACTTTCCTCAGGAAATCGGGGCCACGGCGCGACGATTTCAGCGAAAAATCACGGGCAAAGATGTCTCCTTTGTTCTGAATCTCATTTTTCTTCTCAATGATATAATTCAGGCGGTCAATCAAATCTTTCATCGATTTCCCGATTACCTCTGTGGCTTCAAGCGTGCTGATTGTCAGTACTGTTGTGCCGCCTAAGGTCGAAGCTAGCCTTTGCTGTTCGGGGCGGTCTTTCGGAATCAGGAAGGACGATAAACTCGTAGTAGCTCCTAAAGAAGCATTAACAATGGAGCGATTCTTCTTGCCCTTTTTGGCCTGAGAATAAAGTTTTTTCAGTTCGGTTTCCTTTTCTTTCATCTGCTCCATTAACTCCCAGCCTCTTTGTAAAGTGCCTCGGTACAAATTGTACAATTTCTGGTCAGTTTCGGCCTCATTAATGGCATTTTTTACCACAAAGTGTATGGTCTTAACATCGCGCTTTTTGGTTTTATCAAGCACAAAAAAGTCAATGTTAAAGCCTAGCGTATCGAGTGGGTCTTTTACAAAATCGTAACTGGGCTTGAAAATAAACTCATACTGATTAGGCGTGTTTTTCACCAGCATGTTTTTCGTAATTTGGGGGTTATCTGTCAGAAAATCAAAGTCTTGGATGTCATCATCACCATTAGGGTCTGACAAGTAGAAACGAAGGCTGACAGTCTGGTTCTCTTTCAATGTAAAATTGCTTTCACGTGGTACTACCACAATTTCAGGTGGCAGGTCTATCTGTGTGGCTTCTACTTTTAAACGCCCTTTTACCTGAGCCTTTGAGGGCTGGTCTTCCACATAAAATTCTATATAAATAGGTTGTGTTTTTATTTGCTTGAATTGTGTAAAAGAGGGTGTCCAGGATACTTCCCCCTGCGACGACATCTTCATGCCCTCGGGCAGTGTTTCCATTGAAGGAACAACCACAATAGGGTCATTGTCTTCATCAAATACAAAATAGCGGTCTATTTTATAGATGTTAGTAGTATTGTACTGTACATAAAAAGGCTTAAGGTCTTTTACCACAGGTGGGCGGTTTACGTGCAGCACTTTAAACTCGACCTTTGCCGAGCTAGCTTCTTCGGCCGAGTCGCATCGAGCCTCAAAAATTACCTGTTGAGACTTGTAGCCCGACAAACGGTCTACAAAATCAAACGAAGGTTTCCAGTAGAACCGGCCTGCCGAATCCAGCTCCATGCCCTCTACTTTTCCTTGTTGAATCGAGAATTGAGCCTTCTGGCAGTTTTTACCCTCAAGCCTGAGCGTAAACGCAACCGGAACTCCCTCTTTCAATTGAGTCCAGTCAGTGCCAGCAGGTAGAACAATTTTTGGTGAGTCTTGTGCGAATAGTTGCTGAAAAAATACTAATAAACTAAAAATCAGTATGTTAGTTCTCATTTTAATCATACAGGTTTGTTAAAAAAATTGGCGAGAAAGTTAAAAAAAGGCTTAACAGTTTACCAACCCTACTTCTATTTGGTGCTTGTTTCCTGCTTGCCCATACCCGGAACAACTACACATGGGAAGCCAAACAAACAACGGTCTTTTATCATTTTTATTACTTCGTCAGGAACGTTTTCTTCCCATCCTTCCTCGCCCTGTTTTATCAGTTCAAGGGTTTTGTTGGTGTCGATAGACAGATTCTTTTCGTTGTAATGATGTATATCTTCTATCTTGTTATTGGCTATCAGATACCGGTATAAATCAATCAGGTGCATAGGCGGTGTAAAGCGCATACAGTTCATGATATTGTTGTGCTGGTAGGTCGGATACACAAAAAGTTTCAGGTTTCTGCTGAACAAGGTGGCAAACGATTCCAGAATTCCTCCTGGCAGGTCTTTATAATGTTGCTCTTCAAAAATGTATTCCAGATTCGGAAACCCAATAATAAGCCCCATTTTAAGTTTCGTGATTTTAGACAGATACGCCACCAGTTTGTAATATTCCTGATAGTTTGAAATCATCACCATCTGGCCCATCGAACACAAAATATCTACCCTGTCCAGAAAGTCCTTCTCATCAATTTCTGCCTCATTCTGTTTTAGCCCCTGCAAGGTAATTTCCGAAAGCACCACTACTTTCTCTTTTTCCACGTCAGGTTCTCGCATAAACTGCTTTCGGCCTGTTTCGAGCATATCCAGATGCACGTTTACCAACGGGCGAAAACGCCCACGTAACACAAGGGCATGCTTGCGGAAAAGTACTTCAGATGGTTGCAGATTTTTGCCGTCAGGGCCAAAAAGAGCAATGTCTGAAAATCCGTAGGTTACTAGTCGTAAGCTCATCAGGCGGTTATCAACGTGCTTGAAATCAGGGCCTTCAAAGCGAATCATGTCAATCTGGATTCTGTCTTTAGAGAGGTCGTCCATCAAAGACAAAAGCAGAATTTCAGGGTCCTGATTATAAAAATAACAGCCATACATAAGGTTTACGCCAAGTGTACCCAATGCCTGATGCTGCAATACGTTATCGTTATCAAGCATTTTTACGTGAATAACAATATCGTTGTAAGGCCCTTTGGGTTTTAGCTGAAACCTTACACCCATCCAGCCGTGTGCATCATTAGTTTTGTGGTAGTTTAAGGCTGCTACGGTATCCGAAAAAGCAAAAAATGTAGATGTTTCGCCTCTTTTTTCGTCCAATCTTTCTATCAATAAGCCATACTCATGGTCTAGCATACTCATGAGGCGTGGCTCACACACATAGCGTCCGTTTTCCATTACGCCATAAATGGCATCAGAGAAAGTCATATCATAGGCCGACATCGTTTTGGCAATTGTATTTGATGCCCCACCTGCTTTAAAAAAATTGGCGGCTACATCTTGCCCTGCACCTATTTCAGCAAAGCAACCGTAAATTTGTTTGTTCAGGTTTATGCGCAATGCTTTTTGTTTTGTGCCCAGATTTTTCTCGTAAATGGTTTCCATTGTTGATGCTTTTTTACTCATATTATTCGTGCCCTCCTTAGCCGATTTCTTCTCTACAAAGGTAGCCGCAAATTTGTACTTTTCCAAGTGTAAATCTTAAAAGCCTGTATATACGGCAATTGGGCTGAGCATACCTTGTTAATGCACTTTTTATGACAAAATTACTTTTTAATAAAATTTTAACGAGCTCTTATCGTTTTTAAACTTTCCGAATATCTAATTTTGAACTTGTAAAGTTTTGACCGAGATATGGTAATAAACCAATTTCAGGCTAGTAGGCTTATTTGTCAGGTATTTAGCTATTACTATACACACTTTTTTCGGTTTGTGATGATAAGTACTCCCTATTATTATATTTAAAAAAAACAATGCTTAAGCGAGTTATATATGTTATACTATTTTTATCCCTGAGTGGACTATTGCTTGTCAATAGGCAAAAGGTAGTTGCGCTTTACTTGCCTAATGCTATCAGCCTGAGTGCAAGCCAAAAAAACATCCCTCCAAGTGCCGACGACATTGTTACCATCGATTTCAGAACCAATACTTACTTTTTCAGATGGGCAAACGACGAGCAGGATGACTGTTTTCATCTACCTCAACAGGCTTATGCTTTTACTAAAGAAAATGTTTTCTCAGGGCTATTCGTTCAAAAAACCTTAAACTTTTTTAAAAAACAATCTATCCATTTACTTAATTGTATGTGGCTTATCTGATACGCTCCTTCCTCTTTATTTATTAATCCAAAACAAAGTAGTGCTACCCTCATGATGTTGGGGGTGTAGCATATACCTGCTTTATGCTGTTTTTATTGGTCTTAATTAACCACATTACCGTGAAAAAATTACAAACTATTGTTTTTCTATGGCTTTTCTGTGTGCAGGCTCAAGCCGCCGGGGACTCACTACGCATACATCTGCGTGAGCTTGAAGAGATATTTTTACAGAAAAATGCCATGCTAATGGCGCATAAGTTTGATATTGAAGCTAACCGCGCCTCCATCATACAAGCTAAATTATGGGAAAACCCCACGCTCTCTTATGAGCAGATGCTCTACAACAACCGCACCAGAAGTATTTTGCCTATTTTGGGGTTAAATGATGAAAAAGGTGCTCCTACTACCGAGCAGGCCGTGCAGTTGCAACAACTGTTTTATCTGGCAGGGAAACGTACCAAGCGTGTAGCTTTGGCCGAAACCAGTACCCAAATGGCCGAAAATGCCTACTACGATGCCTTAAGAGGGCTTAAATATGAACTACGCAATAATTTTTATGACCTCTATTATTTGCAGAACGTACTGAAGATTTATGACGAGGAAATTGCTTCGCTCGTAAAAACCCTTGATGGTATGAATACACTGCTCGAAAAAGGCGTGATCCCTATCAAAGATATTACCCGTGTGAGGGCCTTGAGGTTTACCCTCGAAACAGAACGTAAAGAATTACGTGTGCAAATGATAGAACGACAAGCTAATCTGCGCCTCATTACTGGTGCTCGTACCGAGGTGTTTTTTGTGCCACAGGCCGATAAAAACGCCATTGATGCAGTAAGTATTCAGACGCTTACGCTCGATAACCTCATTAGCACGGCTCTTGAAAACAGACCAGACCTGAAATTACAGCAAAACTCCCTGAAATACGAAGAGCAAAACCTTGTGTATCAGAAAGCACTCAAGGTGCCCGATTTACAGGCGGGCTTAACCTACGACCGGGCCGGTAGTAGTGTGCCTAATTATTTTGCTGCTACTTTTCAGATGAGCCTGCCTGTTTTTAACAAAAATCAGGGTAATATAAAAGTAGCTCAATACAGAATTCAGTCGGCACAAAAACAGGTAGAAACACAAGAACAACGCATCATTACCGATGTGCAATTGGCTTACCGGAAGGCTTTAGAGGCGGACCAGCTTTATAAAACCTACGACAAGGCTTTTATGATTGATTTCGATAAGCTATTTGATAACGTAAAACTGAATTTTGAGAAACAGATTATTTCTATGCTAGAATTTATTGACTTCTATGAATCATATAAAAGCAGTGCCGTGCAAATGAACCGTTTGCAGAACGACCGCATGAATGCCATTGAAGAAATCAATTTTACGGCTGGTAAAGAAGTAATCAGCCTACCTTGAAAGCATAGAAAAGATTAGGAATCAGACAAACTTTTAAAAAAATGAAAAACGCAAAAAAATTAACATATTTAATCAGCTTTCTGGGAATCTCTCTTTGGACTTTTCAGAGTTGTAAAAGTGATAAGAAACAGGAAGAAGGGCCCAAAGAAGCCTTCATGCTGACCGATACCATGATGGCAAAACTTGGCTTTGATGAAGTAGCTTCAAAAGTATTGCTTTCAGAAGTAAAGCTAAGCGGAAAAGTAACAGCCAACGAAGATAAAGTAGCAAAGGTTTTTCCGCGGGTTGATGGCAATATCGAAAAGCTGAACGTACAACTAGGCGATTACGTACAGAAAGGTCAGGTATTGGCTACTATCCGCAGCCGTCAGGTAGCCGAAATGGACAACCAACTCAGCATGGCTATATCGAACCTGCAAATTGCCAAAAAGAATCTGGGCGTAGAGGAAGAATTATTTAAAGCAGGGCTTGAACCCGAACGAAATTTAGTAAATGCACGTCAGGAGGTACAAAAAGCTGAGTCGGAGCTAAAAAGGGTACATGAAACCATGAAGATATATGACCTCGGTAAAGAGGCTACGTATCAGATAAAATCGCCCATTTCAGGCTTCCTTATTGAAAAAAATGCAGTTGAAGGAATGGATTTCAATATCGAAAACATTGATAATTTCTTTACTATCTCTGACCTGAGCGATATATGGGTGTTAGCCGATGTTTACGAAACAGATATTAATAAAGTAAAAATAGGCTACGAATGTGACATTACTACACTGGCCGACCCAGATAGAAAAATAAAAGGGAAAATAGACAAGATATTTAATGTGCTTGACCCCGAAAGCCGTGTTATGAAAGTACGTATTCGCCTGCCTAACCCGGGTTATACCCTCAAACCACAAATGTTTGCCATTGTAAGAGTATACCACGAAGAACCACAGTCAATGCTGGCTATTCCGGCTAAAGCGGTAATTTTTGACAAAAGCAAACAGTGGGTGATGGTATTTAAAGACCGCAAACATATAGAAACCCGTCAGGTAAAAATCTTTAAAACTGTCGGAGACTACGCCTATATAGAATCGGGCTTGAATGCAGGCGAAAAAATTATCTCAAATCAGCAATTGCTGGTATATGATGCCCTGAACGACTAAGCCTTAGTTAAAATATTATTCAAAGATTTTCATTCTAGACACTTACCAATTCATGAAAAAGGTATTATCAGGAGTTGCCCTGTTGCTAAGCTACGGAAGTTTTGCTCAAGCACCTGTAAATCAGAAATTTAATTTCCATTTTCAACAAACAGTTGTTACGCAATACCAACCCGGGGTGCACGCCAGCTATTCAGGTCAAAATAGTTTTTCGACTAAAGAAGAAGCGCAAACTTCTGTTACTTCTACTTTTTTCATAGGAGTAAGGTTAGGTAAAAATACAGAGGTTTACCTGAATCCTGAGCTAGCGGGCGGAAGTGGCCTAAGCAGGGCTACTGGTGTAGCCGGTTTCCCGAATGGCGAAACCTTTCGGGTTGGTAACCCTAAGCCAACGGTTTATGTGGGCAGGGTGTATATAAGACAATATATTCCGCTTACGCATGAAACTACTCAGGCTACTAATGCCATTAACCAGCTAGCAGGCGCACACCCTACCAAGTATTTATCTTTTGTAATAGGTAAGTTTTCTCTGGCCGATTTCTTTGATAACAATACGTTCAGTCATGACCCCCGCACCCAGTTTCTCAACTGGTCGCTTATGAGTAATGGGGCCTATGATTATGCCGCCAATGTTCGGGGTTACACGCAAGGAGTAATGCTCGAATACGTAAGCCCTTCGTTTGCCATTCGTTATGCTGCCGCGCAAGTGCCACTTGAAGCCAATGGTGCTAAGCTCGATGGCAAACTAGGTAAAGCACTTTCGCATCAGGTTGAGGTCGAAAAACCTTTTGGCAATTCCAGAATAAGATTATTAGGCTTTGTTAACAGAGCCAACATGGGAAACTACAAGCTGGCCACCCAGCTAAGCACCCCCGATATTACTGCTACCCGACAATATAGCCGCGAAAAAGCAGGGATAGGGATAAACTTTGAACACCAGTTTTCGGACGACCTCGGTTTTTTTGCCAGAGGCAGCATTAACGATGGGCGTAACGAAACGTGGGCTTTTACAGAAATCGACCAGTCGATAAGTGCTGGTATAGCCCTTCATGGAACAAAATGGCACCGTACAGAAGATACCTTTGGTTTTGCAGTAGTAGCCAACGGTATTTCAAAGGCACATCAGCAATACCTGAATGCCGGTGGTGTGGGTTTCATGGTGGGTGATGGCAAGCTCCACTATGGAACCGAGGATATTCTGGAGATTTACTACCGATATTATCTTCATGAAGACCATTTCTGGATTTCGCCCGATTACCAGTTTATTCTGAACCCTGCTTATAACAAAGACCGTGGCCCCGCCAATGTTTTTGGCGTGAGGGTACATGTTGAGTTCTGATAGAATAACGCTGGATAGTTACTAAAAAAATTGTATCGAATAGCCCGTGGCTGTTCCTTAAGCAAAATTCTTATGAATAAATTCATTAAAAATATTATAGCGTTTTCGTTAAAGAACCGCTTTTTTACTTTCTTCTTCGTAGGGGTGTTATCAATTGCAGGCTTAGTAAGTTACCTGAATACACCTATTGAAGCCTTTCCCGATGTTACTAATACACAGATTATTATCGTGACCGAATGGAATGGCCGAAGTGCCGAAGAAATCGAACGTTTCGTGACTGTTCCCATCGAAGTAGCCATGAACTCAGTGCAGCGTAAAACCAATGTGCGTAGCATTACCATGTTTGGGTTGTCGGTCATGAAGATTATTTTTGAAGATGATGTCGACGATTTTTTTGCACGCCAGCAGGTAAATAATCAGCTCAGGACTATCAGCCTACCCGAAGGAGTAGAGCCTGACGTACAGCCGCCTTATGGCCCTACGGGTGAGATATTCCGTTATACGCTGCAAAGCCCTAATCGCGACTCAAAAGACCTCCTGACGATTCAGAACTGGGTAATTGACAGGCAATTAAGGGCTGTGCCCGGTGTAGCCGACCTCGTTGCCTTTGGTGGCCGCGAGAAGATTTATGAAATCATGGTAAATCCGTTATTACTTCATAAGTATGATATTACCCCGCTTGAAGTATTCAACGCCGTCGAGAAAAGTAATGTAAACGTGGGTGGTGATGTAATTGAGAAAAACGGACAAGCCTACGTGGTGCGTGGCTTGGGTTTATTGACCAAACAGGAAGACATCGAAAATATCATTATCGAAAACATTAACGGTACGCCTATTTATGTCAAGAATGTAGCACAGGTTACGGAATCGAACTTCCCGAGAGTTGGGCAAGTAGGGCTTGACCGTGACGACGACGTAGTGGAAGGTATTGTGGTAATGCGCAAAGGCGAAAACCCAAGCGAGGTTTTGAAACGTGTAAAAGACAAAATCGATGAATTGAACAACAAAATTCTGCCTTCGGATGTCAAAATGGTTACCTTCTATGACCGTGACAACCTCATGAAATTCTGTACTGAAACCGTTTTACACAATCTGGCCGAAGGTATCATTCTGGTAACTGTAATTGTATTGTTGTTTATGGCCGACTGGCGAACAACCGTTATTGTATCAATTATTATTCCGTTGGCTTTGCTGTTTGCGTTTTTCTGTTTAAGGCTAAAAGGTATGTCGGCCAACCTGTTGTCAATGGGAGCCGTCGATTTCGGAATTATCATTGATGGAGCCGTAGTAATGGTTGAAGGGGTATTTGTTGCGCTCGACCACCTGTCGCATAAAGTTGGGATGGAGAGGTTTAATAAACTCTCTAAAATGGGGATTATCAAAAAAACGGGGGTAGAGATGGGAAAAGCTGTTTTCTTCTCAAAACTGATAATCATCACAGCCCTGATGCCGATTTTCAGCTTTCAGAAAGTAGAAGGAAAAATGTTCAGCCCACTGGCATGGACACTTGGTTTTGCTTTGCTGGGGGCTTTGATATTTACTCTTACACTGGTTCCGGTGCTTTGTTCAATTCTATTGAAGAAAAACGTAAAAGAAAAAAACAATGTTATTGTTAATTTCTTCAACAAGGGTATCACCACATGGTTTAACTGGACTTACGCCAACAAACGCCTGAGTGTTCTGGCTGCCTTTGTGGTAATGGGAGTTACTTTTGCCTCAACAGCCTTACTCGGAACCGAGTTCTTGCCTCAGCTAAACGAAGGTGCGTTATGGGTAGAAGCTAAAATGCCAATGAGTATGTCGTTAAACGAAACCGTAAAAATGGTACATACCTTGCGTGATAAGCTAGATAAATACCCCGAAGTAAACGGCGTACTTTCGCAAACAGGTCGTTCAAACGACGGAACCGACCCTTCGGGTTTTTACTATGTGCAAATGCAGGTAAACCTGAAACCTAAAAAAGAATGGACGCGTAAAATTACTACCGACGAACTGATTGAAGAAATGGATAAAGAGCTCAAACAGTTTCAGGGAGTAAATTATAACTACTCGCAGCCTATTATTGACAACGTGGCCGAAGCCGTAGCAGGTATGAACGCCTCAAATGCAGTAAAAATATTTGGTAGTAATCTGGACGATTTAAATAAATATGCCGATGAAGTACTCGAAGCCATTAAAGATGTGCCGGGTATAAAAGATATTGGTATTTTGCGTAACGTAGGACAGCCCGAAATGCGCGTAAATCTGAATCTGAAAAGAATGGCATTTTATGGCGTACAAACCAGCGATGCACAGGCAGTTATCGAAATGGCAATTGGCGGAAAAACCGCTTCTATTATGTACGAAGGCGAACGCAAATTTGATATAAGGGTGCGTTACCTGCAAGAATACCGTAAAGACGAAAACGACCTCAGTAGCCTGCTTGTACCTACTACGCGTGGTACAAAAGTACCGCTGAAAGAAATTGCTACTATTGAAACCGTAACAGGCCCAGCCTTTGTGTATCGTGACAAAAACAAACGTTTTATCGGGGTGAAGTTCTCGGTTCGTGAACGCGATTTAGGCAGTACCATAGCCGAAGCACAGGCACGTGTAGCACAAAAAGTAAAACTTGACCGTGATGCCAGTATTGAATGGACAGGCGAGTTTGAAAATCAGGTACGTGCCAGCCAGCGTTTGGGGCAAGTGGTGCCGCTATGCCTTGTAGCTATTTTTGTGATTCTGTTTGTGATGTTTGGTAATGTAAAAGATGCCGGACTGGTGTTAGTAAACGTACCATTTGCCATGATTGGCGGTATTCTGGCACTACATACAACGGGTACTATCTTTGGTATTTCGGCAGGGGTTGGGTTTATTGCCTTGTTCGGGATATGCGTGCAGAATGGTGTAATTCTGATTTCGGTATTCAATAAAAATCTGGCCGCCCGTATGAACCTCGACGAAGCCATTAAAGAAGGGGTTAAATCAAGGATTCGTCCGGTAGTAATGACCGCCCTCATGGCTGCTATTGGCTTACTTCCGGCAGCAATTTCGACGGGCATTGGCTCAGAAACACAAAAACCGCTAGCCATAGTAGTTATTGGCGGGCTGATTTCGGCTACGGTTCTTACCTTATTGATATTCCCGATTATATACAGATTCTTTTATCGGCACAATGTGCATACCCTCAAGGATTTAGAATAAAAAAATGAAAAATGCCCGATAAAGCCTTGTCGGGCATTTTTTTTAGCATATTTATAGCACCTGATAGTACCTAAGGCCATTTTTATAGTAGATTTAAGCATATCTTTTATTGTACGATGGTAATAGTCAATAAAAGTTAAATACCATTTATATAAAGTACTATTCTGAGAATATCTTGCACATTCAATAGTTTTTCTCGTAATTTCGTGGCAGGATTCAAACAGCAACAAACATGATAAATTCAAAAATAGCGGGTATTGGTTTTTATGTACCTGAGCAGGTAGTTACTAATCAAGACTTAATGAAAGTAATGGACACCACTGATGAGTGGATTCAGGAGCGTTCGGGAATTAAAGAAAGGCGTTATGGAAAAAAGCATGAGGAAACCCCAACCACTATGGGGGCAAATGCTGCCAGAATAGCCTGTGAGAGAGCAGGAATAAAACCGGAAGAAATAGATTTTATAGTATTTGCTACCCTAAGCCCTGACTACTATTTTCCGGGTTGTGGGGTGCTTTTACAACGCGAACTAGGCATTTCACATAAAGAGATGGGGGCCATCGACATCCGAAATCAGTGTTCGGGTTTTATCTATTCTTTATCCGTAGCCGACCAGTTCATTAAATCGGGTATGTATAAAAATATATTGGTGGTTGGTTCTGAAATGCACTCAATGGGCCTTGATTTCACCACACGTGGGCGTAACGTAGCCGTATTGTTTGGCGATGGTGCGGGCGCAGTAGTGCTACAACCTACTACCGAAGAAGGTAAGGGAATTCTGACAACACATTTGCACTCAGATGGCACCTATGCCGAAGAACTGGCACTGATTAGTCCGGGTAGCCATGGTGGGTATCATTTAGGAAAAGAGAAGTTTGGGTTTCCTGAGGCTCTCTATGGCGAAATTTTCGTATACGAAAACCTCATCGAAAATAAAACCTATTACCCTAACATGAACGGGCAACTGGTATTTAAAACAGCCGTAACCAAGTTCCCTGAGGTAATTATGGAGGCCCTCAATAAAGTAGGCATGAAACCTACCGATATCGACTTGCTGGTTCCGCATCAGGCTAACTTGCGTATTGCACAGTTTGTTCAAAAAACACTGGGCTTACCAGACGACAAAGTCTATAATAACATCATGAAATATGGGAACACTACGGCAGCGTCTATCCCGATTGCTCTATGCGAAGCATGGGAGGCCGGCAAAGTAAAAGACGGTGACCTTGTGTGTCTGGCTGCGTTTGGTAGCGGTTTCACGTGGGGTTCAGCCCTTATTCGTTGGTAATAAAATTTTATACCTAACTAATAAAGCCACAGAAGTTGTATACTGTGGCTTTATTATATATCTATACAGGCATTAGTTCTAATAATATTACTTAAGCAGTTTTCGGTCTTTAAGCCAGTCTTCCATACGGGCTGCCCATGTTTCTACGGGGCCTCTGCCTTTTTTCTTGAGCGCATATCCATGCCCACCTTTTTCATAAATGTGCATTTCAACGGGTACTTTATTTTTCTTACAAGCCAGAAAATAAGCAATGCTGTTCTCAGGCTGAACAAAATCGTCGGTTGAACTGATCAAAAAAGTAGGAGGGGTATCTTTGCTCACTTGTTTATCGTTCGAGTACAGTTCTATTTTATCAACCGGAGGGTTTTTTCCAATCAGGTTATCTCTTGAGCCTAAATGCCCGTATCTGTCGCCGAATGAAATTACGGGATATATCAACAACGAAAAGTCGGGTCTTACGCTTACCGAGGGGTCTGTAATTTCGCCTACTTGTGTGTTAAAGTGTGTCGAAGCAGTTGAAGCCAGATGCCCACCTGCCGAAAAACCCATAATACCTATTTTATCTGGCGAGACCCCATATTTAGCTGCATTTTTACGCACTATTCTGATAGCCTGTTGGGCATCCTGCAAGGGTCTTATTTCGTCGTTATCGAATAGTTCTTCTTGTGGCAGCCTATATTTTAGTACAAAGGCCGTCATGCCTCTATCGTTAAACCATTTGGCAATATCGTAGCCTTCGTGGTCAATGGCCAGAATGCCATATCCACCGCCGGGACAAATGATTACAGTGGCATCGGTAGTTTTTTTCTTGGCCGGATACACAATTAAGGCAGGTTGTGTTACATCTTTCACGCGGGTAATACCATCAGTAGTTTTTGAGTCTTCGGGTATTACCTGCCCTTTCAAGCCGGGTGTGGCATCGGTATACAATAGAATTGTCTGGTTTTGAGCATGGAGTTCCGACATAACGTTCATGGCGAATAGCATGAGAAATAATTTTTTCATTAGGTATCTGTTATTTATAAGAGTATATGATAGATGGTGATTTTACAAAGTTGAAAAAAAATATTGTTTCTGACACTTTTCTGCTAATATTGTATAGCTATTTCTTTTAAAATGCTTCCTGTACCTGATAGTTTTTTACAATTTATTCAGCAAATTCAGCCACTTTCTCAGGAGAGTCTGGTAGCTATTTTGCCTTTTTTAACACAGAAAAACTTCATAAAGAAAGACTTTCTGGTTAAACAGGGTAACGTATCTGACGAACTATATTTTATTATGTCGGGCACTGTACGTGAGTATTTTGAAGATGCCAACACCAATGAAATCAATACGTGGTTTGGTTTTGAAAACTCCATTGCGATTTCTTCTTTCAGTTTTTTCTCTCAAAAGCCTAGCCTCACCAACATACAGGCCATGGAAGATACGCACACTATTGTGCTGAAACACGAAGACTTGCAGAAACTTTTCAATCAGTTTCATGAAATTGAACGTTTGGGGCGTTTATTGGCCGAGCAATATCTGGTACAAATCGAAGAAATGAAAATTATCCTGCAAACGCTTTCAGCCAAACAACGTTACGAGTATATCCTCGAGAATAAGCCTGAGTTCATAAAGCGGATTCCTCTCAAATATCTGGCATCTTTTCTGGGTATAAAACTCGAAACCCTGAGCCGCGTACGCGGGCAAAAATAAATAATGTGAATGCAGATGTGCTTTTGTCAGATAATAATTTTTTTCAGACAAATGCGTTTCTTCAATATAGCTGTTCCAACGGTTTCCAGAATCCTGTAAAGCCTATTAAAATCCTTAATTATTTGACTTTTATCAAATGATTTTCTGGATAAAATATATCTACTTTGAAAAACCTTTTATTCAACCGCTATCATTATGAAACAAATCAGCTTTTTACTTGGGCTACTATTGACTACTATTTTAAGTTTTGCCCAGAAAGACATTCAAAAACGTATTCAGACACAGTTTATCATGGCTGAAAATGGCTCTACTATTCAGCTTGACGAAGGCTCGTTTACTTTTCTGGCTAGCCTCTCAATGGAAGGTAAAAAAAATATTACCATTAAAGGAAAGGGAAAAGATAAAACCATTTTATCATTCAAAGGGCAAACAGAAGGGGCTGAGGGCATAAGGGTTTCAAACGCCGAGAATATCATTATCGAAGATTTAACCGTGCAGGATAGTAAAGGCGATGCCGTAAAGACCATGAACGTAAAAGGCATTACTTTCAGAAATGTAAAAACTGAATGGACGGGCGCACCTAAAAAAGAAAACGGTTCTTATGGTTTGTATCCGGTACAATGCGAAAAAGTACTGATTGAGGGTTGTGAGGCTATCGGTGCATCTGATGCAGGCATTTATGTGGGGCAGTCGAAAGATATTATTGTACGCCGTTCAAGAGCATATCATAATGTGGCGGGTATTGAAATCGAAAACTCTTTAAATGCCGATGTATATGAGAATGAGGCTACCGAAAATACCGGAGGTATTCTTGTTTTCGACCTGCCTGATTTGATTCTGAAAAAAGGAGGATACACGCGTGTGTATAAAAACAATATACACCACAATAACCTGCCTAACTTTGCTCCTAAAGGAAACATTGTAGGTAAAGTGCCGGATGGAACCGGAATCCTGATTCTGGCGGCTAACCATGTCGAAATATTCGATAATCAGATTATCAACAACAAGTCGGTAAGTACGGGTATCATTAGTTATTTTACTACCGAAAACCCTATCAAAGACCCTACGTACTACCCATATCCGGTGGCTATTAATATTCATGATAACGTGTACGAACGCCAGCACGTGAAAGCAACTGGTAAGGGGCGGTTCGGGCAGATGTATCGCTTTAAATTGCGCTTCGGTAAAAACGTGCCTCACATTCAATGGGATGGCATCGTTGACAATAAAAATCCTGAAAAAGTGCTTTGTATGAAAAACAATGGCAATGTTACTTTTGCTAATCTGGATGTGGAGCATAATTTTAAAAATGTGTCGAAGGATGCCTCCGTGCATGATTGTACGTTGGAAAGTTTAAAAATGGCAAAAATTGATTAAGAAACGTATCACAGAATGGTATTCTGTGGCTCATTATTATCCATGCAGAAGTCAGTATTTTTTTTGATAGCCTTAGGCGTTTTTGTTCTGTCGTCATTTAGTGAGCAGCATACCCAGCCAACGTATGCAGCAATAGCACCTAAGGAAAAACTTTCAGACTATCATTTTTTTGAAGGTAATATAGCCGAACAAAAGCCGGCTAAGGGTGTAATGCCGTATTCGCTTAATACACCCTTATTCAGCGATTACGCCGAAAAACTTCGGTTTGTAAAGTTACCGGAGGGAGCCAAAGCCATTTATAACAACAAAGAAGTCCTTGATTTTCCGGTAGGAACTACCCTCATAAAAACCTTTTACTATCCGAACGATTTCCGAAATACAGACAAAGGCAGGCATATCATGGAAACTCGTCTGCTTATTCATGAACCCGAAGGATGGAAGGCATGGGCTTATGTCTGGAACGATGAACAAACAGACGCTTATCTGGAAGTGGCTGGCGATACAAAAGAAGTAAGCTACATCGACCTGAACGGTAAAAAGAAAAAGCACGAGTATAGTGTTCCTAACGTAAACCAATGCAAAGGTTGCCATAACAGAAACGAACAGATGTCGCCCATTGGCCCATCAGCCCGACAACTGAATGGAACCTATAAGGCTTGGGGGATACCCGAAGGCACTGAAAACCAGCTTGCTGTTTGGCAGAAAGCAGCTATATTACAAGGCTTGCCCTCACTCGAAAATGTGCCTAAAGCTGCAATCTGGAATAAACCGGAGTCAGGCTCAATTGACGAACGCGCCCGTATCTGGCTCGATATTAATTGCGCTCATTGCCACCGTCTGGGCGGGCCAGCCCAAACTTCTGGCCTCAACCTGAGTATTCATGAAACTGACCCACTAGCTTTTGGTATCCTGAAAACTCCGGTAGCAGCAGGGCGAGGCTCTGGCAACAGAAAATTTGATATTGTACCCGGCAAGCCCGATGAATCTATTCTCATTTATCGTATTGAATCAACCGACCCAGGTGAAATGATGCCCGAAGTAGGCCGGAAAACAACCCACAAAGAAGGTATCGAACTCATTAAAGAATGGATAAAACAAATGAAAAAGTCTTAAACAGTCTGTTTAAGACTTTTTCATTGATATACTGCTTCACACATATTAGCATTCTCATTCATCATCTCATCAGAAATTAGTTTGGCAGTTACCTAAAGCCCTGTACATTTGTTCATCAAATGTTAAAGGTCTATGCAAAAGCTATTTCGTATTTTCACTTCTTTTGCCAATGGGCTATGGGTTTGTCCACGTCAGGGTATAAATAATGGTCGTTAATAGTAAGTCTAGCCATAGCAGCATAAAGCCCGCTCACCGGCAATGAGCTTTTAGTTATACCCTCAATAGAGTACGTAAACTTTCTGGAGAATGAAACTGCATAAACTGAAACATTATTTGATTCCGGCTTTCTGGGTACTAGTCATGTTGCTGATGATTGCGCAAGACCTCCTTTATAGCACCTTGCGGGGAAACCAGTTGGCATGGGCCGATACCCTGATTTTTAAAATAAAATGGCTGCTCTATATTCCGGTTACATTTTTTGTGTTCTGGATAGGTGAGAAACTCCCCTTGCAATCGCCTTATTTGTTTAGAAATCTGTTTATCAATTTAATTGTTTCTCTGGTCGTCAGTTTTCTGGCAGTAATCGTCTTTTCGGCATTGGTAACCTTACTTAGAAATGCGTTTATTGAGAGTGCTCGGTTTCAGGATATCCTTAGGCGTAATTTGTCAGTATCGCTTTTCAACGAGTTTGTCAATTACTGGGTTATTCTGGCCGCTCATAAAGCCTATACTATTTTCAGGCAGTACCAGCAGGCACAGCTTGACAAAGCAAATCTGGAAAAACAATTATCCGACGCTAAACTGGGCTTCCTGAAAATGCAGTTACAGCCTCATTTTCTTTTCAATACTCATCATAATATTATTGGTTTAATGCAAAACGGTGAACTTGAAAAAGCAACCCGAATGCTAATGAAACTAAGCGATTTACTGCGTTTGAGTTTAAAACAGAACACCGACGACTTAGTCCCTCTAGCCAATGAAATTCAGTTGTTAGAATTGTATCTGGACATCCTGAAAGTGCGCTTTGAAGAAAGACTCGAATACAAAATACTGATTCCGCAAGATTTACAAAAGGCTTTTGTGCCGCCAATGCTCTTGCAGCCATTGGTCGAAAATGCCATAAAATATGGCATTGAACCCTTTGCTAAACAAGGGTGTATCGAAATTCAGGCACAGACCGAGCAGCAAAGGCTGAAATTACTGGTAATAGATAACGGCATTGAAAAATTTCAGCCATTTAAGTTGGGTATTGGTCTCATGAACACACAAGAGCGGCTGAATAACCTTTTCGGCCTTGAAGCTAGTCTGGATATTGCAGCCAATACCCCTGAAAATGGCATTACAGTTACCATTACTTTACCTCTTTTAAAATGATATACAAAGTTATAATAGCCGACGATGAGCCTGTGGCAAGAAATATTCTGCAAAAACAATTGCAGAAATACACATCAGTCGAGGTGGTGGCTATCTGTTCAGATGGTGCAGAAGCCTTAAAAACCATTAAAAAATATCAACCCGATTTAGTTTTTCTTGATATTCAGATGCCCGAATTAAACGGTATTGAACTAGCACGTGGTTTAGCAGGCGAGTATCAACCCCTTATCATTTTTGTTACAGCTTTTGATAACTATGCCTTGCAAGCCTTTGAAGCCAATGCCATTGATTACCTGCTGAAACCTTTTGATGACGAACGCTTTGATAAAACCTTCCAGAAAGCCTTGAAACAACTCGAACTGACCAGTAAGCAGGATGCAGCAATGGCTTTTGATAAATACAGCCAGTTTTTTCAGCAGTTTGCACAACCATCGTACCCTGAAATTGTAACTGTAAAAGACGGTGGCCGTATACAATTACTCAGAACTGCCGATTTAATATACATTGAAGCCGAAGGTAATTATATATGCCTACATACCGAAAAATCAAAACATTTGTTGTATGAAACCCTTTCAGGATTTGAGCAGAAACTGAATCCTAAGATTTTTGTACGCATTCATCGTTCCACGCTAGTCAATATCAATTATATCAAAGAAATCCAGTCGCATTTTAATGGTGACTACTCGGTGCTACTGAAAAACACAAAAGTTTTACGCATGAGCCGGAATTATAAAGAAAATCTCATCCATTAAATATTTGTAATTATGAAAACTTTATTGGTATTACTTACGCTGCCTTTGGCTCTGTCAGGACAAAAGCAGTTAGGAGGCCCGTGCGAATGCTGTGAGGCTATTTATCAGCAAATGCCTGAAAAATTATTCTGGGCAACACAGATTTCAGATGGAAATGAAGCAGGTGAGCCAATGGAAATCAGTGGAGTAATTTATAAAAATGATGGCAAAACACCTGCGGCTAACGTAATTCTGTATGTTTATCATACCGATTACGAAGGTAAATATTCGAGAGGAACAGGAGAAGACTGTGCTAGACGGCATGGCAAACTACGTGGCTGGATGAAAACCGACGAACAGGGACGATATAAGTTTTCAAGTATCAGGCCTGCTTCTTATCCTGCTTCAAACATTCCGGCGCATATACACCCTGTGGTGAAAGAACCTAACAAAAAAGAGTATTATCTTGACGAATATCGTTTTTCGGATGATAAGTTTCTGACAAAGGCTGAAATGGCGAAAGACGAAAACAGGGGTGGTAGTGGGGTAATTAAGCTCACAAAAAACGAAAAAGGTGTCTGGGTCGGAAAGAGAGATATTATTTTAGGCAGAAATATTCCTAACTATGAATAAGCTGGCTGTATACGATTGGTCAGCCCTGTTTTTTATCGCTATGTCCTAGTGATTTCTCCGGTGCTACGAGATCTCTAACAAGTTGTTTCAATTCTTTTATTTCAGGAAAACGCCCCTCTCGTTTACGGTCGAAAATTACTTCTTCATTCAACAACACCTTAAAACTTCCGGCAACATCGCTTGGGCGTAGCCCTACTTCGCCAAGTTCGGCTTCAAAAGTAGTAAGTAATTCTTGTGCTATCCATGCCGAGCGTAAAAGCCAATGGCATTTAGGGCAGTATTCGAGCGTAATTTTAGGTTTCATTTACTATGTAGTATTACTGTTTGTTGTTGTGCTACGCCAAAGCGTAGCACAACAACAAACAAGTATTTATTTTTTCAGCGTTGATAAATACTCTACAAGGTCAACCAGTTCTTGTTTTTGTAGAGGGAATTTAGGCATTAACGACTCTTTCTGTGCTTCTATTGAGGCTATTTCAGCACGTTTGTATGTAGTCGGATTCGGGTTACCAAGCTGTTTCATGGTAATCTCGTTCTCGGTTTTAGTCAGAATCATGCCATCTACATCTGTACCATTTTTTAGTTTGATTCTGAAACCTTCAAAACCGAAGCTAATCCCCTGACTTGGGTTCATAATAGCCGAATATAAGCCTTCTTTCGATAACTTACTGCCAATTTCTGACAAGGCTGGTCCAAAATTAACGCCTTCGCCTTTACCAAGATGGCAGGTAGTGCAATACATTTTAAATACTTCATGGCCTTTGTTGGCATCGCCCGCTATTTTCACAAGGTCGTTGATACTACCAACAGACTTATCTACATCGGCCCCGAACATCTTCATGGCTTCCGTACGGATGTCGCCATGCCATGTGCCTAGCATCAATCTTTTGGCAATAGGCATCACTTCTTCGGGTACTTTATTAGCTTTTACAAGCTCCCACAGAATTTCCTCGCTATTCCAGCCATTCATGGCATTCATGGCTCTTTCGCGTATGGCAAGGCTCAGATTTTTATTGTTAAATAGAGTAATCAGGTAGTCGGTAACGGGTTTGTCGTCTACACTGCCGTAGCGGTCAATGGCTTGTAGTACTACTTTTTCGTCTTTGCTTCTGGTTAGTTTCTGGAATTCTCCTAGACCATTAATTCTAACTTGTAATTTAGCTGCTTCTCCACCATAAATGCTGTCAGTCATGGCAATATTTACCAGCCTTTCTGATTGATTTTTAAGTTGATAGCGTTTCACGATATCAAGGAAATCAGATGGCGACTGAATACTTTTCAAGACCGTTGGCAAAAGTTTGGCATATAAGGGGTCTTTTTTAGCAATTTCAATATCCAGATGTTTGAATACGAGCGTCATAATATCGGCAGGAGCTTTGCCGCCATTCAGCATTCCTAAAAGAACTTTAGTTTTTTCAGGGTTGGTCTGGAAATCAAACGCACGGAAATAGCGTAGTTTGGCATCGCCATCGGTTGTAGTTGCTAGTTCGGCCAGCCGATACACGTTATCGGTTGAGCGGCTACGCCATACAATATCTTTTGCAGCAGCATCTGTTTTCCATTTGTCGCCCGTTTGAGCAATATATTTGGCAAAGAAACTATCCCATTGGTTATCGGCGGCAATACCAAGTGCCTCCAGATACCAACGGTCTTTGCCATCATACTGGTTTGCTAGTGTTGTCCAGATTTCGGCTGCTGCTGGGTCTGTATTATGTCTGATTGCCAAAGCAACTTCTCTGCGGACTTGTGGAGAAGGGTCTTGTGCCAGCTTTTTAAAGGTAGCCATATCGACCATCTTCAACTCGCGAGCCAAACGAATACCTGTTATTCTGATGTCTTCATCTTTATCTGCTAAAGCGGCATCAATGTATTTCTTTTCTTCGCCTTTAATATTGCCCAATAGCCACAAAGCTCTGGCACGCATTCGTGAATTATCTGACTCCCAAAGGTCAGTTAAAGCATCTTCAGCTTTTTTCTGCCAGCTATTGAGTTTAGTCCATGCCAGATAACGAACTGCCAGATTCGGGTTTTGTAAGGCTTTTACGCATCCTTCAGGAGTGGCAAAATCAAATGTTGGCACCGAGTAGTCTTCTCCCTTTGGTGCTATCCGATAAATACGCCCTCTCACGCTGTCGCCCATGGCATGGCCACCCACACCGGGGTCGTACCAGTCGGCTACGAAAACAGAGCCATCAGGAGCCATTGCCACATCAGAAGGGCGAAACCATTGGTCACGTTTTGAGCCGTCAAGAATATTATTGATAGTTGCTTTGAAGCCAGCTCCGTTTTTTTCAACCGCATACGAACGCACAATATTAGGGCCGGCATCGCAATGGATAACCTGATTATGGTATTTTTCGGGAAGTAAGTCTCCCTCATAAACAATCATACCTGTTGGAGACCCTGCACCTGTTTGAAGCAGGTTCGGAACCACACCCGGGTCGTTCAGGTGCCAGTGGCGTAGCGGAATTTCATTTTCCCAGTTAGTGCGGCGTTCCTGCCAGCTTGCGCCTGTTATTTCATCTTTGTAGCCATAATTGCCATAATCCATTACGTAGTTTATTCGCACACCTTTATTGCCGTCGTCATCGTTATCAGACTGCCACATTCTCCCGTACGAATCAAGAGCTACCTCATAGTTATTTCTGAAATTGTGGGCTAGAATTTCAACATTTGAGCCATCGGGGTTGCATCTGAAAATTTTTCCTTGCCGATAACTCGAGAAAGGGCGACCCAAATCGTCTTTGAGTTCAACGCCGTTTTTATCGCTCAGGGTTTCTATTTCGTTGCCACCATTAAAATATAGTTTTCCGTCAGGACCAAAAGTAAAGGCATGAATGGCGTGGTCGTGCTGAACACCTTTCAGATTTGTAAAAATCAGTTCTTTTTTGTCGGCTTTATCGTCGCCGTTTTCATCGGTAAACAAAAAAACATTAGGGCTGCAAGATACAATCACTTTATTACCTAGCACCGATATACCCAGAGCTGCGTTAATGTCTTCGCCCTGATAAAAAACTGTGGTTTTATCGGCTTTTCCGTCTTTGTCAGTATCTTCAAGAATCAAGATTCTATCTCCTTTAGGGTTATAGGGATTCTGAGGATTCAGCTTGTTGCGGTAATTATAGCCTTCACAAATCCAGACTCTACCCTTGGCATCAATATCCATGTTGGTAGGGTTCATCATCATGGGCTCTGAGGCAAAAAGAGTTACTTCGAGGTCAGGGTCGGCCAGTTGAATACCATCAAGAGCATGTTCTACTTTTCGTCTGTCGTCTTCACTAAGTTTAGCGTACTCTTCATCAGGTAGCGTGTTGGTGCCTTGTTTGCAGGCACTTGCCAGCAATAAAACGGAGAGCGAAAAAATAATTGATTTTTTCATGAAACAGGTTGTCGTTATAGCTTGAATAGATACGCTAAAATTATGTAATAAGTGTTAACTTGACAAATAAAAAATATCTTCGTATCAGTTTTTTAAAGAAACTATTCCTTTCTCAGACCCTAATATGCGTTTGGCCCGCAGGTATCGGGCAGCATTGCCAGCATCATAATTAGGGCAGTCTTTGTCAAAACTACTTACCCGCACCATCCCTGACGAATGAATAAACTCGTTGTTACCTATCCACATACCTACATGTACCACCCTTTCGGGTTTTTCCGGCGTTGCTTTTTCGCCAAAGAAAAGCAGGTCGCCTACTTTCAGGTTTTCAAAGGCTACATCTTCCCCTATGAGGGCTTGTTGAGAGGCATCACGCGGCAACAAAATGCCGTTTGTCTGATATACCATGCGCATATAACCGCTGCAATCAACGCCTTTCCATGAGGTTCCACCCCACAAATATGGCAAGCCAATCATACGATACGCCGTTTTGGTAAGTGCTTCGGGGGTAGGGGTAGTCAGTTTTTTCCATTCCTGATAGGCAATTACCTCACGTTTTTGCACAAAACCTTTCCGGTTATCAGGGTAGGCAATTTCATAAAACTCGGTAAGTGTATCTTTTACTGCTAGCAAGTCGCCCCAAGTCAGGTCCGATACCGTCTGTGTATTTTCATCGGCTTCGGCATAAGCAAAACCAAAAGGCTTGGCAAACATAAGTTTAGTTTGTGTCTGGGCAAGCTCAAGGTCGTTTTTATTAAAACGTTTAATAGTGCCTCCTTCTACCCAGCCAATGTAATTATCAGGTGTTTGTACCAGATACCAGTAACGGTCTTTATCGAGTACCTTTAAAGTAGTGCCCAACAAGGTTTGTGTGGCCAGTTCGGCCGATTCTTTAGGTAGTGTACGGATATTGGCTACCGAAACATTTACTAAAGCATAAATTTTGCCATCCAGTTCGTCTTCGTCAGGCAAAACCCTGATGCCATCAATTAGAGTAAAACCATTGTTTTTGAGGCGATTGAGCAATTCTTTTTTAGCTAGTGGCAAGTTTGTTTTACCTACTATGCGATTGCTGTCTAGTTCGGCCTGAAAAATAGCCACCCTTTTATCGGGCGCATATTTTTTTTTAACCTGTTCAATAATTGCCTGCGCGCCAGCATGAGCAGTGGTTGCATTACTTTGGGGTGTCTGGGCAATAACAACACTACTCAAACAGCAGATTAATGATAACAGAATTAATGGGTTACGAGTGTTTAAGGAATAATACATTACTATATAATTATTGTAAGTGATTCCAGCCCTGTGCTTTAATAGCTACTTTGTTTCCGCTTTTTAATACCAGTTCTACATTTTTGTCGGCTGTAATAAAGCCAATCGGCGAAACATCGGCTACATTTTTGATTTTATCAAAGTCGGTTTGTTTAACTGTAAATAACAGTTGATAATCTTCGCCGCCGTTCAATGCTGCCGTAATGGGGCTTACATTCATTTCTGAAGCCGCCAGCATGGTAATGTCTTCAATGGGGAGTTTGTCTTCAAATATTAAGGCACCTACACCCGATTGTGTACTAATGTGCATAATTTCAGAAGCTAGCCCATCCGAAATATCAATCATTGAGGTAGGAACTACGCCAAGTTCGGCCAGTTCATGAATGATGTCTGTACGGGCTTCGGGTTTTAATTGTCTCCCAACCAGAAAAGATTTATCTTCCAACTCTGGTTGCATTTCAGGATTCGCCAGATATACTTGTTTCTCCCGTTCAAGTGCCTGTAAGCCGAAATAAGCCGCGCCGAGGTCGCCCGTTACGCACAGAATATCGTTGGCTTTGGCACCGTTCCGATACACAATTTTGTCTTTCTCAACAAACCCCGTAACTGTAACTGAAATAACCAGACCCGACCGTGAAGCCGATGTGTCGCCTCCGATTAAATCCACTTGGTAATCCTCGCAGGCATATTTAATTCCTTCATATAATTCGTCGATAGCTTCCACCGATATTCGGTTACTGAGGCCAATACTAACGGTTATTTGCTTAGGAATGCCATTCATGGCAGCAATATCAGATATATTCACGGCCACTGCCTTGTAGCCCAGATGCCGAAGCGGTGTATAAGACAAATCGAAATGGATTCCTTCCAGCAGCATATCGGTTGATACGAGCAGGTATTTATCGCCGGCATCAATAACGGCGGCGTCATCGCCCATGCCTGTAACTGATTCCGAATTTTGTAAAGTAAACTTTGCTTTTATGCGGTCAATGAGGCCAAACTCTCCTAAGGTGTTCAATTCTGTTCTTTCCATAGCCATTTTACGCTGTTTTTTACAGCAATTTTTTATTTTTTATGCAAAGATAAAAAAAGGTGAGCTTTTAGGCCCACCTTTTCTCAAGACTTTGTGATGTCTGTTAATGTTATTGTGTTACCAGCGTATAAGTATTAATGGTATTACCTGTTTTCTGGCTCGCCGAAGTACGTGTAAGTATCAACTGAGTATCATTGATAGAGTCAATCGTGAACTCGATAGTTCCGCCCGTACCTGTCGGCACAGGGCTTAGGTTTTTGAGTACCAACTTAGTATCTCCTACCACTTCGTATTGCCCTGAGAAAGTATTCCCATCAAATTCGATTAACGTAACTGCAGGGGCAAGCAATAGCCTCAACTGAAAACTTGAGTAACCGGGTTTCGTATTGTTTGCTGCTCCTTTGCTGTATACAATTGCGCTGCCTTCTTTTACTGTGCTGGCTGTCCAGTTTTTCTTGATTTTTTCTGTTACAGGCACAGTTTTAGTTTTTCCGCACGAAAAGATGAAAAAACTACAAGCAAACAATAGAACGGCAATCTTTTTCATAGAATGTATTTTTTGAATTTAATAGTTCAATTTCTTTAGTGAGTGTTACCACAGCAAAGCTGTACGCTTTGGCAAATATGGCTTAAATATAAGCGAAAAAAAAATCTTCTTCTTAATAATGACGTATTTTTTGCCCTAATGGTTGTAAGGATTTATGCCTGAAAACGAATTATTGTTGATTTTCATTGTTTGCATTCATAATTCTTTACGAACTTTGCCGAAAATAATGAGTAGTATCTTGAAAGAATTTACCCGAAACCAGCTGGCACTTCGTAACGGGCAAGACAAAGAGGAAATCTGGGTAGCCTATGAGGGTGTCATTTATGATGTGACCGAATCAAGACTTTGGCGGAAAGGCAAGCATTATGAGCATTGGGCTGGGCAAGACCTGACCGAAGAACTGAAAGATGCCCCGCATACGGCGCGTGTTTTCCAGAAATTCAAGGCAGTAGGTAAACTTATTGTCTGAATTTTAGGGCAAAGTTTTTATAACTCCTGCAAAAAAGGCTTTGGCCTACCCAATAAGATTTACTACTTATTTAACAAAATCAGTTACGAAATTTAACTAGTTATTTCTCATGAAACTTATTGAAGCAGTTATACTTTTTGCCAGTCTGGCTTTCCTGATTATGTTTGTCGACCAAGCCCTTTATAAAAAAGTTGCGTTGAAAGACAGCTACTTTTTTCTGATGTTTTCGGTGGCAGGTTTCCTTTACTACACGTATCGTCGTGGACTTAGAAAAATTAAAGAAAAGCAAGAGGAAGAAGCCAAAAAAGCTGAAAAACCTAAAAAAATAGAGCAACGCCTTAAAAAAAAATAAGGCAGAGCGGCAACCAGAACACCATTTCGCCTAGCCAGCGATAGCGTTGATTAACCGAAAGATAAGCAGGTAGAAACACAATAAGCATAGAGGCCAGCGCCATGAGCCACTCAACGAAAAATACCTGTTTTAGATAGGGGGTATCTGCCAGTAAATAAGAAATGCCCATCCAGAGCATTATACAAACCACCCATATTCTGCTGTTGGTACTGCCGATTTTTCGGGCAAGATTTTTTGCATTCGGATTCTCGTTTGACTCATAAACCGAGAAAACCAGTATACTCTGGTGAACAAGCCCTACAAAATTTAGGGCAGCTATATAAGCCCCTAAGCCTAAATGCTGTTTCATAGCAAAAGCACTTCCAAAAACAGGTAGGGCGTACAATACAGCCGTGAGAATCTCTTTGTAATAATGATAAGCCGAATCGGCTGGTTTTTTGTGTAAAAGCCAGAAATATCCTATAAGCAAAACCGAGAAAAATGCACCAAACCAACGCACCGGATACGGCAGAAACAGAATTAAAGCCAAAGCAATAAAAAACAATATAATAAGCAGTACCTGAAGGTAGTATTGATGCCTGAAATAAAATTCATGCCGCACATCGTTTGGGGTAGCTTTGAGGTTGTCTAGCAGTCTATCAAAAACATAAACTATCCATGTACTGATGCCCAATATCAACAAGGTGGCCGAGTTAGGCGAGCTTTGGCCGTCGGGCATTTGCCAGAACATCCAGCTACTGGCCACAGCCCCTATCACAACATCAAGGCTGAGGTAATGGCATATACGAAGAACATTGATAACAGATGTTTTCATAAGCATAGCAATAATTGAGCGCCGATGCCTTAAGCAGGTAGCAGCACTATTTCGTCGCCTAATTTAATTTTGCCTTTCTCTAATACCAGTATATTCTGCCCAAAAAGAATTTTATTGCCATTTTTGCGGTATTGAGCCAGCGTTTTCAGCGGTTCTTTCCCTTTTTCGGCTGTTTCGGGGTTAATGGTGGTTAATACACAACGCGCACAAAGTTTTACGCCGGCAAGTTTGGTATTACCTACCCGAAAATGACCGAACTGGTCTTCGTCATGTGCTTGCCCACCCGTAAAAACCAGATTAGGACGAAAACGCTTCATTGTGATTTTTTCGTCCAGACGCTCATTTAAGGCATCCAGACTTGCCTGTCCGATAATCAGAATCGGGTAAGCATCTGCAAAGCTCGTATGTTCTTCGCCTGTAATGGCATATCTGGGGTCGGTTGGCCTGACCGAATCATCCGGCTGATAAAACAAGCGTGTTTCTTTCCCTAAAACCTCGGTAAACCACGCATCGGCTTCGTCGTTTACCCTGACGGCACTCACAGTATCATCCCAGATTCGTATGGTATGGGTATCGCTAGTTTGAGGCAAAAACGGAACTTTCAGCGGTCGGATTTCTTTCTTTCTGTGGCTTACTTTCAGGCCATCGGCTTCAATAGCCACATCAATCAGGGCCATTTGTTCATGTTCGCGTTGGGTCATAAAAACATCCTCATTATCAGCAAGTACCCAACGCCTGTCATATTGTAAGCCGCGGTCTTCCACCTGCGCTTCTGTAAGCGAAATACCACCTAAAGATTTTATAGGGTAAATATTTATTTCGGAAATAATAATGGCCATCTTTACTTATATTTTTTCTGATACAACATTTCTACTTGAAAATCGTTTGAGTTATTAGGTCAAACATATAAATTGGAGAAATTTTCTAAGGCATTGATTAAAATCTCTGTTCTGTTTGCAATAGCTACAACATATAAAAATCGTGGGCGTGAGAGAGGCCCTACATTTAACCCATGAAAAGAACATTTTATATCTTTACTTTTTTACTCTTGTCGCATGGTGTTTTTGCACAATTGCAATTATATAAACGCGGGCTAGCAAGTTTCGATAAAGGCCAATATGATTTAGCTATCAAAGATTTAGCAAAGGTAACCAATATTGCCGAAAGTGAAAAAGCTAATCTGTACTACAAAATTGCGGAGTCTTTTCGTTTATCGAATCGTTGGGTCGAGGCTGTTCCGTACTACGAAAAAGCCTTTGAAGCTAAACTGGCTATACCTGAGGCACATTTTCATTATGCTTTTGCCCTGAAAGCTGCCGAAAAGTATGACCTCGCACTGAAAGAGCTACAACAGTTTATTGATTCTAAAAGTACTATCAAGGCATACAACGAAAAGGCGTATCGTGAAGTAAATACCCTGAAACTGATTGATGACCTGAAGAAAAAACAAACCGATATTGCGTTTAAAAACTTCTCTCAACTTAATACGGCGGGGGCTGAGTTTTCGCCTGTGGTACACGGTGACGAGCTTGTTTTTACGGCTTCCCGCAAAAGTAAAATGTATGCCAATGGCTTGCCTTTTGTCGGAATTTACAAAGTAAAGTTTGCCCGAAGCATGGCAGAAATAGGAAAAGCCGAGAAATTCAGTGAGGCTATTTTTGATGAAGAACGTAACGAAGGAACGCCCACTTTCTCGCCTGACGGTAAAACCATGATTTATGCCAGAGGAAACACTGGTAAAAGAAAAGATTTGTCGCCAGATATGGATTTGTATATCTCGCGTTATGTAGACGGAACCGGCTGGACAGAACCCCGCTATGTGAGTGCTTCGGACTCTGCTAGTTGGGATGGTTGCCCTGCGTTCTCGCGTGATGGCAAAACCATTTATTTTGCTTCAAATCGGCCGGGAGGGCTGGGAGGAATAGATCTTTACAGAGTAAACATGGATGCCTCGGGGCGTTTCGGGAATCCGGTTAATCTGGGTAAAGAAATAAACACCGCAGGCGATGAGATGTTTCCGTATGTATCGGAAGACGGAAAACTTTACTTTGCCTCTGATGGCCACCCAGGGCTTGGCAAGTTGGATTTATTTGTGGCGATTCGGTCAGGTGGGAAAATTACAGTAGAAAACATGGGTGCGCCTTACAATTCAAATATGGATGACTTCGGGTTGGTAATGAGTAAAAAAGGAGATATTTTTTTCTCATCGAACAGGGCAGGGGGTAGTGGCGATGACGACATTTATTACTATGAAGCACCACAAAAAACCGAACTGGCAGAAAATGACCCTAGCAAAACACCTTTGATTCCGATTAATACGCCTGAAACCTCGAACAAGCCGCTTGATATTAAAACAGTACGTTATTTTCTGGCGGGTACTATCTATACCAAAAATGCCAATAACGAGAATATCCCGCTTGATTCTGTAAGTGTAAAAATAATTTCTACGGGGCAAGATACACCCGTAGCTGAAATAACTACACGCAAAGATGGGAAGTTTGGCCCTATTGCTGTGCAGGAAGATGGCGACTATGTGATTGTGGGTAGTAAAAAAGATTATCTGGCTAAGCGTGAAGATTTCTCTATGTTTGGTAGGGCTATTCCGCAGGCACTCCTGAACAAGCCTGTTACTGACACTACCTTTTACACCTCTCTGACCCTCGACCAGATTATGATTGATAAAACATTCAGGGTTGAGAATATTTACTATGATTTGGATAAATGGGACATCAGACCGGATGCCGCTATTGAACTAGATAAACTGGTGCAGTTACTGAACGATAACCCTACAATTAAAATTGAATTGGGTTCTCATACTGACTCACGGTCGAGCGAGATTTACAACTTGCGTTTGTCACAAAAACGTGCCGAATCGGCCGTAAACTATATTGTGTCGAAAGGTATTGACAGAGAACGTATTACTGCAAAAGGTTACGGCGAAAGCGAATTGCTGATAAAAAATGCCAAAACAGAAGAAGAACATCAGACAAACCGCCGTACTGAATTTAAAATTGTAGGCATAGAAGGTGCAGAATAACAAAAGTGTCTGAATAAATAACTTCGGGGCTTATTATGTAAAATACTCACATAATAAGCCCCGAAGTTTTGCATAATAAATGGCAAATAATACAAATAGGCTTAATTTAAACGTCTCATAATAAGCCCTTTTATTAACTCATAAAATACATTTGGTTTCAGGGTTCGCCAGTTATCAAGTTGCAGCGTACCACCAAAGTTAATGTAGGAGTCAAGATGATAACGCCTGAATTCTTCCAGAATGAAATCTCTGAAATTGACGGCTGCTATCCAGCCATCCTCTATATCTTCAAACCATTCTTCGTAGTAGTCTTCTTCGCCGCCATGAAACTGAAAAATATTTTCACCTATCAGTATGTACTGGTTAATTCCTTGTTTGTTAAGTTTGTCGATAACAGTTCTTTTCAGGAACATAATATCGTTATGCAAAGTATCATTCCATTCACCAAAAAGCTCAATAACAGCATAACGCAAGATATAATCAACCATCAGTATTTTACAGTATAAAGTCTCCGAACCGATGTAGTCCCAGTTAGGGTCAATATAATAGCCATAGATGGTATCCTGATACTCTATGCCATACGAGCGGCCGTAAAAAGGAGATTTTTCGTCGTCTTCTGCCTGATAATATCTTTGCCAGTTATAAAAAGGTTCTATTTCGTGCATAAGAAAAGTGTGGTTTTGAGCTATTGATTTTATTTACTTTATAACGCCCACACATTTGGTTTAATTATTAGTATTGCCTTTTGACCAATAAACTTGCCGATTACTCCCAGATAAATAAGTTATTTCAATTCAAGTACTTTTTTCATTCTGCTTATGGCCTCTTGCAGCAGGCTGGTTTGGGTGCCAAAATTAAGCCTGATAAAACCTGCTCCATCAAAAAAGAACGCTCCTTCCGAAATCCCTACACCTGCTTCTTCCAGTTTCTGCGCAATATTTTCAATGCCAGCCTCCCGAACATCAATCCATGCCAGATACGTTGCGTCCAGAGGTAGCATCTTAAAACCCTTAAAAGTATTCATTTCTTGCAGAATATACGCATGGTTTTTTCGTAAGTAGGCTAGTAGCTGTTGCCTCCATTCTTCTCCGTCACGATACGCCGCCAAAGCGGCTTCAAAGGCATACGCCGAAATCATGGGTTCAAGAATATAGCGCATGGCAGCATATTTTGCCCGTAGTTCGTCGTCAGGAATAACAGCAAACGAGCAGCCTAATCCGGCAATATTAAAAGTCTTGCTTGGTGAAAGAAGCGTTACTGTCTGGCGGGCAATTTCGGGGCTTAAAGTAGCTATTGAAATATGCTGTTTGGTAATATCCAGAATTAAATCACAGTGTATTTCGTCGGCACAAATCACAATATTATTAGCCAGACATATATCGGCCAGTGTCTGTAATTCTTCTCTTGTAAATACCGTTCCCCCCGGATTATAAGGGTTACATAACATAAACACGCGCGTACGTGGCGTAATAGCGGCTTTAATTGCTTCAAAATCGAAAGTCCAGCGATTATCCTCCAGTTGTAAAGGCACTTTCACCAGTTTTTTTCTGGCAGCTAGGGGGGCTTTCATAAAAGGGCCATAAATAGGCACGGTTGTAATAACTTCATCGTCGTCCTGTCCTACACACATACAAGTAAGCGTAAGCCCGGGGACCATTCCGGGTAGCCATACAATCCATTCTTTAGGTACATCCCAATGATGGTGTTCTGCCAGACGCTTTACCGTTACTTCAACAAGTTCGTCAGGTACATGCCAATAGCCCATAACACCTTGTTTGGTTACATTCTCTAAGGCTTCCAGAATAGGCGTTGCCGATTTAAAATCCATATCGGCTACCCATAAAGGAATAATGTCTTTTCCAGCGTATTTATCCCACTTAAAACTGTTGGTGTTAGCGCGGTCAATCAGTTCATCAAAATCGTAAATCATTAATTTTACAGGAGGTTATATTTTTTTCAGAATTTCTTTTACAAGGCTGGCCGAATTATCAGAAGCTATTTTCTTGAAAGTCTGGAAATCGACCGAGGCTTTTTCATTGGCTTTGTCGCTGATACTTCTGATAACCAGAAACGGAACGTGCAATTGCCAGCATACCTGAGCAACAGCTGCCCCTTCCATTTCGGTTGCATCGGCCTGTAAGGTTTTCTGGAAATTCATAACGGCCGTGCTTGATGTTACAAAGGTATCTCCGGTAACAATAGTTCCCACGGTAATGTGTGGCTGTGAACTTTCGGCCGACATTTTTTGCAAATGAACCTCTTTTGAGGCCGCAAGGGCAAGTGTAACCAGCACGGAGTCAGAAGAAAAATAAAGCGGGTTTTGTTGTTTTGTTATAGGGTTACGTGTGGCGTTGGTGCTTAAGCCATCGTTGGTAAGCCTGCCATAATCATGATAAGTAAGCCTGTTTCCAATAACAATATCGCCTTGTTTCAGTGTTTCGCTGATACCTCCGGCAATACCCGTAAAAATAACTGATTGCGGACGAAACTCCTTGATAATAAGCGTAGTAACTACTGCTGCGTTCACTTTGCCAATACCGGTTTCGGTAAGAACCACCTTTTTGCCATTCAGGATACCGGTTTTAAACTGAAACCCCATTATCTCTTTGGTTTTTATATGTGTCATCTGTGATTCCAACAACTGTATTTCTTCAGGCATAGCCCCTAAAATAGCAATGCGTTGCGCCAGTAGAGTGTAAGGTGTAAAGCAAGTAATTAGAACGAATAATAGGTAAATGTATTTCTGTTTCATTGTTGAGAAGTATTAATGACCTAAATATAAAGCCCAAAGCGCAAAAATATCGATGATAACAAGCATCCACGAAACTTCCTTCGGTTGACGGGTGGCTAATTTAATAACTGTCCATGCCAGAAAGCCCCAGATAATACCTTGTGTGATAGAATATGTAAAAGGAATAAGTACCATAGCCAGAAAAGCCGGAATAGCGTCATCTAGCTTGTCCCAATTAATTTTTACAATAGGTTTTATCATAAGCACGCCCACAACAATAAGGGCCGGGGCCGTAGCAATGGCCGGAATAATGCTAAGCAAAGGCGATAAAAACATAAAAGGTAAAAACAGGATTCCGGCAGTAATAGCCGTTAGCCCTGTTCGTCCGCCCTGACTGATTCCTACCGCCGATTCAATATATGCCGTACCCGGGCTAGTGCCTAGCAAGCCACCTAAGGTAGTGGCTACGGCATCGGTCAGTAAAGATTGTTTTATGTTTCGCGGTTCGCCTTCAGCGTCATATAAATCGGCGGCTTCGGCTACGCCTACAAAAGTAGAGAGGCTGTCGAACAAGTCAGTAAAAACAAAAGCAAATATAACAGGTATGAGGCTTATTTTCAGAGAATTAACGATGTCTAACTGGAATAGTAAACTAAAATCGGGGGCTGCAAAAACTCCCTGCCATGTTACCAGTGTTTTCTGTCCGAAATTAACAGCCGAGGCATCGCCCCACCATCGGCCAACAGGAATGGCAAGCAAAGTGGTTAGTAATATACCAATGATAATTCCGCCTTGCACGCGCTTCACTAACATAATCATGGTAATGGCTAACCCAACCAGAAAGGTAATAATGATGGGGTCGTGCAGGTTGGTAACACCCACAATCGTAGCCGGATTAGCTACAATAAACTTGGCATTGGCAAAACCAATAAGTGTAATAAACAACCCGATACCCGCCGAAATAGCATAGCGCAATGGTTTGGGAATAGCCTTTACAATTTGTGAACGGATATTAAAAACCGATAACAAAAGAAACAATACACCCGCCCAGAAAACCGCCCCTAAAGCCACTTGCCACGAAATACCCATCCCTTTTACGGCCGTGAACGTAAAAAAGGCATTCATGCCCATACCCGGAGCTACTACAATAGGGTTTTTTGCATAAATACCCATCATGAGGCTGCAAAAAAAAGAAAGCAGCACTGTGGCAGTAAGCACGCCATTAAACGACATACCCGACTGGCTCAGGATAGCAGGGTTCACCACAATGATATACATCGTAGCCAGAAAGGTTGAAATGCCTGCAAGAATTTCGGTTTTTGGTAGAGGTTTCGGTGGCATAGAGCTAAACTTTTATGAATTGTTTTGCAAGATAAATGGATAAAACTTAATTTTCTGAAAATCTATTCAAAAACACTTATCATTGAACCATGAATCGTAAAGATTTTATTCGTACTTCTGCACTAGCTACTGGAGCGTTAATCTCCCGTCCGTTTATTACCTATGCGTCACAGGCTAAATATAAAACTGCTTTAATTGGCTCAGGCTGGTGGGGAACCAACATTGTGAGAGAAGCCATTAAATCAGGCGAATGCCAGATTGTAGCTATTTGTGACGTAGACGACAGGCAGCTAAAGAAGTGTCAGGACGAAATAGCAAAATTGTGTAACGACCAACCCCGATTATATAAAAACTATCAGGAATTATTGCAGAAAGAAAAACCTGAGATAGTAATTAACGCCACCCCCGACCATTGGCATGCTTTAATTGCTATTGATGCCATGAAATCGGGTGCGCACGTGTATCTGGAGAAACCCATCGGTCATACCATCAACGAGGGTAAAGCCATTTTAAAAACAGCCCGAGATACACAAAAAATATGTATTACTGGGTTTCATCGCCGCTATTCACCGCACAATGTAAGCGGGCAGGAGTTTCTGAAATCGGGTAAGGTAGGAAAAATAAAAGAAGTACGTGCGTTTGTAACGTATGGATTTGGCTCAGGAAATATAACACCCGACGAACCCACTCCGGCAGAAATGGACTGGAATATGTGGTGCGGGCCTGCACCTCTGGTGCCTTATAATCGGTCGATTCATCCAAGAAACTGGCGTAATCACGTGGAATTTGCCAACGGAATGGTAGGAGACTGGGGGCCACATTGGTTTGACCAGATATTGTGGTGGACAGAAGAAATTGCGCCTAAAAAAGTATTTTCAATTGCCAGTGACAAAATAAAGACCGATAATAATAACGCTCCTGAAAGCCAGATTGTAGTTTATGATTTCGAGGATTTTACCTGTACATGGGAACATAGCACGCTGAATGGCCGCCCAACCTCGAAAAGCGAAAATGTAGGGGTGTACTTTCATGGAACAGAGGGGACTTTCCACATGGGCTGGATAAACGGCTGGACATTCTACCCGCGTGACCCAAAAAAAGAAGTTATTCATCAGGACCCAACGTTGAATCTGCCCGACCAACAGAATATCGACCTTGTATTTGCCGATTTACTGAAATCTATCAAAAGCAAGCAATTGCCTTTTGCTGATATTCTGAAAGGCCATAGAGCTACCAACATGAGCTTGCTAGGTATGGCAGCCATGAAAGCTGGCAGAAGCCTAGAATGGGATGCGCAAAAAGAAATTTTTATAAACGACCCAGCTGCTAATAAATACCTGAGCCGCCAGTATAGAAAAGGCTGGGTTTATCCAAAAGCCTGATGGGGCTGTAAACTAGGTATCCTCTTGCTGTGCTGAAAGGCAGGAGGATACCCTAAATCTTTATCACAATCGTATTTTACAGGCTAAATTCTTGTTTGCCATTTAATAAATTTTATCTGATAAAACCTGCCAAAAGTGCCTCAAATAAGGCCACTTGTTAAATATTCTACAATAATTCATGGAAAATGGCGTAATTTGTAAGACAAAACAAAAACTCCACAAATACAGGTATTGAATTTTTGAGAAGTATGATTAACATTTTTGCTTTTTGTTTGAACCTTCTGGTTTTCCAGAAGGATACCTCCGGCATTACTTTTAAAGACTATCAGAACGCCATTAATGCTTATAAACCTCTGTTAGTTGATATCCGCGAATATAAAACCACACCAACCGAAGCCAGAAGCCGTTTCCAAGAAATTGTTTCTACTCTGCGTCAGGCGCATCCTACGGTCAATTATGATTCTGCTCAAGTAAGTATTTTTTTCCCCTTGTTGGGCTTCGATTACAGAGCCGTGGGCGGAAGAATGGGTAGTGGATACCATGCAAAAGGATATGATTTATTCGACCAGAATGCAAAAGGCAGCCATCCGGCACATGATATTTTTATTAAAGATAAAGACCAAGATTGTAAAGACGACCGCACCGGCGACTACGTGAGTATTCTTTCGGTAAGTGATGGCGTGGTAATAGGTACAGAAAACGATTGGCAACCCGGTAGCGAATACAGAGGCGGAAATTATATCTGGATTTATGATACCGTAACCGGAGGGCTATGGTACTATGCCCACCAGAAAGAAATATATGTAAAAACGGGCGATGTGGTAAAGGCTGGTCAGAAAATATCTATTATCGGCCGTACAGGCTATAATGCTTACATGAAAAGGTCGGATACGCACCTGCATTTGACTTATCTGCACATCGATGACGAAGGGAACCCATATCCGGTAAATACTTACGGCTGGCTTAAAAATGCCGTTACGCTGCTCGACCCACGTATTGCAGCCGATTTAAAGCCTTTGGCTATTCGTCTGAATCTGAAAGAGATAAAAACTACACCTAAGAGGATAATTCCTCCGTTGGTTAAAAAAATCACACTCGTAAGTGACACCACACCCACCGAAGATAAAAAGAAAAAGAAACGCTCAAGAGCATAAAATTATAAGCCTGCCTTTATTATGTTGATTCGGGCAGGCAAAAATAACTGCCATAAAATAACTTTTTGTTGCGCAAACCCTGAAAAGTATCTAACTTACCCAAGCTCATTACCCGCTCAATAAAGAATCAAAACCATTTTTAAAAACTACCTGTATGAAAAAAGTATTTTTTCTGTCTGTTTTGATATGTTCTTTTCTGACGGCCTGCCATAATGATGCCAAAGATATAGTAGCCGCCCAATGCTATCAGGACAACCCAATTGAAGAATTGCCTTGGTTAAATGCCGTAGTAACCAGTTTCCAGAAGCCTAAGAGTGGCCCTTTAACGGTTTCTTCTTACAGCTTTAAAAACACGGCTTATCTGGTGGTTGCAAATCCTTCTGTATCTTGTCCGGCTTGTTATATTTATAATTGTGAAGGAAAAACCATCGGGCAGTTAGGCATTAGTTACGAGACTTTCATGAGCGAGGGAAAAACAATTAAAACTTTTCTGAATGCAACGTATTAAATTGTATAGATAGGAAAAAAATCAGGTTTATGATTTGAATAACCGTATCCAGACCATAAACCTGAGTAGCCTTTGTAATTTTATATTATGGAGTAAGCTGGGGTGTTTCTTCCAGAAGGTCTTTTAAGGTGGTGTGTTCATAAACGGCCAGATTTGCATCGCGGACTTTCTCCATAATTGGGCGAATCCGACACGTTACTTCATCATCACAATCATCACATTTACCATAAAAATGTAACGATACACACAACATCGGGGCAATTGGCCCGTCTACAATACGTACAATTTTAGCAATGGTAACCTGCTCTGGTGGCAGCCTTAGCTGATACCCTCCTCCTTTTCCTTTCTGGCTATGTAATATTCCGTTATTGCGTAGTTCAAGTAAGATAGCTTCCAGAAACTTTTTCGGAATATTTTCTTTCTCGGCTATTTCAGCAATAAGTACAGGTTGCTTTGATTCATATCTTTCAGAAAGCAGTTTCAAAGCCTTAAGCGCATATTTTGCTTTTTTCGAAATCATTTATTAGTATGCTGAAGTGATTGTTATTTCATTCAATTGCTCATGAATCAAACAAAAGTAAAATTTTTTCTTGGTTTTGCAATAAATGTATAGTTCCATTAGTTTTAAAAGCCACCGAAACCCTTATCAACAGCTAATTTAATCATTTTTTTATAAAATAGCTAGCCTTCGCCTGTGTAGGCACACCCGTTACCGACAAGCCTTCTAGCGATACATTTACGGTTGTTTCGGCATTGGAATTAAAAAAAGTAAGGCTTGCTTTGCCCTCTGCATTGGTTTGTATCATAGGAGCCCAATGAATAGTTGAGCGATAATCTGGCCGGTTAATAGGCTGAAAATCTTCCAGACTGGCTTCCTTATAATTGGGAGAATAAAATTCTTTTGGTACTGCATAACCATTAATTTCGGCTATTTCTATGCCCGGAGCTTTGTCTTTCCCCCAATCGTAATCGCTGTTTCCGCGTTTGGTTAATACCGAAATAACGCCATTGCCCCCCCTCGACCCATAAATGGCTGCATTTGCTCCTTTCAGGATGTCAATTTTATCAACATCCGATACCGGAACTGATAAAATCACAGACTTGTCTGTTATCATGCCGTCCAGCAGGAATGTAGGTTCTGACGAGCCACTCAATGAGCCAATCCCTCTGATAATCACAACGGGGTCCATGGCATTGCCCATTACCTGCACACCCGGTACACGCCCTCTGAGCAGGTCAAGCACATTGCCATAACTTTGCATTTGTGGGGTTATTTTAATGGTATTTGAAGCATCCGAATACAGTACGCGGCCATCACGCATAGCGGCCTCTCTTTTAGCTTTCACAACTACTTCTTGCAGTAGTTGCTCTTTACGGGCTTTTATCATGCGTTCGATAGCAAGGTTTTCTTCGGTGCGTCGGAGGTAATCGGCTAAATCTTTTTCATCGAACGTAACCGGATTAAACGGAATAGTTACTACCTGTAATTTAGGAGCCGGAAGTTTATTAATAAACACTTTCGTGTTCCGGTTTCCTTTTCCGGCAACGGCCTGCACCATCAGGTTTGCTTTTCCGTTAAAATCAAGACCGTTCAACGAGAAAGTTCCGTCTATGGCTGCTTCGCCCATTCCAATCCTACGTGTTTTATCTTCCATAAACATGACAAAAGTAAGGCTTATGGGTTTTTCAAACATTTTTCCGTTAGGTCGTGTAATTTCGCCCGACAAGCTAAGACCCTTTTCAATCATAAATTTGGGCTGTGGTAATTCGGGTTTTAGCACATCTTCCCATCTGAAACGTCGCCAGCCTTGCGTCATCAATAAAATGTCCAGATGCCGGCTTATTTCCTGACTTCGTGTAGCAAAATAATAGTCAGGTTTTTCAATCGCTCCTTTTACTTCTGAGCTAAGTAACAAATAATTTAAAATATTATCGTCGTAAGTGGGCTGCAATACCTGTTTGGCATCCGAAACCACAACCGAAAAATTACCTTCTATGGGGTCGCCGTCCGAGTCTTTGGCTTCAATGTTAAGTTTTACTTCCTCTTTAGGCAGGTACGATGCTTTATCTGGTGTAATATTAATTGTCAGGAAGTCATTTTTATTAATAAATATCAATCGTTCGCAACGAGGTTTTCCGGTTTCGTCGAAAACAGTAAACTGGCTAATTCCTTGCGGAAACTTCTCTTTGGGTATCTTCACAAACATAGCCTTGTTGCTGACGGGTGTCTTAGCTAGGTAGCAAACCTTCCCCTGCGACTGCCCCAATACAACCATGTAGCCACTATCTTTAGGTTTGGTATAATTATGCCCTGCATATACACGGATAAACTTATCGTCCATAACCGATTCTATACCCATAATATACCCTTCTTTTTCTATATTAGGTAAAGCTACTTCTTTTTCAAATACCTGACGATATTTGACTTTAGCCGTATAGGTTTCATTGGGTTCGGCCTTAAAAGTAAATACCCCCATACCCAGATGCTCGCTTTCAAAGCGTAGTAGGGTATCGCCTGTTTTATTTATGATTATGCCTTTTACATCAACGCCATTACCCTGCATATCGGTAGCTTTAAAAGCAACCTTGTTTTCCATTCCTTCTATAATCTGGCCTCCTTCTGGAAAAAACTGGAAGGCTATTTCCTGCGCATCGTATTTCACAGGAGCTATGGCTTCGCCCGACTTATGCACTTTAATGTCTTTGCTAAAAAAAAGGCTTTCATCAAAGTTACGCATCCAGTTAGTGTAAGCTCTTAAACGATAATATCCGGCATGAAGGCTATCAGAAAGCTCAAAATCACCTTGAGCCATGCCTTGTTCCAGTTTCAGTATTTTCGTATCAATAATTTTACCTAACTGATTATCTATCAGTTCTACGTAAAGAGGCACACTGGCCGAGTCAAGCGTATTGGTTGCGGCTTCAATAAGGTAGGCTTTAAGCCAGATTGTTTCTCCGGCAGTATAATAAGGTTTGTCCAGATGCAGGTAGGCTTTTTCTTGCGGGTAAGTACTAGCATAGGTATTGAATTGCTCATAAATCTGTTTTGAAATATCGTCTTCAAAAGTAAAAGCCAGAAATATAGTCAGAGCAGCAAAAATTGACAGCAATTTTTTCATAATTTAAAATAAGGTTATAGCGTGAATAAATGGATTGTTATGTTGTGTTATTACTTACGTTTTCATTATAACGGTGTAAGTTCCAATGCCGTGCATAACTGCTCAATTCATGATGTTTTTGATGCTGGTTGTTATCATGGTTAGCTATCGTAATCGCAATAGTACCACCACGAGCAGATGCTTCACTCGTATTGCCTTACTTGCGCTGTGAAGAAACTTTGGGCAAAAAAGGCCACACTTAAACACAGCAAAAGACATAAACGGCAACATTTGATGAAGTATCTGTCTTGTTTGGAACAAAAATATAAAATTGTATCAGTATTTGTTCGGAAAAGGTATAAATCGTAAATAATACTGAAATAGTAAAAGTTGAGCCAGTATTTTCCTTTATTTTTTATAAATGACTGATAATAAGTTATTTACTACTTTATGACGGTTTGTTTGAGTAAGTAAAAATGCTAAGTAATTGAAAAAGAATTACTTAGCACCCTCAGTAATGGCATATATAAATGCCAAGCAGAGCCTAATTGGCCCGCCAGATAATTTTCTTTAAATTATTCTTGACTGGTATTATTTTTTTTACTATGTTAGTTCAAAGATTAGTTCTTTGACACGTCAGATTCAACAGTCGGGTATCGGGGTAAACCTGCTACAAAACTTACTTTTGAATCTGAATAGTTTATTTATTTTTAACTTTAAATTAGGGAGTTATGAAGATTCATGTGCATGCAGTCCATTTTGATGTCGACCCTAAATTAGTCGGCTTCATTCAAAACAAGTTAAATAAATTAGAAACCTTTTACGACAGAGTAACAAGCGGTGAAGTGTTCTTGAAATTAGGAAAAGGTGAAAAAAGTAAAGTTCATAAAAAGCACATAGAAGTTAAACTGAATGTCCCTGGTCAGATAATCTTTGTTGAGGAGAAAGGAGATACCTTTGAAGAGGCCACGGATATAGTACTTGAGGCGTTAAAAACCAAACTTAAGAAATTTAAAGACAAGAAAAATATTGTTGAACACAAAAAACCAGAATTAGCTACAACAGAAGAACTCGTGGAAGATGAATATTAATCAGATTCTTCTACTCAAAAAAGCGGCAGTCTCTTATCAGGTTGCCGCTTTTTTTATGTGCTAAACTGGTTCATCAACTCGATTTCCATCCAAAAAAAATCCGAGTATAGCCCTCTTTCTGGCAACTCATCATTTATTGTTTTGCATTGTAGCGAAATATAGATTTAATTTAACTAAAATTAAATCATTGAAATGCCAACTTACGGACAAATTAAACGACAAATTGACCTGAACCCTTTTGCCCTGCTAATGCTGCGTAACGAACTAAAAGCCTTACCTGCTATTATCAAGGAAAATGAATATATCGATGCCTCAGTGCATGGCTACTGGAACACCCGCCATGTGTTACTATTGGCTACAACTCAACGTATTTTGCTTGTTGACAGCGACCAGTACGGCGATGTTGAAGTGATAGAGTTTCCGTACGACCAGACAGTATCAGTACGTTGCCCCACACCCGATTCGGTGGTTTTCGGAACAGCAGAAAGAAAAGTAAGAGTTGATAATACCATAGAAGAATACATAGCGGCATTTTATAAAGTAGTTAAAGACAGGTTAGACGGAAAAGAGCCTCAGATTTACCGCGAAAAAGATATTTACTCACAACAGGAACAACTCCAAGAAGAACCGTCAGGGCAGCGGCAAGAAGAATATACCAGTAATCCGTTTCATGTAATTCTCAAAGGACTAGATGGGCTAACCAAAATGATAAGCCCTGACGTAAAAGTAAATCAGCCGGAAAAACCTGCACAAACAAATAGTACCGCGCCAATACCTGCACAGCCAGAGCAAACCCTCGACGAGCTATTGGCAGAATTAAATGCTTTGATAGGGCTACAAAACGTAAAAGATGAGGTAAGTAGTCTGGTAAATGTACTGAAGATTGAAAAAATCAGAAAAGAGCAGGGGATTAAAGTGCCTGAACGTTCTTTGCACATGGTTTTTCATGGGAATCCGGGCACCGGAAAAACAACTATTGCCCGCCTACTGGCAAAGATATTTAAGGCACTGGGGCTACTAAGCAAAGGGCATTTGTACGAAACCGACCGAAGCGGGCTTGTAGCTGGTTATACTGGGCAAACTTCGCTAAAAACTATGGAGGTTTGTCAGAAATCATCGGGCGGCATTTTATTTATTGATGAAGCCTATGCCCTGAATACAGACGACACCTATGGCCCGGAGGCTGTTAATACCATTGTGAAATATATGGAAGACCACCGCAACGACTTTGTGGTAATTGTGGCTGGCTATGAAGAGAAAATGAATGAGTTTATTAACTCAAACCCCGGCTTGCATTCACGATTTAACAAATACATAGGGTTTAAAGATTATACGCCTGAAGAAATTCTGGAGATATTCCTTTTGCAGGCGCAAAAAGTGCAGTTGAAGGTAGACGAAGCGGCCCGAAAAAAGGTATACAAGCTCTTCAAAAAGCTATACGAAGACCGAGATTCTTCGTTTGGAAATGGGCGGCTTGCACGAAATATATTTGAAAAAACTTACGAAAAACAAGCCAATAGACTGGTTAAGGAAGGGCCTGACAAAGCCGATATAAGTCTCATAAAAGAAGCCGACATTCCTGTAATGGAAGACTAGGCGTATCCTTGAAATAAGCCTATTATCCGTGCCAGTATCCATTACTAAAAATGTTGAAGCAAGGTGTTGCTAAAAATGTATTTTTGTATGATTAAACGAGAATACCATGAGGAATACGTTCAACTATTTTAAAAGAATATTCACTAATAAAATTGAAATATTAGAGAAGGAAGCAGAAGTCGGACACGTACAGTTCAACAACTTCAAAACAGAAGTAACCGGAGAGTTTAAACACAAAATATACTCATTCAAGAAGAAAGGTTTCTGGAGTTCGGGCTATGATATTTACAGAAAAGATAACGAACAACTAATTGGCGAGGTTGTAATTTCGAATTGGAAGAAAAAAGCTGAAATTACGCTGATAAATGGAGAAAAGTTTGTGATGGAACCAAAAAATTTCTGGGGTACACAATGGCGCATTGATGACACTAACCGCGAAGTAATGAATTTCCAGCAAACCAAAAAGTTTTTTGCCAATGAAGGCTCTATCAATGCCGAAGTGAACGACAACGAAAAAATGGGGTTACTGGTGTTATTGGGCATTTTCGTGAACTTTCTGTATCAAAGAAGAAGTGCCGCGGCTGCTAGTTAAACGGGCTATTAAGCCTTTAATAATGAAATTTGGTAAGAGGTTGGTAGCAATATCAGCCTCTTTTTTATTACCAACTGCTCAGTAATTTTTTATATAGGTGTTGTAATAAAGTTTTAGTGTTGTTATAAATGCTGCAACGTAGGCAGAAAACCAAACGAGATGCTTTACAGGTATAGCTTCGTCGCAGATATGCCTGATACATCATAAAGACCAAACCAGCCCGACTGTATTTCGGGCCAATATTGGGCAAAATCATACAGAATTTTAAACCAACCTAGGATAAAATAAGAATATTGCTAAATATCAGATAAAACTAAAGCATACCATCGGGGTTAGGAACAAAATTCAGAAAAGAGTCTGTATGTGTATGGTATTTTTCTGTATCTAGCTTATACAGAAATGCACCTTTCTTTGAAAAACCTTTCTGTTTTTCTTTCAACTTGATAAGTAAACCCGTGGAAAGTATTTTCCGGCTGAAATTCCGTTTGTCGAAATTGCTGCCATAAATTGCTTCATATAGTTTCTGAATTTGCGGAATAGTAAAGGTTTCGGGCATTAACTCAAACCCGATAGGGTGGAATGCCGCTTTGTAGCGCAGGCGTTCAATGGCCATTTTTATCATATTGGCGTGGTCGAAGAGCAAATCGGGTAGGTCGTGCATCGAAAACCACTTGGCATGATATGTATCTGAAATCTTTGTTTCGTAATCTTTTACGTTTACCAAAGCATAATAAGCAACTGCTACTGTTCGTTCAACGGGGTCACGATTAGGGTCACCAAAGGCCCATAACTGCTCAAGAAATACGTCTGTAAGGTTTGTTAGTTCAAATAAAATCCTGTTGGCGGCTTCGTCCAGACTTTCAGAAGGCTTGAGCCATCCACCCATCAACGACCACGTGTCTTTGTCTGTCTGAACACCACGTTTTACCAGCAATAATTTTAATTCTTCTCCATCAAATCCGAAAATAATCGAATCAAGTGCCACCAGACACTTAGTTTGTTGTTTGTAAAGTTCTAACATCTCAGCGATTGAGCTTGTAGGGTTGCCTGCTTTAATAAAATAATTTAATAACAATATTAGGAAAGTGTATGCCCTTGCACAACAAAAAAGAATATTTTCTATAAAAAAGTCCTAGTTTTGTCATAAAAAACGAATGTCATTGCTCAAAATACAGAATTTATCTAAGTCTTTCGAGGATAAAAAAGCCATTAGCCATATTACGTTTACATTAGAGAAAGGAGAAATTCTGGCAATTCTGGGCGAAAGCGGGTCTGGTAAAACCACCTTACTGCATTTAATAGGGGCCTTGCACGAGCCAGATTCCGGCACTTTACTTCTGGAAGATAAAAGAATTAGTCCACCATCAGAAAAACTCATTGCGGGGCATCCTGATATTAAGCTGGTAAGGCAGGATTACGGCCTTTTTCCGAATATTTCTCTAAGAGAAAACATTGCCTATGAATTACGTTATTATGAAGAAAACTACCGCAATAAACGTGTAGATAAATTACTGAAACTGAGTGGCCTTGAAAAAGTACAGTCTCATTTACCCCGTGAAGTATCAGGTGGCGAGCAGCAACGTGCCGTAATTGCCAAAGCCATTGCCGAACAACCTAAATTATTACTGCTCGACGAGCCATTCAGCCACTTAGATGCCGTAAATAAACGCAGGTTAAAAATTGAGATTCTGCGCCTTATTAAAGCCGAAGAAGTAAGTTGCATTTTTGTAACGCACGATGTAAGCGATGCCTACGGCATGGCCGACAGGCTGGCCGTTATGCGTAAAGGCAAAATTCTGCAACTTGCCACCCCTCAGCAAATATATCAGGCACCAATAAACCAGTATGTGGCAGAAATTACCGGCGAAGTGAATGTAATTGCACAGGATTTACAGCAAAAAATCGGTCTGCCGAATACAACAGGCACATTTTTACGCCCCGAACAAATTGCGGTTGCTGCTACTTCTACCATCAGAGCTAAGGTAATGGGCATCAAGTTTTTAGGAAACTACTACGAAGTACTATTAAAAACAGAAGGGTATGAGCTAAAGATGTTCAGCTTTGAACCCTTACCAATAAATGAAGAAATCGGAATCGCCATCAGGCCCAAAGTATAGTTTCTCAATCAGGAAGCTATACTTTTCAAAAAACCTCTCTAACTTTGTCTAAAAAACTACTCTATCTTAAAAGCAATGCAGAAAATTCTTTTTATTGACCGCGACGGTACTATTATTGATGAGCCTAAAACAGATTTTCAAATAGATTCTCTTGAAAAATTATTCTTTCTTCCTAAAACCCTTTCTAACCTTCGGAAAATTGCTGAAGAAACAGATTACAAACTCGTAATGGTAACGAATCAGGACGGTTTAGGAACAGAATCTTTTCCGGAAGATACTTTCTGGCCAGCACATAATAAAATGCTTCAGGCACTTGAAAACGAAAATGTTCGTTTTGAGGCCATTCATATAGACCGTAGTTTTCCGCATGAAAACCTGCCTACGCGCAAACCTGCCACAGGTTTGCTGACCGAATATATCAATGGAGATTACGATTTAACTAATTCTTATGTAATTGGCGACAGAATAACTGATATTCAACTGGCGGTAAACTTGGGGGCTAAGGCCATATTTATAGGCGAAACACCCGCACTTACCCCTGAACAGGAAAATGCTACGGCATTGGTAACAACAGATTGGGACAGTATTTATGAGTTTCTGAAATTGCCGCCGAGAATTGCTACTATTGAACGTAATACCAAAGAAACCCAGATAAAAATTGAACTCAATCTGGATGGAAAAGGGAAGTCAGATATTCATACAGGAATCGGGTTTTATGACCACATGCTCGACCAACTGGCCAAGCATTCAGGGGCTGACCTGAGTATTCATGTAGCCGGAGATTTACATATTGATGAACACCATACCATCGAAGATACCGCGCTGGCTTTAGGAGAAGCCTATCTGAAAGCACTGGGCGATAAAAAAGGTATTTCGCGTTACGGGTTCCTGTTACCTATGGACGACGCACTGGCGCAGGTAGCCATCGATTTCTCGGGTCGCCCGTGGCTGGTATGGGATGCCGAGTTTAAGCGTGAGAAAGTGGGAGAGATGCCCACAGAAATGTTTTACCATTTCTTTAAATCATTTTCGGATACTTCTAAATGTAACCTCAATATAAAGTGCGAAGGCCAAAACGAACACCATAAAATTGAGGCTATTTTTAAGGCGTTTGCCAAGTCAATAAAAATGGCAGTTAAACGTGACCTCAAAGAACTCGACAGCCTTCCAAGTACAAAAGGAGTCTTATAATTTGTTGCTATCAGGCTTTGGTTTTACTTATGCCAAAGCCTGATAGCAGTTATTTTAACCTGTCAGGATTTTCACTTACAAAGGCCGACCACCCTTTCTTCTTCGAGCCATTGCCGGTCAAGGCTTTTGTTTTACCGTGCATATAATGGCAAACCGCTACCCCGACGGCATCGGTAGCATCATAAAACTCGGTATCAAGTTTCATTTTTAATGTGTGTTCAAGCATATAAGCTACTTGTTCTTTACTGGCGTTTCCGTTTCCTGTAACCGACTGCTTTACTTTTTTGGGCAGATACTCTATAATAGGCACATCCCGATTTAAAGCTGCTGCAATGGCTACTCCCTGCGCTCTACCCAATTTCAGCATCGACTGCACGTTAACCCCATAAAAAGGTGCTTCAATAGCCATTTCATCGGGCAAAAACTCTTCAATCAGTTGTGTCATTCTTTCGTAAATCTTCTTTAACTTCAGTTCGTGTGTTGTATATTTGTCAAGTTTTAAAACACCATATTGAATTAAAGTAATAGCATTTCCCTGTACAGCAATAATGCCGTACCCCATAATTCTCGTACCCGGGTCAATCCCTAAAATGATTTTCTCTTTATTCATAATATGCAAATTAACTCAAAAATCTTTGACTTTATACCTAATACATGGTTATGGATTCTAAAAAATATCCTGTTTGTGGGTGTATTGTTTTCGGTGTATCTTTTGCTGAATGAAAAAGGCGAAAATCTGGCAAGCGCACTAGCTTATATTAAACACCTGCCTTTTCATATAAACGTGCCAATCGTGTTGTTATTAATGCCCGCCAACTGGGCGTTTGAAGCATGGAAATGGCAACGCCTTGCCGCAAGAGTTGAACCAATCACTTTTGGCGAAGCCTATCAGGGTGTACTGGCGGGTTTAGCTCTGGCTACTTTCACCCCTCTAATGATAGGTGACTACGCCGGAAAAATACTCATGTTGAAAACAAAGCAGCGCACGGCAGGCATAGGAGCCATCTTTTTAGGCAACAGTATGCAGCTTTATGTATCTCTTTTGTTTGGCACTATGGGTTATATATATTTTATAGGTATAGCGCAGCCCATTCCATTAGTATTACATATTATAATAGCAGCATTGCTGGCTGGTCTTTTAATAACCGGAGTATTGTTGGCTTTTAAACTTCAGGCTATTAGTTTTTTTAATACCAGTTATTCGTTCATACAATTCATAAAACAATATCTGATTATAATAAAAGAATATTCCCTGCCCGAAATCAGAGATGTATTTCTGATAGCCACAGGCAGATACCTTATATTCAGTATTCAATTTCTGCTTGTTTTGCAATGGTTTCAGATAAACCTGCCATTGGTAGTGCTATTGGCAGGGATAAGTATCATTTTCCTGACAAAGACGGTAGGTGCGGCGTTCAATTTTTTAGGCGATTTAAGCCTTCGGGCTATCACCTCGGTTTATTACTTCGGTTATTTTGGCATACAACTTTCAGTTATTACAATAGCTACTTTTGTAATCTGGTTTCTGAATGTACTCGTTCCTATATTAATCGGAAGCCTGTTTATTTTAACTTTGAGGTTTTCTGCCAGAAAAGCCGAGGTTTCGGCCAAATAAGTAAACCTTATAAATAGAAAGATATAAGTGCTTGTTATTACTCTCATATTGATTGTTGGATTTTACTGCGTGATGAATATCGCGCTGATAAGCATCTGGTTAAGTAATAAACCTTACCGTTTACAAGCCAATCAGGATAACTTACTCAGAATTTCAGTTATTATTCCTGTACGGAATGAAGCCAGCAACATCATCAGTCTGTTGAAGGATTTGGAAAAACAGCAATATCCGAAGGATAAATTTGAAGTGATAGTGGCCGACGATGACTCAACCGATAATACCATTACCCTGCTTCAACAATTTCAGAAACTTACCTCTTTGCAATTATTGATAAATAGCCTGCCGCCTAAAGAAAACAATACATCACCCAAAAAACGGGCCATTCAGTCATCAATCCAATTAGCGAACGGAGAGTTAATAGTAACTACCGACGGCGATTGCCGAGTGAATGAACGCTGGCTAATGACCATAGCTGACTTTCAGGCTACCACAGGTGCTTTTCTGATTAGCTCACCTGTAACATTTACCAATGAAACCCCCACTTGGATACAACGCCTCTGGATAAACATCCAGACCATTGAATTCAGTAGCCTGATAGGCACAGGAGCCTGTGCCATGCTTGCCAAGAAACCCAATATGTGTAACGGGGCTAATCTGGCCTACCTGAAAACAGTATTTGAAGAGGTAGGAGGGTTTGCTGGTAATGAAAACCTTGCCTCCGGCGATGACGAATTCCTGATGCACAAGATTGCAGGCCTATATCCTGATAAAATTCGGTTTCTGAAAAATTGCTCAGCAATTGTTGAAACCCAAGCCCACACTTCAATAAAATCGTTTTATTATCAGCGCAAACGCTGGGCCAGTAAATGGAAACATTATAGTAGTTACACTACCACGGCATTGGCCGTGTTTATTTTCTTGGCCAATTTTGCCGTAATTCTGGCACCATTGCTGTATTTTTTTTATGAAATGAATAAAGTACAGCTATGTTTGATTCTGCTCCTGAAACTTTCGGCCGAATTACTTTTTTTAAGCCTTGTTCTTAGCTTTTTGAATAAAAAAAGGTTAATTTGGCTCATTCCTTTGGTTCAACTCATCTATCCTTGTTACGTTACATTTTTTGGCTTCATAGCTCAGGGCAAAAATGAGTATATCTGGAAAGGACGAAAACTTCAATAAACTACCAGCATCACCAGACTGTATCTCATGAAACAATTATTCCTACTCCTCTGCTTACCTGTATTAGTTTTGGCTCAAAGCAAAAAAGAGCAACGTTTATTAAAAAAAGCCGATAAAATTCATGCCCGCGCCTACACAGTAGATACACACGCCGATGTGCCAATTAATATGCTCGAAATGGAGAGTTTCGATGTGGGCGTTAAACATAATTATAATGAAGACGGTACGCAGATTGATTTCCCGCGTATGAAAGAAGGCGGAATGGATGCCATGTTTTTTGCCGTATACATGGCGCAAGGAAAAAGAACTCCTGAGGGAGATGCCGAAGCCAAACAAAAAGCACTAAAGATATTTCAGGCCATACACGATGCCGTAAAAAAATATCCTGAAACCGCCGAACTGGTTACAACTGCCAAAGAAGGATTTGTCGCCCATAAAAAAGGTAAGCTAGGTGTATTTATAGGAATGGAAAACGGCTGGCCGGTAGGTCATGATTTATCGAACCTTAAATTATATTATGACTTGGGCTTGCGTTACATTACGCTGGCACATTCATTTAATAATGATTTGAGCGACTCATCGGGCGACCCACAGGGTAGCGAACACGGAGGCGTAAGCAAACTAGGCGAGCAATGTATTGCCGAAATGAACAGGCTCGGTATTGTAGTTGATGTATCGCATATTTCAGACTCGGCTTTTTATGATGTAATGCGCCTGAGTAAAGCTCCGGTTTTTGCGTCGCATTCATCGTGTCGGGCTTTAAGTGATGTAAAACGTAATATGACCGACGACATGATAAAACTCATGGCTTCAAAAGGCGGGGTTATTCAGATTAACTTTGTTGCCGACTTCCTCAAAAAACCTTCCGAAGAAGTAGCAATTTCGATCAAAACACTTCGGATGCAAGCCATGAAAGCAGACGCAACACCTGAGGATAAAAAGAAAATCAATGCAGAACTACGCCAGTTAAAATATAAATTTCCAGGGGAGGCCCCTTCTGTCAAAACCGTTGTTGACCACATAGACCACGTAGTTAAAATAGCCGGCATTGACCACGTAGGCATAGGTATGGACATGGACGGCGGAAGCGATGTGGTTGGCTGTGAAGATGTAAGTAAAATTAAGAACGTTACCATAGAGTTACTACGACGCGGATATTCGGAAAAGGATATACGTAAAATCTGGGGCGAAAACACCATGCGCGTACTGGCCGCCGCCGAAAAAGTGGCAAAAGAACTGAATACCAAGCCATAAGCATTTCAGCAAACACAAGACAGAACCTATATGAATTGTACAATTTTAGCCTAAAGTAGTACAATATTATATTTTTTTGTGCAAAAAAAAGCCCACACTTGGCTTTTACGAAGTAAAACCTTTATATTTGCAAAGTATAATATTATTGATATTAAATATAATAAAACAAACGCCTGTTGGGTTAATATATAAAAAAACGTAGAAAAATTTGGAAGCATTACCCAAACTGTTTAATATTGTATCTGATTGATACAATATTACAAACTAACCCGAAAAACAGTTGTTGTCACAATCAAACTATAAGTTAACCGCTGGTTCATGGCTATTAAAAAGCTTTACATTACTCAAGTCACTTCATCATAAAAATAACTAGATTCATTCTGAAAGAATCCGCACAAAAAAGTAAATTATTAATTTTTACCCCTTTGGGATTAGCATATTTTAAAGAAAAATTGTAGCGTAACAATGAAGGTTATTTCAAATCTGAAAATACAACATAACACCAGTATATTTTACTTCACATGGCTTCAGTTAGTTTTTTTTATTAAAGACAATTTCCATTTCAAAAAATAAGAAAGTAGTATTTGTATAAAATTATTTTGGATATAAAGCCATAATAGTGTCACTATGAATAGTGAAAATTATAAAAAAAGACAGAAAAATTTGCAACAATCTGAGTTATATCATTTATAATTGTATTCGATACACTTATCAGGAAAAAACAAGAAAATCTTGATATTGTGTAAAAATAAAAACTTTAATTACAATTTATTTTTTACTTTTTTTTAACAAAAACAAAACTATGAAACAAAACTACTTTGTGCCCATACGGGGTGCTCTGATTTGTGGACTACTTTGGATTATGTCTATAGTAGCGTTTGCACAAAAATCTGTTAGTGGTAAAGTAAGTGATTCAAAAGGAGAAGGTATTCCTGGTGCCAGTGTCTCTGTAAAAGGAACAACTGCCGGAACAATCTCAGATGCAGAAGGAAATTTCAAAATCAATGTTCCTAATTCAGGAGGTAGATTGGTAGTTAGCTCAATTGGTTATAAAACAGTTGAGTTGGCCTTATCAGGTCAGAGCGTAATCAATGTTACACTTGAAGACGATGCTTCTTCTCTTGATGAAGTTGTTGTAACTGGTTATACCATCGACAGCAGACGTGAAACTACGGGTTCTGTTTCTACCGTAAAAACAAAAGATTTATCAGCTGTACCATCAGGTAACGTTGAGCAACAGTTACAAGGTAAAGTAGCTGGGGTTACAGTTATCACCAACGGTCAGCCAGGTACTGCCAGCCAGGTTCGTGTGCGTGGTTTTGGTGCATTCGGTGGTAACGAGCCTCTATACGTTGTTGACGGGGTTCCAATGGGAAATACTGAATTCCTTAACCCTGATGACATCGAAACAACAACCGTACTAAAAGATGCTGCTTCAGCTTCAATCTATGGTGCGCGTGCTGCCAACGGTGTAATCATCTATACTACCAAAAAAGGTAAAAAAGGTGCTAAAAAATTAAGCATTACTTATGATGGTCTTTATGGTGCAACATTACCTGGCCCTGGTCAGAAAATGATGAATCCACAAGATTTCGCTGACTGGACTTGGAACGCTAAAAGAAACTCAGGCGAGCCATTAACACACCCTCAGTTCGGTACAGGTGCAACTCCTGTTATCCCTGACTATATCAACGTAGGTGGCCGTTCAGGTGTAATTGGTACTGTTGATTTAGCAGCTGAAAAACTAAAATACAATGTTAACCCAGCGGCTGGTCCTATCTATCAGGTTGTAAAAGCTAACAAAGCAGGTACTGACTGGTACAAAGAAATTACTCGCGTAGCTCCTATGCACCGTCATACTTTAGGTTTCTCAGGTGGTGGTGACAGAAGCCGTTTCTATTTTGGCTTAGCTGCACAACAACAAGGCGGGGTTATGATTTATAACCAATTCAACCGTTATAGCTTACGCGCTAACTCAGAATTCGACGTATTTAAAAATGTACGTATCGGTGAAAACTTCCAGTTAACTTATCGTGAAGTATTAGGCCAACAAGGTGACGAAGGTGGTAAAGGGGTAGCTGACGACGAAAACGAATTCCTTGCAGCTTTCCGTATGCCTTCAATCATTCCGGTTTATGATGAGTTCGGCGGATACGCTGGTACTGCTGCTAAAGGTTTCAACAACCCACGTAACCCAGTTGCTGCTCGTGACGGTATCAAAAACAACCGTGGATTTAATATGATTGGTTCTGGTAACGTTTATGTTGAGTACGACCCAATTCCAGGTTTAACACTACGTAGTAATATCGGTACTACATTCAGTAACCAATATTACTGGAACTATAGCCGTCTACAATACGAAAACTCTGAAAATAACTCAGCATTTGGTTATGGTGAAGGTGCAAGATTCGGCTTTGGCTGGACATTCACTAACACAGCTAACTATAAAAAGAAATTTGGTAAACATGGTATCGACCTGTTAGCTGGTCAGGAAGCATTGAATACAGGTAAAGGCCGTAACATAGATGCAACTGGTCAGAACCCATTCTCTACTGACCTTGATTACATCACCATGACAACAGTAGGTTCAAGAATTGTAAATAGTGGTTATGACAAAGGCGTGAATTTCTATTCATTATTTGCTCGTGCTAACTATTCATTCAACGATAAATACTTGTTATCTGCAACGATTCGTCGTGACGGTTCTTCTCGTTTCGGTATCAACAATCGTTACGGGGTGTTCCCAGCGTTCTCAGCAGCGTGGAGAATCTCGTCTGAGAGCTTCATGAAAGCTCTACCTTGGATCAACGACTTGAAAATCCGTGGTGGTTACGGTTTAATGGGTAACTCTAACAACGTTAACCCTAACAACCAATTCAGCTTGTATGGTACAAACATCGGTGAGTCAGTATATGATATCAACGGTACTAACTCAAGCGTAGCTGAAGGTTACTACCGTACACGTATCGGTAACCCAGATGCTAAATGGGAAACTTCAATCACTAAAAACTTAGGTTTTGATGGTTCATTCTTCAATGGTAAATTAGACGTTATCTTTGAATTGTGGCAAAAAGATACTAAAGACTTGTTAACTCAGTTACCAATTACACAAACTGCAGGTTACAGAGCTACTGCGCCTCTAGTTAACATCGGTAAAATGGTAAACAAAGGTATCGACTTCCAAGTAATCAACCGTGGTAAAATCCATAAAGAAGTTGGTTATGAAATCAACTTAACTGGTAGCTTCCTTGATAACAAAATCGTTTCAATTGCTCCGGGTCTTACTTACCTGACTAACATCAACCCAGGTTACCGTAACATCAACCCAATCAGAAACCAATTGGGCTACTCACTATCATCTTTCTATGGTTACAAAGTAGTAGGTCTTTTCAGAGACAAAGCTGAAGTTGACGCTGCTCCTGCACAAGATGGTAAAGCTCCTGGCCGTTTCCGTTATGCTGATATCAACGGTGATAACAAAATTGATGATGCTGACCGTACTTACTTAGGTAGCCCGGTTCCTAAATTTACTGGTGGTTTGAACCTTACCTTTACATATAAGAACTTTGACTTGTCAACTTACTTATATACCTCAATCGGTAACAAAATCTTCAACGTATCTAAACTATTCACTGATTTCTACCCAACATTTAGTGGTGCAGCTATCAGCGAACGCGTAAAAGATTCTTGGACTCCAACAAACCTAGGTGCTACTATACCTATCTTTGAAAGTTACTCTGGATTTAGCTCAAACACTCAATCTAACTCATTCTATATTGAAGATGGTAGCTACCTAAGAATGCAAAACATCGCAATCGGTTACACACTTCCAGGAAACCTTGTTTCAAAATGGAAAATGGAAAGATTGAGAATCTATGCAGCAGCTAACAACTTATTTACTATTACTAAATACCAAGGCTTAGACCCAGGTGTAGGTGGTAACGCGGATACTCAATTCGGTATTGACCTAGGTAATGCGCCTATTACACCAGGCTGGAACGTTGGTTTGAATATTGGTTTCTAATGTCAAACAATTAAGTTGCTAATCATTCAATTTACATTCTAAAAAAAATATTTTATTAAAAATATCATGAAAAAAATTAAAAATTTAAAATGGGCAATCTTGGGAACTGTCACTACGATGGGTCTGGTTTTTGCCTGTAATGATGATTTCTTGAACATAAAGCCTACGGCTTCATTGGCTCAAGCACAATTGTCTTCTAAAAAAGGTATCGAGGGGGCTTTAATTGCGGTATATGCGCAATTGAATGGTCGTGCCAACCGTATGGCCAGCCCAACCAACTGGGTATGGGGTAGTATTCGTGGTGGTGATGCTAACAAAGGTACTGACCCGGGTGACTTCAGTGATATCAACCCAATCCAACGCTTCGAATACCTTACAACACAAGGTGTTATCAGCGATGCGTGGGGTGGTATCTATGAAGGTGTAGCTCGTGCTAACTCAGTATTGAACCTTTTAAAAACAGCTCAGGCTGATGTAACTGATGCCGATAAGAAAAGAATTTCTGCTGAAGCTCGTTTCTTGAGAGGTCACTACTACTTTGAACTAAACAAACTTTTCAAAAACGCTCCTTACGTTGACGAAACTCTTGACTACGGTTCAGGTATCGAAAAAGTGAAAAATGACCAAGACCTTTGGCCTAAAATCGAAGCTGATTTGAAATATGCTTATGACAACCTTCCTGAAACACAAACTTCGGTAGGTCGTGCTAACAAATGGGCTGCTGCTTCATTATTAGCTAAAGCATATATGTTCCAGAAGAAATTCAACGATGCTAAAGCATTGTTTGACCTAATCATTGCAAACGGGCAAACTACTAACGGTAAAAAATATGCCTTGAATGCAAAATATGCTGATATCTTCAGAGCTGATAACGATAACAACGCTGAGTCTGTATTCGCTATCCAAGCTGCTGCTAACACAGGTAGCGTAAACAATGCTAACCCTGAGTTTGACCTTAACTGGCCTTACAACACTGGTCCTAATGGCCCTGGTAACTGCTGCGGTTTCTTCCAACCAAGCTTTGAGTTAGGAAACTCTTTCCGTACAGATGCTAAAGGTTTACCATTATTAGATGGTTCATATAACAGCGCAGGTAACGAAGTTAAAACTGACATGGGTATCTTGTCAAAAGACCCATTCACTCCAGATGCAGGTAACCTTGACCCTCGTATCGACCACTCAATTGGTCGTCGTGGTATCCCTTACCTAGACTGGATCGATCACCCAGGTGCTGACTGGATTCGTAACCAACCTAACGGTGGCCCGTATTCAAACAAAAAATATGCTTATTACAGAACTGACATAGGTAAAAACCAAGATAACAGCTCATGGACTCCTGGTTATACAGCTATCAACTTTACTATCATCCGTTTTGCTGATGTATTGTTAATGGCAGCTGAAGCTGAAGTTGAAGTAGGAAGCCTTGAAAAAGCACGCCAATATGTAAACATGATTCGTTCAAGAGCTGCTAATCCAGCTGGCTTCGTAACGAAAAATGGTGCTCCGGCTGCTAAATATGTAATTGCTACTTATGACACTCCTTGGACAAGCCAAGCACAAGCTCGTACTGCTGTTCGTTTCGAACGTAAACTTGAGCTTTCTGGTGAAGGATACCGCTTCTTCGACCTAGTTCGTTGGGGTGTTGATGTACAAGAAGTTAATGCTTACTTAACTTATGAAAGCAAAAAACTTCCTAATACACTAGGTGGCTCTGTTTACCAAGCTAAACATGCATTGTTGCCAATTCCTCAAGGACAAATGGACCTTCTTAATCAATCAGAAAAAATCCTGACTCAAAACCCAGGATATTAATTCTAACTTTGATTATTTATTAAATAAGAAAGAGATGGTATCTTGCCATCTCTTTTTTAATTCCCTATCATATAAGTATGAAAAAGTCTCTTTTATATCTAACTCTACTCATTACTGGTTCTGTTCTGGTTTCCTGTCAGGAAGAGGAGACCGTATTTACTTCACTCCCAGCCGATAAAACGGGTATCTCTTTTGCCAATAGAATCACCGAAAACGATACCCTTAACATCATTGCTTTTGAATATGTCTATAACGGAGGCGGGGTAGCATTGGGTGATTTCAACAATGATAAACTTGTTGATGTATATTTCACTGGTAATACAACTGCTAACAAATTATATCTCAACAAAGGCGATTTTAAATTCGAAGATATTACCAAAGAAGCAGGCGTCGATGGCGCAGGTCGGTGGTCTTCTGGTGTAGCAGTAGTTGATATTAATAACGATGGCCTACTCGATATCTACGTTTGCGCAACCGCAAAAAAAGTAGCAGGCCAAAGGGCGAATCTACTATATATTAATCAGGGCGTAGGACGGAATGGTATTCCGTCGTTCAAGGAAATGGCACAGGAATATGGCGTTGCCGATACCACACATACCACAAACGCCGTATTTTTTGACTACGACAACGACGGCGATTTAGATTTATATGTTCTCGTAAATGAAATGGACGATAACCGTTATCCTAATCAGTTTCATGATAAGGTAACCGACGGCTCGTCAGTAAGAAATGACAAACTTTACAGAAATGATTTTGACAAAACTAAAAATCATCCTGTATTTACAGATGTTACCACACAGGCAAAGATTTTTGATGAAGGCTATGGCCTAGGAATCAATATCACAGATATTAATCAGGATGGTTGGAAAGATATTTATATCACTAACGATTTCCTGACAAACGATTTACTTTATATCAATAATCATGATGGTACTTTCACCGAGAAAGCCCACGATTATTTCAAACATACTTCTTATTCGGCTATGGGTAACGATGTAGCCGATATTAATAATGATGGTTTGGTCGATATGATAGCCCTCGACATGATGCCGGCTACCAATAATCGCAAGAAGATGATGACCCCAGCCAATAGCTATATAACTTATCAAAACAACGATAAGTACAATTATATATACCAATATGCTCGTAATACGCTTCAAATCAATCAGGGACGTGACCCTAAAACTGGTCAGCCGATGTTTAGCGAGGCAGGCTTGCTGGCAGGCGTAGCACAAACTGACTGGAGTTGGACACCAATGGTAACCGATTTCGATAATGATGGCCTACGTGATATTATTATTACCAATGGTTTCCCACGTGATGTTACCGATCAGGATTTTCTGGCATATCGCAATCAGGTAATGGGGTTAATGTCAAAAACAGCCTTACTTGAGTATGTACCTGTTATTAAACTAAAAAACTATGCCTTTCATAATAAAGGTAATTTCCAGTTTGAAGATGTAACTGATAAGTGGGGTATCACACAGCCTACATCATCCAACGGGGCAGCGTATGCAGATTTGGATAACGACGGCGACCTTGATTACATCGTTAACAACATCAACGATTCGGCCTCAGTGTATCGCAACAACTCCATTCAGCTTAAACCACAGGAAAGCAACTACCTTCGGGTTCAGTTCAAAGGCAATAGCCCCAATGTGATGGGCTTGGGGGCATGGGTCGAAATCCAGTATGGCAACGGGCAGAAACAGGTTTATGAACATACTCCATACCGTGGTTACCTGTCCTCAGTAGAACCTGTGGCCCATTTCGGTTTGGGTAAAACCACTGAGGTCACTCAGGTAAAAATCATCTGGCAAAGCGGCAAGAGTCAGGTGCTGAAAGGAGTGAAGGCCAATC
>NZ_JBBAYI010000005.1:0-342225 GCF_037153985.1 Emticicia sp. 17c
ACCATAAAAGTAAGTCTTAGTTGTCTTGGCTCTATTTCTGCTCTTTCAACCCATTATTCGCATATTTAGTTTATAAGTAAACGGCGGGCTAGAGGTGAAAGATAGTTTCAGATTGGCAGTATCGCCGATATTCAAAGTAGTATCGCCTGAGATTGTTGCAGTTGGTACTTTAGCACTCTCATAAATTTTAATCGCTGGCGTAAGCACAGAGCAATCACCTGATTGAATAAGGGCTCTGTATGAACCTTGTTGGGTAGCTTTTATGCTAGACGAACTTTCTTGCAGGCTTTTATTATCTTTAAACCATTCGTAAGAGTATCCGGTTTCTTTAACGGCATTAAGGTTCTGAAAACCGCCATTTAGACATATGGCTAAACTATCTGCAAGTGGTGAAATCTGGTTTTTTATTTTTAGTAAATCTACTTTAACAATATTGCTGGTTGCCGCGCAGTCTTTATATCTGACTTTTGCTAAATATTCTCCTGCCTGATTGGCTTTAACGAAACTTAAAGTATCAGGTAATTTCTGCTGATTTCTATACCATTCGAAAGTAGAATTGTTGGCATTGTTTATATATAGAATATTATCCTTATCATTACAGAAACTAACTAAACCATTCGGATTGTCACTTCCAGTCCATATAATCGGGTTTATCTTTTTTTGCACTAAAACTGGTTGTATAGCGCCACATGTTCTTGTTTGCTTTACCTCTACTGTGTATACACCTTCTTCGAGTGGAGCTATTAAAGAATAACTGGTACTAATAACTTTATTTTTAAAACTCCATTGATAAGTCTTTGAAAACCCATTCATAGTTGGAGGATATAAATAAATGGAGTCAGTACATGCGATAACAGTATCAAGAGGGAGATTGAAAGTTTTATCAACAAATAAGATATTGCTTGAGTCTGTGTAAGCGATACAATTTTTCTGACTATCAGGATATAATTTTATCGAATATTTGCCCGACTCTTTAATAGAAAAATAACTAGAATAATTGGATTGATCTATAGCAGAATAAGTTTGAATTAGCTTACCATCTTTGTATAATTCTTTGTTCCAACGATACATTGCTTCATCTTGTTGATAAGCGTAAATATCAATATTGGAGCCTTCGCATATAGTGAGTGTATCTTTAGGATTTAGGGCGCTGTAATTATAAGTACTCAATAATCTAACTGATAATGTATTCTGTTTTACGACTTCAACCCTATTAGAATTAACAATACAATCTCCTTGTTTTACCTGAAGTGAATAAATTCCCGGCTCGTCGGATTGATAAGAGCTGTAATTTGCGCGGTCAATATTTTTATCGTTTCGTTTCCATTGAAAACTAAAACCATATTTAGCCGCTAATACGCTATCTGATTCATTAATAGCAGAAGGAAAATAGTAATCTGGGGTATAGAATGTGGCCTTAGTCTGGTCACATATAGTTACTTTATTCTTCGCCAATTCTGTGATTCCATAGGCAACAACTCTATTAGGTAAATATTCACCGATTTCGATTTCAATAGAGTCAGAAGTTGCTTTACACGAGCCCTGATAAGCTGTAAGGGTATAATATCCACTTGCTTTTGCTTCAAAAGCCGCTCTATCAGATTTTTTTTCAATTAACTGATTACTGCGTTTCCATTCAAAACTGGTATATGGGAAGTTTGCGTTCTCTGATAATGGAACAAAGAAACCGCTGCAAGCATTTTTTAGGCCGGTCAGAGATTGTATTTCCGGCTTAGGAATCTGCCCTTGCTTAACATTTATAGAAGAAGATTCAACGATACATCCCTGTTCATTCATTGCTAAAGTGTATATGCCACTTTCTTTCGCCTCAAAGTCCGCCTTTGTCGCTCCGGGTATATTTAATCCATTTTTTTTCCATTGAATAAACTGACTAGTAGAATCATTTCTAAACGAGATCAATTTAGTAGAAAAACCTTCGCACTGCATAACAGGACCGGATGTATACCTATCGCCGACAAATGCATAGACATCCGGCCTACGACCTTTTACATTAAATTCTTCGCTCATTCCAATAAATCCGTGATTTTCATCTTCAACAGTAAAAAACATATAATCACTACTTACATCTGGCATTATAAATTGTATACTATCAGCTGAAAAAGAACCCAAATCATATTTGTCCGAGTAGGTCTCTAAATTAAGTTTTAGTTTCTTACCGGCCGGCAAATTGGTCGGCAAATTGAATTTAAGCGTAATTTTCTCTTTAATACAATAGACTTTTCTCAGACTTTTAAATTCAAAGATATCTTTACAGCCTTCGGAAGTAATAGCATGAGGAGGAACGGCAAGAGGGAAAGAACAGCCTGAATAAGATATATTAAATTTTGGAGTATATCCTTTCGGGGCTATTTTACCCAGATTTACATATTTTTCATTAGGACCTTTTGATGGAATATAAAAAACCTTCCAGACTGTCTCACTCCCCAATATACTGTAATTTATATCATAATAACCCGGTGTTCCTGTGAATCTGGCTGCTACATTTTGATTGAGACAGATGGGATTAGCAAAATCGAAAGAAATTTGAGGGTTTTCGGTAATAGTCAGATTTACGGAGTCTTTAAGTGTACATCCGTCTTTGGTAACAGACAGAATATACCAGCCTTTCTGATTAATTCTGATACTATCAATACTAAAATCTGATTGATTTGAAGTAAAATTATTCGGGCCTTTCCAAAGATAAACTCCGTCTTTTACATTTGTTGCAAGCGAAAATTTACTTCCCTCACAAATAGCTGTACTACCAATTATCCGGGTACCGATTTCGATTGATTGTGTGGTAACTGAGCATAGCCCCTTTTGCAGAACTGCATAATATGTACCCGACTCTTTTTTCGATACCTCTAAATTGGGAGTATTTTGATTAGGTATAATATTACCATTCTGATACCATGAATAGGTGTAATCAGAATATTCTTTTGCGCTTAATTTATATTGTCCGGTATTACAGTTCTCGGTTATAAGTGTTAAAGATGTTTCAACAGGTGCCGGTGCGTCTATCTCAACCGTATCAGATACAAATGTCATAGAGGGGGTGCAATTCTGAACAATTTTAAAATAGTATTTGCCTTTTTGAGAGGCAATAAAGGTTATCTTTTTTTCTTTGGCGGCTTTTCTCTGAATGAGGGTATCGTTTCTGTAAAGTGATACTTCATCATTATCGTAATAGTACATTTTTAAAGGGAAAAAGCCATTGGCACATAAAGAAACCTTTTTGTCTATTATATTACCGTTAACATCAGTTATTGGATAACGTTTTTTGATTTCTATAGTAGTTGGCGGGCTTTTGCAAGTTCCTGTTTCGTACTCAAAAATATTTTTACCGACTTGACCCCATATTTGATAATAATTATAAAGACTACCATATGTGTAGGTTTCTGCGGCTGTATAAGGAGGATAAATAATCTTCAATCTATTATTGCCGATGAGGTTAGGATCATCGAGAAGGATTGAAGTCTGAGTACAATAATTGTAGACAAAGCCAGTCTCTAGAAAATTTAATGGTTTTAAAACTTTTCCAAATGAAATATATAGTGGTTTACTTTCTACCATACAGTTTTGGGCTATTTTCTTTTGTATGAAATAAGTGCCTGATTCTGAAATAGGGAAAATATTGTTGTTAGAGACAAAAGTTCCATTCTTATATAGATTTGTTGTACCTAACATTGCTCTGAAATTAAAGCTATAATCGCTACATAAAAAAATGCTATCGGTTTTAATACTTGAGCGACTCCTGTCATCAACAAATAAGTAATCTCTTATTTTATTGTCGGGGCTGACTTTCACTGTAACAGGAGCAGAGGTAGCCGAACAATTACCTGCAGTAACTCTTATTGAATAAAGACCAGGGGTTGAGGGAAAAAAGCTATTATAGTTTTCCTGAGGGATATCTTTGCCATCTTTTTGCCATTGATAATTAAAAGTAGGGGCAGAAAGTTCGGAATAAGGCCATAAGCCAATTGGAGAGGTCACATTCTCACAAATGGTCAATTCCTTTTTAGGCATGTATACATCCATGTTTGTAATAGCCTTTAGCTCTAAAGGGCCAATTGTATATTTACAGTCTCCATCGATTACTTCTACACGAAAAATGCCTGTTTTATCGGTCATGAATACTGGAGATGAGGAGTTAACGAGGAGCGAGTCATTCATATACCACTTAAAGATGGGTTTTTCTGAGCCGAGCTTGATAAACTCAAACTTATTCACATTTCCTTTGCATACAAAAATCTGGTTTTCCGTTATTGTATATCTGGTTTGAAATGTTTTCGAATTTAGAGACAATATAAAATTCTTACTACATTGCGCTTGTACAAAAGAAACAGAAACAAAACATAAAACAACAAAAAGCAGTAAACATCTAGCCATAGAGAATAGTAAAAATTTAGATAGTGATTGGTTAGATAATCCGAAGAAGCATTTTAATCAACAGGCAAAACAATTCATTAACTTCATTTGAATTAATGAAGCAAAAATACACATATTTCTGGAAGGATAATATCTGATAAAAGACTTCTTAAAAGATTTGTGAAATCGTTTTATATCGTCAGTTCCCTGAAAACCTCCTCAATGGCTTTGCCACCTTTTTTGAGGTCAGACAGGGTGCTGTCGGTCACTATTTTACCTCGATTGATGATAATGACGCGGTCGCAGATGGCTTCAACTTCCTGCATGATGTGCGTACTGAAAATAACGGTTTTGTCTTTACCCACGTTTTTGATTAAGTCTCGAATCTCGACCAACTGATTAGGGTCAAGGCCCGTAGTGGGTTCGTCCAGAATTAATATATCGGGGTTGTGAATCAGGGCTTGTGCAAGGCCCACACGCTGCCGATACCCCTTCGATAACTGGCCTATTTTCTTGTGTTTTTCGAGACCCAAGCCAACTTTTTCGATGGTTTCATCAATCTTTATTTTTAAAGCGCGCCCTTTTAAGCCGTAAAGTGAACCAGCGAAGGCAAGAAACTCCTTCACGTACATATCCAGATACAGCGGGTTGTGTTCGGGCAGGTAACCAATGTTACGTTTAACCTGCATCGGCGATGTTTTTACGTCGAAACCATTCACTTCGGCGGTTCCGTCAGTAGCCGGTATATAACCCGTCAGGATTTTCATGGTGGTTGACTTCCCTGCGCCATTAGGCCCCAGAAAACCAATGATTTCTCCTTTGTTGACCTCAAACGATATATTATCGACGGCTTTTTGTGTGCCGTATACTTTGCTTAGATTCTGAACTTTAATAGACATTGCCGGGCGGTTCTATAAGATATATACTGGCAGTTTAGGGTTTATGATTGGCCCTTTGCTATCAGTATGAACGATGAATTACCTATTCTAAACGCAAAATTATGTTTTATCGTGAAAAGATTATCGAAAAAATATCTTTCCTACGCTTTTTAATTAAATTTGTTTCAATTCAACCTTTAAAAAATCTATGAAAAAATTTCTCCTGTTTTGCTTTCTGGCTACGCAGATAGCCTTTGCTCAAGATAAAGTGGTGCGTATGGGTATTGTGGGTATGACGCACGACCACGTCAGACAGATTTTACATGACATAACCCACGATGGGGTCGAAATTGTGGGCTTCGCCGAGCCCGACAAAGCATTGGCCATGAAGTATCTGGCGCAATACAAACTGCCCGAAAGTTTATGGTATGCCAGCCTCGACGAAATGCTCGACAAAGCCAAACCCGAAGCAGTATGTGATTTCAGAAGTATTTTTGAACACCTTGAAACCGTGCAGAAATGTGCGCCAAAAGGGGTACACGTAATGGTTGAAAAACCATTGGCGGTTAATCTGGAAACGGCTAAGCAGATGGAGGCTTTGGCTAAAAAACACCATGTTCAGTTGTTGACTAATTACGAAACAACGTGGTATGCCAGTAACCATGAAGCCTATAAAATGATTCATGAACAAAAAGCGATTGGCGATATTAGAAAAGTGGTAATACACGACGGGCATTCGGGGCCTAAAGAAATTGGCGTAAGCAAGACCTTTATGGACTGGCTGGGCGACCCCGTAAAAAATGGTGGCGGGGCTATTATTGATTTTGGCTGCTATGGTGCCGACATTATGGCATGGATAATGAAAGGCGAAAGACCTACGTCGGTAACGGCAATTACGCAGACTATCAAGCCGGATATGTACCCGAAGGTAGATGATGAAGCAACCATTGTTGTTACTTACCCAAAAGCACAGGGTATTTTTCAGGCCTCATGGAACTGGCCTTTTGATAGAAAAGATGCTGAATTTTATGGTAAAACCGGATACATCATTGCTGACAGAAGCCTGCAAATGCGTGTGAGAAAAGGCGACAGAAACGCTCCGCCGGAAGAAAAGGTCGAGATAAAGCCATTGCCGTCGCCCCTGAATGACCCCTTCAGTTACTTTGCCGCCGTTGTACGAGGCAAAGTAAAGTCAGAAGATGATTTGGGGTCTTTGAAAATCAATATGGTAGCTATGGAAATTCTGGATGCTGCCGTGAAATCGGCTAAAGCCAAAAAAACCATTGAACTCAAATAACCTAGCGCGGGCCAATTACCTCACTCAGGGTTGAAACGCCGTTTTCGTTAAATGCTTCAATAGCAAAATAGTATTTTTGCCCGACAGTTAAGGCTCTTAGCTCAAGGCTTGAGGGGGCATCGCCCCAAATCTGATAAGTCTGATACAACTTGTCGGGTGCGATGCCCCATAATATATTATATCCTACGGCGTCGGGTACTTTTTGCCAGCTAATGTCGGCGTTGCGGTCGTCGGTTTGGCGGCTTACCTGCAAGCCCTGTGGTGTAGCAGGAGCCTGCCCTGAGCCTTTCCCGAAAATACGTATGTCGCTAATGGCCAGATTAGGCATCGGAACATGTACGTTCTCAAACTTGATATAACGTGCTTTTACAGGTTTTGCCAGTTCTTCGTAGGCATTGGGGCGGTCGCGTTTTTCGTTGGTATTATCTACAATCTTTGTCCATGTTTTGCCGTCTATCGACGCATATATTCTGTATTGAATATATACTTTAGGTAAGGCGCTATCATAAATATCTGATTTATAATCGGTATAATTAATTTGTAATGAATGCACCTGCTGTGGTTTTTCCAAATCGATGGTTAGGGTTTCGCCACTTTTGTTGGTTTTAGCAACCCAGAAAGTACGCGGGTTTTCGTCGGTTACTAAATCGGCCGAGAATTTATCTTCCTGTACCGATGAAGCCCTACAAGGCTTTTTGTAAGAAAGCAGCATCCATCCTGCAAATAGTTCGTTTTTATCGGCCCATTTTTTAGTGGGCAACAATTGCGGGAAATCGGCGAAGCGCGTATTGGCAAACATTTGTCCGTCTTTATCGAAGCCCGCCGGAACCATTTCAATGCGGCGTTCAAAATTCCAGTTAACGGCAATCCATGGGGTTCCGGTATTCCAGTAGTTTCCATATAAATCCTGAAAAGTGTTGCCATGCCCCATGCCTGTCATGAAACCCCCGGGTTTGTAAGAAACGGGATTATAGGGTGCATACGTAAACGGGCCGAGGGGGTCGTCGCCTACATAAGTACCATTGGCATAGACGTTGAACTCTGTGCCGGGTGCGCCGTATTGCAGGTAATATTTGCCGTTATGTTTGGTCATCCATGCACCTTCGGTAAAAGGCTTGATGGTGTCGCGGTGGTCACGGCCGAAACGCTCCCAACCGTGTTTTTCGGGGTGCAGGTAAATAAGACCTTTGTAATTGTTTTTTTCCTTGTAGGTCAGGTTTTTGCTTTTGTCTAGCTCTGCCCCAAAAATAGGATACACATTTGAAGAACCCCAGTACATAAACCAGCGGTCGGTGGCATCGTCATGAAACAGGGCGGGGTCCCACGGGCCAATGTCTTTCGGCAATTGGGGTAACCAGCGGTTATAAAAATGCAGTTTGCCGTTTTCGGGGGTTGTTGTATAAAAAATGGGTCTTTGCTGAAATGTAGATTGGAACAGATAAAGGGTGTCTCTCACTGAAATAGCCGCAGGTGCGCACATATCTTCCATAGGCCAGCGGCTCGGAACAATATAATGCCAGTTTAATAAATCTTTCGATTTCCAGTAGCCCCCCTGAATGGTATGGAAAAGGTAATACTCGTTTTTATGGGTGATAATTACGGGGTCGGCTCCTGAGCGATAAGATATTTTTTCGTTGGTTTGCTCCCAGTTATACTGATAATTAATGTCCATGGGGTTGCAGAAGGTTTTCTGCTTAAATGGTTTAGGCTTGGCAATATTTAATTGTGGACTTTGGGCAAACCCTATGGTAACAAAAAACAACAGGATAAATAATGACAGAACAGGTTTCATAGGTTATGGTTTTGTTTATGCAAAGATAAAATAAGTAAGCATAAAACCATGAATTTGGGTATTTTGTGTATATTGGTTTATTAATGAGGCTGCCTTATGAAATTTCTTTCTGCAAAAACAATTATTATCTTACTCGGCTGCCATGAGCTGAAAGACATGCCCACTAAAGTTGTGGCATCGGGTATTAAGGAAGAGGCTTCTGATAGTGAAATTATCTGTTATTTCCCGACTCCTCCCTCATTTGTTGGTGGGCATAAAGAAATGTTAAAGTATATATCGAAACATTTACAAATTGATTCAAGTGAAGTAACACCCACCGAGAAGATATTTGTGCAGTTTTATGTACTAAAAAATGGAGCAATTGACGAAGTTGAGATACTGAAAGGAGGAGAGCAATGCCCTAAACTTAGAAAAAATTTGATTAGGATATTTGAAGGTATGCCAAAGTGGAACTGCGGTGATATAGGTAACTCGCCTAAAACAAGAATGACTGTTCCTGTAATTGTTGATTTAGAGTAGCAAGTTTATATAGGCGATTTGAAAAATCGTTATACAAACAGAAAACGGCTCTTTCGGAGCCGTTTTCTGTGTATTGTTACGCCAATTATTATCTCGAATAGTTTGGTGCTTCACGCATAATCTGGATGTCGTGCGGGTGGCTTTCCTTGATACCTGCGGCTGTAATTTTTACAAATTTAGCCTGTTGTAAGGTAGCAATATCGCCGGCACCACAGTAGCCCATACCAGCCTTCAAGCCACCAACCATCTGGTAAAGGATTTCGGCTGCACGGCCTTTGTAAGGCACACGCCCTACGATACCTTCTGGCACCAGCTTCTTAATATCATCTTCGGCATCCTGAAAATAACGGTCTTTTGAGCCATCTTCCATGGCTTCTACTGACCCCATACCACGATACGTTTTGAATTTACGTCCTTCGTAAATAACCACTTCGCCGGGGGCTTCTTCGGTTCCGGCTAATAATGAACCCATCATTACGGTATTGGCTCCGGCGGCGATGGCTTTGGTGATGTCGCCCGAGAAACGGATACCACCATCGGCAATTACCGGAACACCATATCTGGCAGCAGCTACTGCCGAGTCGGCCACGGCTGACAACTGCGGCATACCTATGCCGGCAATAATACGGGTGGTACAGATACTACCCGGTCCCACACCCACTTTAATGGCATTGGCACCTGCTTTGGCAAGGGCCTCGGCGGCTTCGGCAGTAGCAATGTTTCCGACAATTACATCCAGCTTAGGAAAAGCCACTTTGATGCGTTTCAGGGTATCAATTACACCTTTTGAATGGCCGTGGGCGGTATCAATACTAACTACGTCAACACCGGCTTTTATAAGACTTTCTACGCGTTTTTCAATGTCGGGGGTTACACCTACGGCTGCACCGGCAAGCAGGCGGCCGAGGCGGTCTTTTGCTGCATTGGGGCGGTCTTTCTTTTTCAGGATGTCGCGGTAGGTGATTAGTCCGATTAGCTTGTAGTCTTTGTCAACAATCGGTAATTTTTCGATTTTGTAGTTTTTCAGAATTTCTTCTGCTTCTGCCAAACCTGTGCCTTCGTAGCCAACAATCAGGTTTTCTTTTGTCATGATTTCTACAATCGGTTTCGACATTTCGGTCTGGAAACGTAAATCACGATTGGTAACAATGCCTTTTAATTTTTGATTTTCATCAATTACGGGAATCCCCCCAACTCTAAATTCTTTCATTAAGCGCAGAGCATCGCCGAGTGTAGCGTTTTCGCTTAAAGTAATGGGGTCTATTATCATGCCACTTTCCGAACGTTTCACCTTGCGTACTTGCTCGGCTTGTTGTTCGATTGTCATGTTTTTATGGATGATACCGATACCTCCTTCCTGTGCCATTGCAATGGCCATTTCATATTCTGTAACGGTGTCCATAGCCGCAGAAATGAGCGGAATATTCAGTTGTATATTTTGAGTCAGATAAGTTTTCGTTTGCGTGTCGCGGGGAAGAACTTCTGAGTAAGCCGGAACGAGGAGAACGTCGTCGTAGGTAAGTGCTTCGTAAAGCAACTTTGAAGAATCTAACATAGCAAATAATTTTCGTTTTCTTATTTGCCAAGCAAAATTACGGAAAATATTGTGAATGGCAATAAGGTAAATCAAATTAATTGAAAATTAATATAAAAAGCCCTGTAAATTCTATTTTACAGGGCTTTGTTGGGGCAAAAGCAAAGAATTAGATGTACTGATTGATAATCATTTCATAAAGCTCTTGTTTACCACTTACTTGTTTTGGTTCGCCGTCTCTGAGGGCAATTTCTCTGAGGTCGGTCAGTTTCAGTTTACCTGCTTCAAACGCAGCACCTTCGCCGCTATCGAACGACGCATAACGGGTCTGGCGTAGTTTTCTGTAATCTGATTTCTCCAGAATATTGTTTGCAATCAGCAAGGCTCTTGCGAAAGCATCCATACCCGAAATATGCGCAATGAAAATATCTTCAAGGTCGGTTGAGTTTCTGCGGGTTTTGGCATCGAAATTAATACCACCGGTTTTGAATCCACCAGCTTCCAGAATAACCAGCATTGCTTCGGTAAGCTCAAACAAATCAATCGGGAACTGGTCGGTATCCCAGCCATTCTGGTAGTCGCCGCGGTTGGCATCAATACTACCCAGCATACCGGCGTCAGCCGCCATTTGCAGTTCATGTGCAAACGTATGGCCTGCTAATGTGGCGTGGTTTACTTCGGCATTTATCTGGAAATCTTTATCAAGGCCATAGTGGCGTAAGAAACCAATTACGGTTTGTGAGTCGTAATCGTATTGGTGTTTCGATGGCTCACATGGTTTTGGCTCGATATAGAATTTGCCTGTAAAGCCCTGGCTGCGCGCGTAGTCACGCGAGATAGTCAGGAACTGTGCAAGGTGGTCAATTTCGCGTTTGGTATTGGTATTGAGCAATGACATATAGCCTTCGCGGCCACCCCAGAACACATAACCTTCGCCACCTAATGCAATGGTTGCATCAATGGCATTTTTTACTTGTAAACCTGCATGAGCTACCACGGCAAAATCAGGGTTGGTTGAGGCCCCGTTCATGAAACGTGTATGTGAAAACAGGTTTGCTGTACCCCATAATAATTTTATGCCACTTTCGGCTTGTTTTTGTTTGGCAAGCCCAACAATGGTTTGTAGGTTTTTCTCGAATTCGCTTTGTGAATTGCCTTCAGGAGCAATATCAATATCATGGAAACAATAGAAAGGTGTACCTAGCTTTGTCATGAATTCAAAGGCGGCATCGAGTTTATCTTTTGCTGCCTGAAGTGGGTCGTTAGCGGCATCCCACGGAAATACTTTCGTGCCCGGGCCGAATGGGTCGCCACCTGTGCCGCAGAACGTATGCCAGTAAGCCGTTGCAAAACGCAGATGCTCTGCCATAGTTTTGCCTGCTACTACTCTGTTGGCATCGTAATACTTGAATGCCAAATAATTATTAGATTCTTTTCCCTCATAAGCAATAGGCCCTTTAATGAACGGAAAATATTCTTTTTCACCTATCGTAACTTTTAAATCTGCCATGATTTTCTGGTCGGTTGAATATGAATAATTTGAAATATGATGCGAAGTAAAATATTAAGTGTCAAATTTACAATTATTTTTTTGTTTTTTATCCAAGCCGATAAATATAAATGGTAAAATGGCCTGAAAACAAAAAAATCAGACATGAAAATGCCTGTTCAAAATTGTAAGAAAATTCTGAATATTAAAAGGGAGCAACCGATTCTTGCGGAGGCTTATTTAAGAGAGTGGTTTTTGTACTTAAACTTGAAGAATAAAATAACCAACGAGAGTATCAGCGTTACGCCATTGGCAGCAATTACCGGAAAAGCATGTACTTTTATACCGTAGATTAACCACATGGTAACACCCAACGTAAAAATCAGGAACATGGCTAAAGAAACGTCTTTAGCAGATTTGGTTTTGTAAATTTGTAGTACTTGCGGCACAAACGCAACAGTTGTTAATATGCCGGCTATGTATCCTAAGGTTTCCATAATATTTAGCAATAAACACTTATGATTCAAGGGTTTACATTTAGCAGTCAATTGAATCATTTCTGCTAAAATAATGGAAAAGTTATATTAATTAGTTCATTTTAACCGATAATCACAGGTAATACTTTATATAATACAATTTTGTGTAGAAGGCACTAGGTGCTGCGGCAATTGCCTTTGTTTATTTGCCAGATAAAATCTGTGGTGTTCGCCCACAGATTTTATGCTGTTTGGGTGGTGTATCAGGCAGGTTGTGCCACCACTTTATAGCTATAAGCCAGCCCCATGGCAACACTATTGAAGTTATCGCCCGATTTGATTTTGTTTTCGCCGAAACGCTCAACAAAAATATTTTTCAAGGGCCTTACCATTGATGTTCCGCCCGTCATGAAGATGGCGTCAATGTCCTGAGGATTTATTTGTTGCCTGTTCAGAAATTCAATGAGGTATTGGTTAATCCTATCCAGATTTTTCTGAATAATATTGTTTTCAAAGTCATTGAGGGTAACCAACTCGCTGAAATCAATCTCATGCTGGTTAAACTCGAAAAAGGCTTCATCCTGATGGGTGAGGTCTATTTTGGTTTTTTCTATTTGTTTAAAAAGAATATAACCGAGGTTGTCTTCAATGAGGGTAAGCAGATTTTTCACCAACGGGTTTTTGCCTGAAAACATATACGACTTACTGATGTTAGTACGCATACGTAGGGTATCCAGAAAGTTCATTTTCTCCCAAGAGCAGATATTCTGGAAATAGGATAGGGGCAGGTCGAGTGGTTTGCCGGGAGTAAATTCTTCTTTTACACCTCGGCCGAAGTGGGTAGTGCCTTTGTACCACATAATGTCGGAGTCAAAACTATCGCCGCCAATATAAATACCGCCTTTTGCAATCATGTCGGTTCGCCTGTCGGCCAGATGAATGGCGTCGGGGTTGAGGCGCATCAGCGAGAAATCGGAAGTACCACCGCCAAAGTCGGCTACCAATACGAGTTCCTGCTTGTTTAGCTGGCGTTCGTAAGTAAAGGCGGCTCCTATGGGTTCCATCTGGAAATAGAACTCGGTAAAACCTGCAATTCGGGCAGCTTTTGATAGCCTTTCCTGTGCTAGTGCATCTTTTTCGGGGTTTTCGTCGAACACCACAGGGCGGCCTATTACGGCAGTAGTGATGTTTTGGCCCAGAAACTCATCGGCTTGTTTTTTCAGATGAATCAGAATCAGCGACACCAAATCTTCGGCTTTATAGCTTTTGCCATTAATGCGGGTATCAATAAAACTTTTGTTGGGTAATACCTTTTTAATAGATTTCATGAAACGGCCTTTGCGGCGGTTCTCTACGTAACGTTCTACGGCTTCATGGCCTATCGAGAAGTTAAAGCCTTCGTAAGCCGTTTTTGCTTCTGGAAAAAATAATAAAGAAGGGGTTGTAAATAATTTAACGATATTGTTCGTGTGGGTATCAAGAATAACAAGTGCAGAATTGCTGGTGCCAAAATCAATTCCGTAAATATACTGGCTCATGAGTGAATCTGGAAAATTTAGTGGGGAAAAACACAACAGTTAATCCGGCACAAAAAGTTTCCTTTGGCAGAATAAAATCTCAGGCACACGTATTTACGGCACAATAAGGTCAGTCTTAGCTTATTCGGCTCCAGTTGGTTTCGTTGTTGCGCAAATGCTCGATATGCGACCTGATGGGGGCGTTGTCGGGGCTTTGCAGGTCGGGGTCGTTTTCCAGAATTTCGACGGCCGACTCGCGGGCATATTTTAGTATTTCGCCATCTTTGGCTAAGTCGGCTACTTTTAAATCGAGCATACCACTTTGTTGTGTGCCTGCCATGTCGCCGGGCCCTCTTAACGATAAATCTACTTCTGAAATCTCAAAGCCGTTGTTAGTGCGTACCATGGTTTCAATACGCGTGCGGGTTTCTTTGCTGAGCTTGTAGTCGGTCATCAGAATACAATACGATTGCTCGGCCCCACGGCCTACCCTGCCTCTAAGCTGGTGTAACTGTGATAAGCCAAAACGATTGGCGTTTTCGATGAGCATCACCGAGGCGTTGGGTACATCAACGCCTACTTCGATAACCGTAGTTGCTACCAGAATCTGCGTTTCCTTGTTCTTGAAACGCTGCATTTCGTAGTCTTTTTCTTTCCAGCCCATTTTGCCGTGTACAATGCTGAGGGCGTATTCGGGAAAAGCCCGTGCAATGCTTTCGTAGCCATCCATCAGGTTTTTGATAGAAAGCGTTTCGGATTCTTCAATAAGCGGATAAACAATATACACTTGCCGCCCTTTCAGGATTTCGGTGCGAAGAAACTCAAAAACACGCAGGCGGTCGGAGTCGTAGCGATGAATGGTTTTAATAGGCTTACGGCCCGAAGGAAGCTCGTCAATGATTGAGATGTCCAGATCGCCGTAGAGGGTCATGGCCAGTGTTCTGGGAATAGGCGTGGCCGTCATGACCAGAATATGTGGCCTGAAATTAGGGTTTTTCTCCCACAGTTTGGCTCTTTGTGCCACACCGAAACGGTGTTGTTCGTCGATGATACAAAGCCCCAGGTTATTAAATTGCACGTGGTCTTCGAGCAGGGCGTGTGTGCCAACCAGAATATTCAGGCTGCCATCCTGCAAGCCTGCATCAATGTTACGGCGGGCTTTTTTACCCACCGAGCCCGTTAATTCGGCTATCTGGATGCCTATTAAATCAGCGAAACGTTTCAGGTTCGTATAGTGCTGGTCGGACAGAATTTCGGTAGGGGCCATTAAACACGCCTGTGCGCCGTTATCAATAGCCAGTAGCATGGTTATAAACGCTACAATGGTTTTGCCACTGCCTACATCGCCCTGTAATAAGCGGTTCATCTGTTTACCTGAGCGTAAATCCTGAAAAATTTCACGGATTACTCTTTTCTGTGCATTGGTGAGGTCGAAGGGTAAATGATGCTGATAAAACTCGGTCAGTAACTGGGTTTTGGTAAAAATCTGTCCGGCGTAGTCTTCCCGACGGATGAGTTTCTGTTTAATAAGCCTGAACTGGTTATAAAACAGTTCTTCAAATTTCAGCCGTCTTCTTGCCTGTTTGAGTGCCTCGGCATTAATTGGCAGATGTATATGGTAAATGGCCTCCTGTTTTGAAATAAGCCTGAACTTCTGCACCAGCGAGTGGGGCAAGGTTTCGCGGATATACGGCAGTGCCTGTTCGAGCAGTGTTTTCATCCAGCGGCTTATCTGCTTGCTGTCGATATACCTTTTCCGTAGCTTTTCGGTAAGTGAATAAACCGGCTGAAAATACCCACCGCGTTCGTTTTCTGGTGTCAGAATATCCATTTCAGGGTGGGTAATCTGCCATTTGCTGCCAAAAAGGGCAGGTTTGCCATACACGATGTAGTCGCCTTGCAGGCGTAGGCTTTTTTCCATGAAGGTAATACCCTGAAACCAAGTAAGTTCCATAATACCGGTACCGTCGGTAAACTGAGCTACCAGCCTTTCTTTTGACCCTTCGCCGATGCGTTCCCATGAGCGTAAACGCCCCTTGATTTGTGCCGCAAACATGGCTTCGTTGAGTTCGCTTATCCGATGAAACTGCGTACGGTCTTCGTGGCGGAAAGGGTAATATTCTATGAAATCACGATAAGTGAAGAGGCTCAATTCTTTATTCAATAGCTCGGCTTTGGTAGGGCCTAAGCCACGAATATATTCAATATTAGTATCAAAAAAAGATGTTCTTCTCTGGCTCATAGTGTCGAAATTAGTAGTAAGGGCAAAAATGAGCAAATTTTTTTTGATTTTTTATAAAAAGTCGCTACATTTGCAGTCCTAAAACAAGATGGAGGTTTTAGCTCAGTTGGTTAGAGCGTCGGATTGTGGTTCCGAAGGTCGTGGGTTCGAACCCCATAAGCCTCCCTTAATCCCCTTGGATATTATATTCGAGGGGATTTTGTTTTTCTAAGCTACTCAAAATTTCGCAAAAATCACTGTTTTCGGGCTGATTTATTTATAACCACAGGCCAACGGATTAATTTCTCAAAAAACCGTTAATTAACACAATAAAATACCCTCCAATAGCCTTATTGAGTTTTATCCATGCTCCATGAATCTGAATATTACCAAAGTAACACTCAACGATGTTTTACCTTTACGCGCCTTATACTTGCAGGAAATGAACCGGCAAATCAGGTATAATGCCTACCACGAACGTGGCTGGACGGATTCTTACCTGATTTATGCCGATACACAGCCTATTGGTTATGGGGCCATAAAAGGACAGGAAGTTGCCGACAGAAATACTATCTTTGAATTTTACCTGATTCCGCCGTATAGGTATCTGGCCAGTAGGGTTTTTGCTGAATGGATACAACAAACAAGTGTTAACTTTATTGAGTGCCAGAGCAACGACCAACTGCTTAGCTCAATGTTGTATGAGTTTGCCGACCGCATTCATGCCCCTGTTATTTTATTTGAAGATGACCGCCCCACTACTTTAAGTATAGCCGAGGGTGTTTTTAGGGCAAAGGCTGACTATGAAGCTACGTTTGGCCGGAAAGTAGAGGATGGCAGCGGGTATGTGCTGGAAAAAAATGGCGAAATAGTGGCTTCGGGCGATTTCCTGCTGCATTATAACCCACCTTTTGCCGATTTATACATGGAAGTAAAAGAAAGTGAACGCGGCAAAGGGCTAGGCGCATTTATTATTCAGGAATTAAGGCGGGTGTGTTATCTGGCAGGGCGGGTGCCGGCAGCGCGTTGTAATGTGCAGAACAAGGCATCGAAAGCTACCTTACTCAAAGGCGGCCTGAAGGTAGCGGGCTGTATGCTTATGGGTGAAATAAAACCGAAACAATGATAAACTTTCAATATAACATGACTTACCACATACTGAACGGCGATGCACTGGCCGAAACTTTTAAAAAAGCCGATATAACAGGCGAACTGATTATTACCAGAGAAGCCCTGATTGACGGCAATCTGGATGGAGATAGCCTGTCGGAATTCTGGCAGAACAGGGCCGAGAGCTTAGGTACTACGCTAGGCGAGTATCAGGCTTATGTGGTAAGCGAGTTTGAAAAAATTATGCTTGCGCCTAATCATTCGGTGTTTAACCTCTGGTTTGGCTATGATTTATTTTGCCAGACCAATATGTGGTTTGTGTTGTGGCTGATTGATAGCCTCGTTATTAGCAAAGATGTTTATGTGGTGTATCCTGTTTTTCTGGATGAGGCCGATAAGTGGAAAGAGTATGGTTTGGCTAATGCACAAGACTTACAAACCAGCCTGCATGGCAGGGTGCGGTTTCATGAACAGGATTTTGTACTGGCCCGACAACTCTGGCAAGCCTATAAAACCCATAATCTTGAGGCTTTGCAGGCGTTGGCATTAACGAAGTCGGCGTGTTTTCCGTATCTGGCAGAAGCCTGCCGGGCACATATTGAGCGTTTTTCTGACGGCGGCAAACCCAGCAGACCCGAAAGTGTGCTTACTGACATCATGAAACAGGGAGAAACCGATTTTTACAAGGTTTTTAGTGAATTTAACAGGCGGGAAGGGGTATATGGCTTTGGAGATATGCAGGTAAAGGTTATTTATGACAAACTGGTAAAACAATAGCCAACTAATACCAGCGGAAAAAAATTGCCAAAGTGCAATAATTTCTTTGGGTTTTTATTAACTTCGTTCGCAACTTATGAATGTACAGTATGTTTAGAATTTTGATTTTAATTTTCGTTTCGTCAGTAGCTTTTGCGCAAGACTTACAGGAAAAACTAGTAGGAGACTGGATAAAAGAAGAGATTCGTCTGAAAGACGGTAGCCCTATTTTAAATAAAAGTGTAAGAGATGTGCAGCTGCGTTATATTTTTCGTAAAGATGGTACTTTACGGGTGGTGTATGACGGCAAAGCCGGAGATAGACCCTTTAAAATAAAAGGAGACACGGTTGTTATTGGCACCGATGTACTTTATAAAGTAGAGTCAGTAAATGATGTAAGGCTGGTTCTACAACAAGTAAGTGCTGACTCGACGGCTAACTCATTGAAAGTTATTTTTACCCCTGCTCATTTGTATAATCTGGGTTTTGTGCCGGAAAAATACCGCACACGCGGGGGCGATACCATTTATGTGTATAAGCCCAATTATCTGGAGCCTTTTTTTATAGATGGCGAGCAGTCGGCCTCTCAGTTTATTTCTGAAAACTTCGATTTCCCTGATTTCCGAACCGGCGATTTTTATACCCGATTCATCATTACCAAAAAAGGTGAAGTAAAAGGAATTGAAATTTTAAGAAGTACAAACGAGAAATTTAATAACCGCCTTATTGCCGCTATCAAGAAGACCGAGGGTAAATGGAAACCGGGTATATGGGAGGGCCAACCCGTAAATATTGAGGTAATGATGGGTTTTGATTTGGGGTGGACAGAAAAAGAGAATGCCAAGAATGGCGTGCTGGAGGAATCGGAAGAAGAAAAAATGCAGGAATCGAACGATTACCTGATGGAAGGTAAATACTACCTGACCCTGAAAAACTATAATGAGGCCATCAGAAATTATACCTTGAGCCTCGACAAAAACCCCCTCAATGTTGATGCCTACTATGGCAGAGCAAGTGCCTATGCCCTGAAAAAAGACACTAAAAAAATGTGTGAAGACTTATTACAACTAAGAAACCTGCAACAAGCCAAAGGCATAGAGTTGTGGGAGAAATTCTGTAATACTGGTAAAAAGTAAATCCTGCCGAGCTTTAGCGAAGCAAGGCAGGATTTATAACTATATTGCGCGGGTTGTCTTAAGAGGCAATCCAGCTAAATTGATATTCAAGTGTTGGGGCTTTAGTCCGTTCGGCTACTTTGCGTAATCGGTTAGGCAGTGCCATCAGGTAATCTCTGGCGCGTTCGCCTGCATCGTTCAGGTTCATTACGCTCGAAATCTTCCATTCATCCAGCAAAGACTCCATAATTTCTATGTAATCGACGGTGGTATAAACGCCTAAACGTTGAGCGGCATCAGAGAAGTGTGAGAACGTCTGCCCGATTTTTACCCCTGTTTCACGCAGGAAGTGCGCAGGCATTACAATTTTCTTTTTCATCATATCTTCAAAGGCCAGCATCATTTCGGATGGGTCTACTTCAAAAATATTACTGATAAAAGTTTTGTAGGCTTTGGCGTGGCGCATTTCGTCAGAAGCAATTACACCACACATTTTAGAAAGCAGGTTGTTGCCGAATTTCTTGGCCAGCGTAGCTGTGCGGCGGTGCGAAATATTAGTAGCAAGCTCCTGAAACGACGTGTAAACAAAGTTACGGTAAGGGTCACGGCCTGTGCCAATATCGAAGCCGTCGGCAATCAGAAACTGGGTTGAGGTTTCCATGGCGCGCATATTTACCCGCCCCGAAAGGTATAAAAATTTATTCAGCAGGTCGCCGTGGCGGTTTTCTTCGGCTGTCCAGCCACGTACCCATTTTGCCCATCCGTTGGGTTCGTCTACTTGGTCAACGCCCACTACATCTATTAGCCATGACTCATACGTAGGGAGTGCCTCTTCTGTGATAGTATCGCCAATGAGTACGGCTATGTAATCGTATGGCAAGTCTTTGGCGTTTTCCTGAAGTAGCTTTACTTCCTGAAAAAAGTTTTCGTTTGTTGCATCCGGTAGGAAGTCAGCAGGTTGCCAGTTGGTTTCAATGGGTTTTAGAAACTCTTCAACAAAAGTATCTATCTTTTGTCCGACAAACTTCATTACTTCTAATCTTAAATTGGATAATTCCATGACAGTATTTTTTAAAGCTCTTTTTTTTGTAAAAACGCTGCAAAGTACGGTTTATTTAGCTAAAAACAGTAAAAGATTGACTTTAATTTATGATAAAGAGCTTTTTCTGTCTAATTTTGCAGAAAAAAAAACTTCATGAAAAAACTTCTTGACTACATACTTAGCGTTGTTTATTTACTCTATTTTGGACTATTATTAGTTATTTTTCATGTAGTTCAGGTAATTGCTTTTAATGTTTTTGGCAAAAAAGCGCATAAGAAGTCGGTCGATTTCTTTAATCTGATGCTTACAACGAGTTATTACGTAACAGGCTCAACCGTCAAATTCGAGCAATTGGAAGAATACCCCACCGACCGCCCTATTATTTTTATTGCTAATCACCAGAGTACTTTTGATATTCCGTCGATTATCTGGTTTTTAAGAAAACACCAGCCAATTTTTGTTTCTAAACAGGAATTAGCCAAGGGTATTCCGAGTATTTCGTACAACCTGCGCAAAAGTGGTGCAGCCCTTATTGACCGTAAAGACCCCAAGCAGGCAGTAGCAGAAATTCTGAAATTAAGCAGGTATATACATGAGCATAATTACTCGGCGGTTATTTTCCCAGAAGGAACGAGGTCAAAGACCGACGAAATGAAACCTTTTGCAGAGGGCGGAATTTCGGCATTGCTCAAAAAAGCACCGAATGCTTTGGTAGTACCGATAGCCATACAAGGCACACGAAGATTTAACCCCACCAATGGGATGTTTCCACTAACTTCGTTTTCAAAATTGTCGTGGACGGCCCTGAAAGGCATAGAACCTAAAGGCAAAACCACTACCGAAATAGCCGAAGAGGCCAAAGAAGCCATAGCGAAAGTGATATACAGCAAGCAGGCATAAAACAAAAAAGAGACGTAAGGAATTACGTCTCTTTTTTGTTACAAAGAATAGCATTATAAAGCTACGCCTGCGGTTTCGGCTTCGGGGGCTATTTTCTTTACCAAGCCCTGTAATACTTTACCCGGCCCACATTCTACAAACTTGGTTGCACCACCCGCTACCATATTCTGTACCGACTGTGTCCAGCGGACAGGGGCTGTTAACTGGGCAATCAGGTTGGCTTTAATCACTTCAATATCGGTCGAAGGGCTAGCATTTACGTTTTGGTAAATAGGGCATGAAGGCGCAGAGAACGTAGTGTTTTCAATAGCTTTGGCTAGTTCTTCGCGTGCTGGCTCCATTAATGGTGAGTGGAACGCCCCACCTACCTGCAATACTAATGCTCTTTTGGCTCCGGCGGCTTTTAGTTCTTCACAGGCAATGTTTACGCCCGAAATACTCCCCGAAATAACTAATTGGCCCGGGCAGTTATAATTAGCGGCTACTACTATGTTTTCGGCCGATTTGGCCGAGATAGCAGCACAAATATCTTCTACGGTTTTATCATCCAGATTCAGAATGGCGGCCATTGTTGAGGGTGTCAGTTCGCAGGCGCGTTGCATGGCATCGGCGCGTTGTGCAACAAGTCTGAGGCCATCTTCAAATGATAACGCTCCGGCAGCAACCAAAGCAGAAAACTCGCCTAACGAATGCCCCGCTACCATATCAGGCTTGAAGTCGGGCGTGTTTAATGCCATAATAACCGAGTGAAGAAAAACCGCTGGTTGAGTAACATTGGTTTGTTTGAGTTCTTCGTCGGTTCCTTCAAACATAATTTTGGTTATATCAAAACCTAATATCTGGTTGGCTTTATCGAAAAGTGCTTTGGCTTGGGGGAAATTCTCGTATAAGTCTTTGCCCATTCCGCTGAACTGAGCCCCTTGACCGGGAAAAACATAAGCTGTCATAAATGAATAAGAATGCTTTATATGAAATAATCTGTTAGGTTTTTATCGCGTCTGCATACTTTTGCGAATATCTATTTTTTCAGGCACTATCATAGCCAGCGAATAACGCTGCCGAATGGTATTATAATAACGTTCGGCATCCATACGGCTGGTGAAGTCGCCGGCTTTGAGGCGATACGTTGGCTGGCTGAAAGTAAGATACGTGTTGAGGTCAGGAAAATTCTGATAAATGAATGCTTTGGCTTCGTCAACTTCTCGGCGTTCGTTGCCTACATATACCTGAATTCTGTAACCTGCCGAGTAACGTATATTTTTATTATGTACCGACATGGAGTCAAGGGCGGCATCGAGCTGCTTGTTTATGTGCATCGGAAGCTCGTCTTTTGAGTCGTTGCGGTAGTTGTCTTTAATAACCTTGTTGTCGTGTATTTCGGTAGCCGGTTTTTTGTCATAGGTTACTCTTACGGCCGACAAATCTTCGTCATAGTCGCCAATGAAGGTATTGCCGCTTGAGATAGAAGACCTTTTACAGGCAGAAAAAACTCCCGTGAGTAAAAGACAAAATACTATTTTTGAGAAGACTTTCATAGGTTTTTGTTTCTAGTTTGGGATTTTGTTCTTTTAAATTTTTGTCAAAATTAGAAAAATATTCTCTTTTAACGTAAAAACTAAAAAAAATTGCCCCATGTGAGTGGGGCAATTTTTTAAAAGATATATTTTGTAGACAGAAAATGTGAGCTATGTTCTTCTACAATTTCATTGAAAATCTTTTTGTTTTCGGTTGTTTCCTTTGTGGCCACTACGGTTCTGATAGAAAAGGCCCTCAGGGCATCTTCAACCGATAATGTGCCTTCGGCCGAGTCTTTACGGCCCGTAAACGGAAAGGTATCAGGCCCGCGCTGGCATTGTGCGTTAATGTTTACGCGGCTTACCTGATTCACGAGGGGGTCAATCAGGTTGGCAATCTGGTCAGAGTTAGTGCCAAAAATACTTACCTGCTGCCCGTGCGAAGAGTTAATGAGGTATTGGATAGGCTCTTCAACATCGTCGAAAGGCACAATCGGAATCAGCGGCCCGAATTGCTCTTCGCTGTATACTTTCATTTTTTCGTTGACCGGATATAAAACCGCCGGATAGAAAAACGAATTAACTACCGTGCCACCACCTTCGTTAATTACCTCGGCTCCGTTAGCTTTGGCATCGGCAATACACTCGGTCAGGTAGGCAGGTTTGTTGGGTTCAGGTAGTGGGGTCAGGTTAACGCCTGCTTCCCACGGCATACCAAATTTCAGTTTTTCGAGTTCTTCGGTAAATCTGTTCAGGAATTTCTTGGCAATAGAACGATGCACCCAGATAATCTTGATGGCTGTGCAACGCTGCCCGTTAAATGACAACGAACCCAATATACACTCTTTTACTGATAGCTCGACATCGGCGTTTTTGAGTACAATTCCGGCATTTTTCGCATCAAGGCCCAGTACGGCTCTGAGGCGGTTCAGTTTCGGGTGCATTTTCTTTAAGTCGTTGGCTACTTTGCTTGAGCCAATGAGGGTCAGAATATTGATTTTACCACTTTGCATAATAGGCGGCACCACTGTTGCGCCACGCCCGTAGATAGTATTTACTACGCCTTTCGGGAAACACTCTTTAAACGCCTGTAACATAGGGTAGTGCAAAAGTGTGCCGTGTTTTGGTGGCTTGAAAAGAATGGTGTTACCCATCAGAATTGCCGGAATAAGCGTGGTATAGGTTTCATTGAGGGGGTAGTTAAACGGCCCCATACAAAGCACAACCCCAAACGGCGAGCGGCGTATCTGCCCGATAATACCCTGCTCGATTTTAAATCTTGACGAAGCGCGGTCAATATCTTTCAGGCAGTCGATAGTATCGTAAATATATTCGACAGTACGGTCAAATTCTTTAGTTGAGTCGGCCAGCGATTTCCCGATTTCAAACATCAGCAGGTTAACTATCTCGGTTTTCTTTTCGAGCATCTTCTTAATGAAGTTCTCCATGCAGATGATACGTTCGCTAACGCTCATGGTAGGCCATTCGCCACGCCCGTTGTCAAAGGCTTTTACGGCGGCGTCGAGTGCTTCCATGGCTTCGGGTACATCAGTAATAGGGAAACTGCCTATATACTTGCTTTCAAACTTACCCCCCTCGCCTTTGATATAAACCGGCGAGTATACATCTTGTGTAGGGCCTGCCCACTGGCGCATTTCGCCCCCAACGAGGTATTCTCTCTGGTGAACGGGTTGTATCTGGTAGGCTTCAGGAATCTGGTCGGCAGCAGGAAAAATGGCCGTAATTTTTTCTTGTAGGTTACTCATAATTATTCTTTGGATTGAAGCGTGTGTTAAATATTCCCAGAAACCTCTGTGGGCCTTCTTTGCTGGCATCTGTTAATAGGTAAACACACGCGGGTGAAGTTTTGTTGTAAAACAGCGACGAAATTACAGACCCCGTTCAGAAAACCAAACAGAATTTAATTTTTGTGAAATATTGGACAAAAAATTACTATTAAATGTTAAACAAATACTAATCTGCCCCGAATATTTGCAGAAGACCTTATTTCTTCTGAATTTTGAAGGTTAGTTAAATTTCGTTTTACCCCCTAAATATACTTAAACATTGCTTTACGATTTTCTGAGAGTTTTTTCTCCTTTTCTTTTGAAATTCTTTATTAAACGTATTGAATTTACTGGTTTAGAAAACATACCCAAATCAGGAGCCGTTCTGCTGGCTTCTAATCACTCTAATTCGTTCTTTGATGCCGTTGTGCTTTGTGGGCATTACGAGCGAAGAATTTGGTCGCTGGCGCGTGGCGATGTGTTCAAGAAACCGCTGGCAAAAAAAGCACTATCGAGCCTTTATATGATGCCGATGTACAGGTTGTCGGAGGGGAAGGAGTATCTGGGCGATAACGACGAAACTTTTAAAAAGTGTATTGAGCTTTTCAGGCAAGGCGAAATAGTGTTGATATTCTCGGAAGGGCTATGTACTAACCAGACAAAACTGCTGCCCCTTAAAAAAGGCACTGGCAGGCTGGCGCAAAAAGCATGGGGCGATAACATGGACCTGACAATAGTACCAGTAGCCATTACTTATAACAACTTTAACAAGTTTGGTAAAATAGTTAAGGTAAATGTTGGCGAACCCCTACAAAAAGAAGAATTGCCTCAGGATGCCACTGAAGGGTTGTACCTGAAAGAGTTTAACCGGATATTGAGCGATAAGCTGAACAAGTTATTAGATGTGCCTTTACCTAAGCCGAGTTTCTGGAAAAACCCGTGGTATTATATAGGCTTGGTTGTTAATTTTCCGCTTAATGCGGCGGCAACGGCGGTGTCGAGAAAGCTAACGAGAGGGTCGGTTTTCTTCGATTCAATCACGGGGGGGCTGGTTATGCTCCTTTTGCCAATATACTGGATTTTACTGGGCTTATTGATTTATTTTCTTACAAAATTTATGTAAATTTGTTAAGTAAATACACACAATAGAATGGATGAAAATACGCTTAAGCACCTCAGGAATATTCTTTTCATAGACATTGAAACTGTCTCGCAGGAGCCACATCTGGATTTGCTGGATGAACGCATAAAAGAACTTTGGCTCAAAAAAGCGGGTTATTTACATAACAACGATAATTTACCCGACGCTGACTTTTACCTGAAACGCTCGTCGATTTATGCCGAGTTTGGTAAAATTGTCTGTATTGGTATTGGTGGTATTTTTCTTGACGATACTCAGGAACCTACACTTCGGGTAAAAATGATTCGGGGGGAGGCGGAAGCCGAGGTGTTGGAGCAGTTTAAAACTATTCTCGAAAAACACAAAGCCGGAGCTAACCTGATGCTTTGTGCGCACAATGGCAAGGAATTTGATTTCCCTTATATTTGCCGCCGGATGCTGGTAAATGGTATTACGCTGCCAAGAATATTGCAGGTAACGGGCAAAAAACCGTGGGAGATAAACCATATTGATACGCTTGACCTGTGGAAGTTCGGAGATTTTAAACACTATGTGGCGCAGGATTTGCTGGCCGCTATTTTCGGGATTCCGGGCGGAACCACAGAAGTAAGTGGCGATTTAATTAACACAATTTATTATCAGGAGAGAGATAAAGCCAAAATTGAAAGATACTGCGCCGATTCGATAATAGTTTTAACACAACTATATATGAAAATGAATAATTGGCCGTTAATAAATGAAAATAATATAGAAGTAATTTTATAGGATAAATTTTGTAAAAAAGCATGAGAAAAATTCTTTTTATATGTTTGTTTGCCACGTCGCTGGCAGCTTCGGCACAGATTCTGAAACCTGCCAAGTGGACTTTCACGCCTTCAAAAACTTCGGCAAAAGTAGGCGAAACAATTGACCTTGTATTTACTGCCAAAATAGATGATAGCTGGTATATGTACTCGTCTGAATTAAAAGTGGATGGCCCGCTGCCTACTACTGCCAATTTCACTAAAAACGATACTTACACGCTGGTGGGGAAACTGGTACCAGTAAAGCCTAAAGAAAAATATGATGATATTTGGGGTGGCAAAGTGCAATATTTTGAACACGAAGCCAAGTTTATTCAGAAGGTAAAAATTACAAAGGCTAATCCGGTTATTGAAGGCAAAATCGAATGCCAGACCTGTACCACAAAAGATGGCAAATGTGTACCAAACAAAGATAAGTTCAAGTTTGAAGTAAAAACGATTTAAATGAAGTTTGTCTATAATGAAAAAGGCGTTTGAGTTCTCAAACGCCTTTTTCATTATTATCAGGGTGTCTTAAAACTTCCATCTTACAAAGGCTTCCATTGCCTCGTATTCGGCAAGGCCCAATTGGTTGTATAAACCAGCGGTGGCTCTGTTACGCTCTTCGGCACGTTGCCAGAACTCGCGCGCATCGGTTCCCTGAAACACCACACCGTCTTTTTGTGATTGGTGCTTGAAGATACCCATACGTTTTTGTAACACTTGGTCTGGCGACATTGGTACAGCCATTTCGATTTCGTGGATGTCCCACTCGGCCCATGCACCGCGGTATAACCATACCCAACAATCTTTCATGAAATTGTTGTGTTTCAGGCGTTCTATGGCAGCAAAGATGGCGTCCAGACAAACTTTGTGTGTGCCGTGTGGGTCGGCAAGGTCGCCGGCGGCATACACCTGATGTGGTTTTACCTGTTCGATTAAATCGGCTACTACGCGAATATCCTCTTCACCCAGTGGTTTTTTCTCGATACGCCCTGTTTCGTAGAATGGCATATCCATGAAATGCACGTTTTCGTCAGGAATACCCACAAAACGGCAGGTAGCTTTGGCTTCGCCTCGGCGGATAAGCCCTTTTACATATCTTACTGCCGGAGTATCTACGTCGCTATCTTTCTTGTTTTTCAGGAACTCTTTGGCTTCTTTAAACAAGGCTTTGGTTTCTTTGCTTTCAAAGCCGAACTTATGGTTAAAATCAACCACAAAATCGATGAAGCGGATGGCTTCGTCGTCGGCTACGGCAATGTTGCCTGAGGTCTGGTAGCCTATGTGTACATCATGGCCCTGGTCAACCAGTCGTTGGAAGGTTCCACCCATCGAAATGATGTCGTCGTCAGGGTGAGGGCTGAAAATAATGACGCGTTTTTTGGCTGGTAAAGCTCTTTCAGGGCGGTTGGTGTCGTCGGCATTAGGTTTGCCACCCGGCCAGCCCGAAATAGTATGTTGTAATTGGTTAAATACATCAATATTGATTTCATAAGCCTGCCCGTGGCGTGCCAGCAAATCGCTCAAACCGTTATCGTTATAATCTTTATTGGTTAGTTTCAGTACCGGAATACCCAACGAAAGCGAAAGGTTGGTTACGGCTTTCTTCACCATTTTGCTGGTCCATTCTACATCTTCTACCAACCATGGGGTTTTCATGCGGGTTAGCTCAGAAGCGGCTCTTTCGTCAATTACAAATAGTGCATTGGCGTGTGTTTGCAGGTAAGAAGCAGGCACCGACTCCGTTACGCGCCCCTCTACGGCTTCGGCAATAACTGGTGCTTTGCGTTCGCCCCAAGCTAGTAGTACTACTCTTTTGGCATTCAGGATTTTGGCTACTCCGAGCGTAATGGCTTTTTTAGGTACTTTTACAAGGCTTCCGCCGAAATCACTGGCAGCTGCTACACGTGTCGAGTGGTCGAGCATCATGAGGCGTGTTCTTGAGTTAATCAATGACCCCGGCTCGTTAAAACCAATATGACCATTGGCACCAATACCCAACAACTGCAAATCAAGCCCGCCCAAAGCGTCGATTTTTCTCTCATATTCTTCTGAAAAATCTTTTATTTTATTGGCTGGAACAGTACCATCAGGAATAAAATAATTTTCTTTCGGAATATCGACTTTATCAAAGAGTTGCTCTTTCATGAAACGAACATAACTTTGCAGCGAGTCTGGCTCCATAGGGTAGTATTCGTCCAGATTAAACGAAACCACGTTCTTAAAGCTCAGGTTTTCCTCTTTGTGCATCCTTACTAGTTCGGCATAGACAGATTTAGGCGATGAACCGGTAGCTAAACCCAATATACATTGTTTGCCTTGTTTTTGTTTCTCCCGAATCAAATCGGCAATTTCCTGTGCAACGGCTTTTGACGCTTCTTTTGAATCTTTAAAAATTTTGGTTGGAATCTTCTCGTAAGCAATAGGTTCATTTGTGATAATCTGCTGTTCCATTATGATTGTAGTTTTGTTTTAGAGGCAATAGTAGGATATTTCGGCAAATTTAAGGCTTTTAATTATACCAAAGCATTTTTTTGTTGTACAAAAAGCATGATTTTTAAAATTTTTTAAAAATTGGTTTCCATTCTCAATCTTAATACCCCGCCAGAGGTAAAAATGGCTAACCAAAAGCGCATAATATTTTATTTTGTAGGAAACCCGCTGCTTTTGAGTTGTTCAAAAAAGGTTTTGGTTTTTTCGAGATTCTGCTCGCCGTTTATGCTAAAATACCAGAAGGTTTCGAGGTCGCCGCGGTGCATGGCGGCGTTCATGTCTCCACTCTGAGACTTGTGGCAGGCTTTTACCCAGTCGGCCACAATCATGTAGCTATGTTTGTTGTTTTCGCCGAAACCAAACGAGCGGTCGAAGTAAAACACGGGGGCTTTTTCAAGAATATGCGTTTCGGCGTAGCCATCGAGTTCTGTAAACCTAAAGGTATAATCTTTACTGGCCGACCTGCCACCAAGCACAATGGGTTTATTGGCTCCTTTAAAACGTTGCGCTGCCCGTATAGCCATAATAGAGGCCGACTTATGGTGTGCGTGTTGGCCAGCGTCAGGAACGAGACAGAAAATGAAATCGTATTTGCCTTGTTCCAGAATTTTGTCGAGTTTGCGTTCGCAGTAGCCCATATCCCAGCGTTCGCCTGAAAGAAAAGGCTCTGGGCTCAGTTGATAGAAATCGTCAATCTGGTCGAAAAAGTAAAAATTTCGGATGCCCATTACCTCGCCAGAGCAAAGCATTTCTTTTTTTCTTATTAAAGGCAAATAGGTGCGGCCTGTGGCCGAATCGGTCATGTTTTTGCCATAATAGCTTGAGGCTATCAAGCCGTTGTACCCGCCCGAACCATCGGTTATGAGGGCCAAGTCGGCGGTGCCTTTCATTTCGTGGGTAATTTTAAAAACCGTTACCGGAAACATGGTTTCGTCGTCGGGGTGGGCAGTAATAATCAGTACTTTGGGGCCTTGTGCGTAAAGGCTTTGGCCGAAAGTACTTAAAAACAGAAGCAAGCACAGGGCATGAATGGCTTTTTTCATGGGCGTTAATATAAATCAGGTTAAAATAATAGTACTGGGGCTGGGCAAATATAGGGCCTAAAGCCCTGTTTTCTTTTTTTGAATCAGCACTGTTTGCAGAAACGGACTATTCATCAAAAGAAAGCCTTCATGGCATAAATAAATAACAACGAAGTTTAAACAAATATTTTATAAAAGCCATAAAAAGGTAGTACAAAAATCTTGCAGCTATGCCTGCTATAAAACTGCATCTTATATATAAGGATATAGATTCATGAATGGTGTAAGTAATTTTTATATATTTGCTTAATAACAGCCACCTTAGTCAGATGCTGATACGCTATGTAAGAATGAGTTTTCAGGAAGATAAAGTGACCGATTTCCTGAGCGTTTTTGAAGAATCGAAAGAGAAAATCAGAGCCATGAAAGGCTGCCAGTATCTTGAACTAATGCAAGACCTGCACCAGCCTGCTGTTTTTATGACACATAGCCACTGGCTTTCGGAAGAGGACCTGAACGCTTACAGGGATTCGGAACTTTTCAGAGCAACATGGGCCAGAACCAAAGTTTTATTTGCCGATAAACCACTAGCGTTTTCGATGGAAAGTGTAATAGTGGTGTAATTTTTGTTTGTATTTTTTCGTTCAATCTGAAAACAGACTAACCAATGAAAAAAATAATAATCCTTTTAAGTTTAAGCCTTTTTGTGTTGATGCCGGAGTTCTCGCAGGCAAGTGTTGATGCTAAACACACAACCCTCAGCGTAAAAAAAGAGCTTGGCAAAGGCCGAAGAAAGAAAAACGGTTCTTACCGCAAGAAAAAAGGTTTCCTTTGGGGGATATTTAAAGGTAAAAACCAATGTGACTGCCCCAAACACTAGTTTATTCCAGAAATTTGGTTCGGTAGGTAAGTGGGGTTATCTTCTTGATAGCCTTGAATTGCCTGTTAAAATTAGAAAGGTTGTTAAACCCACTTTCAAACGAAATCTCGGCTACACTCATTTTATCGGCCATTAGTAGTTTGCAGGCGTGTTCGATGCGTATTTCGGCAAGAAACTGCGAGAAAGTGCGGCGGGTACGTTTTTTAAAGTAACGGCTAAAGGCCGATTCGCTCATATTGGCAAGTTCGGCTACATCGCTTAGCTGAATCTCCTCCTGATATTTCTGCATTACATATTCAAATACCTTATTCATACGGGCCGAGTCTACTTCATTCCGTAATGAAATAGGGTTGGTAGTAAGGTCTTGTTTATCTTCACTTTCGCTTAGAATCGTCAGAATAGAAATCATTTCAAGCAAACGGCTCATGCCTGTCAGGTTTGGCAGATTCTTGAATTTGGGTTCTACCTTCTGCACTGTTTTTTCGCCAAAAGAAAGCCCCCTTTTGGAGCGTTCGAGCAAGGCTTTAATGGCTTGGCTCTCGGGAACATCCAGAAATTTATCTCCCAGAAAATCTTCCAGAAAATGAATAACCAGCGAGCGCGCTTTCAGGCCAGAGTTTTTGGCATAAAACTCTTCGTCGTTGCGGTAGTAATGAGGCAGGTAAGAGCCAATCATACATAAGTCGCCCGGGCCATAGTCAGTAATGCTGCTGCCAATAAATTTTTTGCCTGTGCTTTCAAGAATCAGCACTATTTCGTATTCGGGATGATAATGCCAGGGCGTAGGGAAAAACGGGCACTCCTGCACAAATAAATTAAACGAGTAATCGGCAGGGTTTGATATTTTCAGCAATTGGGGTTTCATTTCTTTGGTCGCTATTAATTCCGGTTCAGTCGATGCTCTATCACATTTGATAGCCTTTTTAAAAAACATGTAAATATAATGGCAAAATTCGTTTGACCTAGCTTTTAATGTCTAAATGTTTGAATAATATGTCAAAATCATATTAGAAAATGACTAAATTTTAGTGGTAAAAGCCTATATATCCACCTAAATTTGTAACTATTCTAATAATAAATTTTCTTTTTTTTAGCGGAGCCTAATTTTATATTTAACCTTTCAAAATTGTATGAAACAACTACTACAAAAAATGTTGATTGGGCTTGCTGTCATACTAAGTGTTCAGTTGACACAAGCTCAAAGCCGGACTGTTTCGGGTAAAGTCTCTGACGTTGGGGGTTCTCCTCTCCCAGGCGTTAGTGTTACGGTAAAAGGTACTTCTCAGGGCGCAATTACAGATGCTGCCGGAAAATTCTCATTGCCAGCCGCTAGTAATGCGGTTTTAGTGTTTAGTTACATTGGTTACAAAGCACAGGAAGTAAGTTTGGGAGGTAAAACTTCTGTGGATGTAGCTCTTGAGGAAGACGCGGCTGCCTTGAACGAGGTGGTTGTTGTTGGTTATGGTGCTCAGAAGAAAAGCCAGACAACGGGTGCTATTTCGCAGGTGAGTGCCAAGCAGATTCAGGAGATGCCCATTACGAGCTTAGGCCAAGCTATGCAAGGCCGTGTAGCTGGGGTTGATGTGTCTCAGTCTGGTTCAAGACCCGGAGCTGTGCCAAAAATCCTGATTCGTGGCCGCCGTTCGTTCAACGCCGGAAACGACCCACTCTATGTAGTTGATGGTATTCCGCTTTCGGCAGGGTATGAAGACCTTAACCCAAGCGACATCCAGTCGATGGAGGTTTTGAAAGATGCAACCGCAACCGCTATTTATGGTGCCAGAGGTGCTAACGGCGTTGTGATTGTAACTACCAAAAGAGGAGCAGTTAAAGGAAAAACCACAGTAAGTTTTGATACTTATGGCGGGGTTTCGACACCGCTTGATAAAATCAAGTTATTTAATGGCCCTGAATTTCTTGAGTTCGTAAGAGAGGCCTATCGTGCTACTAACCTTTATAAAGATGCAAACGGAAACCCTGTGCCAACAGGTGTGGGTGACCCCGCTGCCGATGCTAAAGTTGCCGTATTGGGTGGTGACCCTGCCGTTGCCAGAGGTATTGCCAATGGTACTAACACCGACTGGCAAGATTTACTTCTACACAATGGTGTAATGCAAAACCATTCGTTGGGTGTACAGGGTGGTAACGACAAAACACAGTTTTATATTTCGGGAGGTTATTTTCAGGATAAAGGTGTAACAGACGGCCTTGATTTTACCCGTATGTCGTTAAGGGTTAATATTGACCACAACATTAACAAACACCTTAAAGTGGGTATTTCGTCTTATACAATGTATAGTATCAGAAATGGCGAAAACCTGAACCCATTTGCCATGACAATTCAGCAAAACCCGCTGGCCAGACCTTATGATGATAATGGTAACATTATTTTCTCGCCAACGAACGATGCCTTGTTAACTAACCCATTGGCTGAAATTGTGCCGGGCGCACAAGTTGACCAGACCAAAAAATATCGTTTGTTTAACAGCCTTTACGCTGAAGTTAAAATTCTTGAAGGTTTAAAATACCGAGTAAACTTTGGCCCTGACTTTACTATTACCAGATGGGGAAGATTCATCGGTGCAGCTACCAATGCCCGTAAAGGCGGAGATGCTCAGGCTTCAAGCCAGAATACAGTTGGTTTCAACTGGACACTCGAAAACATTCTTACCTATAACAAGACGTTCAGCGGTAAGCACAATTTGGGTGTTACTTTGGTACACTCAATCCAGAAAGATAATTATGAAACTTTCAGAACAGATGTTCAGGGTGTGCCGGCAGAAACGCAACAGTTTTATAACTTAGGTAATGCAAGTTCTGTATTGGGTGTAGGAAGTAGCCTTACTCAGTGGACTATCAACTCATACATGGCTCGTATTAACTATGACTTCAACGATAAATACCTTTTAACAGCTACTATACGCCGTGATGGTTCAAGCCGTTTCGGTGCTAACACCAAGTATGGTAATTTCCCGGGTGTTGCGTTGGGCTGGAATATCAGCAATGAAACATTCCTGAAAGAAGTTTCATGGATTGACCTCTTGAAACTAAGAGTAGGTTGGGGTGTTGTGGGTAATCAGGGGGTATCGCCTTACCAGACACAAGGTTTGTTAACAAGAACAGCCTATGCTTGGGGAACAGCCGCTGCTTTCGGGTATAGACCAAACACTATCGGTAACCCTGATTTGAAATGGGAGTCGTCGGCTACGGCTAACATCGGTTTAGATTTCAGCTTCCTGAGAGGCAGAATTCAGGGGTCATTAGAGTTATATGAAACCAATACTACCGACCTTTTATTGTCTGACCAGTTGCCGGGTTCAATCGGCTTTGGCTCTGTAACCAGAAACGTTGGCCAGACACGTAATAAAGGTATTGAGTTAGGCTTTACGACTGTAAACGTAAACTCGCCAAGTGGTTTCAAATGGACTACCGATTTCACCTTCAGCAAAAACAAAGAAGAAATTGTTTCGCTTTACAACGGAAAAGTTGATGACTTAGGCAACCGTTGGTTTATTGGCCATCCATTGAACTCGTACTACGATTATAAAAAAGTAGGTATCTGGCAATCGAACGAAGCAGACCTTGCTAAGTCGTATGGCAGTGAGGTTGGGCAAATCAAGGTTCAGGATACAAATAAAGATGGTAAAATTACGGCTGACGACAGAGTATTGCTTGGCTCGGATATTCCGAACTTTAATGCCGGATTTACCACCAGATTCGAATACAAAGGCTTTGATTTATCAGCTTTCTTGTTTGGCCGTTTCGGTAATATGATTGTGAGTGGTTTCCACCAAAACAGAAACCAGCTAGCAGGTAGATACGAACAAATTAAAGTTGATTACTGGACACCAAATAACCCAACTAATGAGTTCCCTCGTCCGAAAAGCACGCAGGAGTTCCCGGTTTATAATACAACTTTAATTTACTTTGATGGTACTTTTATTAAGCTAAGAAATATCAATTTCGGGTATACATTCTCGCCAAGAATTGCTAAAAAATTAGGTATGGAGTCTCTGCGTGTGTACACAAGTATTCAGCAACCTAAAATCTGGTCTGTGTATCGTGACAAATACAATGGCATTGACCCAGAAGCAACAATTACATCTTCTGGTAATGGAACAACTTCGGTTAGTGAGAACATTGTACCGGCTACATCGGTAACCACTTTTGGTTTGAATATCAGATTCTAAGCAGAAATTATTGACAAAGTATTTTAATTATTAAGAAAATGAAATTAAGAAATATATTAAAACCTATTAAAATCTTTGGGGTAATGGGTATGCTGATGCTAACCCAGTCGTGCAAAGACATATTGGATGAAACCGTAATATCGGGGATAGGTAACGACTACATGAATACGCCTAAAGGCTTTGAAGATGGTGTAAAAGCTGCGTATTCGTCGCTCAGGTATTATTATGGTACACAACAAGGCTTAACCTTAACAGAATACGGTACCGATATTTATGCCACAGGAGCCGATGGTGGTTACAAGGGTTTTCACTTTTATGATACCCAGCTAAACCCAACCGTTGACTACCTGATTAATACTTGGGACGAGCTTTATAGAGGAGTTAACACTTGTAATGCAGTTATTGGCAGAGCCCCAAAAGTAAATATTTCGGATGCCGTAAAAAAACAAAGAATTGCAGAAGCTAAATTCCTGAGAGCGCATTATTATTATATTTTGCATCAGCAATGGGGTGGTGTTGATTTAAGATTAACCGAAACACTGTCTCCTACGAAGGATACAAAAAGAGCTTCAGACGCTGAAATGTATAGCGCAATTATTAAAGACCTGAACGAAGCTATACCAGATTTAGAGGCAAAGGCGCAGTCGTCAGACTACGGCCGTGCTACCAAACCTGCGGCCGAAACACTATTGGCTAAGGTATATCTGGCAAAGGCTTATTCGGCATCAAAAGCAGCTGACGATTTTACAAAAGCAGCCGAACTTTGCAAAAGCGTTATTAATAACTATGGTTTTAAACTATTAGATGATTACGCGCAAGTGCATGATGAAAACAATCAGGTAAATAGCGAGGTTGTTTTTGCCGTACAGTATACAAGTGACCCTCTGACAAACCTTACCAACAATACTGGTTCTGTAAATGGTGGTAATAACCTTCACTTGCTTTTTGGAATGCAGTATGACGTACAACCGGGTATGAAACGCGATGTATTCTATGGCAGACCATTCAAGCGTTTACGCCCTACGGCTTATTGCCTTGATGTTGTTTTTGGCGAAAGAAAAAATGACTCACGCTACAAAAAAACATTCAGAGATACATGGTTAAGCAACAACCCGGGTGCTAACCTGAATGCTTCGTTCGATAACTCTAAATCGAAACTTACTTTTGCCGCTGGTGATACCGCAATTTTTATTCCGGGTTACGAGATGTCGAAAGAAGAGCGTGCTAAAAAGAAATATCAGGTATTGGTACCAAGTGCTTATAACGAAGCCTTGTTTCCGACCTTACAGAAGTTCTTTGATACCAAACGCCCTGACCTGACTTATGAAGCAGGTAGCCGCGATTTCTTCGTTTTCCGTCTGGCTGATGTGTATCTGATGCTGGCAGAAGCGCAACTGAAAGCCAATAATATTTCAGAAGCTACCAAAGCTATCAATGCGGTTCGTTACAGAGCGGGCTGGCCGGGTAAAAAAGATGCCATGTTAATTACTGATGCTCAGATGAACTTCGAAATGATTATCGAAGAAAGAGCAAGAGAACTGGCAGGAGAACAAACCCGCTGGATGGATTTGAAACGCTGGGGCTTGTTAGTAGAAAGGGTTAAAAAATATAACCCACAAGCGGCTGTTAATGTGTCAGACAAGCATTATGTGCGTCCGATACCACAAACACAAATAGACCGATCAACCAAAGGTGCATTTGCACAAAATACAGGATACTAGTTAGTTTTGTTTCATCATAGTTTATAGAGAGGCTCCTTCATTTCAAGGAGTCCTCTCTTTTTAAGTTTTAGTAACTCAATATTTATTCATATAAACAACCTTAATCTATGAACCGCAGAGACTTCCTCACGCAGGCGTCGCTACTGACCGCATCTTCACTTATCTCATTAGAGAGCCTTGCCGCTGCCAAAAGCAAGCATAAAATGGCTTACTCGGCTATTACTTGGAACGGAAACGACCTCGTAGCCATAAAAGATATTGCCGCTTTAGGTTTTAAAGGTATTCAGTTAAGGGCAAATACCTACGCACCATTTAAAGATAAACCACAAGACTTAAAAGATTTACTTGACCAGAATGGCCTTACGTTGGCTATGTTTTCGAGCGGAAACGTAGGTATTCAGGATGATATTTCAAAAGATGCCGAAACCCACCTGAACCACGCCCATTTTATTAAAGCCTTAGGTGGCAAATCTTTACAGATTACCAATACCTCACGCCCGAAAGACAGAATGCCTACTACCGACGAATTGAAGAAATATGCCAGAAATATGTCGGAAGTAGCCAAAAGAGTATTGGAAGAAACGGGGGTTCAGCCGGCATGGCATAACCACATGAACCAGCTAGGCGAAACACCCGAAGAGGTCGATATCATAGCTACTACGATGGATACACGCTATATTAAACTATTGCTTGATGTAGCCCATTATACACAAGGCGGTGGCGTGGCAGCCGATGCGGTTATTAAATACAAAGACATACTCTATGCAACGCATATAAAAGATACTAAACCAGCCGAAAGCAAATCTGGCTACCAGTTTGTTGAGTTAGGGCAGGGGAGAGTCGATTTTCCGGCTGTTTTCAAGGCACTCGATAAAATTAAATTCAAGGGCTGGAATGTAATTGAGCTTGACTCTGTGCCGGTAAAAGGCCGTACAGCCTTAGAGTGCGGGCAAACCAGTAAAAAATATCTGGAGTCAATAAATATTAAATTCTGACCAGTTAGCTGGGTATGTTTATCAAATTTTATGAAGTTTTAGCCAAATAGATACTAGATTGGTAAATGCCTAAGGTGTAATTTTGGATAAAAATTATTCAACTCTATTCGTATCCTCAATGAAAAAAATTATTATTGTTTTTCTGTTTGTACATTCGTTTTTCTACGGAGCTACCGCACAGAAATGGACTAATCTGTTTAACGGAAAAGACCTTAAAGGCTGGAAGCAACTGAATGGCAAAGCTAAATACACCGTCGAAAATGGCGAGATTGTAGGCACTACCGTAGCCGACACCCCTAATTCATTTCTGGCTACTGAGCAGGATTATGGCGATTTCATCTTGGAATTGGAGCTAAAGGTCGATAACTCGATGAATTCAGGCATACAATTCCGTAGTTTGTCAAAACCCGACTACAAAGATGGCCGTGTGCATGGGTATCAGATGGAAATTGACCCCTCAGACCGCGCATGGTCGGGTGGTATCTATGATGAAGCCCGTCGGGACTGGCTCTATATTCCGAATGCCAACCCTGAAGGTAAAAAAGCCTTCAAAAAAGGCGAGTGGAACAAATACCGCATTGAGGCCATCGGTAATATTATCCGTACGTGGGTAAATGGTGTGCCTGTGGCTTATCTGGTTGATGATGTAACCCCGAAAGGCTTTATTGCCCTGCAAGTGCATGCCATTGGTAAAGATGACAAGCCGGGGAAACAGATACGCTGGAGAAATATCAGAATTCAGACAGATAACCTGAAACCAAGCCCAACCGACAACACACCTGTGGTGAATTTGTTGCTCAATAATTTGTCTCCACAAGAGCAGGCGCAAGGCTTTAAATTACTCTTCAACGGCAAAGACTTTACAGGCTGGAGAGGCGTACACCAAACCAAAATGCCAGATAAACACTGGAGCGTAGTAGACGGTACAATCAATGTGAGCCCGTCGGATGGCTCAGAAACCGGAAATGATATTGTTACAGACCAGCAATTCGGGGCTTTTGAACTGACTTTTGAGTTTAAATTAACTGAGGGGGCTAACTCCGGTTTGAAATACTTTGTAAACGAAGATTTTGATTCGGGCGGGAAATCGGGTATTGGTCTTGAATATCAGGTGCTGGACGACGAACGCCACCCCGATGCTAAAATGGGAGTAGTTGGTAACCGTACGCTGGCGAGTTTGTATGATTTAATACCTTCTTATAAACTGGATAAGCGTTTCCAGCGTAAAATTGGTGACTGGAATCAGGCTCGGCTGGTGGTTTACCCTAATAACATTGTTCAGCATTGGCTTAATGGCTTTAAAGTGCTCGAATATGAAAGAAAAAGTAATATTTTTAATGCACTAGTAGCCCGAAGTAAATATGCGAAGTATACTAACTTTGGAGCAGGCGATAAAGGCAATATTCTGTTGCAGGACCACGGCAATAATGTGTCGTTCAAAAATTTGAAAATTCGTGAGTTGAAATAATTATCCGAACACTAGTAATCTGTTAAGTATCATTCAATCCAAATAAAACTATGACAACCCGCAGAGATTTTATTATCAAATCAGTTCTGGCTACTGCAGCCACTGGCTTTTCGGCCAAGAGTTATGGCAAAATCATTGGAGCAAACGACCGCGTGCGTGTGGGCTGTGTGGGTTTCTCTGACCGCCACCGTTCATCTCATGTAGGCCCGTTCAAAGCATTGCAAAAAGAAATGAACTTTGAAATGGTTGCTTTGTCAGACATCTGGAATCGCCGTCGTGAAGAAGGGAAAGCCTATTTAGATAAACAATTAGGTAGTGATGTAAAAGTTTTCCGTAATAACGAAGAGCTTTATTCTTCTAAAATGGTAGATGCAGTTTTTATTTCAACTGCCGACTTCCAGCACGCATTACATACAATTGAAGCCGTACAGGCGGGTTGCGATACTTATACCGAAAAACCATTGGCCGAAACCATGGAAGACAACCGCGCGGTATTGAAAGCAGTAAAAGCCTCAGGCAAAATTGTTCAGATTGGGTCACAACGCAGAAGTGGCGAAAACTATTTCGCGGCGGAAGACTTCATTAAATCAGGTAAGTTTGGCCCGATTGTGATGGTTGAACTGATGTGGAACGTAAACCAACCTGGCCGTTGGAGAAGACCAGAGTTAACTAAAGATTTAAAAGAGTCGGATGTTGACTGGAAACGTTATCTGATGAATCGCCCGATGGTTCCGTTCGACCCTCGTAAATACCTTGAATACCGTTTGTTCTGGCCTTATTCGTCGGGTATTCCCGGCCAATGGATGAGCCACCAGATTGATACTGTACACTGGTTCTCTGGTTTGCCACACCCGCGTTCGGTAGTAGCTAACGGTGGTATCTACCAATGGAAAGATGGCAGAACTAATGCCGATACCTTAACGGTAGTATTTGATTACGGCCCATTGAACGATAAATCGTCAGGCTTTCAGGTACAATTTACGTCTCGTTTCTCGAACTCGGCCGGTGACACCAAAGAGTTGTACTATTCAAACGGTGGTATGATTAACCTTGACACGAACGAAATTTCTCCGACAGGTGGGTTGCGTGAGCGTGAAGCAAAAGCGATGGGCCTACCAGCAAACTTGTTACCAACAGTGAAACTGGAAGGCACAAAAGTAGAATCAGGTGCTAATACAGGTGGTGACTCACTTACATTTGCCCATATCAAAAACTGGATGGAATGTGTGCGCAGCCGTAAAACACCTCATGCGCCAATTGAAGCGGGGTATTCTCACTCAATTGCTACCATTATGTCGAACGCTGCTTACCGTACTGGTTTGAAAGTTACTTTCGATGAAAAAACACAGGAAGTACTGGCTGGCGGCAAACCATTCAAGTATTAATCCTGACAGGTGCAAGTATATACAAATAGGCTTTTCTTCGGAGAAGCCTATTCTTTTTTAATGGCCTTTCTTCCAGAGTTTTTCTTCCAGAACTATTTTTAATACTTCTTCCCGAAAGTTACGGCTGATAGGAATCACATGAGGGCCAACACGAATTTCGTGGTTTTCGATGGTAGTGATTTTGTTCATAGCTACCAGATACGACTTATGTGTTCGGATAAAATTCTCCTGTTCAAGGTATTTCTCAACTGTTTTTAAAGGAAGCAGGGTCATGTAACGGCCTTGCTGTGTAAAAATGTTTACGTAGTTTTCGAGGGCTTGCACATACAGCACTTCTGATTTTTTGATACGCTCATATTTGTTTTCGCACTTGATAAAAAAGTAATCGTTGTTTTCGGCAAGTTCCTGTTCAGGTGTTTTGTGCATAAGCAGGTGCAGGTCGCGGGCTTTGGTAACAGCCTTGAAAAAACGGCTGAATGTGATGGGTTTCACCAGATAATCAATTACGTCGAAGGTGTAGCCATCGAGCGCATAATTCGGGAAAGCCGTTGTAATAATAACCTTTGGCATTTGGGTGTTTAATTTCAGGTATTCGAGGCCATTCATGAGGGGCATCTGAATATCCAGAAATACCAAATCAACGGCTTGTTTCTGGAGGATTTTATCTAGCTCGATGGGGTTCGAGCATTCGCCTGCCATTTCCAGAAACTCCACTTCATGAATATAGCGGGCAATGCCTTCTTTGGCCAGCGGTTCATCATCGGTTATGACACATTTCAGTTTCATGCTTTGCTCACTTAATAGAGGTTCGTTTCCAGATTAATTTGTAGCTGTACCTCAAACCAGTCGGATGTTTTAGAGATATTGAGATGATGCCTTTCAGGGTAAAGTAACGATAAACGCCTGAAAACGTTTTGTAAGCCTATGCCACTTGTTTTTAATACCTCTGGCTGAACAGGTTGCAGGGCCACTGTATTTCTGATAGTAAAAAATAAATGTTGTGCGTCGGTCTGTAAACTCATCATGATTTTACCCCCGTCGAGCGTGCTTTTTTCAACGTGCTTGAAGGCATTTTCGATGAAGGGCATCAGAATAAAAGGAGCAATCTGTAACGAGCCAAAACCATGCGCTGGAAGGCTCTCTGAGACACTTACGTCTTTGGGGTCGAGTCTTAGTTTGCTTAGCTCAATAAAACTTTTCAGATAGCTTAATTCACGGTCGAACGGAATATGGTTTTCGTTACACTCATAAAGCTGGTAACGTAGTAAATCAGAGAATTTAGCCAGAGAATCGGAGGCCATATCCTGATTTTTATGAATCAATACAAAAATGGAATTAATGGTATTAAACAAAAAGTGTGGATTAAACTGAGACTTCAGGAATTTCAGTTCTGTTTCCAGCTTTTCTTTCTCTAGCAGCCGTTGTTTTCGTTCGGCCTGAATCCAGTTTTTAGTTAGTTTCACACTCATGCCCAAAGTGGTGCTTGCCATAGTTGAGGGCAGCGCATTAATAGAAAAAAAGTACATAAAGTTGCTGGGAGGCTGACTATAAAGATACTGGAAGGGGTATTCTGACAGGTATGCACTGGTATAATACCCGCTTACAATACAAAAAGCAACAACAATAATGGTAATGAGTAAAAACAAAATATAAAGGGCATATTTGCCTTTGTGCAGAAAGCGGGGTATCAGGAAATAAAGGTTAAAATAAACCCCGATAGCCTGAAAAATAACATAAAACAGAAACTTTATTGAATAGGCCGAATACAGAATGTTGTTGGCTACGGCACTCAGGCTTCCGATGGTGATGGTCCACCACATTACATGATAAGCAAACCAGAACGGAATGTGGTAAAGTTTATATTTAATAAACCATGAGTTATCTGAAAATATGTATGCTAAAGCCTTCTTCATTGCCTGTTCAGGATAGCCCGTAAAGTTATTTTCAGAAATATAAACAATTACATTTAATTGACGAAGCGTTGCATAAAATTGACCACAGGTAACAAAAAGACCCTATTTCTGTTGCTGATGTTTTAATCATACACACAACAACAGAAATAGGGTACTACTACGACGCAAACAAACGCAAGCAACCAGCCTGTTTATTTGGCTCTTAGTTCGCGTTTTAATATTTTGCCCGAAGCTCCCATGGGTAAGCTACTCATAAATTCGATAATGCGCGGGTATTTGTAAGAAGCAATGCGGTCTTTGGTCCAGCCGATAAGTTCTTTTTCTGACACCTCGGCGTTGGGTTTCAGTACCACACAGGCTTTTACTTCCTCGCCGTATTCTTCATTTGGCACACCAATCACGGCCACTATCGAAACCGCCGGATGTTGTATCATGAGTTCTTCTATTTCGCGGGGGTAGACGTTATACCCACCTCTGATAATCATGTCTTTGGTGCGGTCAACAATAAAATAGAAACCGTCGTCGTCTCGGATACCAATATCGCCCGAATGCAACCAGCCATTAGTAATGGTTTCGGCGGTGGCATCGGGGCGTTTATAATAGCCTTTCATTACATTATGCCCCCGATAACATATTTCACCCTTTTCGTTATTGCCTAGCTGGTTGCCGTTTTCGTCCATGATACAGACCTCAACGCCCCAAACCGGAGTACCTACCGAACCCGGCTTGCGTGTGCGGTCTTTCTGGTTAAAGGTTACCACCGGAGACCCCTCCGACATACCGTAACCTTCCAGTATAGGCACATCAAATTTCTGCTCGAAGTCTTTCAATACTTGTACGGGCAAAGCCGCCCCGCCCGACATGCACACTTTCAGGGTATTTTTAATGGCTTGTATATCAAACTTATGAAGGTTGGGGTAGGTTAGCAAGCCCCAGTACATAGTAGGAACACCTGCAAAGTGCGTTATTTTTTCGTTCTGCATGAGTGTTAAAACCATTTCGGCATCGAAACGCGGCACAAGCACCGCCGTTGTGCCGCGGTAAATACTAGCCAGCATACAAACCGTTTGCCCAAAAATATGGAACAAAGGCAACACAAGCATCGATTTATCGTCGGGGCCTAAGTCTTGTAAATCTTTACTCAGGCAGGCATTCAGGAAAAGGTTTGAATGCGTGAGTTCGGCTCCTTTGGGGCGGCCAGTAGTGCCAGAGGTATAAATAATAACGGCGGTGTCGTCAGGAGAAGTAAAGTAACTTTCAAAAACCGGCGATTGCCCTGCCATCAGCATTCCCATGGTTTGCGTGCCTTCAATAGGCGAGGCATCGGTTGCCGATGGGGTTATCATAAAGAAATGCTGGCAGGTATCGGTCATGCCAAAACCTGCGTGGCCTTCTTGCCCCATAGGCATTTCGGGGGTTCCTACAAAGCAAAAGTAGGCTTTGGCGTCAGAGTCCTGCAAATGAAAAGCAATTTCGTGGCGTTTCAGTAAAACACTCAAAGGCACTACGGTAGCACCTGTTTTCAGGATGCCAAAATAGATAATCGGGAAAAAAGGCAGGTTGGGGCAAGTAAGAGCCACTTTGTCGCCATGCCCGACACCTAACGATTTCAGGCCGTTTGCAATCTGGTTGGCGGCAGCATCGAACTGCCCGAAGGTTATTCTTTTATCGGCAAAAATGAGGGCTTCTTTAGCGGGTGAGGTACGGGCATGATGCTCCAGAATGGTTGAAAGGTTAAACATAGCGTAACAGGTTTTATTTTTGTGCAATCTAAAGATTATGTTGTACTATTAAAAGGAGATTTTGCATAAATCTTGCCCTTTCATGATACATTTTTATCTGCAAAAGCCAATGTAGGTAAAGGTTTTTGGGGGTAATACTAAAAAACTATTCAAAAAGCACATTCCAACGAAAGATAAATCTTAAATTCGCATCTTAAAACCTATATATCAGAGACAAAACCAATGAAAAAATTAAACTTAAAGCTATTTCTTGTTTGTACCGTTATTTCAATTTCGAGTTTTGCACAAATAAATACACCTGCGGTAAGCCCATCGGCTACGGTTTCGCAAGGGGTTGGCTTAACTAAAGTAACAATCGATTACAGCCGCCCATCGACAAAAGGCCGCAAAATTTTTGGTGATTTAGTGCCTTTTGGCAAAGTATGGCGAACAGGCGCAAACAAAATCACGTCAATTAAGTTTGATGATGATGTGGTAGTAAACGGAAATCCGGTAAAAGCAGGAAGCTACGGGCTTTATACGATTCCGACAGCTACCGACTGGACTGTCATCCTGAATACAGATGATAAACAATGGGGTGCGTACGGATACGATGAAAAGAAAGACGTACTTCGTTTTAAAGTGAAATCGGCCAAGACAAAATCGTTGGTTGAACAAATGGCTATTGATTTTGAAGGCATTAACCCTACTACTACCGACATAGTTATTAAATGGGAAAACACCGAAGCCAGATTTAGAGTAGAACAACAGGTGGACGATAAAATTATGGCAGAAATAGAAGAAAAAACTTCAAAACCTGAGGTAAGTATCGATACCTATTTTGCCGCTGCCGATTATTATTACCAGAAGGGTATCCATCTGGATAAAGCATTAGTATGGGCAAATAAAGTAATTGAAAAAAATAAAGAATACTGGGCGTATCAGCTAGTGGCACGTGTGGCTGCCAAACAAGGTAATTGTGCAGTAGCGTTGCCAAACGCCGAAAAATCGATGGAATTAGCAAAAAAAGCAGGTGATGACGCTTACATTAAGCTGAATCAGAATGTTTTTGCACAATGTAAGAAATAATTTAAGCTCATCCGGTAATTCTCCCAATTCTGTTTCGTACTAGACTTGGGAGTTTTTTTAATAGTTTATAAAGCTATGTTAGAACAGTTAGAAGCCATAAGAGAACGATTTGAGGAGGTATCTCAACAAATTACGATGCCAGAGGTGGTATCGGACATGACAAAATTCAAAAGACTAAGTAAAGAGTATAAAGATTTGGAGAAGATAGTAAACCAACTGAATCTTTATAAAAATATTTTGTCGAATATCGAAGGCGCAAAAGATATCATAGCCAATGAGAAGGATGAAGAGATGCGCGAACTGGCCAAAGAAGAGCTTGATATGCTTTTGCCTCAAAGGGAAGAAGCAGAGGCGATTCTGAAAGAAATGTTGATACCGAAAGACCCGAACGATAGCAAAAACGTGATTCTGGAAATACGTGCCGGAACCGGCGGTGATGAAGCCTCGATTTTTGCCGGAGATTTGTTCAGGATGTATCAGCGGTATATTGAACGACAAGAGGGCTGGTCGATGTCGCTTCTTGACCATAGCGAGGGTACTGCCGGAGGCTACAAAGAAATTATTGTACAGGTAGAAGGCGAAGACGTATACGGAAAACTAAAGTATGAGTCGGGCGTGCATCGGGTACAGCGGGTTCCGGCTACGGAGTCGCAGGGGCGGGTGCATACATCGGCGGCATCGGTAGCAGCCATGCCTGAGGCCGACGAAGTAGACGTGCAGTTGAACATGAACGATATACGGGTTGATACCTTTAACTCGTCGGGTGCAGGTGGGCAGTCGGTTAATACAACTTACTCGGCTGTTCGGATGACGCACATTCCGTCGGGCATTGTTGTTTCCTGTCAGGATGAGCGTTCGCAGATTAAAAACCGTGAAAAAGCCCTTTCGGTATTACGTTCGAGGCTCTATGAAATGGAGTTAGCTAAACACAATGCCGCCATTGCCGATGCCCGTAAGTCGTTGGTAGGAAGTGGCGACCGTTCAGATAAAATCCGCACCTACAATTATCCGCAAAGCCGTGTAACAGACCACCGTATTGGTTATACCGTTTATAACCTGCCAAGTGTAATGGATGGTGAAATTGACGCTTTTATTGAGCAACTTCGTATTGCAGACAACGCCGAGAGAATGAAAGAAGGCTTTAAAGCCTGACATTGAAGGCTAAAAAATACTTTATAATCAGGAGAAAGGAAAACCTCACCCTTTCTCCTTTTTCAATCCTTACCGTTATGATTCTGTGCCTTGCTACCAATAACCAGCACAAAGTAGAAGAATTACAAGCCCTGCTTGGAAGCCGCTACGAACTGAAAACCTTGTCGGACATTGGCTGTTTTGACGATATTCCTGAAACTGAAAATACTTTTCAGGGAAACTCGCGCCAGAAAGCCGTATTTGTTCGGGAACGCTTTGGCATAAATTGTATAGCCGACGACTCGGGGCTGGAAGTAGAAGCCCTCAACGGCGAACCTGGCGTTTTTTCGGCTCGTTATGCAGGCGAACACGGCAACCATGATAAAAACAATGTCCTTTTGCTGAAAAACCTTGAAGGTGTTGAAAACCGCTCGGCGCAGTTCAGGTGTGTAATTACGCTTATATTGGGCGATGATATTCATCAGTTTGATGGTATTATCCGTGGAACCATCCTGCATGAGAAACGTGGCAAAGAAGGCTTTGGCTATGACCCACTTTTTGTGCCTGACGGCTACACCCGCACCTTTGCCGAAATGGGGCTGGAAGAGAAAAACCCCATTAGCCATAGAGGCTTAGCGGTGCAAAAACTGATTGATTTTCTGGATTCTCTTGTACTGAGTTAACTATATTTTGCCGGAAAGAAACTACATTAATAAAAAAAGCGGAACGCAGGCTCCGCTAATTCAATTATCATAGGTAAAGTATATTTGTCAAAAGAAAGGCTGTATTACTGATTTCTGGTTACAAAATTCAACTATTTTTCTGCAATAAACTATTCCATCATTATCAAATACTTGTACTTTATTAACATATTTTATAAATTTGTTTTACTGATAATGATAATAAAGCATGAAAGTAGAATACGAGAAAATCTCCCCCGATAGCGGGAGTTCTTTTCGTCTCATTCATTGGAAATCAGAAAATGACCGTTTCTTCTGGCATTATCATCCCGAATATGAGATAGTATTTGTACGGAAGGGTTCAGGTAAATTACACATTGGAGAACACTTAACCACTTATGAAGAAGGCGAACTGGTTTTTATTGGGCCAAATTTGCCGCATACAGGTTTTGGCTATGGCGTAATTGGCGAACACGAAGAAATTGTTGTGCAACTGAAAGAAGATTTTTTAGGCGAAGATTTTTTGCTAACCCCTGAAATGGCTGCCGTCAGGCAGTTATTTGAGAAGGCACGCCAAGGGCTTTCGTTTCAGGGAAAAGCCAAAAGACTGGTGGCATCGAAACTTCAGCGAATGTTGCAGCTCAATTACTTTGAGCGGCTGGTTGAACTCTTGAAAATATTTGAAATACTGGCTACCACCAACGAATACGTTACCTTAAACTCGCCAGAAACACTGTTTGATTTCAGCCATAAAGACGAAAACCGGATTAACAAGGTTTACGAATACGTTGAGCAACACTATCGCCAGCCAATTGATATTCAGGCAGTGGCCGATTTGATAAATCTTACGATTCCGTCGTTTTGCCGTTATTTTAAAAAAATCACACACCTAACCTACACCGACTTTGTGAACGAATTCAGGGTGAATCAGGCTTGCAGATTATTGCTCGAAAACCATTCTATTGCCGACATCTGCTATGAAGTAGGCTTCAATAATATTTCTCATTTCAATAAAACTTTTAAGCAGCTTAAAGGCAAAAGCCCTCGTGAGTACAGGCTGGCTCTAACCAAATGATAGATTTACAAAAAGTATTTGTGCAAAAAGGTGACCGACTGGTGCTTGAAAATATTGACTGGCAGGTAAAACCACACGAGCATTGGGCCATAACAGGCGGCAACGGAGCCGGAAAAACTACTTTGCTCGAAATAATAGCCGGAAAGATATTTCCTTTTAAAGGCACTGCCCACATACCCGTTTATACCGACATAGCCTTTGTTGCCAAAGATTACAGCTTTAACCGCATTGTGCAGTCGGCTACGCAGTATTATCAGCAGCGGTTTAATTCGATAGATGCCGACATTGCACCTACCGTTATGGAAATTCTGCAAAACCAGATTAAGCCCATTGGTACAGTCAACGAAAAATCGGTTAAGTTACCTCCGCCCGAATTTTCAGAAGACCAAATCAGGCAGGTGGCTGGCTTGTTAAGAATTACACATTTACTGGAGCGTAGTATCGTTACGTTATCGAACGGCGAAACCCGCCGCACGCTCATTACGTTATCGTTACTCCGAAAACCCAAATACCTCTTATTAGATAACCCTTTTATCGGGCTTGATGTTGAAAGCCGCCACACCTTGCACGAAGTACTGAGTCAGGTGGCGCAGTCGGGTGTTCAGATAATTATCGTAAGTTCAGCCAATGAAATTCCGGGCTGTATTACGCACGTGCTTACCTTGCAGGAGGGCAAAATAGTAAAGACACAAACCAGACCCTTTACTTTTGATACGGCCGCCACAACTCAGGAAAAACTTCTGTACCCCGAAGTACTCGAGAGAATCAAGCAAGCTCCTGCCCGTAATGATTTCAGGTATGCCATTAATATGCGTGACATTGTGGTAAATTACCAGCAAAAAAACGTAGTTGACCACGTAAGCTGGCAAGTTAAAAGGGGCGAAAAATGGGCATTAATGGGGCCTAATGGCTCAGGCAAAAGCACATTGCTGAGTTTGATTACAGCCGATAACCCACAAGGCTACCAGAATACCTATGAATTGTTTGATATAAAACGTGGCAGCGGCGAAAGCATCTGGGATATTAAACAACGCATAGGGTATGTGTCGCCAGAACTGCATTTGTACTTTAATCGCCATACCGAAGTCTGGAAAGCCGTGGCATCGGGTTTGTTCGACTCGGCGGGTTTGTTTAAAAAACTCAACTCCGAAGAACGCAGTATTGTTGATAATTACCTGAAATTACTCAATATCACGCATTTGTCAGACCGTCAGATTACGCAGTTGTCTTCTGGGGAGCAGCGGCAGGTTTTTCTGGCAAGAGCTTTGGTAAAGAATCCGTCTTTGTTGTTACTCGACGAACCTTGTCAGGGGCTTGATTATAACCACATGGTGTATTTCAGAGATTTGGTTAATGAACTGGTACTGGAGCTTAACAAAACGCTTGTGTATGTAACACATTACCCCGACGAAATTCCGGCCTGTGTGGATAAAGTCATCAGGCTCGAAAATGGTAAAGTGGTCGAGTCGGGCAAAAGAAAAATCTAACAGCACATTTACAACCAGCTTATGAAAATAAGTTGGTTTTTATTTGTAAAATGAATTTTTATTCATTTATATTTGTGCCATGATTGATAAGGTATGAGAGCAAAAGATGAAAATAAAGAGATATTGATACTGGAATCGGCGTTGCGGATGATAGCCAGAGTAGGATTGGCGGGCCTGAAGATGTCGGAACTGGCAAAAGAAGCAAAACTAGCTACCGGAACAGTCTATATCTATTTTAGTGATAAAGAAGCGTTAATCAGAAAACTGTATTTATATTTATTAAGGAAATCGTCGGCGGATGTAACAAAAGATATTCCGGCCTCGGAGCCACTCAAGAAGCGGGTAAATAGCATCTGTCGTAACTTCCTGATGAATAATATTTTACATCCCGAATACGGGGCGTTTTTTGAGCAATATTTCCGTTCGCCGTTCTTTCATGAAACCGAAAGCATACTAGCTGAAGAAAACAAGGTAATGCAACCCATTTATGATGTAATAGCAGAGGGGCAGCAGCAGGGTATTGTGAAAGATGCCGACCCCGAATTGCTCGTGACGCTGGTGTGTGGTATGCTCGAAACCGTAGCTAAGGTGGCGTTTTACTCACAGAAAAGTGTATCAGAACAGGAATGGGACACCATTTTTGGCGTAATATGGGATGGCCTCAGAAGCTAGCCTATTTTTTTATTTATAAAATGAATAAATATTCACTATAAAATTTAATAACAATGAACAAAAAAACTATTCTGATAACGGGGGCCTCGACAGGTATAGGAAAAACCACCGCGCAATATTTTGCCGAACAAGGCTGGAATGTAGCCGCCACCATGCGCACGCCTGAAAAAGCCACAGGCTTTGAGGCATTTACTGGTATAAAGTTATACCAACTTGATGTAACCGACGAACAGAGTATAGCCAGAGCTATCGATAGCGTGATAAAAGACTTTGGCAAAATAGATGTGCTGGTAAACAATGCAGGGTATGGGGCTGTGGGTGTTTTTGAAAAAGCCACCAAAGAGCAGATTCAGAAACAGTTTGATACCAACGTATTTGGCGTAATGAATGTAACAAGGCATATTTTGCCACATTTCAGGGCTAATGGTGCGGGTACGCTTATTAATGTTAGCTCAATGGGCGGGCGGCTTACTTTTCCGCTTTATAGTGTGTATCATGCCACCAAGTGGGCGTTAGAAGGCTGGGCCGAGTCGTTGCAGTTTGAGGTGCGCCAGTTTGGTATCCGAATAAAAAATATTGAGCCGGGGGCTATAAAAACAGATTTTATGGGCCGTTCGATGGATGTTTTCAGCAAGCCAGACCTGATAGCCTACGATACCTATGAGGCCATTGCTACCAAAAATACGGAGGAGTCATACAAAAGTGCGCCAGATAGCGCAGTAGTAGCTAAAACTATTTTCAAGGCGGCTAACGACAGTTCTTATCAATTACGATACCCTGCCAGTGGTCAGGCTTCTTTATTTCTGTTTCTGCGTAGGTTGTTGCCTTTAGGTATCTTTAACGGCTTGGTTCGTTTGGCAGTAGAGAAAGGGTTTAAAAACTAAACCCTTTCTCTGGCTGGCTTATTTTACTGTAAAGGTTTTTTTCTCGGCACCTACGCCTTTCAGGGTAAGCGATTTCCAATGCGGCGGAAGTTTGGTTTTAAGCTGGATAATCCCTTCATCGGTAATATCAAGCCCGCCCCATCCATTCACAATCGTTTGTAAGAAACCACCTGCGCCTGTGGCAAAATAAGGGTTTGTGCCGCCTGCGGTTTCGGCCAATACGCCAAAAGGAGGCACTTCGTTTGGTTTATAGCTGTCAAGATACTGTTTATATGCCGTTTCGGTATCGCCCAAGCGTGTGTTCAGGATTGAAAAAACACCATGAGCCATAGCCGGACTGCTTCCTTTACCACCGGGCTGATTATCGCCGAGGGCTTTCCAGTAGAAATCTAAATCCTTTTTAATGATTTTAGGGTCGGTTATCTGTTTCATCGGGTACGCCAGCAGGTTTACGTCGGCCTGTTTAATAGGTTCACCGTTATAACTGGCGTGTTCACGCGTGGTTCCGTCAGGGAATTTAAGAATAACAATACCCTCCTGTACTTCTTTCCAGATTGGGTTTTGTGGTAAGCCCAGCTCTTTAGCTGCCTGATTCGCAAAGCCTAGTACTTCTTTGGCCATGCCGTTTGTGTAAGCGTTATCGTCCACGTTTTCGGCCCACTCATCGGCGCAAACCACGTTAATAATGTGGTATTTGCCATCAGTGCCTTTTTCGACGCGGCTTACCCAGAAATCGGCCACTTCTTTCAGTAAAGGATACCCCCTTTCACGCAGCCAGATTTTATCTTTTGTTACCTGATAGTACTTCCAGAAGGCAAAGCCTATATCGCCCGAAATATGGTGCTGAAAAGGCCCCGTAAGCGCCCATACAGGAGTGGCTTCCTGCCCTGAGTCGTCGGATTCCCACGGGAACATAGCCCCCTGAAACCCGTGTTCTTTGGCATTGGCTTTAGCAGCTTGCAGGCGTTCAAAGCGGTATTCGAGCAACGATTTAGCCAACTCTGGTTTCATTAACAATAAAGGCGGGTACATCCAGATTTCGGTATCCCAGAATACGTGTCCGTTATAACCCAAGCCCGACAAGCCCATTGGCGACAAACTATATGCCTGCCCTTCGCGACAAAACGAGTACAGATGGTATAACGAAAACCGCGCGGCTCTTTGTGCTTCGGCATCGCCTTCAATAATAATGTCAGACTCCCACAGTTTTGCCCATGCTTCTTTGTGCTTTTTGAGCAGACGCTCTCTTTTCTCGAGGGCGGCAAATATTGTCAGGCGTTCGGCTTCATTGTGTGGGTCGGCCACATGGGCTGTTGAAATAACCGAGCCAACTACGGCAAATTTGTAGGTTTCGCCGGCTTTCAGTTTTTTGGTAAACTTCAGGCGGTGCATACCGTTGTCCCATTCTTCATGTATCAGTTGGGGTTCTTTGCCGCGTTCTTCTTCAAACAGAAACGAGTTAGAAGCCGCAATGGTGTGTTTTCCGGTAGGGGTTTTTGCTACCGAAGTCATGAGCGGAATAAGCGAATGAGGGCGGTCGATGAGGTGATAAAAATTCTGTACGTCTCGTAGCATATCAGGCGTTTGCATAAGGCTGATAGGCGTAATTTCAATATCCTGTTTGGCTGTGATTTCCATATCAATCATGGCCGAGTGAGGCAAGTGCCTGAGCGACAATATATTCGATTTAACAGACGCTTTATTGCCCAAGTCGAAAGTAGTTGTAAAGATGGCGTTCTGCATATCGAGGGTCTGGGCAAAATTGCTGATGTTTTTCTTGCCAACAAGCTGGTTATCAATAATTAATTCCATGTTGGCAAACTCGAATACTTTCATGATGTTGGCTACACGCCCGCGCCCGTAGGTATCGAACGTGCCATTCAGTACGATGTCTTTGACTTTTAGCGGCTCCGGCGACGACACAATGCCCACCATGCCATTGGCAACAGTTACGCCATAATAATTGTTGGGGTCGAAGTTTTTGGCAGTTATTTGCCATTGGGTAAAGCCAAAAAAGGATACATGCGTGAGCAGACACAGGAAGAGAATTTTCCTGATTGTGATTTTGTTCATAGGTAAAGTTTTAATAATTAACCTTAAAAGTAATGCTTTTATAAAAAAAACCAAAATTGGTTTTAAGGTCAGATATTTTAAAGTAATTTTAAGTCTGTTACAAACCCCTTCTGATTTTTAGGAATGAAAAAGTATTTATTGTTCTTACTACTACCTGTTATTTTCTTCTCCTGTAACCGTTCGCAATCTTCTGATACTGATTCGTTACAGGTGGCTAAGCCTGAACCCATATTGTTGAGTTCAACCGATTCAATTTCGGTCGATTTGGTCGAACTGAAAGAGAAAGGGCTGCTCGAAAAAACACAGTTAATAACCATAGCACAAGACCCCGTTTATTTAAAAAAGAAACGGTATAATGTAATTTCGTTGAAAGAAATACTGGAAACTTACACTTCGGCAAAAAAACAGAATATTGCTGACACAAAAGTAGTTTTTGAGTGTGAAGATGGTTATAAACCCGAAATGCCACTTGATAAACTGCTGGCATCGAAGGCGTATCTGGCCGTGAGTGATGCCGATGCCCCTAAAGATACAGAGTGGGAACCCCTGCTGAAAGAAGGAAAAGAAACCAAAATAGCTCCTTTTTATCTGGTTTATGAGGGGGTATCGCCCGATGATATAGCGTATAAATGGCCTTATAATCTAGTAAAAATACATTTGGCTCCGCTGCACGAAAACGATGCGGCTTTGGTACCAAAGTCAGAAACGGCAAAGGAAGGATATGAGCTTTTCAAAAACCGTTGCCAGACCTGCCACAGCATTAATAAAATTGGCGGAAAAATGGGCCCTGAGCTTAATTTCCCGAAGAGTGTGACGGAATACTGGAACATTGAAGATTTAAAGGCTTTTATTCAGAAACCTGAAAGCTACCGTAACGACGTAAAAATGCCTAATCTGGGTATTAAAGCCAAAGAAGCCGATGCCATAGTGCGGTATCTGGAATATATGAGCAAGAATAAAATTGACTGATTACATAGCCCTGAAATAGTTAAGTGTTTCAGGGGGTGCTGCAAAAAAGCCCCTCTCAGAAAGAAGGGCTTTTTTCATCTAAAACCGATAATTTACGCCGTAATTTATTCCAAACATTTGTAATTTCATATTCAGGTCTGTTGAGGAACTAATGCCCGAAAACAAGGCTCGCTGATATGAAGTGCCAATATTGGCTTGCCAGTGTTTGCTTATCATGTAGTTGGCTCTTAGGCCACCTAAACCACTAAAATTAACTGGTTTATATATTTTGCTATCGCTGTTGATAGTATTTGTGTTTTTGACCAGACCGTTATCGGTCGAGATGCTATTCTGTAAGAAAATGTCTGTCGAGATACCAGCCAGTAAATTAAGCCCCAGATTTTTGGTAAGCCCTATCTTGTAGCCCATCTGCATCGGAATCATAAGATACTGGTAACGGTTGCCGAACTTTGCGGCATCGGCCACTACTGTATTGGTTAAATTGCTTCCTATACTTACGTAATCTTTGGCGGAGTTCTGCAAGAGGTAGTCGGCCAGAAAAGTATTTACATAACCGCTGTTCTGGAAGGCATACGTATTGGTTTCAAGGGTTGAATTCCCTTGCAGGTATCTGATGCCACTTTCGAGATGCCATTTTTTTGATAACTGATAACCCACCGCAATGCCATTATTGACTGCAATACCCGATTTAATAGCGTTCTGAGGTTTTGAAACCAGCGAAGTTTTATCGGTCGAGCCGGGGGCTAGCATGCTGTTTTGTGCGTATTCGTTAGCCGCGCTGTATGCTCTGGTATTGAGGCCCGACAATTTCATGTTAGGGTCGAACGGAGCCACACCTGATTGTACACCTACCCAGAATTTTGAATCGTTCGAGGCTAGTGTTTTTTCGTCGGTTTCTTCGTACTGTTCTGCATCAAAAGCCAGTTTGTTGCGATTCATGGTGTATCGGCTGCCAAAATAGCGGTATTTTTTGCCCTCTATTCTGTCAAGGCCAGCTATTAAACTTTTGGTTTCGTCGGTTTCTGTTTTATTGGGTACCAATGCAGAAATAACCGAAGAGCTAAGTTCGTTGGTGTTATTGCCTTTGGCTGCTAGCCCATTATGAGTAGTAACCTCGGCAAGTAGGGCGGTTTTAGCACTACGGTTAGGCATCCGATTTGCCTCATCAGGGCTTGTTTTAGCCGTTTTAAATGAGTTATCCTGAGCAGAACGTTGCGCTAATGTTTGCGTTGCAGAACTGTTGTCGGCCAGTGTTGTTGCCTCCTGACTTGGGGCTGGTATAACAGTGGCCGTTCGGGTATCGGTATTGGCTGGGTTGTTTTGTGCCGTTGGCGGGGTAGCTTCTTTATTAAAAAACAAAATACCCCCTAGCACTACAACCAAAGCGGCTGCAAGGCCCGTAGCTATGAGTGACGGACGAAGGAAAAACAAGAAAGGGCGTTTCTTTTTCTTGTCTAACTCCGATTCAATCTTTCCCCAGAGCGCATCTGAAGGCGGTACTGAAGCGTCTTCAAACACCCTTCTCCATTCGTCCTCAAAATTGTTTGGTTTCTGAACTTCCATTTTTTTATCACGAAATAAATTCGTGTCTTACTTGAGTGTTTATCATTATAATTTATTAACTGGGGTTTTGCTTTCCATCCGTCGCATACTGCTACCCAGTTTTTGTTGTAAAAGGCTTCTGGCCCTCGAATACTGCGATTTGGAGGTTCCCTCCGAAATGCCCAGTAACTCGGCTATTTCGTTGTGCTGATAGCCCTCAATGGCATACAGGTTAAAAATGGTTCTGCAGCCATCTGGCAAGCTGTTCACCATTTGCATTAATTGGTCGAACTGAAAATTTGAAAGCGTGAAGTCTGCCTCTTCAAGCGTATCGCCCACCAGTTCGCTGTCGGTGTGTTGCATCCAGTTAGGTTGGTTCTGGAGTTCTTTCAAGGCTGTGTTTACTACTATTTTTCTGAGCCATGCTTCCAGCGGGCAGTCGAACCGGAAAGTGGGTAGCTTCTGATAAATCTTTATAAACGCATCTTGCAGCACATCCTCGGCGTCGGCCTTGTTTTTCATGTACCGCATAGACGTAACAAGCAGCTTGCCCGCAAACAACTCGTATAGTTGTCGCTGCGCAAGACGTTCCTGCCTGATGCAAGCCTGCACTAATTCATGTTCGCGGTGCATGAAAAGGGTAAGTTTTTTAGCCAACCGTATGGATTGAAAAGGGGTTTTTTATTAAATGATTCCATTATTTCTGAAATGGTTGGAACCCGTAAGAAATATTTTAATATGATGACTGATAACCCTGATAAACATAAAATAATTCAGAAAAACTCCTTGTTTGAGTGAATAAAGCCAGTAAATATAAGCTAAAACTTAATAATTAGTGCCATTGCCTGCCAGTGTGCTTGTTGCTGAGGGTTGCAATAGCGCGCTATGCAAGAGTACCCGAAAGCCTACTGCTTAATCTTTCGGTGAGGCGAGGCATAGCCACAAAACCCCCAACTTGCCCCCTTACAACGTAAATATTAAAACTGCCTCAGTTGCTTGTTTATTGCCTATTAGTCAGGAAGTTAGGCTTCGCCATTAGATAAAAAAAGGCTTGTAAGTTCTTGTATATAACGGCTATTTTATAACTTTGTATATTACATGCTTATACATCAATGACAACTGAGACACTTGCTAAGCCCTTGATGTTCGATTTGTGGCGTCAGAATCATTATATATATAAAGATAAATATACCTCGCATCAGGCGTCTTATATAGAAAACTTATTGCCTGAAATAGCTGTTCAGATAAACATTTACGAAATTTTAGATATTCTTCAACGCCGCTTAGGTACCGAAACCCTCCAACGTGCTTTAGACCCCAATCAGGTAGTGCAAAGTCCGGTAAGCCATTATCCAGACGGACGCTGGCTGAAACAATCAAATATGGTGGGAGTAAATGTGCGCACGGTAGGTAATTTTTTCAATGTTATTAAATATGCTTTAACATTGCCTAAGTCGCAGGATTCTATTCACCTGTTACCTATCTGGGAGCCGGGCGTAGTAGGAAGCCTCTATGGCATGACGAGCTTTAATATTAACCCGCATTTTTTCAGTCAGGAGTTAGCCACGGCAATTCCGCAGCTTAACAGCGTAGAAAAACAACTTACGGCTGTTGTAAATGTGCTACACGCCATGGGTAAAAGTGTGGGTATGGATGTAATTCCGCATACCGACCGTTTTTCGGAAATGGCTATTGCAAACCCACGCTTTTTTGAATGGGTGCGTAGAGTAGGGGGGCGTATTACGAGCCATTCGGAAACGCTTTATCGGGAAATAGAAGAAATTATCTGGTTATACCTGCATCGGCACGGTACAGCCAACGGCACGCCCTTGTCTTATTCCAGAAATGTTTTCTTTTCGCCGGAAATCCCGATTCTGACAGACGAGCAACGGCTGGAAATACTATTCGGGCATAAAACCGATTATCAGGGTCGTTTGCGCCGCAGAATTGAAATTATGCAGGATATTGTTTATCAGGGATACGAAACCCTGCCTATGACAATGGCCCCGCCGTACAGAGGGTTACATATCAAGAACGAAGAATATATTCTGGACGGCAACGGCAACCGCTGGTATACCTATGAGTTTGATAAACCACAGGCTATGTCGCGGGTGTTTGGCCCTTTGGCGCGTTATAAGTTTTATCATTCAAAAGATGATAACGCACACTGGAAACTCGATTTTCAGCACCCCAATAAATATGTCTGGAACTACTTGTGCCAGAAAATATATGAGTGCCAGCAAGCCTACCATTTCGATTTTATGCGTGGCGATATGGCCCACGTGCAGCCAAGAGCCGAAGGAGTGCCTGCTACCATTGACGACTACTATGACCCCCTTAGGGCAGTTAAAAAGTATGTACAGAACAACGGCGTGCCTTATTTTGGTTTTTTTGCCGAAACCTTTCTGGCTGAGCCTGACAGCATGAGCTATGGCGATGAGCGGCAACATCTGGAAGCCATAGAGGCCGATTCAACACTGGGCGATTTACAGTCGACAATTGTTGGCTCGGCAGAATATATGCACAAATTTGCCAATTATCGGGCATGGTTGAGAAACCAGCGTTTTGCGCCCTGTTATACACTTATTACGGCCGATAGAGATGCCCCCCGATTTGATGTGTTTTATCAGACCGGAAACCATCTGCGGTTTTTTATGGGTTTGTTTCTGACAGATATGCCCAGTTATATGAGCTTGGGCTTTGAAACCCGTAACCTGCACCTCGAACGAGGCCCTAACGAAGAGTATAGCAAGCTATATGTGTTTGAAATAAAAGACCAGAATGAAACCGACAAGGTAACAAATGGCCTCTTTAGTTGGGGGAAAAACTTTGAACAATTTGCTATTTTTGAACAAATTCGGGCATTGGCCGAAAATATATGGGACGAAATTAAAACAAGAGAGGTGCGCTGGTTGTTAGAACCTCATGAACAGCAAAAGCTGATGGTGTGGACATTGCAGGATAACGCCAAGTATGTTTTTGTGGCAAATCTGGATGCCAGCCAGCCCATTGACGACCACGTACTGAAAGAAGTAACATTTAACCATCCGCTTACGTTGCTGTTCGATACCGCGCATTATTCTGCCCAACATGAATGCAGGGTATATGCACTAAATTAAGACTGACAAACACATAACTTTGGCTTAAGGCCGCTATAAAACTTACAGCAATGGACTTCGGAAAATTACAGGATATTTCAGGGGTAGATTTTACGCTTCCGCCTGAAAATCTGTTTACAGCTAGCATATTATCTTCGATTAATACGCCTGAAAACCCTGAGGTTTACATTGGCCCACCTATATGGGCTAATAAAGACTGGGTGGGTAAGGTGTATCCGTCAAACGCTAAAGAAAAAGACTTTCTGCATTATTATATCAGGCAGTTTAATACCATTGAACTGAATGTAACGCATTACCAAAGCCCCACACCAGCCATGATTAGCCGCTGGAAAGAAGAAGCCACCAAAGGTTTTAAGTTTTGCCCCAAGTTTCCACAGGCAATCAGCCACGACCGGCAACTGATAGGAACAGAGGCCCTGACAGCCGAGTTTTGCCACGCGGTTTTGCAGTTGGGTGATAATCTGGGGCGGACCTTCCTGCAACTTTCGCCAGCGTTTGAGCCTAAACAACTGAAAACCCTCGAAAAATACCTTAAATCGTTGCCGCCGGCTTTTCCGGTTTCTGTGGAGTTCAGGCATGAAAAATGGTTCAGTAATAAGGCCGTATGGCGGGAAACCTGCACGATGCTGGCCGAACTCGGCGTAGGAACGGTGATGTCGGACGTATCGGGGCGCAGAGATGTACTGCACATGAGCCTGACCAATAACAGCCTGATGCTGCGCTTTGTAGGGAATGAACTACACCCAACCGACTACACAAGGGCCGATGAATGGTGCTTGAAAATAAGTGACTGGATTAAACGAGGTTTGCGCCACATTTACATTTTTATTCATTGCGGCGACAACAAATATGCCCCCGAGCTAACAAGCTACTGGATAAAAAACTTAAATAAAAACGCTAACCTTCGTATACAGGAGCCTAAGATTACACCGCAGGTTGTACAGGGAAGCCTCTTCTGAAAAAATTCTTGCATTATTACGCGTAAGTCTATAACTTGCAGAAAATTATACTAAAGTCTTGAAGTTAAATTTTATATTATTTCACAAAGATTTTAGGAAAAAAGCCATTGAAAACTCAAAGATTTTTTTTCCTGACAAATTTAGCGAATAAATAAGCCCAGCATTTTGTTGGGTTTTATTTTTTTGCGCTGTTGGGCAAACGAAAAAAAACCAAAAACAAATAAAATCTTGATTATCAGCCAGTAGCTTGGCCGAAAACCCATTTTGAAAGTAAATCTAATGAAAAGCATTTTAGTGTATTGCGGTGCAAATACGGGTAAAAACCCCGCCTATAAACTAGCCGCCGAAACTTTAGGCAAAAAACTTGCAGAAAATAATATAAAACTGGTATACGGAGCCGGTAGTGTGGGCTTGATGGGCGTTGTTGCCGATGCCACACTGGCACATGGCGGGTATGTGGTAGGGGTAATTCCTGATTTTCTGATTAAAATGGAAGTAGGGCATAAAGGGCTTTCGGAACTACACGAGGTCGAAACAATGCACGAGCGCAAAGCCTTGATGGAAAAACTATGTGAGGGCATTATTGCGCTACCCGGTGGGTATGGGAGTATTGACGAACTCTTTGAAATACTAACATGGGCGCAATTGGGTTTGCACAGTAAGCCAATTGGTATTTTAAATGTAAATGGGTTTTATGATTTTCTGCTGAAACAGCTAGACCTTATGGTGCAAGAAGGCTTTTTAAAACAGGAAAGCAGAGATTTATTGCTCATAGCTGATAATGTTGACGACCTGCTTCAGAAAATGGATGACTTTAAGCCTGTTCCACACAAGAAATGGCTTAACCGAGGCGATGCCTGATAAGCATCGTTCTGTGTTTTGTAAGTAGCATCTTAAGGTTTTCAGGTAAAATACTTCATAGACATTTGGGGCTGCCTTACTAAGAGTATATATACTAAAGGTAGTATAAATGAGGCTTGTCAATTAGCCACATATATTAAAATTATAAACCTTCTCCTGCGCAAGCAAAGCCTGTAAACGCTCGGCTAATAAGAACGTCGTACCGATTTGTATATGGCATCATGACTTTTATTGACTTTGAGCCTGCTGTTGTATTTAATAAACTTATTTCCTGACTTGTCGGTCATGAAAAACAGGTCAGGGCAGAATCATCGAAAAAATGCTTGGCATAGCCATTTTAAAGCCCCACCCGCAAGCCCTTTTATTCAATAACGGATAATCTTCTCTTGGCCCTTCGTGTTTCTTGTAGCTTGTTAGGTCTATTACTGCATTCCAATAATAATGTATAGGGTATTCTCAGGCAAAAGTTTCAGCTTAAGCAACTGTAAATAATAAAATACTGAACAGGTATAGGGGGAGATGTTTTATTGAGTTGTCATGAAAAAGACCCGCAGATTGGTGTTTACTTCTGTAATGCAGACGTTCATCCTTAAAAAATTCTGCTTTATCATATAAAACTTTGAGTGCTTCACGGGCGTTAATAGTTTTGTAGCCAAACTATGTTTTGTTTTATTTATTAGCTTATAATACATTCACAATCAACGGTAATTACTTGAAAAAATCCAATTTATGAAAAAAATACTCCTATTTATTTTGAGTTTATTTTACTTCACTAATCTACACGCCCAAGATAAACTAACAGTAAGCGGTTATGTAAAAGATGCTGCTAACGGAGAGGGGCTTATTGGCGTTTCGGTATATGTGCAGGAAATGAAAACAGGTACACAAAGCAATACTTATGGCTTTTATTCGCTTACACTCCCCAAAGGCACTTACAATCTGGTTTTTACTTACATAGGATATGAAAAAGTGATAAAAACCATCGATTTATCGGCGCAGGATATAAAACTGGATATTGAACTGAAAGACGATTCAAAGGTTTTACAGGAAGTGGTAGTGAGTACCAAAAAAGCCGACGAAAACGTGAAAAGTCTGGAAATGTCGGTCAATAAAGTAGATATTAAAACTATCCAAAAAATGCCGGCATTGCTAGGGGAAGTAGATATTATTAAAAGTATCCAGTTTTTACCCGGTGTAACGTCAGTAGGTGAAGGAACCTCTGGTTTTAATGTGCGCGGTGGGGGTATTGACCAGAACCTTGTCCTGCTCGATGAAGCCCCCGTTTATAACTCTTCGCATTTATTCGGGTTTTTCTCGGTATTTAATCCTGATGCAGTTAAAGACGTTAAACTCATCAAGGGTGGGGTTCCGGCGCAGTATGGCGGTCGGGTGTCGTCTATTCTGGATGTAAGAATGAAAGAAGGCAATGCCAAGAAACCCCAGTTTTCGGGCGGAATTGGTAGTATTTTTTCAAGATTCACTTACGAACGGCCTATTATTAAAGACAGGGGTTCGTTCATTGTTGCGTTGCGCCGTTCTTATATTGATATTCTGGCAAAACCTTTCCTGAAAGACGACCTGAAAGGCTCGAGGTTTTATTTCTATGACTTTACGGCCAAAGCAAATTTCAGGATGAATGAGAAGAATACCTTCTTTTTATCGGGTTATTTCGGGCGCGATACCTTCGGGGCCGACTTTGGCTTTAACTGGGGAAATGCCACCACGAGTTTCCGCTGGAACCACGTATTTAATAATAAGCTCTTCCTGAATAATACGGTTTTTTACAGTAACTACGACTACGCGCTGCAATCGGACCTGAAAAAAGAAAACAAACAGGATGCTTTCCGCTGGAAATCAAACATTATTACGTATAGTATCAAGCCTGACTTTACTTACTACCCCAACACCAATAACACCATTACCTTTGGCGGGCAATTAACTTATTATACATTTAACCCGGGGCAGGCAGTAGCTATTTCGGGTGGTGTTGAAAGAGCCATTGGGCTGGCCGATAAGTTTGCGTCGGAAGCAGCTTTGTATGTAGGTAACGAGCAGAAAATCGGCTCGAAGGTTTCGCTTCAATACGGCTTGCGGTACTCGTTATATAACTACATGGGCAAAGGAACAGCACTACAACTAGGCGATGCCCCCGCCGCAGGCGAACGCCGCACCATTATAGACAGCAAGTCGTATGACTGGGGGCAGTCTATTCAGAAATATGGTAACTTTGAACCCCGCTTTGCTGCCAATATAGGGCTGGCCGAAAATAACTCTATCAAGCTGAGTTATAACAGACTGGTGCAATACCTGCATTTGTTGTCGAACACCACGGCTTCGTCGCCGTTGGATGTCTGGACTCCGAGCAGCAATAACATTAAACCACAGCTAGCCGACCAGATAGCACTGGGGTATTTTCATAATCTGGCCGATAATATGTATGAAACATCGGTGGAAGTGTACTACAAGAAGCTGTATAATCAGATTGATTATGTTCGGAATGCCGATTTGTTATTAAATCCGAACGTGGAGGCCGATTTGCTTTTTGGCGATGGCAGAGCCTACGGTGCCGAATTTTATGCTAAAAAAACCAGAGGAAAAGTAAATGGCTGGATAAGCTACACACTTGCCCGCACCGAGCGCAAAATACCCGGGCTTAACCAGAACAATTGGTTTCCGAGCAGGATTGACAAAACGCATAATCTGGCAGTAGTTGGTATCTATGACATGAACGACCGCTGGACTTTCTCGGCCAATTTTACCTTTAGTACAGGTACGCCGGCCAGTTTCCCGACCAATAAGTTTGTTTGGCAGGATATTGCCCTTCCGCATAATTATTATGATACCCGCAATAATTACCGGATTCCGGCTTCGCACCGACTGGATTTATCGGCTACCCGCCAAAACAAGCACGCACTTTTCGAGAAAGGCACTAGCGAATGGGTATTTTCGGTTTATAACGTGTATAACCGCCGCAACCCGTTCTCGGTATTTGTAAGGCAGAACGAGAACAACCAAACCCAGACAGAAGCCGTGAAATACGCCATTTTTGGGTCAATTATTCCGGCAGTTACCTATAATTTCAAATTTTAATAAATCCAACTTCCGTAATTCATATTTCAGATGAAAAATAACATATTAATTCTGTTCATAACCTTTGTTTCGTTGCTACTCGTCTCGTGCGAAGACGTAGTGCAGATTGAAGTGCAGGACGGCGTATCTCAGCTTAGTGTCGATGCCGTAATTACGAACAAAGCCGAACCGCAAACTATTAAGTTAAGTTTATCGCAGGCATATTTTGACAACTCGCCTGTAAAGCCCGCTTTAGGTGCAAGCGTTATTGTATTTGATGAAGACAGCGTAGCGTACGAGTTTGTAGATGTTAAAAACAATGGTAGCTATGTGTACGATGCCAAAACCAGACCGCTCAACAAGATTGGTAAACAATATGCCTTGTATGTAAAATACGAGGGCGAAGAATTTGTTTCGTTATCAAAACTGAACAGGGTTCCAAAAATAGATTCTATTGATTACAAGGTTGAGCGTTTCCCGATAAAACCAGAGAATGGCCCACAGGAAGGATTCTTGCCACAGTTTTATGCCACCGACTTTGAGGGCGAAGGCGATTGCTACTGGATAAAAGCGGCTAAAAACCATAAATATTTTTCAAAGTCGAGTCAGATTAGTGTAGCCTATGATGCCGGTTTTAGCCCTGGCTCAAAATCAGACGGGCTGTTGTTTATTTTGCCCGTTCGGTTGTCATTAGGGGGGGAGCTATATTCAGATAAAGATACCCTTACTGTTGACCTTCATTCTATTACTAAAGAACAATTCTATTATTTACAGATAGTGCAGCAGGTTTCGGCAAATGGCGGGCTTTTTTCTACGCCTCTCTCTAATTTGCCTACCAATATTATTAATCGCAATGCCCAGTCAAGCAAAAAGGCAATCGGCTTCTTTGGTATATCGGCCGTTAGTTCGATGGAGGTCGTGATTGATAAAAATAAAGCCAAACCAAAAGACTAACCGAGCATTTATTACAGTCAAAATCCGGCAGTATCTGAGCAATAAAGGTACTGCCGGATTTTTTGTTGGCTGTGCTGGCAGCTTATTATAAAGCTAGGCTAGCCGAAGCCTGAAAGAAGTTGATAGAAGCTAATGGCTCTTATAACTGCAAAATACCAGATTATATCGCAGAGCAGATTTAATTTATCAAACTTTTGCCTACTTTTATACTATTCATATCAATACTACCATAAAATTCTCATGAAAAAGTACTTCATCATTTACTTATGGCTCCTCTGCACAGGGTTTGTACTGGCACAGGACAAACCTAAACCCGCGCTTACTTGGAAAGACGTATCGAACTGGAAAGCCATTCCGGCTTTTGGAGGCACACAGCTTTCGTCGGACGGAGCATGGTTTGCTTACATACTGAACCCAAACGAGGGCGATGCCGAACTGGTACTCAGAAAAACCAGCGATACCACCCAAATCAAGTATCCTGTGGGAGCAAGTTCGTTTTTTAGTATGAGCTTTTCTGACGATGCCAAATGGTTCGCCTTTAAGGTTTATCCGAAAGATAAAGATAAAAAAAGTAGTGCGAAAGGCCCAGCACCCAAGCCATTGCCCGAAAAAGTGTTTTTAATTAACCTCTCGAACAAAAAGAAAACAGAGTTTGAAAGGGTAAAATCTTTTTCGTTCAACGGCGAGATGTCGACCGTACTGGCTTTGCACCTGACACCCGCCGGAGCCCCTGCTGGCCCTGATGCCGCCAAAGGTTCGGACTTGTTGCTGTTCGATTTGGCTTCGTCAAAAACACAGAATATCGGTAACGTATCGGAATATGCCTTTAATAAAAAAGGTGACTGGATGGCCCTGACAATAGATGCCGCCGAAAAAGCCGGAAACGGTGTATTGGTGCGTAACATGAACACCAACGTGGTGATGATTCTGGATAACGACAAAGCAACGTATAAATCGTTAAACTGGACTGAAAAAGGCGATGGACTGGCTTTGTTGAAAGGCATAAAGGACGAAAAATATAAAACAGAGCTTAACAGCGTTTTAGGAATTAAAAACTTTGGCGGAATGCCCGAACTGGTAAGCTACGAGCCTAAAAAAGATACAACGGCCTTCCCGAAAGGAATGACTATCAGCGGTAACAGAAGCCCGTTCTGGTCAGAAGACCTCAGCCGTTTGTTTTTTGGTATAGCCAAAACCGAGCTAGCCAAAAAAGAAACTCCTAAGCCTGCCGCCAAGAAAGATTCGGCCAGAAAAGACGGCAACGACCTCGACAAGCTAGCTAAAATAAAAGCCGATACCACTATTAAAACCCTCGACGACCTTGCCAAAGCATTAGCTAAAGCCAAACCCGACTCGAGCAAGAAAGTAGCTGCCGCAGCCCCTGAAGCAGATAAAGAAAAACCAGATATGGCTATCTGGCACTGGCAGGATAAACGTTTGCAGTCGCGCCAGCAAGTACAGGAAAATCAGGATAAAAACTTTAGTTTTGTTTCTACCTACGATGTAAACAATAAAAAGTTTATCAGGCTAACAGACAGCACTCTTAAAAGCCTGAACATTGCGCCTAAGCAACTATACGGCATAGGGCAGGATTTAACCAACTACGAACTGGATAATAACCTGAGCGGCCAGACATATACCGACATTTATGTGGTTGATGTAAATACAGGTAAACGTACAAAAGTGATAGAAAACCACTATGTACCTAATTTTCTGGCTAATCCTACTGCCTCGCCCGATGGCACTAAATTCTTGTACTGGAAAGCAGGTAGCTGGATGGTATATGACATGAAAAGCCAGACCTCACGCATTATATCGGATAAAGCCGCTACCTCGTTTATTGATGTTGAAGATGACCACAACGTGAGCAAGCCACCGTATGACGTAATGGGCTGGACAAACGACAGCCGCTTTGTGCTGGTAAGCGATGGCTGGGATGTGTGGCAACTATCGGCCGATGGCTCGGCTGCTCCGCAGAACCTGACAACAAACGGCAAGGCTGAGCAAATCCGTTACCAGAGCCGTTATGTGCTTGACCCCGAAGAAAAAGGAATTGACCTGACCAAAACGCAGTATTTCAGAATATATGGCGAATGGACCAAGAAAAGCGGCTTTGTTGCCCTCGAAAACGGAAAAGTAAAAGGCTTGCTATGGGAAGACACCGCCTTGAGCGGCTTAAACAAAGCTAAAAAAGCCGATGCTTATGTGTATACTCGCCAGACTTTTATAAGCCCAACAGACTATTACCTGACTACTTCGGCTGATTTGGGGAATGGCAAAAAAATAAGCGAAAATGCGCCTTTGATGAATAAATATGCGTGGTCGCCGTCGGTAAAACTTATCGATTATAAAAGCGATAAAGGCGATAAACTACAAGGAGCTTTGTTTTTACCAGCAGGCTACGAAGCCGGTAAAAAGTATCCTACAATTGTGTATTATTACGAAAAACTATCTCAAACGCTCCATAACTTCGCAAATCCGGTGTTTTCGGGTACGGGCTGGAGCCCAAGTATGTATACCTCGAATGGCTATGCTGTGTTTATTCCAGATATTGTGTATAAACTCAACGACCCGGGTATGTCGGCGGTTTGGTGTGTAATTCCGGGAGTAAAAGCTGCGCTTAAAACCGGAATCATTGACGAAACCAAAATTGGTATTCATGGGCATAGCTGGGGTGGGTACCAGACCAGTTTCCTGATAACCCAAACCAATATGTTTAAAGCTGCGGCAGCAGGTGCGCCACTAACCGATATGATTTCGATGTATAACCTGATTTATAAAAACAGTGGGTCGTCGAACGGAGCTATTTTTGAAGCCTCACAAGGGCGTTTGCTTCCACCGTGGGAAAACTGGGAGGCATACAACCGTAACTCGCCTTTATACCACGTAAAGAAAGTAAACACGCCTTTATTGATGTTGCATAACGATGCCGACGGAGCCGTAGACTTTACGCAGGGGATAGAATATTACAATGCCTTGCGCCGCCTGAAAAAACCAGTAGTTTTAATTCAGTATAAAGGCGAAAACCACGGGCTGGTAAAATTGCCTAACCGTAAAGATTACGCTGCCCGTATGATGGAATTTTTCGATTATCATCTGAAAGGTAAACCTGCACCAGACTGGCTTGAAAAAGGTATTGACCGCCTGACATTAGACGAACACCTCGATAAAAGGGTAATGGGCGAAGAATAACGCCTTTTAGGTATATATTATAAAAATCCTGTTGTGTATAAAACTGCAACAGGATTTTTGTTTTCAGGGCTTTATGGAGTGTCGGCTTAAAGCAATGTTACTTATTTTTCATAAAAAAAATCTTTAAAACTAGTTCTTTCAGGAAATGGTCTTTAATTTGTTACTTCAAAAATGAACCAATCTTTTACTGTTGTATGACTAACTTGTATCCTCCTCAACCCAAAATTACAGATTATTCTTTCCTGAACCCCTCGAAAAACTTTACCAAAAATGTTAGAAATGTGTTGTTGGCAATGGCGTTGTTTTTTGTTACTTACCTTTTGCTTATTGCGCTAGCCTTAGGGCTGCTTTATGTGGCTGTCTGGGTAGGGATAGGTATAATGGCTTACAGCATTAACTGGATTACTGTTGTCATAGGTTGTGGTATTATTTGTTGGGGTCTGATGTTTCTGGCGTTTTTGTTGAAATTTGTTTTTTCGGTGCAGAAAGATAATAACGATAGTCGGGTCGAAATTACAGCACAACAACATCCGCATCTGTTTGATTTTATTAATCGCCTGGCGGCAGAGGTAAAGGCATCTTCACCCAAAAAAGTTTTTATTGTGCCTAATGTAAATGCAGCCGTTTTTTATAATTCAAGTTTCTGGAGTATGTTTCTGCCCATAAAAAAAAATCTGGAAATAGGGCTGGGGCTGGTTAACTCACTTAATATAAGCGAATTTAAAGCGGTGCTGGCACACGAGTTCGGGCATTTTTCGCAGCGGAGCATGAAAATAGGCAGCTATGTGTATAGCGTTAACAGGGCAATTTATAACATGGTATATGAATATGACGAATGGGATAAACTGCTAGATAAATGGGTAGACAGTGGAGGTATTTTCAGCCTGTTTGCCCGAATTACACGCAAAATGGTAAGTGGGGTTCGCTTACTATTAAAAAGCGCATATAAGCTCATTAATATCCGTTATATGGGGCTTTCGAGAGAAATGGAATATAACGCCGATTTAATAGCTGTAAGTGCTGCCGGTAATGAAGCTGCTATTTCGGCACTCAGGAGGGTTATTTTTGGAGATGAGGCTTATAAGCGCGCCATTGACCAGCTTGCTTTTTTAATGAATAACCAGAAACGCACCGACAACATTTATGAAAAACAACTGGCCATGATTGAATACATGGTAAAAGATAAAAACCTTGTGGTGCGGAATCAACGGCCGGTATTGACCGACCATTATATGCAGACAACAGCCCCTAAAAACAGGGTTTATTTTAAAAGCCAGTGGTCGTCACATCCTGACCAGCAAGACCGCGAAAACAATATAAATACTGTGCATATTCAAGCCGAAGTGAATGAGGAATCGCCATGGCTTTTATTTAATAATGCCGAAAAATTACAGCGCGAAATTACAAAACGATTTTATGCAGAAGTAAAAGAAAATGAGGATAATACTACCGAAATTATTAACAAAACGGCCTTTCTTTCGAGTGTGGACGAACGGTACGAGCAGTACAAGTACCCGCCTGTGTTGAGGCATTTTTATGATGACCGATTTTTGTTTGAAATTAACCTTGATGCGCTTGAGTTGCAGGATGAATCAGTGGAAATGGTGGGGGTGTTCAGCGAGGAAAACAAAAAACTGCTCGATGTCTATTACCGAAACCTTGAGGATAAACAAGTGCTGGAGGGCATTAGAGATGGGCATATAGAAACGCAATCGTTTGATTTTGACGGAGAGAAATACAATAAAGAGCAGGCCGAGAGGATTTGCACACAACTGGACCAAGAAATTGAAGAGCAGAAACAGAACCTTGTAAAGCTCGAGAATCAGGCCGCAAGGCTTGGGTATCAGGAAGCTGTAAAAAAAGGTAATGCGCCGGAGTTTAAAACAAAAATTGAAATCTATATGGTTTTAATGGAAAAACTTAAAACGGTTGATGTGTTCAGAGAGCGAATAGAACAGCTTACAAACTATATCAGGGCTAATCTTCCGTTTGACGAATACAGCATACTACCCGTACAAGAGGCTATTAATACCTTATACAAGGATGTTTTGCAGGAACTGGAGGCAATGAAACAAATAACAATGCCAAAACAAATAAGAGAGGCTTTTATTGGGGAGTCGTTTCATGAATATGTGCTGAATGAACCTCTGGAAGCAGCCGGAAACGGCTTGTTTTCGTTTGAAAAATTCAACAGGTTTTATAACCAGCTATATTTGATAAACCAGCGAATTAATTACGCCTGTGTAAATGCCTTACGTGACTTTATTTATTTGCAGGGCAGCCTTTTTGAAGTGTCTGATAAATGAACGGTATAATTCATAAAAAATGCCCTCTCGTACGAAAGGGCATTTTTTATAGTATACACGCAATTTATTTGATTCTGAAAGCGGCTTTCATTTTATAGCTTAGCTTTATTTTCTGATACTCAAGGGTGCTGTCGTCCATAGGGGCCATATCTCCGGCAGCCATCATTCTTGTGTTTGCCAGCATAGGGCGAGGTGAATAAAACTGGTCGTCAAGCTCTTCAATGAGTAATACTTCTCCTATTTTTTCATTGATAGAATCGAGCAGGTATGCTGCTTTTTCTTTGGCAGCCTGCAAGGCTTTTATTTTGATTTCTTTTCTGTATTCTTGTATCTTCGAGTGGTCTACGTGGTCAATGGTTACGTATTCGATGCCTCGGTCGTCAACTCCATCCAGAATTACGTCTGACTTGTAAAGATTATTCATTTTCAGAATATACCTTTTGCTTTCCAGAAAAAACTGTGGCTTTTTTTTGTCGACCCAGTTACGGTAACCAGCTACTGTTCCGATTGTGAGGTTTTCACGCGGGAAGCCAGCCTTCGAGATGGAAGCAATGAGTTGTTTTTCCAGTACATCAATAGATACTTTGTCTTTCTGGTTTTTTTCATCTTTGAAATATTCCTTGAGCGAAATAGCAAAATAAATTTCGTCTGGTACAATTTCCATTTCGGCGGAACCTGTTACGTCAATTTTTTTGATGGGTTCTTTTTCCATTTTGTCTTGTGCCTGAGTATTAAATATAAAGCCTGAAAGCAGGAAGGCGAAAATCAGTCGTTTCATTGTTTTTAGTTTTATGTTAAGAATAAACGTTGTGTTTCGCAAGCATAACGCAATAGCCTGAACAAATGTTACATATCAGGGCAGATAAATAATAAAGCTCAGCACTTAACGATTAAACTGTAAACGTTGCCCGCGGTGGGTTTCATCGAATTTGCCATTAGCGAAAGCAATGTTACCCGAAACAATGGTATGCGTAACTTTTGAGCGGAAATTGGCTCCTTCAAACGGCGACCACGCACATTTACTGTATAGACTGTCTTTATCTACTGCTGTGTTCTGGTTCAGGTCTACGAGGGTCAGGTCGGCCCAGTAGCCTTCTCTGATATACCCCCGACGGTCAATCTGGAAACACTCTGCCACGGCATGAGCCATTTTGTGGGCAATTTTTTCGAGCGATATTTTGCCATCCTGATAAAACTCAAGCATAACATTAAGCGAGTGTTGCACTAATGGTAAGCCTGACGGTGCCTGCCAGTAAGACTGTTGTTTTTCGTCCCAAGTGTGTGGGGCGTGGTCGGTGGCAATAACATCGAAGTGGTCGTCGAGCAAAGCCTGAAAGAGTTTTTCCCGATGGTTATGTTTAATAGCCGGATTACACTTAATCTGATTGCCCAGTTGTTTATAGTCTTCGGCATCGAACCATAAATGATGCACACAAACTTCTGACGTAATGTGTTTCTCGGCAATAGGCCCCGACTGGAATAAGGGTATTTCGTCGCTGCTCGAAATATGCAGAATATGCAAACGGGTTTTGTGTTTTTTGGCTAGTTCTACGGCTAAAGACGATGATTTATAACAAGCCTCTTCGTTGCGGATAATGGCATGAATATCATACGGAGGGTTGTCTGCATAAAGGGTTTTGTATTTTTCCAGATTGGCTTTTACTGTGGCTTCGTCCTCGCAGTGTGTAGCAATCAAGGTAGGGAAATTGGCAAATACTTTTGATAACACATGGGCGTTATCGACCAGCATATTTCCCGTCGAACTCCCCATAAATATCTTTAAACCGCACACATTCCGAATATCAGTCCGCATTACCTCATCGTAATTATCGTTTGAAGTACCCATGTAAAAAGAGTAATTGGCCAGCGAGGTTTCGGCGGCTATCTGGTATTTATCGGCTAGTAGTTCTTGTGTGAGTGCATTAGGCACGGTGTTGGGCATTTCCATGAAACTGGTGGTTCCGCCGGCTATGGCTGCCTTTGCTTCTGTATAAATAGTGGCTTTGTGGGTTAAACCCGGCTCACGAAAATGCACTTGGTCGTCAATTACGCCCGGCAGCAGGTATTTACCAGTGGCATCAATCATGCGGTTGGCTTTCAGGTGGGCCAAATCTGGGGCAATTTTCTCAATAAAACCATCTTTAATAAACACATCGCGTGGTTCAATTTTACCTTCGTTCACCACAAGGGCATTTAATATAAGAATTGTCATAAGGTGCTGGTTATAGTTTCAGGGACGAAATTAATAAAAATAATACGAGCAAAGTCTTTTTAGGAAAGATATTGGCTCGAACCCGTTTAAAATAAAACAAGATAACCGCATGGCAGTTATCCTGTTTTATTGAGCCTATACATTGTAAGGTTTTTATATCATGCGTTTCAACCTGAACGAAGTAAAGCGTAGTTCGCCTTTGCGCCTGATGAAAAGCTCTACCTCTTTGCCTTCTTTTCGTGACAGAATTTTATATATTTCGCTGATAGCCATGTTTTTGACGTTCTGGTTATTGACGAAAATGATTTCGTCGCCCTCTTTCAGCCCTGCTTCGTCGGCGGGTGAGTTTTCAATAACTTTATTGACGTAATACTGGTTGAACTGGTCGCCGCGGGCGCGTACATCTAGCCCGCTCATGTCATGCTCGAAGGTTTCGTTGATACGGTTTTTAATGGGTTTCAGAATCATGTAGCCGTCGCGGTAATTAAGGGTTACATTAAAGCGGCGTAACAGTTCGCAGCCGATGCTTCCCTGACGGCCTTCGTTTGAGGGCGGGAATTTCATGCTGAACGATAAGCTATCAGGAAATGAAGCCAGAATGTTTTTCATTTCGAGTGTACCCATTCTGATTTTATCTACGCGGCCAATATGCCCGTTAATTTCGCCGTTAAGCCCTCGGCCCAGATTGGCCCTCATTACCTTGTCGGGTAGCTGAATGGCTTCTTTCTGGCTTGCGCTGAGCAGAAGTGCGTGCCCCGCTCCGGTGTCGATTACGAGGCGCATCGGAATTTCCTTGTCGTTACTTACCATTGCGATGGCATCGGTATAAGGCTTCGACTGGGTTAGTACGATAGGGTAAATAGTGCCTAGCGAGCGTTTGTATTTAAACTTGTTGGGGTCGTAGAGGTAGAGCATTTTATGCTCAAAGTCGATAGTTACTACGAAATTACTGAAAATATCATGCCCGAAGATACCGTGTATAGGCACACCCAGAAATTCGGATAGTTTCAGTACGTCTTCGTCGAGCACCACAATGTTCTGCTGTGTTGCTACGATGTCGCCCATTTTGATGGTATGCCCCACTGATACGTTAGCCATTAGTTCGCCACCTTCGCCTGCGCCTGCAATTTTAACTCTGCGTACATATTTTACGTCGAGGGTCATGGCGCGTTTGGGGTCTGTAACAATGGTAGAGGTAACTCCAGTATCCAGAATGAAACGAAGGGTATCGGAGTCGTCAAGAGTTGCTTTTAAAACAATAAGGTTAGCATGTAGGTCAAAAGGAAATTTGGCAAATTTCTGTTTCTTCCCTTTAAAATGGTACCCATAGCGGGTGTCTTTCTTCCTGTCTTTTTGAGCAAAAGCCCATAGGCTAGTAATCAATAAGATAGCTATCATGCAGAGTCGGTAAAACTTTTTCATAGCTATTGCTTTTTCTATAAATCTCTGGTATTAAAATTCTAAGGAAATTTAGAATAATTTTTATAGAAACAAAAGTTTTTTAAAAAGAGTTTTGGTTTTTTAGCGCATTTTTAATCCTTTTTCGGAAAAAACGCTAAAAAACCATTTTTTGGCTCAAGCATTAGGCTTTTTTAGCCGATTTTTACCGATTTAACGTAGTTTACAACGTCGGTTTTGAGGTCGGAAGCCGATTGTAACACACGAATAAACTGGCTGCCAATAATGGCTCCGGCGGCATACTGCGAGGCTTTCGTGAAGGTTTCGTGGTCTTTAATGCCGAAACCGATTAATCGTGGATTTTTCAGGTTCATGGCATTTACCCGATTAAAATAAGCCTCCATTTCGTTAGAAATTCCTGAGGTTTTGCCCGTAACGCTGGCACTACTTACCATGTAAATAAAGCCGTCGGAGATTTCGTCGATACGGCGTATACGCGCTTCGGTGGTTTGCGGTGTAATCAGGAAAATATTCAGCAAGCCGTATTTATCAAATAGTGGTTTGTATTCGTCATAATACTCGTCCATTGGCAGGTCGGGCAGAATGAGGCCATCAACGCCTGTTTCCTGACATTTCTGGCAGAAATTCTCAAGCCCGAACTGTATCACAGGGTTAATGTAACCCATGAGTATAACGGGTATCTGTACTTTCTGGCGCATATTTTTCAGCTGTTCAAAAAGCACTTTCAGGCTCATGCCATTGTCAAGGGCAATCTGGTTCGATTGCTGAATGGTTTCGCCGTCGGCCACGGGGTCAGAATAAGGCATACCGATTTCTGCGATGTCGGCCCCTGCTTCCTGAAGGGCTTCCAGTATAGGTAACGTATCGTTCAGGTTTGGGTAGCCAGCCGTGAAATATAAATTCAATACGCTTTCGAGCTTGGTTTGAAAAAGCTTTGTTATCCGATTCATAAATGTATAAGAAGAAAATAAGCAGAAGAAGAAAAAAACAGGCGAGCCTTACAGCCTAAGCGTTGGCTCGCCTGAGCGGGGGCTATTATTATTTGCTTGTCCAGTAGTCGAGCACCAGAACTTTGTCCAGATGTGGCCCTAATACTTTGCCAAATGCTTTATGGGCTGGGTGAGGTAAATACACTTCACGGTCTTTTTCTGACTTGAATGTCAGAAAAAACATGTGTGTATAACCTTGATTGAGGTTTTCGGGGCTGTTGTTGGTTCCCCATTCAAAACCAGAGATTTCCTTAATCTGACCCGGTAAAGCTCTGAAAGCATCTTCTACTTTTTTGATGTCTTCGGGTGTGCTTGAGTCTTTAAACTTGAATAAAACCGCGTGGCGAAGCACTTTCGCCGGTTCTTTTTTTTGTGCGTTTGCCATGTAGGTAAAAGATAATAAAGCGATTGCTAATAGAAGGGTTCTCATTGGTATTTCCAGTTTTAAGATAGTTACAGATATTTCATATAAGTAGCCAGGTCTTTATCGCCCCGACCTGAAAGGTTAACTACGACGGTTTCGTTTGCTCCGGCTTTAAGGTAAGGCAGAACACCCAGTGCATGTGCCGACTCGATGGCTGGAATGATGCCTTCAAGTTTGGCTAGCTCGAAACCTGCCTGAATGGATTCGTCGTCGGTGATGGCATAAAACTGCGCACGGCGGGAGTCCCACAGGTGGGCGTGTAAAGGGCCTATGCCCGGGTAATCAAGCCCTGCCGAAATGCTATGGGGTTCTACCACCTGCCCGTCTTCGGTTTGCATCAGAATACTTTTGCTGCCGTGTAAAACACCGGTTTTGCCCAGAAATGTGGTAGCAGCCGACATACCCGACTGAATGCCATGCCCGCCGGCTTCGGCGGCAATGAGTTTCACGTCGGTGTCGTCCAGAAAATGGTAGAAAGCTCCGGCGGCATTCGACCCCCCACCTACACAGGCAATAACGTAGTCGGGTGTTTCTTTGCCTGTTTTTTCGAGAAGCTGAGAACGGATTTCGGCCGAAATTACGGATTGAAATCTGGCTACCATGTCGGGGTATGGGTGTGGGCCTACCACACTACCGATGATATAATGGGTATCAACCGGATTGTTTATCCAGTGCCTCATGGCTTCGTTGGTGGCATCTTTCAGGGTTTTTGAGCCGCTTGTTGCAGGGCGAACCTCCGCGCCTAGCATTTTCATACGGGCCACGTTTGGGGCTTGTCTCTGGATGTCAATTTCGCCCATATAGACGATACATTCCAGCCCCATAAGCGCGCAAACGGTGGCTGTGGCTACACCGTGCTGGCCTGCGCCTGTTTCGGCTACTATTTTGCGTTTGCCTAGCCTTTTGGCTAGCAATATTTGCCCAATGGTGTTGTTTACCTTGTGCGCACCTGTATGGCAGAGGTCTTCGCGTTTGAGGTATATGCGGGTATTGTATTTTTCAGACAGGCGGTTGGCAAGATACAAAGGGGTAGGGCGGCCTACATAATCTTTTAAAAGCCCCTGAAATTCTTCCTGAAAATCGGGCTGGTGAATAATGGTCAGGTAGTTTTGTCGTAGTTCTTCTACGTTAGGGTATAGCATTTCAGGAATATAAGCTCCACCAAACTTACCATAGTAGCCTTTTTCGTTTACACCAAAGGCTGATTCTGTTTCCTGTCCTTTATGGTTCTGTATGCTTGTCATTTTGTTGAGTTGTTCTGTGTCATTTAAATCTCTCAGGTATCCTGAAGCCTCCTTCGCCCGTGGCGATTACTCAAATGGCTGGCTCATTTCTGGGGCATTTTATGCTTACTTGCGCCAGAAAGGGGTTTGCGTTTACTTGAGATGTTTGCTTACAGGGGTGTTTCGTTGGCTTCCTGAATTTTACTGATAAGTGTTGCTATTTTGTCGATGTCTTTCACTCCGGGCGAAACTTCAAATTTGCTGTTTATATCAAAGGCATAGGGCTTTGGTTCGAGGTCAAGCAATTCGCTTACGTTGTCGGGGCTGATACCACCTGCCAGAAAGAACGGTTTCTGGTTGTCGTATTTTTTCAGCACGTTCCAGTCGAAAGTAACCCCGTTGCCGCCGTAGCCTTCTCCTTTTGCATCGAAAAGGAAAAAGTCAACATGGGGTTTATAATTGTTCAACTGGCTGAAAATAAAGGCTTCGTCGACCCGAAACGCTTTAATGATATTGACCCCTTTTAACCGCAGGCTCTTGCAAAAATCGGGTGTTTCGTTGCCATGAAGCTGTGCATACTGTAAGTTGTACTTCCTGACGGTCTGCAAGATGTAGTCAACAGTTGCATTTACAAAAACACCTACTTTTCTGATTTCTCTGGGTATTGCCTGTATGACATCAATATCAAGTTGATTTCCGACAAAACGAGGCGATTTATCATAAAAAATAAAGCCCATGAAATCAGGTTTTAATTCAACCAGTGCTTTGATATTCTCGGCATCGCGCATGCCACAAACTTTCAGTTTCATAAAAATATTTCCTTGCCCCCAAAGGAAATTTGATGGTTACTCATACCCGGGACTAAGCATGAATTTTAGAAAAACCTACAAAAAGACATCAAAATTAACACTTTTTATCAGATTTTAGCAATAAATTCAGCGAGTTTTGCACCAGGGTTTTGGTCTTTCATGAAAGTTTCGCCAATCAGAAAACCTTTGTATCCGGCTGTTTTTAGCAAATGAATGGTTTCGGGCTGGCTGATACAACTTTCAGAGATTCGGACAATCCGGTCAGGAATCTTGTCGGCCAGTGCTAACGAGGCATTCACGTTGTTTTCTGCAAAGTTTTTCAGGTTACGGTTATTTACTCCTATAATATCGATATTGTCGAGCGGGCTTTGGGCTAATTCTTCTTCGTCATGGATTTCCAATAACACTTCCAGCCCTAGCTGGTGTGCCTGCTGGCTTAAAGTTGTAATCTGCTCGGGGCTTAAACAGGCGGCTATCAGTAAAATTACGTCGGCTCCCCATGCTTTGGCTTCATAGACCTGATAAGGGTCAATCATGAAGTCTTTTCGTAGAATGGGCGTATCTGGGTTGGCTACGCGTGCCTGTTGCAGGTCGGCTTTGGCTCCACCGAAAAACTCGGTATCTGTAAGTACCGAAAGGCCCGATGCTCCTGCCTGTGCATAGCCTTGTGTGACAAACTCGACGCTTAGCTGATTGTTAATAATGCCTTTCGAGGGCGACTTCCGTTTGTGTTCGGCTATAATGCCCGTTGCCGTTGGTGCAGCCAACCGTGCAGCCAATGAAATTGTAGGTCGGTCAAAGAACGCCTCACGCATGAGGTCGTCTGTCGATACCTGTGCTTTGGCAGCGGCTACTTCAATGGCTTTTTGAGCAACTATTGTATCTAATATGGTCATTGTGGTTTTGTGGTTACGCTTCAATTAATTGCTTCAAGGCGTTGAGGGCTTTTTTACTCGCCAACGACTCTTTGGCTTGCTCGATTCCCTCTGCTATGGAAATACCACGGGCCACGCTTAAAGCTACTCCGGCATTGGCCAATACAACATTGGTCTGGGCGGTGGTTCCTTTGTTTTCAAGGATGTTTATAAGAATACGCGCCGAGTCTTCAACGGTATTGCCTCCGTGCAGGGCCGACTGGTCGGTCAGGTCAAAGCTAAAGTGTGTGGGCGAATGCACCACTACTCCGTGGCGTGTGCCTATGTTGAAATCGTTGGTAAACGAAATTTCGTCATAGCCGCCCATGTCGTAAATAATACCAAATTGCACCGCCGACCGATTAAATAACTGTGTGTAGAGGTCGAAAACCTTCATGTCGTACACGCCCGTGAGTTGTTTTTGTACTTTGGCAGGGTTGAGCAATGGCCCTAACATATTGAAAAAGGTTTTCAGCCCCAGTTCTTTACGGATAGGAGCCACGTATTTCATGGCCGGATGAAACAGTGGTGCGTGCATATAGCATATACCTGCGGTTTCTATTTTGCGTTGCAGGAAATCGGTATCGTTTGTAAACTTCACGCCGAGGTATTCGAGCACGGTGCTTGAACCTACGGATGACGACACCCCATGATTACCGTGTTTGGCAACAGCCTGCCCCGCCCCAGCTACCACAAAGGCCGAAGTGGTAGATATATTAAATGTATCTTTGCCGTCGCCTCCGGTGCCACAAACATCCATGGGGTCAAAGCCGGATAAATCGATAGGCACTGCCAGTTCGAGCATGGCTTGCTGAAAGCCCTCTAGTTCTTCGACACTTACGCCACGCATCTGAATAGCCATCAGGAAGGCGGCAATCTGCGAATTATTGCTTTCTCCGCGTCCTATTTGCAGCAATGCTTCGCGGGCTTCCTGAGTTGAAAGCTGCTGGCTCTGAAGTAAAATTTGCAAGTATTGTTTCATAGGATTTTACTGATTAGGCGTATTAATTTTTCATCCAGTTTTCAACCATTTTTACACCGTGCTGTGTCAGGTAGGCTTCTGGATGAAACTGTACTCCTCTGACATCGTATTGCGTATGTGCTTCGGCCATGACGAAGCCTTTCTCGTCGATGGCTGTTACTTTCAGTTCGGCAGGCATGGTTTCTGGTACAACCGTCCATGAATGATAACGGCATACTTCTATTCGGGGCGGAATACCCTGAAAAAGTTTTTCGCTGGTATCGGTAATAATGCAAGGTGTAGTAACGCCATGCAGCACGTCGCCCATGTTGTGCAAACGCGCACCGAAGGCTTCGCCAATGGCCTGATGACCCAGACAAACCCCGAAAATGCTTTTGCTTGGAGCGTATTCACGAATGAGGTCGAGCATGATTCCGGCTTCTTCTGGGATGCCCGGCCCGGGCGAAAGCAGAATTTTATCGTATTTGGCTACTTCTTCTAAAGCTATTTTATCGTTTCTGAATACATCTACGTTCCCGCCGAGGTCTTTCAGGATATAGACCAGATTATAAACGAAAGAATCATAATTATCAAGAACCAGAATTTTCATCGTATGCAATTTTTATTGATGGGTTGTTATGTCTTAACTTGTTAACCAAAAACACTTTAAATGTCGCTTGCCATTTCAATGGCTTTTCGCAGGGCTGCCAGTTTCAGGTGAATTTCTTTCATTTCGAGTTCTACATCCGACTTAGCCACTACGCCCATACCTGCCTGATAAAACAAGGTGTTGTTTTTGCTCAGAAAGGTGCGTATGGCAATGGCATGGTTAAAATTCCCTTTGAAATCCATGAAACCAATGGCCCCGCCATAAATGCTGCGGTTGGTAGGCTCAAAGCGGTTAATGATGGTCATGGCGTTATGCTTGGGCGCGCCAGAGAGCGTGCCAGCCGGAAAGGTGTCGGCTACCAGTTGTAAAGGGTTGGTGCCTGTGTGCATTTTTCCGGTTACTTTTGAAACCAGATGAATCACATGGCTATAAAACTGTACTTCCTTGAAAATATCAACTTTTACTGAGTCGGAGCTTCTGGATAAATCATTCCGGGCAAGGTCAACGAGCATTACGTGTTCGGCCGATTCCTTGGGGTCGGCATGAAGCTGGCGGGCTAGTTCGGCATCGCTTTCGTCGTCGCCGGTTCTTCTGAAAGTGCCGGCAATCGGGTGAATTTCGGCTTGACCGTCTTTGATGAAAATCTGTTTTTCGGGCGAACTGCCGAAGATGTGGTAATCGCCACCATCGAAATAAAACAGGTAAGGAGAAGGATTAATGGAGCGAAGCGCGCGGTAAACGTTGAAGTCGTCTCCTTCAAATTTTCGGGCGAAACGTCTGGAAGGTACAATCTGGAAAACATCGCCGCGTAAACAATGCCCGATACATTTATTGATGATTTCGCGCATATCCTCATCGTTGATGTTGGTTGTTTCTTCGGTATCGGCCTTGAATTTTGAAGTGGTCATTTTTGGGTTTTTAACGAAAAACTCCAGTGTTTCAAGCCCTTCTTTCATCGGGGCGGGTTCTTGCCCTTCGGGTGTATAGGTATGCTCAAAAATATAAAGCTCGTCTTTGAAATGGTTAATGGCAATAACATAGCGGTATACCCGATACAGGATTTGCGGAATAGTGGTTTCTGGACTTTTGGGCTGAATTTCGATGTCTTCAAAATATTCAACCGAATCGTAGGTGATATGCCCGAAAAGCCCGTTGGTTATGAAAGGGAACTCGCTGGCGGGTTGTTCAAACTTGGCGGCAAATTCCTGCAAAACACCTACGGCATCTTTGCGGTTGGCGAGTGCAAAAGTAGTGTTTTGCCCATTCGGAAATTTCTGGGTAACAACATCGTTATCAAGCTGAAAACTGGCTACTTCGTCGCAGGCAATATAGCTGAAACTATTGTGCATGGCGTGGTAGTCGGCACTTTCAAGAATAACCGAATGAGGGTAGTGGTTACGGATACGCTGGAAGATTCCGACAGGCGTGAGCATATCGGCCAGTAAGCGTTTGTATCGGGTTGTTATACCAAATTTTTGCATTGCTATTAGAGATTCGTATGAATGTTTTTATTAATCGTTGTCAGGGTTTCTATGAACTCGTGTTGCCTTTGCGGCGATATAATGATGGAGTCATATTTGCCGTAATATATTTCGATCCGGTGGCTCACCGACAAGGCCGGAGAACTAAGCGGGCTATTGGTTTTTTCAACTTTTTGGATGTCGTGCACATTAATTTTTAGTTTATACACAAAGCCACAAACAATGGTAAGGGTGTTGTCTTCAATGAGGTAGTAGGTTCGGCCCAAAAGGCTAAGTATAAATAATGTTACTACCAGAAGCACCACAAGCGGTATCCATTGGGTATCGAGTATGCTTTTTATCTGCAAGCCTACCAAAAGGCACAAAACCGGTACAAAAAGCCAGAAACTTATTTTTGAATAGAATTTATGGTTCATAGCATAAAAAAAGCGGCTTACAGGATGAACCGTAAGCCGCTGAATATATTTTTAAATTAAATACATAGCCAAGCTGTTCATCCTGTGTAGGAAGAACGCCACCACCAATTGTTAGCTATGATATTTTGTTGAGTCATTGTCTGTGTTTAAAATCTTGCTACAAAAGTATTGAGTAATTTTTAAAAACAAAATTTTTTTGAAAATTTTATCAGATAAGATTTTTAACTTGCCAGAACCACGGGTTTTTGGGCAGAATAACTGGCAAAAACCTCATAAAACCAATTATGGGGTGTAATCGACGGGGAGGTCTTCGGCTACTAGTTCCCAACTCCAATAGCCCTTGTAATGAATACCGGCGGCATCGAAATACTGCCCGTCGCTTTCGATAGTTATATTGGGTCTTAGCAGACTAATGGTTGATACCTGTGGCGTAGCCCTGAAAACATCGTTAGGTTTCTGGTTCCGCTTGAAATAGGCGAACGGTTCAGCCTCGTTTACGTAGGTTACTTCCAGCAAATTATTAAAGCTCAGTAATGGGTGAACCCTTGTTGAAAGCGTGCTGTCAAGAATGTGCTTGTATTTAAGGGTTTGCTGCGGGAGGTTGTTTTTATTGAAAAGTTTTGTGGTTATATAAACAGTCGAGTCGCCGGGGAGTGCCACCAGCAGGGTGTCTCGGTTAGGGAGGTACTTCTTCACAACTTCCCGGAGCATGAAGCCTTCTTCAACCAGTTGCCGTTGATATAAAGCCCGCATAAAGTGCATAACCGAGCCATAGTAGGCTTTTTGTCGGTTTTTTACCCATTTTTGTTCTTCTTCGGGGTTGTTCGGAATCAGCGTTTCATAAACTACATGGCCGCTATAAAAAATCCGCTGTGTTGTTTTATTTAACGAGTATTCGTCTAACTGGAATTTTAGCCGATACCCCAAGCCTCGGTTTTCGATAATAACAGGCTCCTGAGCTTTTGTTGTAAACTTTTCGGGTGTGTTTTCAAAATACAAAACCTCGGGGTTGAGCAGTTTGCAATGAATGGCGTTTTCGCTTTGACCGATGAAGTTTCTGACGAAAAAATCGACGTTTTCCTGCCAGTCGAGTCCTTTTTTGCGGCGTGCTTTGATGGTAACTGCATCTAAAGCATGGGACGACGGAATCAGATTAATGCGATAGGTCTTGCGGCTTTCGGCCTGAAGGGGTATCACCAGTTTTTCAAACCCAATGTAGGAAACAACCAACTCGAATTTTCCGGCCGGAATGTTCCTGAGCGAAAACGTACCGTCGGCTGAGGTTTGTGTGCCTTTGGTGGTGTTTGCCAGAAACACATTTGCCCCCGGCAGGGGTGTCTGGTCCTGATTGTTAATGACGATGCCCTTTACCTCAAACTGTGCGTAAGCTACAAATGAGCCTGGCAGCCAAGTGAGCAAAAGCAAAAATAAGGGCTTCATAATTATAAAACAGGTTTACTTGTAGGTATCAATAATACCTCCGTTCTGAAACGAAACTTCTTTTACAAGGCTGGCGGCATTGAAATAGAGCATCATTGAGCGTGCATTGGTTGGGTTCTGGATGTACTCACATTGAGGGCCTTTTTCCAGAAAATAAACAAAAACCTTTTCGTTGCGGCGGCTCAGAATCTGGTAGTCGTAACGGCCGAAGTTTTCAACCACCTGATTTTCGGTTAAGCCCATAATTTTTGGCCGTAAGCCTTTTAATTCGTCTATCAGTTTATCTCTTTTGCCTTCGCAGCCGCCTCGGTCAGTTTTGAAACTCTTTAAATCAAAGGTGCCTAAATCTGCTTTCTTTTTTTCGCACGCCCCCAGCACTATAAGAGCTATAATTAATATTTTACGCATACTTCTTTATTTATATTTTTACTTCTACCATCTGCTTACTGAGGCGACTTTTCTCGGCCATAAAGCCCATTACGTGGCTTTCAATAGAGGCATCAATCGTCGAGGTTAATAATTCGGGTTTGTTTTGTGCCACAGCCTGCACAAAGTTTCGGGCCAGACCGTAGTCGCCCCCTGCATGGCCCGATGCCTGACTTTTGTATTCGGGCAGCTCGCTTGCGCGCCATTTGGTATTTTGCTTGGTACGGAAATCATAGGTTTGTATTTCGTCCATATCGCCCCAGACTTCCCCGTGCGAAAACATCAGGCGGGTTTTACGGGCTTCAAACGAAGTAAAGGCCTCCATAGCAAAGTTTACGGTAACGCCCCCCTCAAACTCCATTGAGGTAGTGTAGTGGTCGGGCTGGTCGTTATTCATTCTGTAAACACAACGGCCATAGGGCGATGTTTTCAGTTTTTCCAGAATTTCATCACCTTGTTTGGCGGGGTCGTCGGTTACGTCAAGCACACGAATACGCAGGCGTTGTTTATGATAAATATTAATGGCCGAGAAAGGGCATTCGGCTTCGACCTTACAGCCGTCTGTGCAGCGTTCGGTGCTGCCTTCGGGCGCGTTTTCTTTTTTAAACCAGCTTAACGACCCATGAGCCGCTATGCTTTTGCAAGGCTTGCCGATAATCCAGCGCAGAATGTCGAGGTCGTGGCACGATTTCGCCAGAATAATCGGGTTGGTGTCTTTGGCTACGTGCCAGTTGCCGCGCACATACGAATGCGCCATGTGCTGATACTCGATACCCTCCAGGTGGTTTACGCTGATGAGCTTACCAAACTGGCCACTCTGGGCAATTTCCTTTAGTTTTCTGAAATAAGGGGTATAGCGTAAAACGTGGCAAACGGCAATAATCCGTTTGGTTTTTTTAGCCATAGCCAGAATATCGAGGCACTCCTGATAAGAAGGCGAAATGGGTTTTTCGAGCAATACGTGGTAGCCCATTTCGAGGGCCTTCATGGCTGGGCCATAGTGGAGGTCATCGGGGGTTGAAATAATAATGGCATCGGCAAACTTGGGTACTTTAAAAACATCTTCCCATGTTTTGAAGCGGTTTTTTTCTTCAATATTATGTGCTTGTGCAAAGCGGTCGTTACGAAACGGAACAGGCTCGGCCACACCTACCATGTCTAGCTCGTTCGGAAACGCCAATGCAAAACGGCCATATACATTGCCGCGGTTACCAGCACCTAACACAATGGCTGTTACGGGGCGGTCTAGGGTAATGAATCGGTCGTCGAGTGGGAGTTCAATAGGGTCATTTTCGGGGTTTTCGGCAAAGGCATCTGCGTTCAGGAACGACAAGCCACTGGCTGTTAACCCAAAAGTTTTTAATATATCTCGTCTTGAAAAACTGTCCATAGCGGGGTAGAATGGGTAAAACTTTTTACATCTGCAAATATAGTATAAACACAACTATATGTACCGCTGCAAGGTAAAATAGAAAAAATACTGCCCAAGAAAATGCTGGTAGTAATGAATGAGTATTGCGGTAGTTTTTTGTAGCCTGTTATACAGACAACAAAGAACTGGCACTTGTTGTTCAGAAAGTTCAGTTCTTTGTTGCGCTTGTTGTTGGCATCGTAAGCCTATTTTTAGTTTGTCGGCGGCGTTGCCAGTAAAACAAAAATACCTGAGCCGTAGGTAGAGCTTACTCTTGCCACTCCCATACTTTGAGCTTGGTTACTTTAGCTCTGCCATTGCGGCTGAATAACTGCCAGTCTGATTTGCCTCCTTCCGGAAAAACAAGGCTGGTAATAGTGGCTTCGCCGTCGTTGCCAAAGACTTCAACCGATGATTTATCGACAAATATCTGCATCCTGACCGTTCCTCGGGCTGTTTTCATCGGGATGGCATCCATAGAAGGGAAGTTGGCCGAAATAATTTTACCCGAATTAATGCGGTTTACATAGAGTTGTTCGGTGTCTCGCTGGTATCCTATGAGGGTTTCCTGATTAGTGCTTTGGTTACGAAATACTTTTACGCCAACTTCGCTGGCTCCTGACAGTTCAAATTCTACATCAATCATATAAGCACTACTCTGGTTGTGCCACATCATGCCGTTATCTTCTTCAATACCCATTTCTTCCATTTGTACAATACCACGCCAGTTTTTGGCTTTCAGGATTTCGTCGGCAGGTTTTTGTACAAGCCTTATACCTTCGGGCATTGCTTTCAGGCTTATTTCACGCGGGATACTCATCTGGCCTTTCCACGGGAAAGTCGGCAGGGCATCGGTATATTGCCAGCTTGCCATCCAGCCTAATAGGAGTTTTCTTGGCGTGTTGTTAAACGGAATAGCCGCATAAAAATCCTTGCCATAATCGACATACAGTTTTGTATCGGGCTTGTTGGTATTGGTAAAGGTTTTGCCATCGAAGTTTCCTACGAAATACTGCATCCCGACGAAATCAGGATGTGGATTACTAGCCGATATAAACAAAACCCATTGGCTGGTGGCTTTGCCTTCTACCGGAAGCTCAATCAGGGCGGGGCATTCCCATATTTTGGTAATATCGCCCTGCTTGCCAAATTCGCTCAGGAAATTCCAGTTCAGTAGATTTTTTGAGCCATAAATGTGTATTTTAAACTCGGTTGGTAGGGCAAGTGTCATTATCCATTGTTTGCTGGGTTCGTGCCAGAATACGTTTGGGTCACGGAAGTCTTTCATAACCTTGCCGTCAGGGAGAGGCGCGGCAATTAGCGGATTCTTCTTGTATTTTGTCCAAGTGCGGCCCTTGTCGGTTGAATACGCCAGATGCTGATTTTCTTTTTTGCCGTGGTAGTCGGCCGTATAAATGGCTATCATGCTGTTTGCGCCAAAGCCGCTGGTGTTGTTTTTATCGACCACAACGCTTCCTGAGAAAATCCAGACCGAATCTTCAGGGATAGCCACGGGCAGGTGTTCCCATTTAACCAAATCTTTGCTCACGGCATGGCCCCAACTCATGTGGCCCCATTTGTTTTCAAACGGATTGTGCTGATAAAATATGTGCCATTCGCCATCCAGAAAAACAAGTCCGTTGGGGTCGTTTGTCCAGTTTTGGGCAGGCGAAAAATGAAAAGCGGGCCGCCATTGTTCGGTAGGGGTTTGCTGGGCATACGCCACACCGACTATGAGCGAAAGCAAGAGTAGAATAATAGGTCTCATAGGTTATGAATTAAGGGAATATACCTACAAACATAAAATAAATTCCTAAACCAAGAAGATTCTGCGATAAATAATTTATCATAATTTCATTTTTTATTGAAAATTCAGAAATATTTATTTGTATATTCTTTCTAAAAAAGGCTCAGATTGGTTTCAGGAGGCATTCGGGCGGTGTTTTCATTCCATTTCAGGTATGTTTGTTTTCCCGTGTTTCCTTTGTACCTTTGCCCCATTATGCAAGAGTTTTTTACAGATTCCGTACAGAAGTTACGAGAATTTAAGGATTTACTGGCCTCGCCCAAGAAAATTGTTATCACTACTCATCAGAATCCCGATGCCGACGCACTGGGGTCGTCGCTGGGGTTAGCTGCTTATTTAACCAAGAAAAATCATGCTGTAACGGTTATTACGCCTACCGATTATCCTGAGTTTTTACAATGGATGTCGGGCGAGGAGCAGGTGATAAATTTTGAAAGCGAGAAACAGGAAACAGCCAAAAGGCTGATTGCCGAAGCTGAGATGATTTTCTGCCTTGATTTTTCGGCCCTGAACCGTATCAAAGGTATGGAAGAATATATAAGAAACGCCTCTGCCCGAAAAGTACTGGTTGACCACCACCAGCAACCCGAAAACTTCGCTGATTTTGTGTTCTGGAACGAAAAGGCGGCGGCTACTTGCGAGCTGATTTTTTTGTTGATTGAAATATTGGGAGATAAAGCCCTGATTGATGTTCCGGCTGCCGAATGCCTTTATGCAGGGTTGGTGACGGATACGGGTTCGTTCAGGTTCGATAGCACTACCAAAGACGTGCATCGGGTGGCTGGCGAACTGATAGCGATAGGGGTGGTAACCAATAGTATCCACCGAAAAATTTTTGATAATAACCCACTGGAAAGAATGCAGTTTCTGGGCTTTGTATTGAGCCAGAAATTAACATACCTGCCCGAATACCGAATTTCTTACATGGCTATATCGAAAGAAGAACTTGCCAGATTCGGCTCCAAAAATGGGGATACCGAAGGCATTGTAAACTATGGGCTTTCGATTAAAGGCGTAACCATGACCGCCATGTTTGTAGAACGAGACGACATGGTGCGGATTTCGTTCAGGTCGGTGAAGGATTTTTCGGTGAGCGATTTCGCCAGAAAACATTTTAACGGAGGTGGGCATAAAAATGCAGCCGGAGGGCGTTCTTATGTGGGGCTGGCTAAAACCGTTGAGGCTTTTCTGAACCTTCTGCCCGAATATCAGGCCGAATTGCTGAGCGGAGAGTAACGGTTTTTATAAAGTATTTTTATTTAGTAACAAATTATAATTTAATACAATTTCATGACAAAATTTTTGAAATCAACTCTGGGCCTTGTAATCACAGGGGGCTTACTTTTCTCTTGCGGGGAGTTCAAAGTAAAAGAAGAAAACGATGGCTCAAAATACCAGATACACCAAGCAGGTAGTGGTAAAAAACCAAAGGTAGGAGATTTAGTAACCTTCGACTTGGTAATTAAGGCTCCGAACGATACAGTATTTACAAATACCTATAAAAGAGGCGAGCCAATTAAGTTTGCCTTACCAAAAGGCGTATTTAAAGGCTCGTTCGAGAACGCCCTTTTACACTTGACAGAAGGCGACAGCGCAACGGTTTTTGTTAGCTCTGACTCATTGTTTCTACGTGAACAACAACCGATGCCTCCGGGGGTAACAAAAGGCTCTGAAATCAGATTCATCGTAAAAATCAGATCGGTTCAATCGGTTGAAGACTACCAGAAAGAACAAGAAGCCAAGAAAAACAACGAAGTGAAAATTATGGAAGAGTATGCAAAGAAAAATTTCCCTAATGCCACTAAAACACAATATGGTATCTATCGTGTCGTTGTGAAAGAAGGAGCCGGTGCAACCATTGCACCCGGAAATTCCGTCAAAGTAGAATATACAGGTAAATTAATGAATGGAAGGGTTTTCGACTCGTCGGTAGGAAAACAACCAATCGAACTTACTGTCGGACAAGGGCAGGTAATTCCGGGTTGGGAGCAAGCCTTACAGACCATGAAAAAGGGCGAAAAATGTATTTTCTTTATTCCATCTAATTTAGCTTATGGCGAGAGTGGCGCAGGCGGTGTAATTGAGCCGTTTTCTCCATTAATTTTTGAAATGGAAATTATAGATGTTAAATAATAATTATTAAGTAATGAAAAAGGTTATACTTGTATTAGTTGTATGTTGCGCTGTGTTATTAGGTGCCTGTGGTGGTTTTCTGGAAAATGATGCTGAACAAACCATTAAGCAGAACGACCAAGAAATGGTAAATTATATTGCCGCGAAGGGTCTTCAGATGACAAAGGCAAATAATGGAATGTATTACAAAATCACAAAAACCAATCCTTCTGGCGATAGCGTAGGTATTGGCGATGAAGTAAAAATACATTATACGATTTCATTATTGGATGGAACCAAAATAGACAGTACAGAACGCTTGAAAAACGCGCCATTTACAGGTATTTATGGAGGAACTATCGGACTACAAGGCGTACTTGATGCCATTTTTCTGTTGAGAGAAGGCGAAAGAGGTTTCTTCCTGCTTCCTTCTTATCTGGCTTATGGTAGCCAAACACAAGGTAAAATTCCGGGTAAATCGGTTATTGCCCTTGATTTGGAAATAGTGAAGTACCGCTCTGAAGAAGAGCAAATGGCAGAATATATTGCTACGGGTACAAACACAACGTTTGTTTCGACCGAGAAAACAGCCTCTGGGGTAAACGTACTCAAAATGATTGAAAAAACAGGTGATTTGCTTAAATCTGGCCAAACAGCCACGGTGAAATATACGGGGTATCTGGCAAGCAATATCAAACAGTTCGATACAGGTCAGATTGATGTATATCTGGGAGGTGGCACGGTAGTAAAAGGCTTTGAAGAAGGCTTGTTACGCCTAAGAGTAGGCGAAAAAGCTGTGTTGGTGTTCCCGTCGTCGCTCGGATACGCCGCCAAAGGTTCACAAAACCAACAAACCGGCGCGTATATTATACCGCCCTATTCGCCGCTGATTTTCGTTGTAGAAGTTAAAAGTGCTATATAATAGCTACTCTTGATAAGTTTTTTTGTAAAGCCTCTGAATTTTTTCAGGGGCTTTATAGTTTAATGGGAAAATACGTTGATGCCTTATGCCAAAAATTACTAAAGAGCTTGAAAAAGCTATTCAGGGGTTGCCTGCCAAAGAAAAAGATAAAATGTTGCTCCGTTTAATCGGTAAGAACGATTTACTGGTGCAGCAATTACAGTATCAGCTACTGGAAGACGAATCTTTTCTGGAAGAAAGACGGGCAGCCGTGAAAAAAAGTATTTTGTCGGTATCGAAAATGTATCATGATACACCCGGCTGGATGATGCAGGATATGCGCAACCTGAATGCTCAGATTACCACCCACGTAAAAGTAACCAAAGATAAATACGGCGAAGTGGAATTAACACTTTACTTACTTAATACTTTCTTTGAAAACCAGTTTAAATTGCTTGAAAAATATAATAGCAAGTCGGATACGCTGGCTTTGTATGTTGCCAAACGTACCGAGTTTGTGCTGAAAAAACTGCCGAAGCTCCACGAAGACTATTACATAGAATTTGAACGGGAGGTAAACAAACTACTCGAAAGGGTGCATTCTTATGCGCCTGCTTACTATGCCCGTGAAATGAAACTCCCCAAAAGCTGGGAGTATTGAAAGGGTTCTTATCATACCGATTACTTTTGTATTCTGAAACAATTGTTTGAAAATCGTAAGTTATGCTTTGATTTTTGTTTAGTAAGCCCTGTCTGGAGAAAGTAATTTTGCAGCAGAAACTTACTACACAATAAAACAGATGGTTTTTTTCCGCTCAGGAAATCTTAAGGTCTTCCTGCTATTTATTTCGACATTCCATTTTTCGGGTCAGGTTTTTTCCAAAAACTCAGACAGTACTCAGAGCATCGGTCGTTTTAGCGGTGCTGTGAGTGTTACTAACAACGGTATTTCATTGTTACCCTCTTTCTCGTTGGGTAAGCCAGCCGCTATTTTCGATCTGGTACTGGCCCAAAAGAAACTTAGTTTTGAGCCACAATTGCGTTTTTCTATGGAAGGCAAACCCTGGACATTCCTTTTCTGGTGGCGTTATCAGGCCGTACAAATGCGTAGGTTCCTGTTAAATGTTGGGGTGCATCCTGCCATTGCTTTTAAGGAGAAAATGGTAATTGTAGATAACAATAGCAGACCTATAGTACAGGCGCAAAGATTTGTGGCTGTTGAGGTATTGCCCACTTATATACTTACCAAAAAAATCAGTATTGGTTTTTATTACCTGTATTCACGTGGGCTTGAAGCCGATGCCACACGTAATACTCATTTTCTGGCTGTAAGAACTAGTTTAGCTAATATTAAATTACCTAAGCAGTTATTTTTAAAATTTATGCCTCAGGTTTATTATTTAAAAATGGACCAGAAAGATGGTTTGTATGTTAACTCAAACCTTACGTTAGGCAGGCAGAATTTCCCGCTTTCGGTTGCATCAATTGTCAGTAAGAGTATCCGAACCCATATTAATACAGGCAAAGCTTTTGTCTGGAATATTAGCCTGAATTATTCTTTTGGAAGAAACTATATCGGAAAATGAGCAGATATGCCTATTTTAGTAGAAGCCTGTTCCTATAAAATGTTTTATTACTATGGAAAAGATTGAAACCATTGAAGAGCTTTATCAAAGAAAATTCGACTGGATGCCCGAAAACATCCGTAATGAAATGGGGCATTTTAATGTGTTCAGGCTTGAACCCTTCGTGGGTGATAAAGCCAAACCTGTTCCGTACAAACGACGGGATTACTTCAAAATAATGCTTGTAGTGGGCAAGAGCAGAGTATATTATGCCGATAAAGTGATTGAAGTGCAGAAACAGGCATTGAGTTTTTCTAATCCTCAGATACCTTACAAATGGGAGCATACCGAACAGATACGTAGCGGCGCGTTTTGTATCTTTAACCAGCATTTCTTTCACCAGTTTGGTAGGCTGAATCAGTATGAGGTTTTTCAGCCCAGTGGTACGCATATATTTGAGCTTTCGGATGAGCAGGTAGAGAAAGTTAATGAAATTTTCGATAGAATGTTTCAGGAAATCAACTCGGACTATATTCATAAATATGACGTGCTTCGAAATATTGTGTTTGAATTACTGCATTTCGCCATGAAAATGCAGTTATCATCAAAGTTTGACAAGCAGCCCATCAATGCCTCTCAACGTATTTCTACGCTGTTTCTTGAATTACTCGAACGCCAGTTTCCTATTGATGATACCCACCCCCATGTACAGTTACGAGCAGCTTCTGAATTTGCGGAGCAACTTAATATTCATGTGAATCATCTGAACAGGGCAGTAAAAGAAGTAACTCAGAAAACAACTTCGCAGATTATTGCTGAGCGGATATTACAGGAAGCAAAAATTCTGCTAAAATATAGCCAATGGAATGTAGCCGAAATTGCCTATGCCTTGGGTTTTTCGGAAGTGACACATTTTAATAATTTCTTTAAAAAATATGTACAGCAAAGTCCGGTTAAATTCAGAAATGCCTGATTTACATTCATTTATTTTAAGTAGGAAGAACTATTTACTTAACAATATTTTACCATAAGGTATGCCGGAGTTATGCACGTAGAAATAAGAAGTTGAATATTGCAAACGGTGTAACTCGGTAGATTGTTATGCGCTACGTTGCTTTGTGTTTAAAAAAATACTAGCAAATAATTTTTTATTTTAACTTATTTTCAATTAAAAAATATAGCAAAAATGCAAAAGCGCAAACTTGGAAACAGCGGCCTTGAGGTGTCGGCACTTGGGTTAGGGTGTATGGGCATGAGTTTTGGTTATGGCTCAGTAGGAGATAAGAAAGAAATGATTCGGGTGATACGTGCTGCCGTAGAACAGGGCGTAACCTTTTTTGACACCGCAGAAGTATACGGACCTTTTATTAATGAAGAATTGGTAGGCGAAGCCCTTACGCCCTTTAAAAGAGATGCGGGTGTGCGGCTGGTTATTGCAACCAAATTCGGATTTAAGCCTACCGTAGCCGGAGAAACAAGGTGGGGTGGGCTTGATAGCAGGCCACAGCATATTAAAGCAGTGGCTGAAGCCTCACTCAAAAGGCTAAATATAGAGTCGATAGATTTATTATATCAGCATAGAGTTGACCCCGAAGTGCCTATTGAGGAGGTAGCCGGTGCAGTAAAAGACCTGATTCAGGAAGGAAAAGTGAAGCATTTTGGTTTGTCAGAAGCTGGTGCAGAAACCATTCGTAAGGCTCATGCTGTGCAGCCTGTTACGGCCCTGCAAAGTGAGTATTCGTTATGGACCCGAGAACCCGAAAAGGTTATTATACCCACCCTTGAAGAATTAGGAATTGGGCTTGTGCCGTTTAGTCCACTTGGAAAAGGCTTCCTGACTGGGCAGATGAACGAAAACACCACCTTTGAAGGGAACGATTTCAGAAAGATACTCCCTCGGTTTACACCAGAAGCTCTTAAAGCCAATCAGGCTTTGATTAATTTATTGAATAAAATTGCCAGCGCAAGAGAGGCTACTCCGGCGCAGATTGCGTTGGCTTGGTTGCTGGCGCAAAAAAGCTGGATTGTGCCCATTCCGGGTACCACAAAACTGAGCCGTCTGGCAGAAAACAATGGGGCTGTAAATATCGGGCTTACCAAAGAAGAACTTTACGAAATTGACACCGCTCTTGCACAAATTGAAGTGGTGGGGGCCAGATATCCTGAACATATAGCCCGTATGACAGGCCGTTAATAAAGCCAAAAGCCTTTGCTTTATTGATGAGCAAAGGCTTTTGGCTTATATGAAATGTAATATTGTTTAACTGAAACTTTGGATAGTATCTGTAATGATGTCGATACAATCCCATAATTGGGTTTCGGTAATAACCAAAGGCGGGGCTAGACGAATTTTGTTGCCATGTGTTGGCTTGGCTAATAAGCCGTTTTCTTTCATTTGCTGGCAGATGTCCCACGCAAGGTCTGAATCTTCGTCGGTATTAATAATAAGAGCATTTAACAAGCCTTTGCCACGTACTTGTGTTACGATGGAAGTGTTATCGACGAGCTTCTGCATTTCCCGACGGAAAATGTAGCCTAGTTGTTCGGCATTCTGAGCCAGATTTTCATCTTTCACTACCTTTAGGGCTTCCATTGCTACGGCGCAGGCCAATGGGTTACCGCCGTAAGTAGAACCATGTTCGCCGGGTTTAAGGGTGAGCATGATTTCGTTGTCGGCTAATACGGCCGATACGGGCAGCACACCGCCCGAAAGGGCTTTGCCCAGAATAATCATATCGGGCCGGATACCGTAGTGGTCGGTTGCCAGCATTTTACCGGTGCGGGCAATACCCGTCTGGATTTCGTCGGCAATAAAAAGCACATTACTGGCTTTGCATAGCCTGTAAGCCTCTGGCAGGTAATTATCGTCAGGTACAACTACGCCTGCTTCGCCCTGAATAGGCTCTACAATAAAACCAGCCACGTAGGGGTCGTTAATGAGTGCTTCTTCGAGTGCTTCAATGTTGTTATAAGGTACTACTTCAATGCCTGTCATGTAAGGGCCAAAGTCTTGGCGGGCCGTTGGGTCGGTAGAGGCAGAAATAACCGAGAGCGTGCGGCCATGAAAATTGCCTCCGGCAAAAATAATTTTGGCTTTGTTTTCAGGAATCCCCTTTACCTGATACCCCCATTTGCGGCACAGTTTCATGGCTGTTTCTACGGCTTCTACGCCTGTATTCATGGGTAGAACTCTGTCATAACCAAAATATTGGGTAATGTATTCTTCAAAATACCCAAGCATTGAATTGTAGAATGCGCGCGAAGTAAGTGTTAGTTTCTGAGACTGCTCAATTAAAGCATTAATAATGCGTGGGTGGCAATGCCCCTGATTAACGGCAGAATAGGCCGAAAGGAAATCATAATAACGTTTGCCCTCTACATCCCAAACATATACACCTTTGCCACGGTCAAGAACAACCGATAGTGGATGATAATTGTGGGCTCCATAGCGTTCTTCTAATTCCATTAGTTGTTCGCTCAAGTGAGTAGCTACTAGCATAATTTTCTTTGGTTTTATTTTATTCCGATGTTACAAAAGTGTTAAAATGACTTATGAATGTCAATAAATAAGTTATATTTACTTTATTATTGTTGCTTTAAGCGAATATTATTTTGAAATAAGTTATTTAAATATATTTTGACTTATGCCAAGTAGCGAATTTTTAGATGAATTTGACAGGCAAATTCTGATTCAGCTTGAAAAAGATGGCCGGAAACCGTATTCAGAAATAGCCAAAACACTTAATATTTCTAATACGATGGTGCACCAACGTGTGGCGCGTATGAAAAAGGCGGGGATTCTGAAAGGAGCCGGAATTATTCTTGACGAACGTAAGTTAGGTTATGAATGGAGTGCCTTTACCGGAATTATTCTGAAAGAAGACTCAGACTCGAAACTGATTATTGAAGAACTCAGGAAAATTCCTGAGGTAACGGAGTGCTACTACATTACGGGTGAATATACGCTTTATGCCCGAATTGTGGCTAAATCGAGCGAACACATGCGCAAGGTTCTGTATGATAAAATCGATAACATTGACGGGGTATTGAAAACCGAATCGATGATTGATTTTGGTGCGGCTTTCAAGCGGAATGTAAGTGTAGAACTCTGAACAGGCTAGTAGGTGGTTTTTGCCAAATAAAATTTGCTTACTCTAGTTGTTTTGTGGGTTGTACAATAAAAAAACAATCATTAATTTTGCAAAAACCAAATAAAAAATGCCTCGTATATATCTTGATAACGCCGCTACGACACGTCTGGACGACGAAGTTCTTCAGGCTATGTTGCCTTTAATGACCGAAAACTTCGGGAATCCTTCGTCGATTCATGCCCACGGGCGGCAGGTGCGTTCGGCCATCGAAAAATCGCGCAAGACCATTGCAGGTTTGCTGAAAGCATCGCCCTCAGAGATTTTCTTTACTTCTGGCGGAACCGAGGCCGACAATACAGCCATTACTTGTAGTATTGATACTTATCAGTTAACACATGCCATTACCTCGCCAACCGAGCATCATGCGGTGCTGCATACGTTGGAGCATCTGGCTAAACAGGGTATTATTGAGCTAAGCTATGTAAAGCTTGATGAAAAAGGGTATGTAAACCTGACGCATCTGGAAGAGCTTCTGCGTACAAAACCACGTTCGCTGGTGTCGTTAATGCACGGTAATAATGAAATTGGTAACCTGCTCGACTTAAAACGTGTAAGCGAAATATGCAAACAGTATAATGCTGTTTTCCATTCGGATACGGTGCAGACAATGGGGCATTATACGCACGATTTGCAGGATTTAAAAGTGGATTTTCTGGTTGGGGCTGCACATAAATTTCATGGCCCTAAGGGCGTGGGGTTTCTGTATATCAATGCCGAAAATAAAATACATCCGTTTATACACGGTGGCTCGCAGGAACGCAATATGCGCGGAGGCACCGAAAATGTGTATGGTATTGTAGGAATGGCCAAAGCTCTTGAAATTGCGTATCGTGACATGGAAGTACACCAGAAGCATATTAAGGGGCTTAAAAGCAAAATGATAGAAAAACTAAAGGCGAATATTCCGGGGGTTTTGTTTAACGGCGACTCGGCTAATATGGAAAACAGCCTTTATACTGTATTGAATGTGAGTTTCCCGCCCGGCGACGACAACGATATGCTTTTGTTTAACCTTGATATAGCTCAGATTTCCTGCTCAGGGGGCAGTGCCTGCTCGAGTGGTACGGATGTTGGCTCGCACGTGTTGGGGGCTTTAAATGTGGCTCCTGATAGAGGAAATGTTCGTTTCTCGTTCGGTAAATATAACACCGAAGAAGAAATTGATAAAGTAATTGATGTTCTTACCGAAATCTACGCCAAAAAAGTGCTGGCATAAACAATAAAAAAGGGCTTCGACGGAAGCCCTTTTTGTTTTATAAGGTGTTGTAATAATCAACCAGTGCCGCTACTGAGGCATCTTCCTTGAAGTTGGTTTTGTTATCTTTAATGTATTGCTCCAATTCAGCCGATTTGTCGCTTAAGGCTCCTAAAATTCCTTTTTTATCTTTCTTTACTTTCAGAGGGGTTCCGTCGGCTTTCAGTAGGTAATAATTGAGGTTTTCGGCAAATATCTTGGTTGCACTTGCCGAACCATAAGATTTTGATTCTCTGACAGCCTTGCTGACTTTTTTCAGGAATTTAACTTTTTTGCCATCGCTTAAAAGTTCAAAGTAAGGGTCGCTTGAACCATCTTTTATTTCAGGGGCCAGCACAAAGCTCATCAGGGCGTTATTCGGGTATAGCTTGAACGATTTCACGGGTAGCGTAAAGCCGAGGTCTTCGCCGTTTTTGCCTTTAAAAAACACGATGCCATCTACCTGATTGTATTTAAGGTCAAGTTCTTTGTAGGTAGTTCCGTCGCTAAGAACTACATCACCTTTGTTCCATGTTTCAAATAAGTAGGGGCTACCAACAACGTCAACGTATTTAGCCGATAACAGCGGTTTGCCGTTTACATCCTGCATGTACTGGGCCTGAGTTGTAAGGCACGCAAAAAAGAGGGAAAGGTATAAAAAAGCTTTTTTCATAGAGATAAAATTTTGACAAATGTAATCCAAAAAGTTTTAAATATGGTAGCCAAAAACTGATATTTTTGCCTTGTAAGGTAATGAATAATTTTAGGATAAAACGTAATTTTTGTGTTCTTTTATGTATGCTAAGCCATTAATATATGAAAGATAAAATAATTAACTGGAGTTTCTTTGTGGTAATGGTGGTTGTTTTCTCGAACAATTTTCTTTTCGGAACAAAGTATGATGTTTACAGGTATATTCCGGCAAATGTTATGCTGGTTGTTACTATGGTTGTGGGTACTGTATATTTCAATAATGCTTTATTGCGGTTGCCTTATTTTAAGAGCATTAAAAGAAGACTAATTATGATGGGGGCATCTTGTTTGTTTGCCATTGTTGTGGGGTTAATGGTAATCCGTATTACCGGATGAGATTGAACGTTATTGGTAAACAACCAAGCAAAATAAAAACCGACCTGAGTAATCAGGCCGGTTTTTGTTTTATCAATTCTCAGGAATTAATATCCTGGGTTTTGAGAGATATTTGGATTCGCGTTTCTTTCAGTCTGAGGAATTGGCCCGATTCTGAAATTGCTGGTGAAAGGAATATTTCTTACAGAATATTTACCACCTACACGAACGACGTCTCTTTTCAGACGGTTCAAATCAAAGTATCTGTCGCCTTCAAAAGCTAGCTCTTTTCTGCGCTCAAGAATGATATCTTCTATTAAAGCCGCACCTGTTGAAGCATAAGTTAAAGAGGCATCTCTTTGTTTTACTAATGCGTTCAGGTATTTTAAAGCATCGGCCTCATTGTTTGTACGAGCCGAAGCTTCGGCAGCAATTAGGTACACTTCTGAGATACGAATCACTTTTTTGTCGTCTCTGTCGCCACTTACGTTTTGGTATTTGTTTACGATGTAAGCAGGGTTTTCAGCTTGCGCTCTTGAACCAACAACGATTAGTTTTTTTCTAACGTCAGTATCGGCGTATAGTTTGTATAACTCTTCGTTTGCAAGGAGGTCACCGTAACCAGCTTGGTTGTAGATATAACCTAGCTCGTCAGTACCAACGTTAAGGGTAGCATCAGCCGAAACCTCGAACAATGTTTCACTTTTAACTGTTTCAGCGTTTGATGCTGGAGTAGCCCAGTATGACAACACTTTGTCAGAAGTTAGTAATGAAAAACCACTGTTATTGATAACGTCAGTTGCATAAGTTAAGGCTTTAGCGTAGTCTCCCTGATACAAGGCTACTTTAGCTGCTAAAGCACGCGCTGCATATTTTGACAATCTGGCAGAACCAGCGTAAGTAGTCATTGAAGTATAGGCTTTGTCGAGGTCAGCCGCAATTTGTGTATATACTTCCTGAACTGTATTACGTTTTGGTTTAAGTGTTGGGTCGTAAGATAATACAATCGGAACACCTTCAGCCGCTGGGTCGCCTGATTTGGCAAAGCTACGAACAAGGTTAAAATACAATAAGCCTCTTATTGCATAAGCTTCACCTTTAATCTGGTTTACGTTAGCGTTATCGGCCAGTTTGGCGTTAATTACGTTGTTAGCTCTCAGAATAGCTGTATAGGCGTTATTCCAGAAGCCTTCGTAATCGGCGTTTGCTGTTGTAATTACGTATTGGTCAAACGCGAAGTATCTTCCTGAGTTTCTTGAAGAAAGAAACACGTTGTCGGCACCGAGGTCTCCGATAACCGGAATTGTACGACCAAATAAGTTAGCACTTCTCAATTGTGCGTAAGTTCCTCTTAAGGCCACTAGTAGGTCGGCCTCAGTTGCAACGGCAGCTTCGTTCGGAACCTGTGTATATGGAGCAAGTTCTAAGAATGATTCTTTACAAGAAGAAAGGAAACTTGTAATAAGAACTCCTAAAACCAGTACTTTATGATTGAATCTTTTCATGATATTTTTTTTAGAAATTTTTTATTAAAACGCAACTTGTAAACCACCTGTGAACGTTTTAGGAAGATAAATATCTAAGTTTGTTGAACTGTTGATATATGTCTCAGGGTCATAAGGCAAGTTTTTGTCTTTAACCCATGTCCAGATATTGCTACCTCTCACATATACTTTAACATTGCTCAACTTGATTTTCGATATTAACGAAGATGGAAGTGTATAGCCGAAAGTAATATCTCTTAAACGGATATAGTCTCCACCATATAAATATCTGCTCGATAACGAGTTTGAAGCACTGGCTCCACCATATACATATTTAGGAACGTTGGTTACGTCGCCTGGTTTTTGCCATCTTTGTAACTGAACGGCAACTCTGTTGAATGTTGCGTTGTATCCGTCACTTTGTGTGTAGTTAGCCCAGCTATCACGTACTAAGTTACCAAAGTTATAGTAGAACAAGAAGTCTAAGCTAAGACCTTTGTACGAGAAAGTAGAACCTAAGCTACCGAATGCTTTTGGTGTAGCAGAACCAACGATGAATTGTTTAGCATTGTTATAAACGCTTGTTTTTTCAGTACGAGTTTGGTCAACGTACCAAAGTGGGCTACCATTAGCTGGGTCAACACCTGCCCAATCTCTCACGTAGAATGATTGGTAGTCTTCGCCTACTCTTCTGATAAACGCACCCGAAACTTGGTCAGCATTGTTTACAAGAGACAAAATTTTGTTTCTGTTCAATGAAACATTGAAGCTGGCTTCCCAACTGAAATCTCCAAGAATTAAAGGAGTACCTGAAAGGGCGATTTCGATACCTTGGTTTTGTAATGAACCAATATTGTTTTTGAAGCTGGTGAAACCTGTGGTTCTTGAAAGAGGCTCATCTAACAATAAGTTAGTAGTTTTTCTTTTGTACCACTCAACGGTAACGTTCAAGCGTTTTTTCAATAAAGTTGCATCAAAACCTATGTCCAACGGACGGTTTTCTTCCCAAGTAAGGTTAATGTTACCTACTGCGTTAGGGCCACTACCTGTTGCTCCCTGATAGTTATAGGCTGAGCCATAAGCATAAGTTGGTTGCCAGTCGTAGTCACCGATAGCGGCGTTACCATTCACACCATAAGAGGCGCGTAGTTTCAATTGGTCAATCCAAGTAAGGTCAGCCATGAAGCTTTCTTTGTGGATATTCCAAGCACCACCTACTGACCAGAAGTTACCGTATCTGTTGTTGCTACCGAATCTTGAAGAACCATCTCTACGGAAGCTACCTGACAACACGTATTTGTTTTTAACCGAGAAGTTACCCATTGCTAAAGCTGAAGCAAACGAGTAGTCGCTGTTTGAACCAACTGCTGAGTTATATACCGAACCAGCCGAAGGAACAATGATGTTCAGGTTAGCAGGTAAACCATAAGCTACTGCATTCGAGAAATACGTTTGTGATTTTTGTGCTTCGTAACCAGCAATTACGTTCAGTACGTAGTCATCGTTTTTAGTGATGTCCCATGTATAATCTGCAAGGTTTGTCCATACCCAGTTGAAATAACGGGTGTATAATCTTGACGAACGACCGTTGTCATTTCTACCGTCACCTACGAATGGGTTGTTGTAAACGTCTTCTTCGTAGTTATTATAATCGATACCGATTTTAGAAGATATTTTAAGGTCTTTCAATAACTGATACTCAAGAGCTACAGTTGTGATACCTTTTACACCTGTGGTTTTTCTTTTGTCCATTTCTGCAATTGAGATCGGATTGAAAAGCGCACCAGCAGGGAAGTCAGGGCCAGTGATATTTGGTGTACCGTCGGCGTTTCTTGGAGAATACGAAGGTAACAAGAAATACGCTGTTAATACTGGGTTAGCAAATAAACCACCAGTACCAGGGCCTTTCTGACCAGTTGAAGAAACCATTAAATTGGCTTTTAAAGTCAATTTATCGGTAATCTTGTTAGTCAGGTTAAGGTTTCCTGTATAACGATTGAAAAGTGACTGAATTACAGTACCTTCTTGTTTGAAGTAACCACCCGAGAAGTAGAATTGGGTTTTTTCGTTACCACCACTTGCCGAAAGGTTGTATTGTTGTTGTTGGCCAACACGTGTAACTTCGTCTAACCAGTTGGTGTTTACACCGTTGTTGGTTCTGAAGTTAGCGTCTACTAAAGCTAAAGCTGCTGTTTTGTCGGCCGCAGTTTTTGAGTTTACTAAACCTTCTGCTGTTAGGTCGCGCCATTCTGCAGTAGTTAGAGGGCGGTTAGCGTCGCTTAGGTAAGCAATGTCAGAAGCACCAATTTCAGTGTCAAAACGGATTTTGGTTTTTCCGGCTTTACCTTTTTTAGTGTTAATCAGGATAACCCCGTTAGCTGCACGTGAACCATAGATTGAAGCCGAAGCGGCATCTTTCAATACTGTAACGCTTTCGATGTCGTTAGGGTTAATACCCGCCAAAGCATTGGCTGTTGTTGTGTTTCTGGTTAGGTCACCAGAGTTAATCGGAATACCGTCAACTACATAAAGTGGGTCCGAACCGGCAGTCATTGAGCCAATACCACGGATTCTGATGTTTTGCACCGAACCCGGTTGGCCTGAACCACCAGCCGATTGTAAACCAGCTACACGGCCTTGAAGGGCTTTGTCGACTGAAGTAAATGGCGTGTTCTCGATTTTGTCAGAGTTAACTACACCAACGGCTCCTGTTTTTTTGATGTTAGAAGTAGTACCGTAACCTACTACGATAGCTTCTGCTAACTCCTGAGCGTCAGAGGCTAACTGTACGTTGATAGAACTACGGTTGCTTACTTGGACTTGTTGTGTAACGAAGCCAATGAAGCTGAAGGTTAAAGTGGCATTTCCTGGTACTGAGATGCTGTAAACACCTTCTGCATTTGTGGTAGTACCCTTGCTTGAGCCTTTTACAGTAACGCTTACACCCGGAAGGATAGAGCCGTCGTCGGCCGATGTAACCTTACCAGTGACTGTTTTGTCTTGTGCAAGCACTTGTACAGTCCAAAACAATACCAAAAAAAGGCTTGGTAGAAAAGATTTCCTCATAATTGTTTGTTTGGTTTTTGTTTGTATTGGTTAAAAAAAAATGATAGACTTTGCAATCTTCTTACAAAAATAATGTAGATAAAATTCATAATACAAGTGTTTTTTTTAGTAAAACCATTGAGAGGGTTTGAATATTTTAAAGAAAATATCAAAAACTTGTCATGTAAATACTTGATTATGAGGAACTTGTGAATTTTAAATTAGGCTTTTTTTTAGATGATATATTTGGCTACGGAAATATTAATTTTTTCTAAAGAAAACCAAGCGCAAACAAAAAAGGCAACCTAGTAGGCTGCCTCTTTGCGATATATGTGTTTCGGTAATTATGCTTGTTATTTTTTATCCCACCATACGCGGGTATCCTGTGTGTCGGCGCCCTGTGTAGCTAGTGCTTTGTCGTAATTGACTTTATTAAGGGTTTGCTCTGTTACCGGATAAGCCATCCGACGAGGGATTTGCCCGCTAGGATTAAGAGGGTTAGCGGCCGGAGTTAACACCGGATAACCCGTGCGGCGCCATTCTGCCCATGCTTCGTTGCCTTGGTAAAACAATGCTATCCATTTTTGTGTAGCAATTTGTTCTAAGGCTTTGGCGTCATTATATTTAACGTCAGGTTGTTGTAAGTAGGCGTTTACTACGGCATCGGTAGCAGAGGCTCCAATCCATTGCTGAATAGAGGCTTTAATGGCACTTTCGTATAAGGCCTTAGGGTCGTCTGAAATCCAACCTAATTTAGCCGCTTCTGCTTTCGAGAATAAAATCTGTGCATAGGTTAGCACATTAGCCGATGAGTTTTGCTGGCGAATGCTGCTAGCTGCTAACGATACATCTTGTGCTTTCCAGGTTGGAGGGAAAACCCCATAAGGTACACCTACATATTTTTGCAGGTTGTTAGGGTCAGCCATACCCGGAATACGGGGGTCGTTTATTTTCGACAGGTAATTCATGAACGTACTACTTACGGCAAAGTCTTTACGGTTTGTAGTAATGTAGTTGTTATAAAGCGGATGCTCGTTGTTAGCCTCTGACAAATACGTATATTTAATGTTGTCGGCATTTGAGGTTAACACGCCGTCGGCCATAGCTGCGGCAAATTCGGTTTTGCCTTTAGCGGGGTCAACTTTCGATATCCGAAGGGCCATTATCATGCGTAAAGAGTTGGCAAATTTTTTCCAGCGGGTAGCATCACCACCTAGCAGGATATCACCTTTTACGGCTGCGCCTCCATCAAACTGTGCCTGTGCTTCTTTTAGTTCCTTGAACAAGTCGGTATAAATGGCTTGTTGGGTATCATAAGCAGGGCTAAAGTTTTCTTTGCCTTTGAGGGCTTGCGAGTAAGGAATATCCCCCCAGCGGTCGGTCATCCACATATAGGTATAAGCCTTGGCTATACGGGCAACGGCTATCTGGTTGTTGTTCGAGCCATTGGCTGCCGCAGTAGTTTTGGTATCAGGGTTTGTGTTTAAATCAATAATTGACTGATACGCCACTAAAGGGCCTGCGTAGTAGTTATTAAAACTAAAGTTAATGGTTTTATAACGAGAATCCTCGATATAAGTAATGTCTCCGAATTGCTGCGTATAAAGGGCCGGAACCATTTCGGTTGTCATGGTTCCTATATTACGTAAAGCACCCGAGAGGAATCCGGCTGTATTAGGAGCCGAAGGGCTATTAGGGCTGATATTCATATTGCCGAAATCGCCGGGGTCACAAGAAGTAGTGGCAAGTGCTAAAGTAAGTGCCACTGCTAATGATTTATATGTTTTTATTTTTTTCATGTTCAATAATATTTTAATCCACAGATAACTGCTGATGAGCTAAAATTAGAATCCTAAATTAAGATTTAAACCAAATGAGCGTACAGGAGGTAACTGGCCACCTTCGGTCCAGTAAAGCTCTGCTTCTGAAATATCGATTCCACCGCCAGCAGCACTATATAGCAATAATGGGTTACGAACGATGAAAGAAACTTTAGCTGATTTAATGGCTTTACCACTCAGGATTGTTTTAGGAACATTGTAACCTAACGACACCTCTCTTAGTTTTACGTAAGTCTGGTTATAAATCCAAGCTTCGTTGAAAGCAAACATTTTATCTTCATAGAATGATTGTGTTTCAACACGTACGGTATTTGGTTTGCCATCGGCAGTTACGCCCGGTAGTAAGATACCACCACCGGCCGACACGGGGTCACGTTTTGGGTTGCCTAGTTCGTTCAGGCCGGCTGTTTCGGCAGCTAAACCAGCGTAAGCATTAAACATACGGGTAGTTGAGAAGAACTTGCCACCTACGATGAAATCGATGTTTACACGTAGTGAGAAGTTTTTATAAGTAAATGAGTTTAAGAAACCACCTTTGAACAGAGGGAGAACAGAGCCTAGTTTTTTGGTATCCTGAACCAGATAGTGTCCGTCTGGGCCAACTACTCTTTCGCCTTTATCGTTAGTTACGTATCCTTTTCCTTCTAGCAAGCCCCATTGTTCGCCTACACGTGCATTTACGGTGAGGGTTCTCCAGGTTGGGCCACCTAACTGGTAGTTGTTCAGGCCAGCGGCTAGTTCTACTACTTTTGAGGTGTTGCGGTCAAGGTTGATGTCCATGTCCCAAGTAAAGCCCGATGGTGATTTAATTGGTGTAGCACCAATGTGTAGCTCTAAACCTTGTGTTTCAATCAAACCAGCGTTGATAAGTGTTGAGGTGTATCCGCTAGCTGCAGGAACCGACAACGGAATGATTTGATTTTTATTACGGTTTTTATAGGCTGTAAACTCCAGACTGATGCGGTTGTTGAGGAATTTCAGGTCAACACCACCTTCGTATGCCGACGAAAGACCCGGTTTCAAATCAGCATTTGGTAAACGTGTTGGTAAATATAACGTAGGGTTAGAACCAAACGGGTTACCAATAGAATAAGTTTGGTAAATCTGGTAAGGGTCAACGTCGGTACCTACCTGTGCGTAGCTGGCTCTGATTTTAGCAAACGATAACACACTGTTTTTTGGTAGTAACTCTGAAATAACTATGCTACCACCAACTGATGGGTAAATGTATGAGTTATGTGCTACCGGAAGCGTAGACGACCAGTCGTTACGAACGGTTCCTTCAAGGAAATAGATGTTATCGTAGCCTAAACTTACGCTACCATAAAGGCTGTTTACTTGTCGTTCAAAGAGGTTGTTTGATACCGCAGGGCGGTCTTTTGAAGCGGCTATGTTATAGAAGCCCGGAGACGTAAGCCCACCCACAGTAGCTTCTGACAATACGGTTGTTTTAGAGTAACGGATGTTACCACCGGCATTGGCTACTACTGATAATTTACCAAAAGCTTTATCGAGCGACAACAACGCTTCGTGGTTGTTTTCGTAACCAGTAGTTGCATAGTTTGCATAAGCACCCAAGCCACCGGCATTTAGGGTTCCGGTAGCAATTCTACCTTCGCCGTAGTAGTTTCTCCAGTCACGACGAGTCGTTACCGAAGCTGTCAGGAAGTCGAAAATCTGATATTTCAAACCGAAACTACCATAAATACGGTCGTTGTTGTTAAGGTTTGTATTTTCATACATTTGGGTGAAGGGGCTGTCCCAGTATTTTGGTTTAGGGTCTAGCGGGCCACCGATGTTCCAGCTTCTGAAAGTACCGTCAGGGTTTTTGTAGTTTCTTAAGTCTTCAATTTTTAACTGACGTTGGAACCACTGGTTGAATGAACCGATGGTTTGGTTATAACCCACAGCCGCTACCGGAGGGCCTGTTGGAAGCCCCGTACCGCCTGTTGTACCACCTGAAGAACCGTAGTTGTCGGCAGGTACGTTTCTGGCACGAGTAGCCGAGTAAGTAATATCGAGTGTAGCTGAAAACTTCTTGTTGAGGTTGAAAGTGTTTTTAGCACTGATATAGTCGCGGAGTTGCTTACTGTTCGGGATGATACCGTTGTTGTCAAGGTGTGTATATGAAACACGGCTCTGGAAGTTATCGCCACCTCTCGAGAAAGCAATGTTAGTGTTGTGGCTGAAAGGTTTCTCGAAGAAGTCTCTTACGTTATTAGGCGATGCCACGAAAGGAGTTAACTGCCCGAATTCAGGGCCTGGTTGCCACGAGAACGCCGAGCGGTGCATTGAGCCGTCGAGTCTTGGGCCCCAGCTTTCGTCAGCAGAGTAGTCAAGTAATTTTTGTCCGTTGAATGATGCCCATGAAGCTGGGTGAATAGCCGGATTGTATTCGAATGTTTCCCAGTCTTGCGAGTAACCACCACCGTATTCGTTTTGGTATTTAGGTAGAAGGGCTACGCGGTCCATAGTAGTACTATGGTTGATGGTAAAGGTGGTTTCGCCTGCTTTTGCACGTTTGGTTGTAATAACGATTACACCACCCGAAGCACGGTTACCATAGAGGGCTGTTGCAGAAGGCCCTTTCAGTACGGTAAGGTTCTCAACGTCATCCATGTTTACGTCAGAGATACTTCCTACTGGTGTGCCGTCAACTACATAGAGGGGGTCGCCACCGGTAAGTGAGTTTACCCCACGGATACGGATATTAGGCGAACCAAACTTAGCACCCGACTGGCCTAGTACGTGTACACCGGCAATTTTACCTGCTAGTGCATTACCTACGTTGGCATCACGCGAGACGGTCAGTTTGTCGGAGTTGATGGTTTGCGCGGTATAAGTAAGTGATTTCTTTTCGCGGGAGATACCCAAAGCCGTTACCACTACTTCGTTTAATTGAGCGGCGTCGCCTTTCAATGTTACGTTCACAACCGACATATTGCCGATTTCGACTGTCTGGGTTTCAAAGCCGATAAAGCTAAAAAGGAGCGAAGCACCTTTAGGTGCAGCAATTTTGTAATTACCGTCTGCGTCGGTTTGTGTACCTTTGTTAGTACCTTTTACCAAAACGCTTACTCCGGGTAAAACGGAGCCGTCATCAGCAGTAACTTTTCCAGTTACGTTCACTTCTTGGGCAAAGATGCAGCTTGCCCATACCAGCAAAAAGCAGGTGAGTAGGAGTCTCTTCATACAGTTCGTTAGTTTGTTTTAACTTGTTTTTTCTGTACAATTTTAATTGTACTTTAATGCTAAGTTAAAGGCTTTTTCTGAAAAGTGGGCATCCCATATAAAAAAATAATTCTGCTGCTGCGATGAATCTTGCGTTTTTAGCGACTGTCCTTAGCCAATTCTCGACAAGCTGCGGAAACATAATTTTAAGCCTAAAAGCTATTTTTATAGAAATATGGCAATAAAAAATATTATTTTTTTTCTAAAAAACAACAAAGGGGCCTACGAATAGGCCCCTTTGCGGGAGTTTTTGAGGTGGGCGAGTGTTAGTCTACATCCCAGAATATTTTTGTAGCAAATACATCAATTGTCCCTTGCGCTTTTACGTTGTCTCCGTTCGAGCCTGACTCAGTGTTAGGATAGAAGAAACGAAGCGGGCGTTTGGTTTCGCCTACTAACTGGATACTTTGCGGAGTGTTCGGAAGGTTTGTTCTTCTGTACTCTGCCCATGACTCTAAGCCATTGAAGTTAGTTAGGGCAATCCATTTCTGAATAGCAATAGCAGCAAGTTTATCAGTAGATGCGTTCCAGTCATAATTTGCAATACCACTACCTTTGTAAGCCTCGGCACCAGCTACGTTCGCTCCTAATACACGGAACGATTGTTTGATACCTTCTTCAAAGTATTCTTTAGCTGTTTTAGGTAGGGTTACATCGCTGTATCTTTGTTTTGCTTCTGCCAGTAAGAACTGAACTTCAGAAGCTGTCATAAGGATATAAGGTCTGTTATATTCTCCTTTTACGATAAGGCTTGGCCCAAGTGACACCGTGTTAGCTGGCAAGTAACCTGAACTCACACCGAAAGGTGTACCGTTGTAGTTAGCCGAGATTTCTTTTTGAACACTTGTACCCGGTGCATTACCGTTTTCGCCACCGTTAGCGTAGGCAATTCTCTTCATACGAAGGGTGTCGCCAGCAGCTTTAAGGCTGTTGATAAGGAACTGCGTAGGGCGTGGGTAGTTGTTCAAGGCTCTTTTAGCACCGTTGGCGTCATATCCCCAGCGGTCATACACAGGGTTTAGTTTACCAGCAGTAGCCAAGAAGAAAGTAGGGCCACCTACGGTTGCTTCTTCACCTGTTAAGAAACCTGAACCTTCGCTCACGATTTTGTTGATTTCTGGTTTGATGTACGCATCTCTGCCTGCAATTTTAGACTGACGAATCAGGATTCTCATTTTTAATGAGTTTGCAAATTGTACCCATTTGGTAGTGTTACCTTTGAACATGATGTCGGACCCAACAAATGCACCTGCAAAACTATTGGCTTTAAGCTCAGTAATGGCTTCGTCAAGTAATTTAATCAGGTTTTCGTAAATTGCTTTCTGGTCGTCAAATTTCGGAGCCAATGAAGCTGTTCCTTTAAGGGCATCAGTATAAGGAACGTTACCGTACATATCAACCAATTGCTGATAAAGCATGGCTTTCATTACTTTAGCGGGGCCTGTCAGGAATTTCTGATTAGCTGTTGCTGCATTCTGAATTACGAATTCGTAATCTTCAAGGTTATCGTAGTAGTTATCCCAGTAGTTAAAATCACCGTTGGTGAAGTTATACGCAAACTGAGTAGTGCTGATGATATACCCGTTTCCTTGTGTCCATTGGCCTGCCCAATAGAAACCGATTTCGTTTGAACCCTGGGCGTTGGTATTACCCGAAATGTTGTTCGCCGTTGTATTTAAGGCATTGGTAAATACGTAGTTTGGCGAGGCAGTTGGTAGGGAGTTAGGGTTTGTGTTGATGTCAAAGAAAGATTCTTTACAGCTACTACCAACCAAAACAACCAGTGCTGATATGAATAATGATTTTAATTTCATGTTTAGTCAATTATGATGTTGATTAAAATGTAAGGTTAATGTTCACACCGTACTGACGTACCGGAGGCGTTTGGCTGGTGTTGTTAATACCCAAACCGTTACCTGTTGTAAAGCTGTACTCAGGGTCAGTGTAATAGTTCATTTTGTCTACGATAGTAATCAAGTTACGTCCGTATAAAGCGATACTTGCACCAGAGAAAATTTTGGTTTTAGAAAGTACGCTTTGAGGAATACTGTAAGAAAGGTTAATGTCACGTAATTTGATAAACCACGCTTTGTTTACGAAGTTTTCAGAGATATTACGGTAGTTATCAACCCATAGGGCGTATTCTGGTTCACGAACTTTAACAGTTGTGTTAGGCACAACTTTGCCGTCAGAAGTTAAATAAGCCGAGTTAGGGAATATCTGGTCTGTTCTGTTGTCAGTCCATTTACCCGAACCAGTGAAAGTCATTTGTCTTCCCAAGTCGCTGTACATATAGTTTCCGCCACGATACTCGAAGTTAAACGTGAAAGCGAAGTTGCCATAGCTCATTCTTGAGCCTAAGCCTACAATATGGCGAGGGAGTGTACCACCTCTAGGTGTAAGGGTAGTTTGGCGTAATGGGTAACCCGTAGTTGCACTTACTAAACGGTAGCCTGAGCCATCTGGCGCATATTGGTAACCGTCAGTTTTCAACATTGGGAAACGAGAACCTTTAATAACGTTGGTGTTAGCATAAGAATAACCACCAATCTGGAATTCGTTGATACCCGGGTATAGTTCAAGTACTTTGTTATCGTTATATGAGTATCTCACGCTGGCATCCCACGAGAATTTGTTGCCTCTTGAGATAATATATTTGAACTCACCTTCGTAACCCCAGTTTTTAGTTTCACCTACGTTAATTAACAAGTTAGGGAAACCAGTAGTGTTAGGAACCTTCACGGTAATTACCTGTCCTTTTGAACGTTGGTTATAAGCCGATACGTCGATGTTGACTCTGTTGTCGAACAACTGGAACTCACCACCAAACTCATACGAAGTTACCGATTCTGGTTTCAGGTTAGCATCTGGCAAGGTGTTACCTACGGTTAAACCTACGGTGTTGCCATAAGGGAAGCCAGTACCGTTAGGGTATGTCAGGTCAAGACCATAGAACGGAATGTTGTCGTTTGCGTTTTTGTTGAAGTTGGCGCGTAATTTAGCGTAGTTCAACACATTGCTTTTAAGCGACGGGAAGGCGTCTGTCGGGATAAACGAAAGGGCAGCACCATAGTATGGGTATGACCAAAGGTTTGTTGGGCGCGTAGGTTTGTAGAACAACGAAGTTTGGTCATAACGGAAAGTACCGTTCAGAATTAACCAGTTTTTGTAGTTAGCTGTTAAGTCGGCGTAGTAACCCACACGACGTTGCAAATAAGTGTTTTCAAAACCTGTTAACTCACCCTGACGGTTAGAAACGTTGTATACATCAGGTACTACAATTGAGCTAGAACCTACCTGTACTTCTTTGATATAACGTTGGTAAACGCTATTACCTAGAATTAATTTATTAGAGAACGGGCCAAAATCTTTTTCTAACAAGAGTTGGAACTCGTTATTTACTACGTTTTCAGTTTTGGTGTAGTCAGTTACTGAACCTAAGATATCAGTAATGGCACGGTAGATACCGGTACCGTCACCGTCGCGGTAGAATGGCGGCGCAATAAAGGCTTGTGACTTGGCGTAGTCGCTGTACAAGAATTTACCAGTGGTGTTTTTCTGTGTACGTGAGTTGTTCATGATACCCAAGCGGTTGCTAAATGTAGCCCACGGCGTAGCTTTGTAAGTAAAGCTTAAATTACCAGAGATGTTGGCATCTTTGTAAACCTGACGGTTGTTATCTGCATTGAAATAAGGGTTATTATAATAATCATTATAGTAACCATTAGGGTTTGCAAATTTATCAGTTTGCCAGTCGCGGTACAGTGTATAATCAAGATTACCGGGCTGGTTAATCACATCATTATAGAAATCAGAAGAAGTTCTGTCATATTTTGCTTGTGTATAGCTCGCATTGAAACCAACAGATAGTTTGTTGTAGTCTCTGGTTGATGAGAGACGCGCACCTGTTCTTTCACTTTTATCGTGAGGTACAATACCTTGAATTTTCTGGTTTTCTAATGACATATAGAAAGTGCCGGTTTCGTCGCCACCTGAGAAGTTAATCTGGTTGTTCATAGAAACGCCTGTATCAAAGGCTTTAAAGCGCGAATTTTTAACAGCTGCATAAGGAACCATGTTAACACTACCATCTTCAACACTACGACCTAACTGACGGATTGAGCCATCGAATGGGTCACCGAATTGTTGGTTTTCATACGCACGCCAGTTGCCTTGCATACGAACGAGAGGGTCGCTGCTATAACCTGCCGAACCAAAAGATGGGTAATAGTGTGAACCTGAACCGTATTTTTCTTGGAACTGAGGCAAGAAGCTGATTTGCTCAAAGTTAGTACTGTTTGAGTAGTTTACTTTCAGTTTACCTTTTGAACCTCTTTTGGTTGTGATAACCATTGCACCGTTGATACCGGCCGAACCATACAAGGTTGCCGCCTGACCGCCTTTCAGAATCGAGATGTTGTCGATGTCGTTCGGGTTAATTAAAGCCAGCATTGTAGAGGTAGTCTGAATACCGTCTACTACAATCAGGGCTTCGTTGTTACCTGTTAATGAACGGAAACCACGTAATACGATTTTTACAGAGGGGTCAACGCTGTTGTTTACGTTGTAAACAGCCAAACCTGTTACTTTTCCTGAAAGAGCTTGTGCTAATTGAGGAGAACGACCTACTGTTACGTCTTCCGTAGTTACTTTAGAGTAGGCGTAACCTACTTCGCGAAGGTTTTTACGGATACCCTGAGCAGTTACAACCACTTCATTTAATTGAGCTGCATCACTTTTTAGTGTAACATCAATAGTACTAGAGCTACCGATAGCCACTGTTTGTGATTCGAAACCAATAAAGCTGAATAATAGAGATGCTCCTTTTTTGGCAGAGATTTTGTAAGTACCACTGGCGTCAGTCTGAACACCTTGATTTGTACCTTTTACCACGACACTCACTCCAGGAAGAATGGAGCCGTCATCAGCCGTAACTTTTCCAGTTACATTGACATTTTGGGCATAAGCATAGCTACCCCATACCAGCATCATGCAGGCAAGTAGAAGTTTCCTCATACAGTTTGTTTAGTTTGTTTTTTAGTTTAGTTTAAATAAATATGTGTGTTAGGCCACATATTGAAGCGTTAAATTAGAAACTTTTTTTTTCAAACTCTAAACAAATATGAAAAAAAAATTAATTTTTAATTTTAACAGTAAAAAAATGTGTATTTAACCAACTATTGTAGGATTATTTAAAGAAAGACCGTTTAATAAATAAAACCTGCACAGGGTAAATATTCTGTGAAACATCTGTTTTGTAAAATATTATTTTGGCATTTGGTTGCGCATAATCTTTGAAAGTAGTTTCGGAAAAAATCGCTTCAGGTAGACTGCCAGCACTTCTTTGCGGCCTATATAGACTTCTTCCTTCTGATGATAGATAGCATTGACAATGCTAGCGGCGCAGTCTTCCGGCGAAATGCCTCCGGCCTGATTCTGGTCCATTTTGCCATGCTTGCTGCCATCGCCGGCAATGGCATTAACCGAAATATTTGTATGAATATACCCCGGGCAAACGAGCGTAATACCGATGTTCTCTTTCCAGACCTCGGCCCTTAACGAATCAAAAAAACCATGTAAAGCGTGTTTGGTAGCACAATAGCCCGAGCGCATGGGTGTACCTACTTTACCCGATATACTACTGGTTACGGCTATATGCCCGCTTTTTTGCTGGAGCATGGCAGGTAATACGGCTTTGGTAAGGGCTATTACCCCAAAAAAATTAATATCCATAATTTTATGGTAAACCTCCATGTCGCTTTCGGCTACTGAGCTTCTCTGAGAAATACCTGCATTGTTGAACAGCACATCAATTCTGCCGAAATGTTTTAGTACTTCGCTTACTTTAGCCGGAAACTCGGCTGGTTTTTCGGCATCAATGGGTAATACCAGTACGTCGGTATCGGGTAATTGGGTGTTTTTCTTTACTCTTTGTAATTCTTCCTCACGTCGGGCCGAAATCACCAGTTTGGCACCTTGTTTTGCAAATTCATAAACGGTGGCTTCGCCAATCCCTGACGACGCACCCGTAATCCAGACTACCTTATCTAAAAATCTTTTCATTTTGGTTTAATTCTTTCAAGCGTCAAAAACTTCTATTCGTTCAATTTTGTTTAGATAAACTAAGGTTTTGCCATGATAATTCATTATATCTTGGTAAAAGCCCTAAATATTTCAGAACTTTGCAAAATAGTTGAAGAAAACATGGAAAAACAAGATATAAGAAGGCTTTCTGTTGACCAACTGAAAACGTGGCTCTCAGAAAATGGTGAGCAGGGCTTTCGGGCTAAGCAGATTTCAGAATGGCTTTGGAAGAAGTCGGCACGTAGTTTTGACGAGATGACGAACCTTTCGTTAAAAACCCGTGAATTACTGAAAGACAAATTCGAGATAAGGCCCGTATCTGTCTTGAGAAAGCAGGTATCAAACGATAAAACAATTAAGTCGGGTTTCAGGTTGTTCGATGGCAATCTGGTTGAAGGCGTGTTGATTCCGGCCGACGACCGCATGACGGCCTGCGTGTCGTCGCAGGTGGGGTGTTCGCTTACGTGCAAGTTCTGTGCAACGGGCTATATGCCCCGTAAGCGTAACCTTGATGCCGCCGAAATATACGACCAAGTGGTTCTGATAAAAGAACAGGCCGAGGCGCATTATCAGGCACCGCTTACTAATATAGTATATATGGGCATGGGCGAGCCACTGCTTAATTATGCCAGTGTGCTGGAGTCGGTCAATCGCATTACCTCGCCCGATGGGCTGGGGTGGTCGCCCAAGCGTATTACGGTCAGTACGGCAGGCATTGCCAAAATGATTCAGAAACTTGGCGACGACGAAGTGAAGTTTAATCTGGCTTTATCGTTACATGCGGCCAACGATACCAAGCGTAACGAAATTATGCCCATTAACGAAACCAATTCGTTGAAGAATCTGGCTACGGCCCTGAATTATTTCTATAAAAAGACCGGAAACCGCATTACATTTGAATACATTGTTTTTAATGATTTCAACGACTCGCTGCAAGATGCCAAAGAGTTATGGGAGTTTACTAAAAAAGTACCTGCCAAAGTGAATATCATTGAGTATAACCCCATTGCCGAAGCCGATTTTATTAATACTTCGGAAGATAAGCTGGGTAAGTTTGCCAAGTTTCTGGAAGACAAAGGCGTGATTGTAAACGTGCGCCGAAGCCGAGGAAAAGATATTGATGCCGCCTGCGGGCAACTGGCCATTAAAGAGCCTACTGCCGCCTAAAATTGGAAGAGGTGCCTTTTGGCACCTCTTTTTTTATGTGTGTAGCTTTTGTATAAAGATGTATAGAAAAAGGTAGCAGAAAGCGGTATGCTAACCGAGGCTGGTATTGAGCCATACGTTCAGGGCCAGAATAAGCAGTAGGTGTGCCAGTGTGGTTAAGACAGTAACCACCTCTTTTCTGGATTCGCGATGCAAGACATTGGTAAAGATGGCTCCAACCAGAATGATACTCCAGATGGCAATGCCAAAAAAGCGTATTTCAGGAAAAAGAATCGATACGGCTGCAATGATTTCAACCACACCTATTACCTGCATTATTTTTATCGGATACCCCCACGCGGCAAATTTTCTGATTTTGGCTGGTTCTGCAATCAGTTTTACATAACCATAATAAAAAGTAGGGCCTACAAAAAGGGCCACTAAAACCCAAAGAAGCGTAGTTAATAGTTCCATAATTAAGGTTATTTATTGTTTTCATGACAAAAATAAAACCAGCCATTGACAACAGTATGTCAGTAATGACCAACATTTTTTGAAATTTTTTTCATCTTTGTCGGTATCCTATTCAAGTGTTTTTTTAATGAAATTAAATATACCACAAGTGCTTTCAGCCTTGCCGTACGATGCCTATATTTGTTGAATCTATCTTTCTTCAATACACTTACGCAAACAACCCCATGAAACACCTTTTCCTTTCTCTTTTAGTAGGTTGCTGGGCTTTTGTTGCCCTTGCACAAGAGCCGGTTAAATATCAGCAGACAACCTCGATGATTCCGATGCGCGACGGCATAAAACTGTTCACTACCATTATTACGCCTACCAACGTAAAAAATGCCGTGCCGATACTCATGGTAAGAACTCCTTACAGTGCCGAACGCCCCGCCGACTTTGATATTACAGCATGGCCTTATGTGGGCAATATGGCTAAAGAAGGCTATATATTCGTGATTCAGGATGTACGCGGAAAATACAAAAGCGAAGGCACAATGGAAATTCATAGCCCACTTACACACGCACAAGACCCTAAGAGCGTCGACGAAAGTACCGATACCTATGATACCATTGACTGGCTCGTGAAAAACGTGGCTAATAATAATGGCAAGGTGGGGCTGCTGGGGGTGTCGTATCCGGGTTGGCTGGCGTTGGTTGGGGCTGTTGACCCACATCCGGCATTAAAGGCATCGTCGGAGCAAGCCTGTATGAGCGATTTATTTCTGGGCGACGATTTCCACCATAACGGAGCCTTCCGCCTGAGCTATGGCTTTGAATATACCTATGGCCTTGAAGCAGATAAAGGTGGTAGCTCATTTGAGTTTCCGCAATATGATTTATACGACTGGTACATTAAGCTGGGTTCGTTAAAAAACGTGAACGACAAGTATTTTCATGGAAAAATACCTACATGGAATAACTTCGTGAAGCATCCGAACTATGATGCTTTCTGGCAAAAGAACTCCCCGCTTAGTTATGTGAAAGAACCACAGGTGCCTATGCTGCACGTAAGTGGTTATTATGACCAAGAAGATATTCTGGGGCCACAACTGATGTATAAGCACATGGAGAAACAGGATAAAAACCAGATGAACTTTATTTGTCTAGGGCCGTGGAATCATGGGCAGTGGTCGCGCGCGAAAGCCGACACGCTGGGTAAAATCGGGTTTGGCAGCAATACAGCCGAATGGTTTCAGGCTTTTCAGAAGAAATGGTTCGACTACTGGCTAAAGGGCATTGGCAACGGCAATTTTGACGAAGCATACGCTTTCCAGACGGGCAGCAATCAATGGAAAAGCTATCAGTCGTGGCCACCCAAAGAGGCCAGTATCCAGAAACTTTATGCACACGCCAATAATACCTGCTCGTTTAGCAAACCTGCCAAAAATGGTACAGTTAGTTATATAAGCGACCCCGCCAAGCCTGTGCCTTACCGCACACCTCCTATCGAAATGACCTACGGGCGTGGCAGCCGCTGGGGGGCGTGGCAGGTGGAAGACCAACGCTTTGTGTATTCGCGGCCTGATGTGGTAAGTTTCAGAAGCGATTCGCTGACAGAGGATTTGACCGTAACGGGCGAAATTATAGCGCACCTTTTTGCCAGTACCACTGGTTCAGATGCCGACTGGGTAGTAAAACTGATTGATGAATACCCCGCTTTTGATAGCCAGAATTATGCCATGAGTGGTTTTCAGTTACCCGTAGCGATGGAGGTGCTCAGGGGGCGTTTTCATAAAAGTTTTGAAAAACCGCAGGCCCTGACTCCTAATAAACCCGAAGAATTTAAAATTGATTTGCATCAGATTAATCATACTTTCAGAAAGGGGCATCGGATACTCATACAGGTACAGAGTACGTGGTTCCCTGTAATAGACCGTAATCCGCAGAAATACGTGCCGAATATCTTTGAGGCCAAAGACAGTGATTTCACAAAGGCCGAACACAAAATCTATTGTTCGCCTGCAATGGCAACTTATATCGAATTGCCAGTAATAAAATAACCTATGCCCTTTTGTCAGGCATGGGCTGCATGAGCCTTTGCCTGACAGAGGCATATTTCATGCTGTTATAAAACCTGTGTGCTAACTAATAATGTCAAAAACGTAAATCAATGCAAACGCAAAATCGGCGGGATTTCAATAAACAACTATTAGGCACTGCCCTTAACTTTTTTCTTCTGGAAAGCCTTTTTTCCTCACAGGCGTTGGCTGCACCTGTAAAACCCATTGCAAACCATTGGGCAAAACAACTGAACGAAATCTGTCATGATTTAAAACTGGAAAAAATTACACCCGTACTGTGGCAAAGCCACGTTGAGAAACTCTTTAACCATATTGACTTGCCAGAACTGCTACAATTTATTGATTTTAATGCCCTGACAAAAAACTTTGAGTACCCCGACCTCGGCGTGAATACCCGAATGGTTAAGTTCCCTGAGTTGGAGGGGCTGCCCGAAAAAACTGTTTTTGTGAAGAAGATTTTCGGCATGAAAAAAGGGCGGGCTATTATTCCGCATGGGCATTCAAATATGTCGTCGGCGCATCTGGTGTTAAAAGGCGAATTTGCCTTGAAACATTACGACAAAGTAGCCGAAGAAGAAAAATACCTGATTATTAAACCGACTATCGAGAAAACGGCCAGAATATCTGCTGCATGAACTACTACTCTCCCTATTAATCCTAGAGTGTCTACAATTAAGTGCCTTTTGCGACAATTAATATGCTTGTTGCCATCTATTCCTATCTGTTGACTGACAAATTAAATAGATTTAACTGTTTGGCTATCAATCGCATCGGCGAACCGCACATAACAAACTTGGTGTTTGTTGTTTACCTTGCCGTTTCCTCTCTATTTTGTTTAGTTTGTTATTTAATCTCTCTAAGGTACCATTGGCTTTCTACTTACGAAAATAATAGTAGATAACTTGCCAGGTAGCTTGTTATTCAAGTTTCTCCATTGTGTCCCTGTTCTTAAAACTTCTAATATTCTATTAATCACATCACGTAAATTATGTTTGCGTTTGCGCAAGTACGATTAAAAACATACAGAATGTAATTATCAATGAGAGTTTCTTTCAATTATTTATTCAGGATCTAATCATATTTGAGTCTTACTTTGAAATAAATAAGGATTTTGCCACTTTATTTGGATTTAGTGAGGCCGACGGGCTTGATCCTTCAGTGCCTCATGCAGTCTTAAAAATTACTACTGAAGATTTATTGATAATTTTTAAGAACTATCAGGTTCTAACTAAATTTTCGTTGGGATTGCATGCTTAAATATTACAAAAAGAAGGGTATAGAAAAGGTACAAAAATAAAATCGATATAAAAACATTGAAAAATTAATAGAAGAAATAGCTTTTGCGTGAAGTAGAATGGAGTTCTCAAGCTCCTATGTGACCGGAAGTGGAAATAGTTATAAGGGTTTTTTATCAAATGGTCAAGAAGTTATTTTTTATATTGCAAGCCCAAATACTGCTCCTAACGGAGGCACTTGGATTCCATCAGTTTTTCCTGTATTTTAAAATAATGAAAATATTAGTCGGATTTATTATTGATACTCACCTAAGCTATACTTTGATTATTGAAGTGGAAGGCTTTCCAAGAGTAATTTTGAAATTTTCAGATATTCAAAATATAAATATTTTTAAAAAGAATATTTTGGAAATAGATTTTGAATCTAGCCCCAACTATTTAGATCAATTTGAATTTACCAAAAAAAACTTGATTATTAACAATCCCAATTTAAACGATAATTTACTGATTTTTTCCTTCTTTAAAAATATAAAGATTGAAAGTCAAATAAATGAAGCATTACTTAAGCTTTTGCTTCTTACTGAAGTGAAAGACCAGTTACAAAAAATTGAAAATAATGGAAATACAATAAAATCAGTATCCTATGAAATTCAAGTGATTAATCCTACGAACTCTTATGTCATTTGTACTTTGGAAATTATCTTCAATTTCGAGTCCACTGTAATTTCTAATGGCAAGAGAATTAAGATTAATGAATATTCAATCCAAACAGATGGTACCATACTATTAACTAACTCAACTTTAGATTTAGAATTAGCAATTGAATTAATAATTAAAAATATTCAAGAAGCTTTTGATGAAACTGTTGATTGTTATCAGCTACTTATTGAAGATCAAATAATGTATGATGCTTATTTTAAGATTAATAAGACATTTGCTACTTTATATGGATTTGTTGATGATGAAAATATTAATCCTTTAGAACCTTATTCTATTTCAAAAATAAACACAGAGGATTTATTAATAATTTTCAAAAATTATAAAATCATAACTAAGATTTCAAAGGAATTACGTCCTAGGTTATTATAGAAATTGCAGGAATATTGTTCGAGATTTTTAATAAACGAAATAATGGAGTAATAGAGTGGAGTCATGGGATGTTTTATGATGGAACTAGAAAAGCTCAATAATTATGAAACAAAAATTTGCAAAATTTTATAATTCTGTTAAACACTTTGTAATTGACACTTGAGAGTATGTTTAAATTTTGATAAAGGGTATCGGTTACTTAAATTGTAAGTGACCAAACTGTAAATTTAATGCAAACTCATTTTACTGAATTGACCGATTATGAATTATAGAAAATATAATTTTTAAACATGTTCTAAACTACTAAACTGAATTTCTATGAAAAAGAACCTCTTGTGGGCCTTGTTGCTAATTTCGGGGGCAGGCTTTGCTCAAACGCAGTTTTCGGTTACTGTGCCTAACCAACAGGCATTGCTCGACGGCCGCTTGCTGGTGATGCTTTCGACTAATCCGGCCAAAGAACCACGCTTTGAAATAACCGATGCCCTCAATACTCAACTGGTATTTGGTATTGATGTTGAAAACTGGAACGGCTCTCAGGCCAGAGTCGTAAACAATAGCAACGGATTTGGATACCCGAAAAGATTTTTGAAAGAAGTACCCGCCGGCGAATATTACGTGCAGGTGTTGTTGCATAAATATGAAACCTTTCACCGCAAAGATGGCCATACAGTAAAAATGCCTATGGATAGGGGAGAAGGCCAGCAATGGAACGAAGCCCCCGGAAACCTGTACTCAAAGCCTGTAAAAATAAAATTCGACCCTAAGGGTACGTCTGTCGTAAAAATAAGCCTCGACCAGATAATTCCGCCCATTGAAGAGCCTAAAGATACCAAGTATATCAAGCATATTAAAATACAAAGCAAACTCCTGACCGAGTTCTGGGGTAGACCAATGTATGTAGGGGCGCATATTTTATTGCCCGAAGGCTTCGACGAACACCCTGAGGTGAAATACCCGCTGGCTATTTTTCATGGACACTTTCCGGCCGATTTTGATGGGTTTCGTACTACCCCGCCCGACGAAAACCTGCCGAACGATTATAACGCGCGTTTCAGGGTATATGGGTATGCCAAAACAGTGCAGCAGGAAGCCTACGATTTTTATAAAATCTGGACAGGCAAGGATTTCCCGCGCGTAATAGCCATTGAAATTCAGCATCCATGCCCGTTCTATGACGATTCTTATGCCGTTAACTCGGCTAATATCGGGCCGTATGGCGATGCCCTCACGTACGAACTGATTCCTGAAATTGAAAAACGATTCAGAGGTATAGGCGAAGGCTGGGCGCGCTTTACCTACGGAGGTTCGACGGGAGGCTGGGAGGCACTGGCCGTACAGGTTATGTACCCCGACCAATACAATGGCTGTTATGCCGCCTGCCCTGACCCTATCGATTTCCGTGCGTTTACGACCGTAAATATTTATGAAGATAAAAACGCCTATTGGTATGATAGCCAATTTAAAAAATTACCCAAACCCGGCCACAGAGATTACCTCGGGCAAATATCGGCTACGGTGGCCGAAATGAATATGCGAGAGTTGGCACTTGGTACGAAAACCCGCAGCGGCCAGCAGTTCGATATCTGGGAGGCTGTGTACTCGCCCGTTGGGAAAGACGGGTATCCTAAACGAATATGGAATAAAGAAACAGGCGTAATAGATAAAGAAGTGGCCAATTACTGGAAAGAAAACTATGACTTGGCCTATATCATGAAACGTGACTGGGCTAAAAACGGCGAAAAATGGAAAGGCAGAATACATATTTACTGTGGCGACATGGACAACTATTACCTCAACAACGCGGTGTATCTGGCAGAAGAAATGTTAAAGGGTTTATCGAACCCTGTGTATGATGGAGAAGTAGACTACGGCGATAGAGCCGAACATTGCTGGAATGGCGACCACACGCAGCCCAATTCTATTTCGAGGTTGCGGTATCACCGGATGTTTATTCCGAAATGGGCCGAAGAAGTAAAGAAAACAGCCCCTAAAAGTGCCGACCTGAAAAGCTGGAGATATTAACAAGTATGTAGCAACAGGGTGAACTATATGTTTGCCCTGTTTTATGAATAAGGTCAGAATATTTAATTATGCTGGCACAATTAATTTTGTTACTTTTGGCGTTCTTATACCAGAGAAAAAGTTTTAACCAAAGGTAAATTATATACTTGTGATACGACTAGAAGGCCGTTTGGCTAAATATAAAGAACTGATTTCGTATTTTCTGATTGCCTGTTCGGGTGTAGTTATACAGCTTATTGTTAGTTCTCTCACACAAAAACTCTTCGGTTTTTCATTTGAATTATCTATTGCAACGGGTTATATCATTGCTTTTATTATTGGCTTTTTTCTTACCAAGATTTTTGCATTTAATCAGCGGCATTCAAAAAACTCATTTAGAGAAGGAATTAAATTCCTGATAGTATCATTTTTTTCGGGGCTTATAACCGTAAAAGGAGCCTACTACTGCAAGTACTTGCTGGACGAATGGGGTGTTTTTGGCAAAGAGCAACTACTATTTAACAAGAGTATCGATATAGCCGGCCTTATTTCTCACTTCTTCGGAATGGGCATGAGCTTTGTTGTGAATTTTATTTCGCACAAGCATTTCACTTTTAAAACAACAGGTATTTATGATAATTTCCGTTTGTTGTTTCAGCGGAAGGCTATCAAACCAAAAAATTAAATACCTTTTTTTATAACTGACAGGAGGCAAACATAACATTCACCTCCCGGTCAGTATCTTGCTTAGAATTCGTCTTTTAGTTTATCATAGAGCCGCTCAAATTTCTGGTGTAATTCCTGATATTTATCGGCAGTAGCGGTGTCAGGAAAAAACGTTTTTCCTACGCTTACATGATGGGTGTCTTCGCTCATGCCGAGGGCCTTCATGGCTACCAGAGCCGCCCCCCATGCCGAGCCTTCTACTGTTTCACAGATAACCACTTTCTTCTGAAAAATGTTGGCAACGAGTTGCAACCAGAAATCGCTTTTAGCAAAACCTCCGCTGGCGTATATTTCATGAATGGGCTGTTGTTCCATCAGTATTTTACCAATAGAATACATATTGAAAATAAGCCCTTCCATAACGGCTCGTACCAGATGCGCCTGTGTGTGTGTAATGCTTAAGCCAAAAAATACGCCTCTGGCTTCGGCATTCCAGATAGGGGCCCTTTCGCCCAGAATGTAGGGTAAAAAAAGTAAATCCTCGCTGATACCTAGTTGCTGCGCTTCGTCAATGAGGCGGCTAACGGCGTTTTTCAGACCAAAAATCTGTTCTTCAAGCCATTGCAGCACAATACCGCCGTTATTGGTAGCACCGCCAATAATATACTGGTTCTCGAAGAGAAAAAAATTAAAGGTACGCATCTGAGGGTCGGTATAGGGCTGTGGCACGCACATACGCACGGCTCCGCTGGTTCCCATTGTAAAAGCCATTTGCCCGGGTTTCATGGCGTTTGAACCCAGATTAGCCAATGGACCGTCTCCGGCACCAATCACATAATTAACTTCGGGGAAAACACTATTGTTTTCGTTTTTCTTGATATGGGTAGTTGGCACCAGTGCGGGCAGTTTGTCGGCCGAAATACCTAGTAGCTCGAGCGCAAGCGTATCCCACGCGTTTTCTTTGAAATTGAAAAGCCCGCTACCCGAAGCCAGCGAGTAGTCGATGGTGTATTCGCCAAACACACGAAACCACAGGTATTCTTTAATACCTATAAACTTATGGGTTTTGTTAAAAACCTCCGGCTGGTTTTCTTTCAGCCACAAAATTTTACTAAAAACCGAAAACGGATGCACCGGAATACCCGTGCGTTGGTAAAGCTGCTGGCCTGTGGCTGTATTTTTAAGCTGGCTGGCCAGTTGGCTGGCGCGGTTGTCGGCCCAAAGAATCAGGTTGGTGAGTGGTGTGCCGGTGGCATCAACGGCTATAAGGCCGTGCATGGCCGACGAAAACGAAACAATACTGGCCTTTGCCACCGAGGGCGGAACTATCTCCTGAAGGGCTTCCTGAAAAGCCTCGTAGATATCTTCGGGGTTTTGTTCGCTCCAGTTTGGGTGGGGGTGCAGCATATCGTAGCCCACACTGTGCTGGCGTAGTACGTTTCCGTTTTTGTCGAAAGCAACGGCTTTGGTGGTGGTAGTGCCAATGTCAATACCTACAAAATATTCAATTAATGCCTGTTCCATGCCTTTACCCGTTGGCTTTTTCTACGGCGTGGCCTCCGAACTCGTTTCTGAGGGCTGCTACTACCTTGCCCGAGAAAGTATCGTCCTGTTGTGAGCGGTAACGCATCAATAACGAAAGCGCAATTACGGGCGTTGGTACGCCTAAATCAAGGGCGGTTTCGAGTGTCCACTTGCCTTCTCCCGACGAGTGCATAATGCCCTTGATGGCTTCAAGGTGCGGGTCTTTTCTGAAAGCGTTTTCGGTAAGCTCCATGAGCCAGCTTCTCACAACCGAGCCATTGTTGAAAAGTTTGGCAACGGCTTCAAAGTTAATGTCATACGCCGACCTCTCGAACACCTCAAAACCTTCGGCAATGGCCTGCATCATGCCGTATTCGATGCCGTTGTGTACCATTTTTACAAAATGCCCACTGCCCGATGCCCCTGTATATAGGTAACCGTTCTCGAGCGAAATATCCTTGAACACACTTTCTACATAAGCAAATACGTCTTTTTCGCCGCCAACCATTGTGCAGGCTCCATGTAAAGCTCCGCTGGTGCCGCCGCTGGTGCCACAGTCCAGAAAATCAATCTGGTGGCTTTTAAGGTACTCAAAACGTCTGACAGATTCTTTATAATGTGAGTTACCACCATCAATGACGATATCATTTGGCGAGAGGTAGCTCAATAATTCTTCAATAACGCTATCAACGATGGGGCCTGCCGGAACCATCAACCAGATAACTTTTCTACCTGATAGTTTTTCGCATAGTTCCTTGAGCGAATAAGCGGGTGTAATGCCGCCTTCTTCTCCGATTTTCTTGACCGATTCGGCATTAACATCCTGTGCGACTACGTCATACTGATGATTACGTAAATTAAGGGCTAGATTATAACCCATTTTACCGAGTCCAACAATTCCGATTTGCATACTTAAAAGCCCAAACGGGTGAGGTTTAATGATAAAATGATACAGAATTCGGGGTGTTTGGCAAATACCTTAACGGGCGTTATACTAACCTGATTGATACTAATTTTAAACAGATTAGCTGCTGGTGTTTCAGGTTAAGCCACTAAGGTAGCCCCGACACTGTGCCAAAGCTACAAAAATTTCTGTTGTTGCCACAATAGAATAAGCATTGCCGCCAAATATGGAAACATAGCAACGAATTTACGAGCGAATCAGGATTTGATTGGCTTATGGGGTTAGAATAAAACATATATTCGTTATCTTGCAGAAATAAACCCTATTCTATTATGAAACAACGCCTGACGTCGCTCGACGTTTTTAGGGGCATGACCATCATGCTCATGACTATTGTTAATAATCCCGGTGACTGGGGGAATATTTACCCACCACTCGAACACGCCGAATGGCACGGCTGCACCCCTACCGATTTGGTGTTTCCGTTCTTTTTGTTCATTGTGGGTATTTCAACGGTATTAGCCATGCCTGTGAAGCGGTTCGATACGGCGGTGCTGGAGAAAATAATTGTTCGTGCCTTGCGGATTTTCCTGTTGGGGCTGTTTCTGAATTTCTTTTCAAAAATACATATCGGAGAGTTAAAGGGCGTTCCGCTGATGCTGATTCGGCTGGCTTTTACTGCTCTTATTACAATTGCCCTGCTAGGCGACTATGACCGCAAAAAACAGTTTCTGGTTGCCGTTGGCCTGTTTGTGGGTATGATAGGAATGGCATTTATGCTGAATGATTTTAAAGAAGTGCGGATTCCGGGCGTATTACAGCGCATTGCAATAGTATACCTCATTATATCGGTTATTTATGCTACTACCAATACCACAACTCAGGTTATTATCGGGCTGGTGTGTTTGTTGGGTTACTGGGGGCTGATGAGCCTCGTTCCGGTGCCGGGTGTTGGGCCTGCCAATTTTGAGAAGGGTACGAATCTGGCTGCGTGGCTGGATAACTTTTTATTGCCGGGCCACTTGTGGGTTACTTCCAAAACCTGGGACCCTGAGGGTATTCTGAGTACCATTCCGGCTATTGGTACAGGCATTGCGGGTGTGCTGGCAGGTAGTTGGCTGAGCAGCCGGTTTTCGGCAAACAAAAAGGCGGCTTATCTGATACTGGCAGGAGTGTTGGGCGTTGGCCTCGGAATGCTATGGAATATAGTGTTTCCGATTAATAAGGCACTCTGGACAAGCTCTTTTGTGCTTTATACCTCCGGATGGGCTTTATTGGTGCTGGGCTTATTGTATTTTCTGATTGATGTGATACGGTTCGATTTCTGGACAAAACCTTTTGTGATTTTTGGGGTAAACCCTATGGTGGTGTTTTTCTTTTCGGGGATTATTCCGCGCGCCCTAAACATGATAGACATTCCTGTGCCACAAAATGGGGCTGAGGCCTCGACAGGGCTGGTTTCATGGCTTTACGAATACTGGATTGCGCCGTTCTTTTCAGCACCCAAAAATGCTTCGTTGGCAGGGGCTATTGTGTATCTGGTAATCTGGTTTATTATTCTGATTTATTTTTACAGAAGAAAATTGATTTTTAAGGTTTAAATTTTGTTCCTTAGCGAAATTATTTTCAACGAGTATCAACCTTCTATTTTGACAATGAAAAAAGTACTGATTTTAGCTTTAGCTCTGGGTGCAACAAGCACGTTTGCACAAAAAGGGAAATGGGTTAAGTTGTTTGATGGTAAAACTACCAACGGATGGCATTCGTGGCATTCGGCCGAGGTAAAGGGCTGGCACGTCATGAATGGCGTGTTAATGACACACGGCGGCAGCGGCGACCTCGTAACTGATAAAGAATACGAGAATTTCGAGCTTGAATTTGATTTTAAAGCAGCACCTAAAGGCAATAGCGGTGTTATTTATAAGGTAATTGAAAAACCTGAGTTTGGTGCTACGTATACGTCGGGGCCAGAGTATCAGATAATTGACGACAAGGGGTATCCGTCGCCCATTAAAGACACTCAAAAAACGGCGGCCAATTATGATATGCAGCCAGCCAATGACCTGAATATAGTAAAACCTGCCGGCCAATGGAATAAAGGTAAAATTATTGTAAAAGACGGCCACGTTGAGCATTGGCTGAACGGCGAAAAGGTAGTGGAGTATGAATATGGCAGCACCGACTGGATTGCCATGGTAGCCAAAAGTAAATTTGCCAACTGGGAGTACGCCAATGCTCATGCCAAAGGTAAAATAGCTTTACAAGACCACGGCGATATGGTTTCGTTCAGAAATATGCGAATCAGAGAGTTATAAAAAAACAAAAGGAGGGCTTCAAAAACCCTCCTTTCTGTTTATTACTAATAAGTATTTTTATTAGAATTTGAAAGTAACCCCGAATGAATTATAAGGGAAGCCTAACTCTGCATAAACGCCTAGTTTTTCTTTGAAATAATATCTGGCTCCTAAATACCCAATATATACCGGATTAGTGTAAGTAGATGAATAGTTGTAATAATTAGTGTAGCTGTCGCTATATTTCTGAATTTTTACACCTAAGCCTATTCCTACATAGGGGTCAAACTTATTGTCATCAATATTCAGGGCTTCGTTTACGAATTTCCCGAAATGGAGTGCGCCTCTTGCGCCTACGGCAGTACTTGAAACATTGTAATTGCCCCAGCCAAAGCCGTAATGTCTTACATTATAGCCGCCCATCACACCAACGCTGATTAGTTCGTGTATACCTACATCAAAAGAAGCGTTTACGCCTATACCGTATCCTAAACCAAGCCCAACGTTTAAATTCTTTGTTCCTTTGTCAAAAGCTTGTGCTTGTGTGTTTTCTGCAAAAAATAAGCACATAATTGCTACTGCAGTAATTTTAAATAAATTTTTCATAATAACTAAATTTAATATTGAAGCGGAAAATTATAATACCTAGACACATAAAACAACGTTTACCCTACTGAAATAGCAATAAAATATATTTAACGGCAAAAAACGTTGTTTGAACTGGAGAAAATAGGAGCTATTTTTTATCTGGAAACCTCATCAAGAATCTGGTTATAAACCTTAGACCTGCGTTTCTTTTTCTGATTTTCAGCAATTACTTCGGCTTTTTTATAGCCACCCATATAGTATCGTTGAAACCAGGGCACCATAGAAATAAAGATGTCGAGTGGAGCGGGGCTTTCAATGGCTGCCAGAATCCCCCATGTAACTATTCCACCTGTCAGTAAAAAGGAGTTAAAGCCATTTCTGAGGTCACCGGCATAAAATTGCCCTAGTCCGGGTAATATCATGCTTAAAATACGGGCTTTTCTGGGGCTTAATTTGTTGATTTTATCATTTTTAACAAAAAGCTGCTCTATTTTCTGTTGGGCTTCTTTGTTATTGGGGTCAGTTAAAGAAAGAAATTCTTTTTTGGCTTCGTCATATTTTTCTGTTGAAAAATGAAGAATAGCCGAGTAGAATACTTTTCGTCGTTGCTGTTCGGTGTTTAGCTTGTCAGGGATATTTACGAGTTCGATTTCGGCATACTCAAAGTTATTCAGAATCAGAAAGCATGATAATTTCCTGAGCAGAATTTCAGCTTTTGAGCTATCTGTTTTTTGTTGATAAAAAGCCAGTTCGTAATAATCGGCAGCTTCTTCATAGCTCTGAATCTCATAGAGGCAGTCAGCAATATTTTTATAGCAAAGTTTGCGGTATTCTTCAGCCTTATCAAAGAAAATTACACGTCGGTAGGTGTTGGCTGCTCCTTCATAGTCTTTTTTTGCAAAAAGCTCATTGGCAAAAACAAATGTTTGTTGGAGGTCCTGCGCCTCTACGAACAGAGGAAATAATATAAAAAATATTTTTAGAAATTTGCGCATACAAATAACAAATGAGAGGGGGTGGATTTTTTAGAAATAGCTATTAAAAAGATTTTCTATCTTATTTTTAATGCTTTGGTGGCTTCTGCGGTTATAGGCTTTGGCTGATACAACTGACCCATGTATATTACCTAAATAAAAACCTAGGCCCACGCTGCCGTATATCCAGCCGCGGGTGCTTTTAACCCCACTCTTACTAAAACCTCTGATTGACTGAAAAGCCATTGTTCCTATAAAAAACATTGAAACTACGCCATCTTTCCAGTCTTTTGTATAGAAACGACCTGTACCGGGTATAATGGTTGACATAATGCCCGCTAAAGCAGGGCTTTTTCGTTTGATACTGATTGCCTGATTAGCCAGTGCTTTATAGTCAGGTGCCAGTTTATGGTCGTTGGAGTTGAGGGCATCCAGAATTTCTTTGGCGGTTTTGTAGTTGTCTTGTAATATTTCAGCAGTAGCCGATAAAATAATTTTATCAGGCTGAGCCATCTGCGTATTAACGGCCCAAAGGTCTTTGGCTGCTTTATAGTCGGTTTTTAAGAGTAATGTCCGGCTGTATTCGATAGACGGTAACGAGGGCATTAGCGTAAAGTCAGGATACAGTTGTCTGGTTCGGGAAACAGCCTCTTCTAGTTTTCCAGACCGACGATACATTGATAAAAGCAATGTTTTGAGGGTATCACTTTGCGGACGCATAAAAACCAGGCGTTCATACTCGCGGGTTGCTAACTCATACTGGCCGGCTTTAGAAAGATATTCGGCAAATTTTCTGGAGTTATCGTAGTTGTAAAGGTCTTGTGCGGAAGAATTTATAAATTTGAATAATATGAAAACGAATAATAGTTTTTTTTTCATCAGATTAGGGTTTATCAATCAATAACTTGGCCTTCATGTCAATCTCATATTTGGTTGGACTCAAGCCATTGCATCTGGTGAGCCTATCCATTGTTCTGATTCCACCCATTACAACGCCATACTTTTTAACAGATAAAATGCCGTATTCTGAGCAAGATGGGGTAAAGGTACAGACGGTTAAATCCTGAGACGAGAAAAAGCTCTTATAAAACAGAAAAAGCCCTGAGAACAGATACTGCACTTCATTTTTATTGCCTTTAGCCTCTTTGTATACTTTTTTAGGGGCCTGTTGTATGATGTTCCTGTGCAGGTTTATTTCATCCTTACTTTGGGCTATTGCCTGATTTAGGCAGAACAACAACAGGAGTAGGGTGGTTGTATATGTTATCTTCGCCTGTTTCATCGATAGCAATGTTTTTATAGGTTGTTTGCTGTATATTTTGTGTACCGTCTGAATTATAAGAAATTTGTGTTACCTGCCTAGGGAAAATCACTCCTTTTATATTAACATAATCTTTAAAAAACTGCTGGCTAAGTAGTTTGTCAGACACATCATAAAACGCTATGGCATCTAATTTTTTGTCAATATTAGCCATTTTTATTTTACCAAGAATCTTTACAAGGCGTTTTTCTACTACTTTCCATGTAGTTACAATTCTTCCGTCGGCTTCTTTTTCTACTTTTTCTACTTTATAGACACCATTAATTTTTCCTGAATTTATACCGTAGTCGGCTAATCTTCCTGATAAAGATAAATGAAAAATCGAGAACTCGTTCATGATAGTTACACTTTGGGAAGCTAGCAGAGAGTCATTTTTGTTTAATCTATACAGTGTGGTGTCTTTAATTATAATGGTTTCCTGTTGCGGAAAATGCAATTTATAAATCAGGGTCAAAGAGGGTTTGTCGTAATAAACTTTACCAACCGTGAGCCTGTAAGCACCTGTGGCTAATTTATCTTTTATGGAAACGTCGGCTTTCAGACGGAAAAATTCTTGTGCAAACGTGAGTTGAAAAGAGCAGACAAAAACCAGAAATAATATCTTTTTCATTATTTTCACTATATATCTTAAACAAAGAAAGCCCAACAAGGGGTTGGGCTTTCCTTTATGAATTTCATATTAATTAAAACCAGAATGCGCCTCCGCCAATCAATACTACGAAAATCCACCATAGTAACCAAACACCAACCCATACTAAACAGCCATAAAGTGCTTTTTTAGTTTGGTCTTTGTCTTGGTCAGTTACGATATATACTACCAATACACCAACTAAGCCAAGTACACAACCCCACCAGAAAGCAGGAATGTTTAATGGAAGGTCACCAGCAGCAACAGTAGAAGTTACATTGCTGTCAAGTTTCAAATCTTTAGTTAATTCAGTATTTTGTACATCTTCAATTGTAGTGCTTTCGTTAGCATTTACATACTCTTCAAGTTTGTTTAATTTTTCAAACTCAGCGTTGATGCTTTTTTCATCATATTTCAATGCTTGAACCTGCGCAGGAGTAGTAACATCGTTTGATGCTGTTAGAGATTCTGCCGGATTTGCAAGTGTTGTAGCAACCACTTCTTCTGAAGTAGCAACAGGAGTAGCTTCAACTGCAGCTGGCGTAACTTCTGCAATAACCTGAGCTTTAGCTTTTGGTGCTTGTGCGTAAGTTTCAACAGTGCCTTTTTGAACAAAAGCATATTGTTTTTTCTGACAAGCTACGAAAAAGAAAGAAATAGCTGTTGCGAAGATAATAGATAGTTTTCTTTTCATTTACTTAAAGAGTTTTAAATGGTCAAAAGATAGTTTTTTTCTGTTCGCAATATACTATGGTATTTTAAAAAAACGAGATTTTTCAAAGATATTTTTTCTTAAAAATTTACTTAATGGTAAAAAAAATGGTAGCTATAAACAAGAAGTTGGTAGCCACATAAAATACTTTGATAGCTTTTTGAGAAGATTTTTCGGTAACAGCAGGTTTTTTGTTAGTACTTTTATTGGGTTAACTGCAAATAGGATTTATTTAATAAGATGCCGCGCTGATGAACTTTTATAGATGTTTGTTAATGCTACCGTTTACACAATATAACGCTTAATAATAAACTTTTGATCGCTTGGCTTGTTTTGTATGCGATATGCCCATATATAGAGGCAGGGTATTTTATGTATTAAAAAAAACAGCTTTGGCTAATAATGCCCTATTGTTTTAATTTGCATTTTCATAAAATTTTATACCTAATATAGCATCATGAAACACTCTCTCCTTGCTTTAGTAAGCGTTTGTTTGCTGTCGTTAATGTCTTGTCAGAAAAAGCAATATGCTTATTTCCAGAACAGTGCGCAACCACAATACGCACACAACGTTAAAAAAGCCCCAGTAAATGCTGCTGACACAAAAGAAATTCAGGCTACCGAAACAGAAATAGCATTGCCTTCGGCTCCTGCTGAAACTTTTTCGGCTAGCAGCACAGAAGCCATAACAACTGAAACCGTAACAACGGTAGCAGTTGCTGAAAAAACTGAGAAATCGGACAGCAAAACAGTTACACCTCAGGTTGAAGCCAAGAAAAAACTAACGTTCAAACAAAAAGTACAAGCAGTTAAGCAACTTAGAAAATTGTCGAAGCTAGCCAAAAAAGCAAACGCAACCAACGCGGCGAATCCGAAAGGTAATTCCGATACACTGGCTATAATATCGTTAATTGCAGGTATTCTGGGGCTAATTGTTCTGTTTTTATTGCCTCTTGCTGGTATCTTGTTGGGTGTTCTGGCATTGGTGTTTGGAGGGGTAAGTGTAGGTCGCACCAATAAAAGAGGTTTTGCTATTGCTGGTATTATACTTGGGGCTTTGTTAGTGCTCTTTGGGCTTATAGTTGTTATTTTTATAGCTGCCTTTTTTGCCGCTATCGTCTGAGGTAGATGAGCACCATGCTCTGTTGAAATCGCAGTTATCGAACGATAGCTGCGATTTCCTGTTTTAGGGCGGTGTGTATTAACATAATATAAATTCCTGCACGAATAGGAATAGCTTTTGTTTTTACCGAAAAAAATTGTAATTTTGCACCCCGAATGGAATACCCATACGAATTTTTATAAAAAATCAATATTTTTTGTTGATAAATCTTTTTTAGAAACTCTTTATATTATATAAAAACATGAATATTACAGCAGCAGATGTAAATAAACTCCGTCAGATGACAGGCGCTGGTATGATGGACTGCAAAAAAGCCTTGACAGAAGCTGAAGGCGATTTCGACAAAGCCGTAGAAATTCTTCGTAAAGCAGGTCAGAAAGTAGCAGCTAAACGTGCTGACAACGAAACTAAAGAAGGAATTGTTTTAACAGATGTAAGCGAAAATGGTCAGAGTGCTACTATTTTGGCACTTGCCTGCGAAACTGAGCCAGTTTCAAAAGTTGAGGCTTTCCGTACTCTTGCTGAGGAAATCCTGAAAGCAGGTGTACAAAACAACGTAAAAGATAAAGAAACACTACTTGGCATTACTTTGGCAGATGGCCGCTCGGTAGAAGAAAATATTACAGAATTGATTGGTAAAATCGGTGAGAAACTTGTAATTACTGATTATGCTAATCTGGAAGCAGCACAAGTGGTTTCGTACAACCACTCAACTGGTAAACTAGGTGTATTAGTAGCTTTTGATAACACGCAAGGGAAAGATGTAACGGAAGTAGGTAAAGATATTGCGATGCAAATTGCCGCTATGAAACCAGTTGGTTTAGATAAAGACGATGTTGACCCAGCCGTTGTTCAGAAAGAAATCGAAATCGGTATGGAAGTGGCTCGTCAGGAAGGTAAACCAGAAGCAATGTTGGAGAAAATCGCGATGGGTAAATTAGGTAAATTCTACAAAGAAAACACCTTGTTGAATCAGGAATTCGTGAAAGATAGCTCTTTAACTATTGCTCAATTACTTGAAAATACACAAAAAGGTTTGAAAGTTACAGCATTCAAACGTGTACAAATCTAATTTGTAGCACGATTTTGATAAGTTGTTTAAGTGAAATAAGCCCCTTTCAGCAGAAAGGGGCTTCGTTTTTATTATTCACGGTAGCCAATCGGGAACGAAAAGCCCGCCGAAACCCCTAGCGAACGATTCCGAACGGGTAGTTGTATCATCGGGATGTCTAGCACTCTGGAGAAACCATGCTGGTAACGCCCTTCGATAAAAATATTGCCATTGCCAACAGGGAAATCAACGCCTAGCCCGCCAACACCGCTGAACTCGAACCGATGGAAGAAATCGGTGCTGACAGATGGGCTTATCGGAAATATCCCCAATACCTTGATAACAGCTTTGGCATTGCCCATATAACCCACACTTGGCCCTGCCAACAGGTAAGCATGTGGGGCATTAGGGTTGCCTAGTTTGAATTTGGCTAGTACGGGTATTTCATAATAATTGGTTTTGAAGGCCAGCGTTCCGCCCACCGGAATATTGATTCCGAGGAAATCGGCTCCACCCATCGAGAGTGATTCTTTCACTAAAAAGCCTTTTTGTATATAAGCCAACTCAGGCCGCACCGAAAACTTGTCGGTTATGGCAAAGTCGGCAAAAATGGCCCCTGTACCTGAAGGCATCAGCCTGAAAGTAGGGGTAATGTTTTCGATGAGGTCAAACTTGGTCATGGTCGACCAACTGGCGCCCCCTCTTGCCCCAAGCTGTATACGCTGCGCAAATGTCAGATGTGTAAAAAGTAGCAATGCAAGTGTTTTGAAAATGGTTCTCATTTTAGTAATCAGTTTTTAAATTTGTAAAAAAAATTGGTATTGGTCTTGCAATAGGCTGATAGTCTTATATCTGAAAAAACAATGCTGTAAACAAGATGTCGTTTTGACGGATGAAGTTGCAGTATTGTTGTTAATGAAACGTTAATGAATTTACCTGAGGCTTTTTCGCTGCAAATGCAGCAGATTCTGGGAGATGCGTATCCGGCTTTTGTCGAAAGTTTATCAATGCCCGCTCCTACTACTATCAGGCTTAATAGCCGCAAACCATTAGCAACACCCCTTGCCGCAGGTGAGCCGGTTTTGTGGCATCCGCAGGCTTATTATCTGGCCGAACGGCCTGTTTTTACGCTTGACCCCGCCTTTCATGCCGGAGCTTACTATGTGCAGGAGGCATCGTCGATGTTTGTGGCAGAGGCCATTAAACAGGTGGCCGATACTACGCAACCTTTAAAAGTAATGGACCTTTGTGCGGCTCCGGGTGGAAAAAGCACGCTGCTGGCATCTTTACTGAACCAAGACAGCCTGCTGGTAGCAAACGAGGTTATCAAAAGCCGAGTAGGGGTGCTGAAAGAAAATCTGGAAAAATGGGGGTATCCGAACTACATTGTGAGCAACCATGACCCCGAAGAAATGGTCGATTTGGAAGGTTTCTTCGATGTTGTCCTGACGGACGCGCCTTGTTCGGGCGAAGGGCTTTTCAGAAAAGACCCTCAGGCCATGAACGAGTGGTCTGAAAACAGCGTGCAACTGTGCTGTGCGCGCCAGAGGCGTATTCTGCAAGCTGCCGCTATGTTGGTAGCACAGAATGGTATTCTGTGTTATTCGACCTGTACCTATAACGAGAAAGAGAATGAGGCCAATGCCCAGTGGCTTACGCAGGTGGCCGACTTTGAGCCTATCAAACTAAATATACCTGCCGAATGGGGCGTAACTGAACGCAAATACGGGTATCAGTTTTTTCCGCATAAAACAAAAGGCGAGGGGTTTTATCTGGCGGTTTTCAGGAAAACCAAAGGCGAAAAGCAGGAGTCAAGAGGGAAAATAAAGCTGAACCGCCTGCCACAGAAAAAAGCTGAAACCCTGAAAGAGTGGCTGAAAGAACCCGCAAGGTTTGAGTATTACGAAAAACCAGACGGCCAGATAGTGGCTATTCCGGCAGGTTTAACACACCATTATGCAACGGTTTTCAGGGCTTTGCAAAAACGTTCGTCAGGGCTGGAAATAGGGCAGTTTAAGGGTAACGATTTTATTCCGAGCCACGGGCTGGCACTAAGTACAGCTATTGCTACGGACTTGCCCGCTGTTGAGTTGTCGAAAGAGGATGCCTTGCGTTTTCTGAAAAAAGAAAACCTGACTGTAAGCCTTGCAGACCAACCCAAAGGCTGGCTACTGGCACGTTATGAAGGGCTGAATCTGGGCTTTATGAAGGTAATCGGCGACAGAATCAATAACTATCTGCCAAAAGAATGGCGTATCAGAATGGAAATACCTGAGTGATACATAACAGCTTTACAGGTTCCCCCTGACTGGTAGTTGCCTACTGGTCAGGGGATTTTTTTATGAGTTAACCCCAATATACTTTTTCATTAGGTAGTCGGTTTGTACTTCTTCGCCCAGCACAAAGGTGTGTTCGCCAAAACGGGTATAACCCATTTTTTCATAAAACTTCATGGCTTTCGGGTTGTTTTCCCAAACGCCTAGCCATATTACCTCAAAATGCTGTTCTATGGCCCAATTGGTGCAGAAATCGATGAGTTTCCGGCCTATCTGCTGCCCATGAAAGGCTTTAGCTACGTAAATTCTTTCTATTTCCAATACCCGTTCTTCTGTAAGCCCCTGTGTCGAATGGTTTTTAACCATTTTGGCAAAGGCTATGAGCGCATTGTCTTGCTCAACTAGTACATACTGGTTGTCAGGCAGTTGTAGTTCTGCCTGAATCTGTGCCAGCGAAAAGTTTTTTGCCACGTGTTTCTCCATGTTTTCGGGCGTATTAAATTCCGTATAGGTATCACGGAAAGTGGTTTCTGCTAAAGCTCTTAAAGCAGGGGCATCGGGCAGTGTAGCAAATCGGATGAGCATCAGTCGAATGTTTTTTGCAAATAAAACTCAAAATACGGTATTGTACAATTTATCAGACGGGCAAAGGGCCAGTAAAGCCCCTTTAAGTTCCTCATGGGTAATTATTTATCAGCAAAATAAGCGAGCCTGAGAGTAGTCAAAAATATGGGTTTTAATGTAATAAGAATTGGATAAAATGTTTACATTTAAGTTTTAAACCTAAGCCCTAAAAAAATGAGTGAAACCAGCCCTTCACAAAGACTTTATTCGCTTGATGCACTACGTGGTTTTGATATGTTCTGGATTATGGGTGCAGAAGATTTTTTTCATGAATTAATGGAAGCTACGCACCATCCGGCGGCTATCTGGATAGCCACTCAATTGTCGCACGTGGGGTGGAACGGCTTTCGTTTTTATGACCTCATCTTTCCGCTATTCTTGTTTATGTCGGGGGTTTCAACGCCTTATTCGGTTGGCAGAGATTTAGAGAAAGGGCAGGAGAAATCAAAATTACTGATGCGAATCATCAAACGGGGGGTAATTCTGGTTTTGTTAGGGATAATCTACAACAATGGCCTGCATATTAAGCCTTTGGCCGAAGTTCGTTTTCCGAGTGTTTTAGGCCGCATAGGTATTGCGTATATGTTTGCCTGTATTATTTATTTATATGCCAGCCAGCGTTTTCAGTACGTATGGTTTGTAGGGTTGCTACTCGGCTACTGGTTATTGCTGAAATTTACTTCTGCACCGGGTTTTCCGGCAGGCGATTTGAGTATGGAAGGAAACTTTGCTTCGTGGCTCGACAGAACCATTCTACCCGGGCATTTACACCGAGGCATACACGACCCCGAAGGGTTGGTGTCGGCTATTCCGGCCATCGGAACGGGCTTGCTGGGGATATTTGCTGGTAATTTCCTGAAAAATAACCCTATGCCCCAAATGCGTAAAGCCCCTTCGTTAGCTTTGGCAGGTATAATCTGTTTGATAGTGGGTGGTTTCTGGGATTTGTTTTTTCCGATTAACAAAAACCTCTGGACAAGCTCTTTTGTGCTTTATGTAGGCGGATGCAGCCTGTTATTACTAGCTATTTTCTATTATGTGATTGATGTGCTGGGCTACCGCCGCTGGGCATTTTTCTTTATGATTATTGGCACGAACTCCATTCTTATTTATATGTCGGGTAAATTTATTAACTGGTATTATACCTCTAAGGGCTTCTTCCAATGGCTGGCCGATATTGCCGGCGAAAATTATCAGGGGGTGGTTCTGGCTGCTGGCGTAATAGCTGTTAAATGGGTTTTCTTGTGGTTTATGTACAATAAAAAGGTTTTCTTACGAGTATAGAAATAGCCAATGCGGAGGCGAATGCACCTCAAATGTATACGTTTGAGGCTAGTTAAAGGGCTTGCTTATGAGCAAAATAAGCCTCAGGAATACGAATGTATAGGCCGCCCTAGTGGAGATAGGTTTAGTGCTACCAAAATTGAAGATTTATAGTAGCTAAAACCCTTTGCCATTCTGGTAAAATGTATAATTGATTTTGAAAATAAACATTGCTGAAAACTCGTTCGGTCGCAAAATGCCGAACGAGTTTCTTTTTTGCCCGCTAAAAGAGCCGATAAATAACAATTTGCCCTTTTCTTTCAGATTATTAATTTTTTTCTTAATCTTTGGATGTGACTAATTCTTTCGCTTCGGCTGGCCAAACACCTAAGGCTTTGTAGTGCTATTGTAAAAGCAGAACCTTTTAGTCTTTCAGGATTGATTCAACACCTTAAAAACTAGCGTGATGGTTTCAGCAATTCTCATTTATAGTGCGGATAAACATGATGCAAAAGTTATGTGCTGGCATAATTGTAAGGTAGATGATAATTATGGCTGGCTTGACCTAACAACAACACTTGGCCGTGCTAAAGTTAGCCATATCAGCACCAGTAACCCAGATGCTGACGGAGCCGTAACTATTACCATAACCCTCGAATACACCTAAGCCATTATATCATGGAAATCCTGAAAACGATACTTTACTCAATAGGTATTCTTGTTTGTTCTGCCTTAATATGGGCAATCGTCTATCATGGTACAAAAGTAATTTTGTATATACTGATGGTTGGGCTGTTATTGGGCATAGGTTATCTGGCTTATGAAGCCCAGAAGAAAGGCATCTGGTACGAACAAATTATATGGGCAAGTGCTTTGTGGTGTGCGGTTTCAATTCCGTTGACAATTATTGGCGAAGGCATAAAAATGTATGATAGAACAACCCAGCACGAAGACCGAATCAGGAATCTGGAAAATATGCTTCTAACGTATAAGAGAGAAATTGACGAATTAAAAAAATTAACAACAACTAATCATACCTGAAACTATGCCCTCAGCAATATTCACTTTTTCGGTTAAGGTGAGCGAAATATCCAACGAGGCCTTTGCCTATAACGGAGATTACAATTCGCCTTACAACCGGAAATTGAAAAATTTTTTGGAAGAAGGCTACGAAATTGTTCAGATGCAACAGTCACAGCCCACCGCCGATGGCTTTATTGCTATAACCCTTGTGCTGAAAAAATAAAACCTCCTGCGCAAAAGAGTTGCTACGCCCCTTTTATTTTGTTGATTAACTCCGACAAAACAAAACTGCCTATCAGAATGGCAAAGAATATGAGTGCCAGCATAGGGTTATAGATAATCATAGCCAGTAAGGCAATGCAGGCAATAATTAACGCCAGCATTGGCGATACCGGATATAGCGGTACACTGAAAGGGCGTTTAAGGTCTGGCTCTTGCTGGCGCAACACAAACAACGATACTATCGAGAAAATATACATGGTTAGTGCGCCAAAGGCCGACAACACAATAATGCTCGCCGTGGAGTTGGTTAATAGTGCAATAATACCCAGTACCATATTTACCACGAGCGCATTGGCGGGTGTTTTAAAGCGGTTATGTACGCGCCCCAGAAAGCGGGGAGCATTGCCCACACGCCCGAACTCAAAAGTTGACCTTCCGGCGGCTAGCACCAAGCCATGAAACGAGGCTATCAGCCCGCAGGTACCAATACCCACAATGACCTGATAGATGGTACTTTGCTGGTTAATAACTTTGAGCATAGCCATTGGTAGGGGCGAGTCAGACGTGGAGCCGTCGGCTTTATAAACGATGGTTTCCCAGCCGTTCACACCAACGGCAGCAATAAACGTAATGAGGCAAAGCACTACCAACGTAGCCATAGCCGAACCAAAGCCCCACGTAATATCCTTTTGCGGGTGTAACGATTCCTCGGCAACATTGGCAAGCCCTTCGATACCCAAAAAGAACCAGATAGCAAACGGCAAGGCCGCAAAACTACCTGCCAGACCTTTAGGCAGCGTATTGATAGTGAGGTTTTTAAACTGAAAATCAGGCAGTACAATTACCCAGAATATAATCAGACCCAACACGGCCAGTATGGTAATAATTAACTCGAAGGCAGAGGCCAGTTGTGTACCCAGCACATTGAGAAGCGTAAATACCAGATAAGCCCCAATAGCGATGCTGATAACCGAAAACTGCGGAAAAATTACATTGAAATAAGAGCCAATACCTACGGCAATGGCGGGCGGAGCAAACAAAAATTCAATATTTTGGGCCATACCTGCCAGAAACCCCCATTTTTTACCTAAGGCCCTGTTGGCATAGTCGAAAGCACCACCGGCTTTAGGAATGGCACAGGCTAGCTCGGCATAACTCAGCGAGAAGCAGATGTATAAAATAATCACAACAAACGTGGCAATGGCCATGCCTAAAGTGCCACCTTGCTCAAGCCCTAAATTCCAGCCAAAATACATGCCTGAAATAACGTAGCCTACGCCTAAGCCCCATAAGAGTGTAGGGGTGAGGCTTTTCTGTAATTTTTCTTCGGATGATTGTGTCATGTGTAAATTTATAAAATACTTTCAATATATAAAATGCCGCCGACACGATATATTTTCAGGAGGGTGCTATGCCCTTAATACCTTATTTACAGGTAATTGAACTACTCGTAAGAGCAAAAAACTTTTTTTTCGGAAATGGTAGGAAAACTAAAACAGACTCTTTAGCTTTGTACAAGACAATTTTATATCTATAAACACGCAACTAAATCCTTTCGCTGGTATAGTCTTAAGATTGCCATCCCTTTTTTAATAAAGTTTCTTTCAGAAATTCCTTCTATCGATAGCGTATAACAATAACTAAGTGATTGGCCTATGTGCCGTTTGTTTTTTAGTTTGCTTGCCTTGTGCAGCGGGTTTATGATGAGTAGAATATTAACAACTTTATTCTAATGAGAACAATGAAAAAATTTGCCATGACTATTAACACTAATACTGGAACGGATTAGTATTACCAAATTAACTATGCGTTACCAAAACCATAGAAACGCTTTTGACTGTGGGCTTGCTTAATTTGTCAACAACTTTATTCTAATGAAAACTATGACAAAAATCTGCTACGCCTCCGAACTCCTGATTGATTGCTGACACGGAGTTATCAGCCCTTTTATTTGTATTATGCCAGTATATTTGCTTTTATACTGACACGAAAAACTTTGTCTGTGGGTTCGTCTCTATGGGTTTTAATAAAGGTTTTTCTCTTATTTAACCACCAGAACAAACTGCCTTAACCGGATTCGCTAGAGCAGGTTTGCATTAGCAAAAAGGTTCTTTTACCGCTTTTATCGGCCTTGTATAGACCATACGAGGAGGGGCTTACTTTGCCGATAGCTTAGTTAAATGAATGATTAACGTTTAAATTTCACTGCCTATGTAAAAAAATCAACATACTTCAATGTGGCTTGCGGGCTTGGAGAAGCTCCACACACAACTTTATGAAAAGAAACAATCGGTTTAAACCCTGATTGACTGATTGGCTTGTGACTAAATAATGATAGTACATATTATTATTTTAATAACCCGAGTATATATGCTATGCGTATATGGTACATCGGTATGAATTATATTGCCTGTTTGCTGTGTACTTCATTAGTTTTTATGTCTTTGGCTGGTTTGTATGGCTCATACAAATAGGGGCATACTATGCCAGTAATTGTGGCAAACCAAATTAACTACCAACTTTTTTATTTTAATTTTATGCAAAACATACATTTGTTATTACGGCCCTATCGGCAATGGCTGTATCAGGTTCTGGTGCTTTTATGTATTTCTTTGGCGGCTAGGGCGCAAGACCACGTGCTGGCTGTGCAACTACCCGAATGGGGTTTCGATAACCCCACTAATATCAAAACACAAATAGATGAAATGGCTAACAATGGCGTAACGGCTGTGCATTTCAGAATTAGCCTTTCGGACCTTTATAGTTCTTATATCGAGCTTACAAGTGGTACCGGAAATACCACCAAATGGGGGCAGTATGATGAAGTTTTTAATTATGCCTATTCAAAAGGGATGAAAGTAGCCCTGAGTATAAATGTAACGGTGCTTAGAGAAAATGTTGACGCTTTTTTTGGCGGAAGCAGTTATCAGTATCTGGCTAAAGACCAATGGGATAAACCGGCACTAATAAACCCTAACGGACAAAGTTTCGGGATAGTGTCGTTGGCATATAGCAACGGTGTAGATAGGCTTAAACTGTTTGTGAATAAAGTGGTTAGCCATTTTAATAATTTACATTCGGATGCCATTGTCTGGACTTCGGTTACTACTACGGCTCAATGGGAGTTTGGCTACAATTACGAAAACCATGATAAAACAGGTGCAGGGGCAACTTTTAAAGAGTATAGTGCCGTGTACGATTATTCCAGTTATGCTGTTGATGCGTTCCGTACGTGGCTGTCAAGCAAATATGGCAACAACATTAACTCGCTGAAAACCGCGTGGGGGTCTGATGCCAACGGCTATGGGTCTTTTAACGATGTGCAACCGCCGAAATTGAGTGTGTCGGAAGCCAACAGGATATATGTAGATATTAATACTTCAAGACAGGTATTTACGGCTAATGTTAACAGGGGGAAAGACTGGTACGATTTCCAGCAGTCGCTCATCAAGAGTTTTGCCTCAGCCATCAAGTCGGAGATACAGGGTATCAACAGCAATATTAAGTATGTGCAGGAATATGGCAGCAATGTAGACGAGTATGCTTTGCTAAGAATTGCCTATGACCTGAAAAGCATTTCGGACGACGTAGACGGCCTGAAAACACAATTCTCGGATTTCCAATGGGATTCCACCTCTCCGCTGATTGCCTCCGATTTGGTCAGAACCAACACAAACAAGCCTATTTATACCGAAATAAATCCGCACGATGTAGTTACACAGAGTTCGGTGCCGCAGGAAACCGCCAATATTACAGAGGCCATGCTCAATGCAGGTAAGTCGGCTATTAATAATGGCTGTAAATGGGTTGATATTATTGTGCCATCGTGGCATCAGCTTAACCAGAATAGTCTTCAGGATAAAGAATATGCCGCATCGAAGCTCGTAGCCAGTGGTTTAAGAACCTACACGCCTGTATACATTACAGCCAGCACCAGCCAATGCGTATCGGTACAGGATTTGATAAGCAATTACGGCACCGTTATCAGCAACTGGATGGGGGCAAATAACAGTGGCAATACCCGTGTAAATGTTACCCTGAGCAACGGCAATAAATGTTTGAGCGTGTCTAAGCAGGATTTACTCGTGGGGAATTCATCTTCTACACAAACATTTAAAATCTATGCAAGTAATATTTCTTCATGGAGTGTCTCAACGGCCGACTCATGGTTGAGTTTCAACACAACGTCGGGAAGTTCTACGACCGATATTAACGTTACCTTACAGGCCAATAGCACCGGAGTAACAAGAAAAGGCAAGGTAACGGTAAGCGGCGACGGCTTTACACGTTATATCAATGTGTATCAGAATGCAAGCACCACAACAGTATTGCCAGATAGTTGTTATACGATTAAAACAACTATTGCAGGAACTAACTTGTATGTGGCCCCTGCATCGGGGAATCAGATACAGCAGGCAGCTCCGAGCGGAACCAATACACAGGCATGGAGAATAACCACGGTTGAACCCGGGTATTACAAAATTGTGAATGCCGCTAACCCAACTCTAGTATTGGGGCTTGATGTAGAAGATTGTACAACGCTGGGCGATAAACCTGTGCTTAAAGCATGGGCAAATAACGATTATCAGAAATGGCAGATAATTCATGTAAGTGGTAATAACTGGACTTTCCTGAATAAAGCTATCTGTAAAAGCAGGGCTATTCTGGTACCCGGCAACAGCACCACTGCCGGCACTATTTTATCGACTTACGAGTTAATTTCGCCGAGTGATGCGCAACAGGTTTTCACGCTGTCGTTCTCGAGCCTTTGCCCTTGTGTACCTCCGGCTGCGCCAACGGTTACGGCTAGTTCGTCAACCATTTGTACAACCAACGGCACAAGTTCTACCTTAACTGCCAGCGGGTGCAGCGGCACTGTTACATGGAATGGCGGCCAGACAGGCAGCACACGTGTGGTAAGTGCCACAGGTACTTACTCGGCCACTTGTACGGTATCGGGCTGTGGTACGGCTTCTGCGGCTTCTAACGTAATTACTATTACAAATTCATGCCCTGTACCTCCTACGGGTTGTTATACAATTAAAACAACTATTGCGGGTACTAACCTGTATCTGGAGCCAACATCAACCAACCTGATTCAACAGGCTGCGCCAACAGGTACAAACAAGCAGGCATGGCATTTTATAGAAGTTGAAACGGGGTATTTCAAAATTGTCAATTCGGCCGATACTACCCTTGTGCTGGGTCTGGAAATTGAAGATTGTATTACTTCGGGCGACAGAATAAAACTACGAAGCTGGACAAACAACGACTATCAGAAATGGCAACGCATATTGGTGGGTAGCAATTATAGTTTTGTAAACAAGGCTTCATGCAAAAACAGGGCTATTCTGGTGCCAGATTATAGTACAGCCGCAGGAACCATTATTAGTACTTATGACCTGATTTCGCCGAGCGATGCCCAACAGGTGTTTACTTTGGCGGCTTCGTCGCTTTGCCCTGCGTGTACGCCTCCGGCTGCGCCAACAGTTACGGCTAGTTCGTCAACAATCTGTACGTCAACGAGTACAACTGCAACCCTTACCGCCACCGGATGTAGCGGCACCGTGACATGGAGTACAGGCCAGACAGGTAGCACACGAGTAGTAAGTGCCACAGGAACATACTCGGCCACTTGTACTATTTCGGGTTGTGTTACGCCGTCGGTAGCCTCAAATGTGGTAACTATTAGCAATAGCTGCAAACTTTTGCCGGGTTGTTATACCATTAAAACTACCATTACAGGCACTAACTTGTATCTGGCCCCTGCCAGTGCTAGCCTGATTCAGCAAACTACCGCCAGCGGCACCAACACACAGGCATGGCAGTTTATTGAGGTTGAACCCGGGTATTACAAAATTGTAAATGCCGCCAATACTAGTCAGGTGCTAGGCTTAGAAATTGAAGATTGCAGTACTTCGGGCGACAGAATCATGCTCCGAAGCTGGACAGGCAACGATTATCAGAAATGGCAGGCTATTCTGGTAAGTGCCAATAATTATACGTTTGTTAATAAGGCATCGTGTAAGCAAAGAGCTATTCTGGTGCCGGGGTATAGTACTAGTGCCGGTACGATTCTTTCGACCTATGACCTTATCAGCCCAAGCGACCAGCAACAAGTGTTTACGCTCACTACTACGTCGTTGTGTTCGGGTTGTACGCCTCCGGCTGCGCCAACAGTTACAGCTAGTTCGGCAACGGTATGTAATGGCTCAACGGTTACCCTAACAGCCAGCGGATGTAGCGGCACTGTGACATGGAGTGGTGGGCAAACTGGCAGCACGCGTGTGGTAGGTACAGCAGGCACTTATTCGGCCACTTGTACGGTGTCGGGGTGTAGCACAGCTTCGATAGCCTCAGAGGTAGTTACTATTAACAACTGTTCGTTTCAGGAAGGGTGTTATACCATTAAAACTACTGTTACGGGGGCTAATCTGTATCTGGCCCCTGCCAGTGGCAATCTGGTGCAGCAGGCGAGTGCCAGCGGAACCAATACGCAGGCATGGCAGTTTACAGAGGTTGAGCCGGGTTATTACAAAATTGTGAATGCCGCCAATACCAGTCTGGTTTTAGGGCTTGAAGTCGAAGATTGTAGCACCACCGGTGACAGAATTATGCTCAGAACGTGGACAAACAACGACTACCAGAAATGGCAGGTAATACAAATAAGTGCCAATAACTACACGTTTGTTAACAAAGCATTGTGCAAACAAAGGGCTATTCTGGTGCCGGGTTATAGTACCAGTGCCGGCACGATTCTTTCGACCTATGACCTTATCAGCCCAAGCGACCAGCAACAGGTATTTACCTTAACGGCTTCTGGTTTATGTAGCGGCGGGGCGCGTATCCGAAACGATGTGCCACGGAATGACGTAAGTGTAAGCGATGAACCGAGATTTGAGTTGAAAATGGTTACGCCGGTATCGTCAGAGTTACAGGAGAATCAGTTTGTGTTGTATCCGAATCCGGCCCACGACCAGATTGAAGTGAAATTCTATCTGCCGTCTGCCTCAAGGGTTTCTTTTACACTCTATAATGTACAGGGAATCCAGCTTGATAAGCATGATGTACAAGGCGAAGCGGGTATTAACACGCACATATTTAAGTTGCATGATTTTAAAAACGGCATTTATGTGCTAAAAGGCGTTTTTGGTAGCAAGCAAGACAGCAAGAAATTTGTGATTGAAAGGTAAAAGGCTTGTTGTTTTTTCGGCCCTCCATGGTATGCAAATACACTGGAGGGCTTTTTGTTTGTGCCACAACAAAGCCGCACACCCAGCCTAGCGTTATAAATAGTTGCGGTGATAGCCCCCACGCCGATACCAAAATACTTTACTGTTACTATTAAGGCTTGTGTTTTTGCCCATCAGGGGGCTTAATACTGAGCCATATAGGAGCTGTAACGGGCTTGGAATTTAAAAAATACAATTTATTTTGGCGATTTGAATTAGCAAACTTAAATTTGTGCAAATTTAAAGACCATCATTATTTAACATGAGAAAGTTAAGCGTGTTATTGTTTGCAGTAGTTGCGGTTTCATTGGCATCATGCGACTATCAAAAAAATAATAGTATTGAACAAAAAGATGTCCGTAAGGGAGATCAGTGGGTATATGGTGTAAGCCCTGATTCTGCTGCCAGACAATTAAAAAATAAATATACGGCTAATCCAGAGCTTGAGAAGGAAGCTAACGCTATCCGCGAGAAACTGTATGGAAAAGCAGGGGCTTAATTGTTAGCTCATAAGATAGGCAAATTACAATCTTCATAGCTGTATAAGCTATTGTAAGCATGTAATATGCCTATTTTATTTTTCACACCCATCATAAACAAAACAAAAACCCAAAATGAACATAGCATTAGTAACAGGTTCGGCAGGTTTGATAGGTAGCGAGTCGGTAGCTTTTTTTGCAGAAAAATTCGATTTAGTTATTGGGGTTGATAATAACTTACGTTCTTATTTCTTCGGCAAAGAGGCATCAACAGACTGGAACCGTAATCGCTTGGAAGAAAGATTCAGCAATTATAAACATTATAATGCCGATATCCGCTCGGAAGAACAAATCGGTTCGATATTTAAAGAATACGGCCACGACATTAAATTAGTGGTGCATACGGCTGCTCAGCCAAGCCATGACTGGGCCGCACGCGAGCCTTTCACCGACTTTACGGTAAATGCAAACGGAACCCTTGTGATGCTTGAAATGACACGCCAGCATTGCCCTGATGCCGTATTTATTTTTACGTCTACTAACAAAGTATATGGCGATACGCCTAACTACCTTCCGTTGGTAGAACTGGAAACCCGTTGGGAAGTAGACCAGAACCACCCATATTATCAGAACGGTATCGATGAGTTGATGTCAATCGACCACTCGAAACACTCTATTTTTGGTGCCTCGAAAGTGGCGGCAGACGTAATGGTGCAGGAGTATGGTCGTTATTTCGGAATGAAAACGGCTGTTTTCCGTGGAGGATGTTTAACAGGCCCTAACCATTCGGGCGCGCAGCTACATGGTTTTCTGGCTTACTTAATGAAATGCGCCATTACCGGAAATCATTATACTATTTTTGGCTACAAAGGCAAACAAGTACGTGACAATATCCATAGCTGGGACCTCGTGAATATGTTCTGGCATTATTATAATGCTCCACGCCCAGGCGAAGTTTATAACGCTGGTGGCGGACGTTTCTCTAACTGCTCAATGCAGGAAGGGATTGCCATTTGTGAAGAAATTACAGGTAATAAGATGAATTACAGCTATGCGGAAGACAACCGCAGCGGCGACCATATCTGGTACATATCTGACCTTACCAAGTTCAAAACGCATTACCCAGAGTGGAACTGGAAGTATGACCTCAAAGAAACACTCGTGCAGATGTACGACAACATCAGCCAGCGTGTGTAAAAGTTATATAAACAAAAAAGGTTCTAATCGATCGATTAGAACCTTTTTTGTTTGAAGAACCTGCCTGCAATTTGTTGCTGTCTGGTATGTTGAATTTAAGGGGGGAACTCTTGATGATATATTTTAATGATACCACACAAGTATCTACCTAGACGCATACTGGTAAAAAATTCCGGTATCGAAAGGAGTCCAGAGGCTGGCTTTTTGCCCGCAACTTTTCAGGCCGTTGTTAGCCCACGTATTGCAGGTATGAAACAAATGATAACTGCCTTTGGCTTCATAGAAAGCGTCGGTGCTGCCATAATTGGCGTTCGTCCGAATGGGCATCAGATGCCCCTGTGCATCGGTCGTGAAACTCTCCTGAATATATTTCACCAATCTTGCGTATTGGTCTTTTGAAATATCAATCTTTACGCAGTCGGGCCCTTCTTTCATGTGTTTGTAAAAAGTAGCATGAATGGCCGACGTACTCAGCGCAAAGGCCGCTTTAAAAGCGGTACTGGCTTTGAGGTCTGCCCAAGTGGGTGTTTCCAGATAAAAACCTTTGTCGCCCCAGCCGAAAGCCACATAATTAAACGTGGTATCTTTGCCCGTTGTGTTAGCAAACTTTACTTCCTGGCTCCAGTCTAGCTGGTCGGTTTTAATAGGCACTACGAGGTCGGTATGCACGCCATTGGTCAGAATATAAACCGAAACATCGTTCTGAGTCTGATTTTCTTTATCAACACTCATTCTTGATAGCACATACGCAGCCAGCAGATAAATACCTAGCAGGCATATCAGGCTCAGCACAGCAAGCCCTGCGGCTTTGAGTAAAGTTAATGCAGTTTTCAAGTAATAATAGGTCAGAAAATTGAAAGACAAACAACAATTATCTCATTCTGTCGGCATCTCTTACTTTTCTTTCGTCACGACGAATCAATCGGTTAGAAATCCAGTTAAATACCAGTGCGGCAAAAGCAGCCCAGAAACCTATCCCAAATTCTCCTTGTTGGTCGGGGTTAAAAAATCTGGTAGCTTCAAACTGAATATGGTAAACGGTTGTGCCAAGTAATGCCGCGCCAATAAGCGAGTTAAGGGCTACGAACATCATCTGACGAACACGGTTTTTGTATTGAAAAATAGTGAAAACGGAAACTCCGGCCGAAAGAACGGCTAAAATTGCCAGATAAAACACAGGGCGGTTTACAGCAGCCAGTGTGCCTTTCATGTGGGCCATGTAGTAAGGGGTTAATATTGCTTCTTCGCCGGTGCCTACCTTGTGCCATACAGGGGGCGTTGCCAGATACAGAACCATACAAATGGCGGTCAGAAGTAATAATACTGATTGAGGGCGTTGTAACATTTCAACAAAAATTAATAATTATAAATAACAATTTCGGTACAAAGGTAAATAATCGTGCATATCCTGCATGAGATAGGCACTAAATTTTATCGGAGGTAAGCAAGTTTATGATTTCGGGGTGTTGGGGGTATTGTTGCAGTAAGGCTGCCCGACTAGCCAGCTCGAAATCTTCAAAACTGAAACCGGGTGCTACGGTACAACCCACCAGCGAGTAGCCGTCGGGCTGGGCGGGTTTGCTGCCAAACCACACACCTGCCGGAACCACCGCCTGAAAAACCTCGCCGTTTTCGGGGTTATTGCCTAGTTTGATGGTCTGTACAAAGCCCTGATTATCAATATAAAAAATATTGAGCGGAGTGCCGTGGTAAAAGTGCCACATTTCGTCGGACTGGATGCGGTGCAGGGCAGAGAACTGGTGGCCTTCGAGCAAAAAATAAATGGCGGTACTAAAATTTCTGTCTCCTCCGAAACGTTTAGGAAGAGCATCATGAGAGATAACTTCTGGCGAACGATACGTTTCTGCAAAATAACCTCCCTCGGGGTGCGCCTGCATACGGTATTTTTCTACCCAATATTTGGCTGTTTTCATATTTAATGTGGAAATAGATAAATGAATATCTTATTTTTGGGAAAAATAATAGAACTGGGTTTGTTTAATGAAAAGTAAATTTATAAAAATCTTATCTATTCTTGGCGGAATTGTTCTGCTAAATATACTGGCTTCGTTTGTTTTCTTTCGTGTTGACCTAACCGAAGAAAAACGCTATTCGATTTCGGATGCTACTAAAACCTTGCTCGAAAACCTCGACAAAGAGGTGCTGATTAAGGTGTATCTGGATGGCGACGAGCTACCCGGTGGTTTTGAACGCCTTAAGCGCGCCGTTAACGAAACCCTCGAAGAGTTTCAGGTGTACGGAGGTACAAATATCGATTTCAGGTCGTTTAACCCTAATGCCGAAAGCAATACCCAAAAACGAGAGCAGTTTTATGAAGAACTCTTTAAAAAAGGCATGACACCAACCCGTGTGGTTGATACTAAAAACGGGCGGCAGATTGAAAACATTATTTTTCCGTATGCAACGGTGAGCTATGAGGGCAAAGAAGTGCCGGTTTTGTTACTGAAAGGAACCGAGGGCGCAAGCGCACAGGAAAAACTGAACCAGTCGTACGAAAATGTTGAGTACGAACTGGCAAGTGCTATTCGGAAACTGACCCAGAAACAGAAAAAGAATATAGGCTTACTGACCGAATTTACCAAACTGAAACCTGCTAGTTTTGCTGACCTCATTGCCTCGTTGCATGAGCGTTATAATTTGTACATTATTGATGCCAAACAATCGCCTACGTTTCAGGGGCTTGATGCCATTATATTACCGAAGCCTGATTTGCCAGTTGATGATAGCACCAAATATAAAATTGACCAGTTTGTGATGAACGGCGGCAGGGCTTTGTTTTTTGTAGATGGCCTGAAAGTTGACTCAGTAGGGCTTGAAGGTACTTACGCCCAACCACTGGAACTGAACCTGACCGACTTGTTTTTCAAGTACGGGGTCCGAATCAACAGTAACATTATTAAAGATGGCAATAGCTCGGCGGCTATTCCGATGGTGGTGGGCAACATGGGCGACAGACCCAACATTCAGCCCATTCCGTATCGGTATTTTCCGGTAATTAATAATTTCGGCAAGAGCCTCATAACCAATAATATAGACCTCGTTTATTGCCGCTATGTGGCTTCTATTGATACCGTAATGGCACCTGAGGTAAATAAAATACCGCTGTTAATGACTAGCCCCTACACCAAAGTGCTGAATGCACCGGCATTGGTTACTTATAACGAAGCACATACCGAAACGCAGGAAAGCGAGTATAACGGCGGCGTTAAAACCATCGCTTATTTGCTTGAGGGTAAGTTTCAGTCATTATACAAAAACCGCTTGCTGCCGTCTGACCCCCGCTATGCCAGTTTCAAGGCCGAAAGCCAGCCAACCAAAGTGTTTGTGTGTTCGGATGGTGATCTGATTGCGAACGACCTCAACCCTAAAACGGGGAATCCGCTCCCTTTGGGTTTCGATAAAACCACCCAGCATATTTTTGGTAATAAAGATTTTGTGCTGAATGCCATCGATTATATGATTGACGAAAACGGCGTGATACAGGCGCGCGGAAAAGAAATAAAAATTCGACCGCTCGACAAACTTCGTATCCGTGACGAACGCACCAAATGGCAAACAATTAATATTGCGCTTCCGCTTGGGCTTGTGGTTTTATCTGGTATTATTTTGTTTATGCTACGGAAAAGAAAATTTGCCTGACGAAAGGTCTTTTTTTTCGTAAAAAAAGTACTACATTTAAAACTCGAATATATTTTTTTTCATCTTCTATCTACGACCGGTTAAACATGAACCTATTTGAAATTAAAGAGCAACCAAAAGTCTTTGATGTTGTCATTGTTGGCTCTGGTGCGGGTGGTGGTATGGCAGCATACCAACTTACTAAGGCTGGTGCAAAGGTTTGCTTGCTAGAGGCGGGCGGATATTTCGACCCCGCAGACCCTAAATACATTACACAATTAAAAAATCCGTGGGAGTCGCCTCGCCGTGGGGCAAGTACCCGTACGCGCCCGTTCGGTGACTTTGATGCTGCCTGGGGCGGTTGGGATATTGAAGGCGAACCTTACGCGGCTATGCCGGGTACGCAGTTTCGCTGGTTCCGTTCAAGAATGCTCGGTGGTAGAACCAATCACTGGGGGCGTATTTCGATGCGTTTCGGCCCGGATGATTTCCGCAGAGGTTCCATGACGGGCATCGGCGACGACTGGCCTACCAGTTATGATGACTACGCTCCTTATTATGATAAAGTGGATAAACTCATTGGGTTGTTCGGTACAAAAGAAGGTATCCGTAATGAGCCAGATGGTATTTTTCTGCCTCCTCCAAAGCCTCGTTTGCACGAGCTAATGCTGAAAAAAGCAGCTACTGGCATTGGTATTCCGGTTATTCCGTCGCGTATGGCTATGCTTACCAAGCCAATCAACGATTCACGCGGGGCTTGCTTCTACTGTGCGCAATGCGGTAGGGCTTGTCAGGCTTATGCCGATTTCTCGTCGTCATCGGTGTTGTGTATTCCGGCGGCTAAAACAGGAAACCTGACGCTCATTAACAACGCTATGGTAAGAGAGGTATTAACCGACCCTACTACTGGCCTTTGTACGGGTGTTTCTTATGTAAATAAACTCGATTTAAAAGAATATTCAATTAAGGGTAAAATTGTTGTGCTGGCTGCCAGTACCTGCGAAACCGCCCGCCTGATGCTTAACTCGAAATCGTCGAGATTTGCCAGAGGGTTGGCTAACGACAGCGGTGTAATTGGTAAATACCTGAACGACTCAACAGGGGCAAGCCGCTCGGCGTTTATTCCGGCATTGCTCGACCGCAAACGCTACAACGAAGATGGCGTGGGTGGTATGCACGTGTTTACGCCATGGTGGCTCGATAACAAAAAACTTGATTTCCCAAGAGGTTACCACATCGAATACGGTGGCGGTATGGGTATGCCCGGCTTTGGTTTCGGTATGGGTATTGAGCGCGTAAATGGCCTTATTACTGATAAAAACGGTAACAAGAAAAAAGCAGGTGGTTACGGTGCAAGCCTGAAAGAAGATATCCGCCGCACGTATGGGGCTTATATCGGAATGGCTGGCCGCGGAGAACCTATTCCGTTGGAGTCGAACTACTGTGAAATTGACCCTAATAACGTAGATAAATACGGTATTCCGACACTCCGCTACCACTACAAATGGAGCGAAAACGAAATAAAACAAGCCAAACACATGCAGGATACCTTTGAGGAAATCATCCACGCAATGGGGGGGATTCCGATGGGTAAAAAACCTGATGCAAGCAATAACTATGGTCTGGCACAACCGGGCGAAATTATTCATGAAGTAGGAACCGTGCGTATGGGTAATGACCCTAAAAAATCGGCTCTGAATGGCTGGCAACAAGCCCATGATGTGAAAAACCTGTTTGTGGTTGATGCTGCGCCGTTTGTATCGCAGGGCGACAAAAACGTAACTTGGACAATTCTGGCTAGTTCGTGGCGTACTTCTGACTACATTATTGAGCAGGTAAAAGCGAAAAACATTTAATCAAGACCATTTTCAATACAGACAAACATGAAACGTAGAGATACACTAAAAGCAATTTCATTAAGTTCGTTAGGAATGGCCGTTTTACCAACCAGCGAACTGGTAGCTGCGCCGGCACCAGACCCGAAGCCGTTTAAAACTACGCCTGCGCGTATTCCTGAGGAAATTGAGCGGGATAAAAAATTGATGGCCGAGAAATTCTTTACGGCTGGCGAGCTTACTACTATTGGTATCCTGAGCGATATTATTATTCCGGCCGACGGTAAGTCGGGGAGTGCTACCCAAGCAGGTGTGCCTGCCTTTATTGAGTTCATCGTGAAAGACCAACCCGGGTATCAAACCCCGCTCAGAGGTGGTTTGCGCTGGCTCGATAACCACTGCACCAAGCGTTTTGGCAAAGCCTTTGCGCAATGTACCCCTGCCCAACGCATAGAGGTAGTAGAAGATATTGCCTACCCTGAAGACGTTAAACCTGAGATGTCGCAAGGGGCAGCGTTTTTCTCGCAAATCAGAAACCTTACCGTAACCGGATTTTACACTACCCGCATGGGTTTTGATGATTTAGGTTACATGGGTAACACACCAAACGACTGGAAGGGTGTTCCGCAGGATGTACTCGATAAGTATGGCCTGAAGTATGACCCATTGTACGATAAAAAAGACGAATAGTGCCAGTGGCTACTATTCTGAACGAAAAAAATCCCCGAAAGAGCTTCTTTCGGGGATTTTTCGTTGTTATCAAACAACCAATCAGTACAGCATTCTGAACCTGATGGTTTCTTCCATTTCTTTTATTTCCTGCACAAACTCGTCGGTATAGCCTTTGTCTACATCCATGATAACATACCCGATGTTTTCGTTGGTTTTGAGGTACTGGCCATTAATGTTAATGGCGTGTTTGGCAAATATATTGTTGATTTTTGCCAGAATACCCGGTACGTTCTTATGAATGTGCAGCAAACGGTGCGAGTCTTTCAGTAACGGCAATTGTAGCTCAGGGAAGTTTACACTGCCCGTAGTGCTGCCGTTATTCATGAACTCAAGCAGGCGTTCTGGTACATAATGCCCAATGCCTTCCTGTGCTTCTTCGGTGCTTCCACCAATGTGTGGGGTCAGAATCACGTTTGGCAAGCCTCTTAATTCGTTTATAAACTCTTCGTTATTGGTTTTAGGCTCATACGGAAACACATCAACCCCTGCACCTGACACTTTCCCGCTCTTGAGGGCTTCTACCAAAGCAGGTACATCAACCACATGGCCTCGTGCCAGATTCAGGAACACAACGCCGTGTTTCATCATTTCGAACTCACGCTTGCCAAACAGATTGGTGTTATCCTTGCGGCCGTCGATGTGCATACTTACTACATCGGCTACACGGAGAACCTCGTCGAGCGAGCGGCATTTTTTGGCATTACCAATAGGCATTTTATCTACGATGTCGTAGAAATAAACCTCCATACCAAGTGCTTCGCCAATGACCGATAACTGTGTGCCAATATGGCCGTAGCCTATCAGGCCCAGTTTTTTGCCACGTACTTCAAAGCTATTGTTGGCTGATTTATCCCACGTGCCTGCGTGCATACCGATACTTTTCGGGAAAATATTACGAATGAGCATAATCATTTCGCCAACGGCCAGTTCAACCACCGAACGCGTATTGCTATAAGGAGCATTAAAAACGGCAATGCCTTTTTCGGTGCTTGCTTTTAAATCAATCTGGTTAGTACCGATACAGAAAGCCCCGATTGTCATGAGTTTATCGGCGTTTTCGAGTACTTTTCTGGTTACGTTGGTTTTTGAGCGAATACCCAGAATAGACACCCCCTTTATTTTTTCGGCCAGTTCGGTTTCGTCCATTGCGCCTTTATGAAACTCTACATCGAAGCCTTCGCGTTTGAAGGCATCAACGGCAACCGGATGCACGTTTTCGAGAAGCAGAACTTTGATACGGCTTTTGGGGTACGACTGGCTGCGGGGCAGCTTGTTAAGGTACAGAAACTCATCTAACGACGGCACTACGTGGTCGGCTTTGGCAATTACTTTTTCGCGCTCAACGTTTTCTGTAAAGGCATAAAAACGATTAGCCAACCCTGCTGCGCGTAGCTCGTAGTCGGTGTAGCCGTCGCCGAGGGCGTACACGTCGCCATCGAGTTGTAACGATGCCAGTAGTTTTACTTTACCTTTTTCGTGTGCCAGTACGTTGTTATCATCAACACCTACGATATTGCCTTCGTAGTCGAACTGAAAGGTGTTGGCGTATACGTTTTCTTCTTTCAGCCCCATTGCTGTTACAATAGGCACAATAAATTCTTTGAAACCACCCGAAATAATCAGGATGTTGTCGGCGTATTCTCTCAGGAATTTTTCGTTTCTCTGAAACGAGTCTGAGACTTTAGTATGCAGGAAATCAACCAGCTTTCCGATGTGGTCGCGGTTGGCTTTCAGTAATTCAATTCTGCGGCGCAGGGCTTCGGCAAAAGATATTTCGCCGTTCATGCCCATTTCGGTCAGGCTTCTGATTTCGCCTACGATTTTTTCCTGATTGGTATTGCCCGCAAGGGCTATATTGGCTAGTTCGTCGAGCCCTTCTACTTTGGTAAAGGTGCTGTCGAAATCTATGATAAAATAAGGTTTATTATTCATGAACCACTTAAATGCTAGGTAACTATATAATAGGTATTGCTGTTAAAACTATGCGTTAGTTGGGGTATCTGCCAAAGCAATTTTAATATGCTCCAGATGATGCGCCGAGTGCCATGCACCCATGTGCAGGGCTTGTGCGAGGGTCAGGGTTAGTTGGCGGCCTGCATGGAAAAACGTTTTGCTGAAATCCTGCGCTGACATTGATTTGAGCAAATGCGCCCAACGTTTGTGGGTGGCTTCCAGCAGTAGCAGGGCATCGGCCAGTGGCACGCTTGCTACTTCGGGGTTGTTTGCCCAGCCGTTAATATTGGGTATATAGCCTTGTGGGTTGTTTTCGCAGAGTGCCTGTTTGAAACGGGCAAAATGCAGAATGTGCATATCTGAGATATGTACAACCAGTTTGTGGATGCTCCAGGCGCCTTCACGATAGGTTTTTGCCAGTTCGTCTGCCGAAAGGGTACTTGTGAGCCTTTTATATTCGGCCGGATAGCTCTCAATAATGCTGATGTTTTTCGCTATTTCTTCTTCCGAATAGCTGTTTTCGGGTTTCCATTTACCAATTGGAAACTGGCGTTGCTCGAGGCTCATTGCTTCAGGGAGGTTTTGTTGCAAACTCAAATTTACAGACTATTTCAGAAGTAAAAGTGAGCTAAGCTATTGATTTTCAATAATTAAACAAATAGTCAAGATTTTTCTTGATAAAATACAATATATCAATAGTTGATGAAGAAGAAGTGCAAATATAGTAATTTTCAGGGAACTGGGTCATATCCATGGCCACCCCACGGATGACAACGCCCGATGCGCTTGATGGTGAGTAACAGCCCCTTGAAAAAACCATGTTTCTGGAATGCTTCTACCGAATACTGCGAGCAGGTAGGTGTATAGCGGCAGGAAGCCGGAAACCACGGAGAAATACCAACCTGATAGAGACGTACTAGAAAAATGGCGATGTATTTCATGGGCTTATGGCTTATTCAAATGAGATATATAAAGTAACGGTATGCGTAGTGAGGCGGTCGATGCCGGCAATGGCAGTGCCGCGGGCATTAACGGGGTCGATGAGGTTAACCAGCCCGTGCGAAAAATGGAGTTCGGGCGAGAACTTGAAATATTCTCTGAAAAACTCAATACCTGTGCCGTATTCTATGCTGAAATCGTTGTTTTTGGTAGTAAACTGCTGGCGGTTTTTACGGTTAACGGCGTTGGTTTCGACGGCATAGCGCAACCCGCCAAAAATATACATACGCACATTGCCGCGGCGTTCTGACTTATATTTGAGCATGAGGGGTAGCTCGAACCACGCGGTTTCGCGGAGTTCGGTTTTCTGGCCCAGTCGTTTGTCTTCAGGTACGTTAGCGGCTGTATTAACAAAGCGGTATTCGAGGCGGCGGCCATAAATGGCTACCGTGGGCAATACCCTGAAATCGAAATAGTCGTTAAGGCGGATATTGGCCAGCCCGCCCATTTTCAGGCCCATTGTGGCGGGCGAGGTAATGGCGTAATAGTTATCTTTGTTAACGAAGTAATTATTAAACCTGATATTGAAGTTTGTATAAGGCAAACCCAGAAAGTACCCGAATTTTAAGGTTTTGGCATCGTAATCTGCCTGAAAAATCCTTTTGTTTTGTTGGGCATAAAGTGTGTTTGCTGCCATTAAAGAAACAAACAGGCAACCTTTTACCACGGCAAAGGTTTTTTTAAGAGAAAAGCGATTATTTCTTGAAAAGGGTACTTTAATATTTTTCATCCAGACACTAGGTATGTTAATCCTGCTGATTCAATAGCATATCAGGGCTTTTTTCGGCCAATATATACCGTACAGATACCAAAAGTAAGGGGTACAGCTTTTACTTGAGTAAATCCGGCTTTTTCAAATACCCTCAGGAAGTCGTTGCCCTCAGGGAATGCCTTTACTGACTCAGGCAAGTAGCTGTAAGCTGCTTTATCTTTTGAAATTAGTTTCCCTATTAAGGGAACAATAGTAGAATTATAGAACCAATATAGCTGCTTGATAACGGGTGTTTTGGGCTTTGAGAACTCAATAATGAGGCACGTGCCACCGTTTTTTGTAACTCTGCACATATCGGTGAGCCCTTTTTCCAGATTCTCAAAGTTCCTTACTCCAAAAGAAACGATAACGGCATCGAAAGTATTGTTATCGAACAGTAATTTCTCTGAATCTCCACTTCTGAGTTCAATTACATTTTCCATGCCAATTTTTTTCATTTTCTCACGGCCGCGTGCCAGCATTCCTTCCGAAATATCAACCCCGATTACTTTTTCGGGTTTCAATTGTTTGGCTGCTTCAATGGCGAGGTCGCCGGTACCTGTGGCAATGTCGAGTATCAGCTTGGGGTTTTCGGGGCGTAGCATCGAAATGGCTTTTCGTCTCCACCACACATCTATTCCGCCGCTCAGAAGGCGGTTTAAAAAGTCATACTTGGGCGAAATGTTATCAAACATTTCGGCTATCTGCTCGCGCTTTCCGGTTTCTTTTTCTTTGTACGGTACAACCATCTTCAATAATCAAAAAAAATCAATGCTACAATAACTGCGGGCAAAGTTACAACCACATTTTCATATTAGATACGTTTTGTTCAGATAAATGCTTTAAAGCCAATAAATTATGGGGGGTGTATCTGGCACAAAAACTTTATTATGAGCTAAATAAGGGCTGCTTGTAAATGCCTTTACAACTCAACAAAAAAAGCGGTTTATAAGTTTTGGCCAATGGCCGCTTGTGGGGCTTTGGCATAAATTTTTTTCGTTTTTTATGTATCTGATTTTCAAAGAGATAATGGCAGTTGGGGTTAAAATTTAAAAAATAATTCCAACCATATTTTTTTAAACAGAATCCATGTAGGAAATAAACCAAAGAAAAATTTATGAAAAAAATTGTTTTAAGTATTGTTTCGGTAGCAGTTATGTTCTCTTGTACGAAAGAGGAAACCACCCCACAACTAGGATTTAATGACCAGTTTAATGTTTCGACACAGGGTTGGAGCGGAGATTTTGCGGATTATCCGGTAGGGGAGGAAGCGTTTTATGAATTGTTGATTACTAAAGATGCCAAATTGCCGGCTCCTTTAGATACTTTGAAGAAAGGGTTGCGTGTGTCGGGTAATAACCATAGCGATGATTTGTTTATGTATATCACCAAAAAACTGACAATGCCAAAGGCGAATCAGTTGTATAAAGGTACTTTCGAGATTGAATTTGCTTCTAATGCTGCTCAGGGCTCGGTAGGTGTGGGCGGCTCGCCAAGCGAAAGCGTGTATATGGGAATCGGGCTTACCTCAATTGAGCCTAAAAAGGTAGCTAACACCACTAGCAAGTATTATGAAATGAACATCAAGAAAATGCAACAGGCCACCAGTGGGCAGGATATGAAAGTGATTGGCAACGTGAGCAATGGCACGGCCGAAAACAAATACAAACTGGTGAAACGCACAGGCGAGTTTACGGGCAAGTCGGATGCAAACGGTAATCTTTGGGTTATTGTCGGAACCGACTCTGGCTTTGAAGCTACTACCACGCTATATTATACAGGCGTGAAAGTAGACCTGAAAGAAACAACAACTGCGGCGCAATAATGCGTCAGGGGCAGGTCGGAACTCTCCTTTGGATTCGACCTGCTTTTTCTGCACAACTTTTTTTACATTTATTATTCAATTACTCGATTACTCCTATGAAAAAATGGCTTGGTTTCTTTGGAATTGCTGGCGTTTTATGGCTGGTTGCTTGTGGAAAAGATACGGTTTTGCCTGAACCACAAAATGGTGGCTACCTGCCCTTGCAGGTAGGCAACTACTGGAAACTGGACGGCCTGAATACAAGAACTATTACAGAAACAAAGGTTTTTAATAATAACACGTACTTTGCCATTACTACAAGCTACGATACCATGTATGTACGTAAAGAGGCCGACAAAATTATGGCGTATTATCGGGGGAAAACATCGGTTCTGTTTGATTTGGGTGCTAAAGTGAACGATATTTGGATGTACCGCGACTACAACGTGAAGCTGATAAGCAAAACCGATAGTGTGAAACTTGGTAGCGAGACCGTTAAAAACTGTTATCAGTTTTTTTTCGATATTCCGGCTATGGCCGATGAAGAACACGCTATCTGGCTGGCACCCGGAATCGGGTTTATTCAACAGGCGTGTTATGGCGAATGTGTAGGCGGCAAGAAGAAACTGACCGAGGTAAAGCTCGACAACAAGGTGTATCGGTTCTGAAAGGTGTTACGTCTGAGCAACGTTTGAGGCAGGGTAATTCCTGCTTTTTTTGTTCGGAATAACAGCCATGTCTGCGGGTAGTGGGAGGGGTAAATACAATATTTTTGAGCAAAATGTATCAGGTATTTTTACTTGTTTTTATTAAAATGCGGACCATTGAATAATTTTTTTTGCACAAGATAAAATATATTGTTATTCTTGATGAAGGTTTTGCTGAAGAATGCTTTTTTGAAATTGAATGAGATGAGTAAACGCTGTTGTTATTGAGATGAAAGAATTTTCTACAAACCTTATTGGGTGTGTCTGAAAAAAAGATGCTCTTCGAGAAGTATTTCAATTGATATTATTGCTATCTATAATAAACGTCTGAACTAACCCATGCAGACATTCCCTTTTCATTATATGATATGGCTGCAAAAAAAAATCTTTATCAATGAAAAATTACTATGAAATATTAGGAATCAGCAATCATGCTGGCATTGAAGACATAAAAAGTGCGTTTCGGAAAAAATCAAAAGAGTATCATCCCGAAATCACGTGGGGTCGTCAGGACTCCGCCCGAAAATTTATTGAAGTCAAAGAGGCTTATGAGATTCTTTCAAAACAAACCTTGCGTACTGCCTATGACTCGGCGTTGCAGGGCAACACAACCGGTTTTGATTTCTCTGCCTTATATGCCCCACAAAACGCCCAGTATTATACATCAAAGCCGATGAAGTTTTTCGAGAAAGATTTCGAAAAATATATTCTTACATGGCTTTCGGAAGGCGAATACACCCCTAACGACATTCTTGACAACATCAGCAGCCAACGTAGTTTGTGCTTTTTGCCTTTTTATCATATACAAAAGGCATACTCGGGCGATTTCAGGGCGAGGCTAGGGCTTGACAAAACCCGAAACAGAACTATTTATAATTATAATACCAAACGATACGAAGAAGAGGCGTATCGGGTAACAGAATATTATCAGGTTGGGCATAAGTTTCATAACGAGGTTTCGCTTTTTGCGCTCAATCAGGAGGTTGGCAAGGGGTCTATGTTTGAGGCCATAGAAAAAGAGCTAAGAAAAAACCAGAAAACAATTGATGATTTATACCAGATTGATTTAAGTAGTTTTGATAAAAAACAGATTCATGAGCCTGAATACCAGCCAGAAGATTTGTTTGAACAGCGTTTGAAAAACGAATTAGTTAATCAGATAAAAACTCAGGAGCTACGCCAGTATAATTACAATACTGTTTCGCACGCCGACGTAGACGTAGATTTTACCAACATAAGTGACACCCTTTTTTATGTGCCTTACTGGGTACTTGTTTACACCTACAAGCAGGAGCAGCATTATGCTTTTATTAATGCCTCGGATACCTTGCAACGCGGTGGCACCAGACCTGTCGACAAAGAATGTAAAAAAACAGTGAGGGCAATAAACCTCAGCTACTGGGGGGCGGGCATAACCAGTACGGGCTTGGCTGCTTATGCCGCAGTATTGGGGTATCAGGATTATAACCAGTCAAATACCCTTGAAATGAACATTTACAGTGTCATTATTGCCATAGGAGGCTTGTTGGCCACACATTTGTTTTCAAAGAAAAAGATTAAGGCAATCAAGCAAACTTCTTATAATATCAGGCAGCATAAACTCAAAAGTAAACTTGCCACTCTTTTTGCTTAATCGGTTCTGGCGTAATTAACCCTTTGCCGAAACGCTTCACTCTCTGTTATTGGGTAGGTAGCTAAACACGGGCTTTTTCGGCCCCAGATACACGCCTGCCCAAACAAATACGAAACATTTACAGGCCCTATGTAATATTTGGCCGCTGCTTTTTGTTAGCTAATAAAGCCCCTTTTGCTCAACTGCCCTGATAACGCTATTGGCAGAAATTTTCGGGTTATGGGTAGGTTTATGCAACCCATAAGCTATTTCGGGAGTCAAATAGGTATTGAGGCAGGCTAAGGTGTTTGTTAAATAGTTATCTTTAACATTCTGAATATTAATTAGCTTAAAATTACGGATTTTTGCATGTCCTTTTTTCAATTTTCTGGAAGTAAAAAACAAAGTTCGCAGCCTCCGGTAACAGACGCTCCGGTTTCAGAACCCAAACCGGAAACAGCCGCAAAAATGTATGAATTACTGGGCAAACACGTGCCAGCCGCTGCTGTTGACTACTGTTTTAAATTATGGAAAGAACACCCTTTTTCGTTTAAAATTACGCGTACGCGCAGCACTTGTTTCGGCAATTATAGTTTTCGGAACGGGCAGCATACAATAACGGTGAATCATGACCTGAACGTATATGCTTTTCTGCTAACGTATATTCATGAAATTGCTCATCAGCGTGCATGGCTTGGCAAGTCGAGAAAAAAAATAGCACCCCACGGCAAAGAATGGAAAACTAGTTTTCAGGGCTTGATGTTACCCTTGCTGACCGAGCAAGTTTTTCATGAAACGATATTAGTGCCACTGGCGCAATATATGCGTAATCCGGCGGCATCGTCGGTAAGGTACGCGCCGCTGGCAATTGCCTTGCAGAGCTTTGATGCCGTGCAACAAAACGGTATTTTGCTGGTAGAAGTGGCCGACAAACAATGGTTTACGTTCAGGAATACCGTATTTCAGAAACTCGAAAAACGCCGCACAAGGGTGCTGTGTATGGAGCGAAACAGCAAACGCAGATGGACAATTCTGGCTACGGCAAGAGTAACGCTGGTTGAAGAATAAGCAGCATGGTAAACGAACAATGGCATACCAGATAAATAATAACAAAGATAAGTATGGCGCAGCCAAATGGCTCGGTGGTGGCTTCGGCTGGCTGTTGGGGTGTGTAACTATGCTATGGCCGCACCTGACCTTTAGCCAGACCTCGGTACTGAGCAAAGGCGTGTGGTATAAAATAGCTACGACACAAACGGGTGTGTATAAAATTGATGCGGGTTTGCTGACCAGAGCAGGCATTGACCTGACAAAGGTTAATCCGCAAAACATAAAGTTGTTTGGCAACGGGGGCGCATTGCTGCCACAACCCAACGCCACCGCGCGCCCACAGGATTTAACCGAAAACGCCATTGAAGTAGCAGGCGAAGCCGACGGCAGGTTTGATGCCGGCGACTACATTCTTTTCTATGCCGAAAGCCCACATACCATTAGCTATGACACCACCGCCAAACGCCTGAAACACCAGCATAATTATTATTCTGACTCGACTTTTTATTTTCTGACCATAGCCGACACCAAAGGGCTGCGGGTAAGTAATGCCAGCCTGACTGCTTCGGATAAGTCGGTTACGTCGTTCGATGATTTTCAGGTGCATGAGCTTAACCAGAAAAACATGATAAGCTCAGGAGCCAAAGAACTGAGCGGCTCGGGTAGAGAATGGTACGGCGAAGCCTTTGGAGTAAGCACCGAACTGAGCTTCAGCCAGACCATTGAGGGCTTATTGCCCGACTCGCCTGTGCTTATTGTGTCGTCGGCGGTTGCGGCGGCTTACACCCAAACACAGTTAAGCCTGCAACTGAATGGCACTTTGCTTGGCTCGCATACTTTTGGGGCTATCAGGGCAGGGCAGTACGATGAAAAAGGCGTTTATGACCTGAAAGGCATCGAAAACACGCGTACTTTTAACGGTAGTGCCAGTAATGGCAATACCCTGAAACTCACTTACAGTTTTAATAAAGGGGGGCAGTCGTCGGCAGTGGCGTACCTGAATTACTTTGAGATAAAGTCGAAACGGGCCTTGCAGTTTTATAGCGGGCAAGTACAGGCGCGCGTGCTGGAGAGCCTCAGTAACGAGGCAACTAATTTCAGGGTGGCTCAGGCCAATGCTCAGGCCCGAATCTGGGATGTTTCGCAGCCATTGGCTCCTCAGAACATTGCTTTTACGCTTAACGGCTCCGAAGGTAGTTTCGGCATACAAACGGCGGGCCTGCCCAAAACCTTCGCGCTGTTTTCGGGCAATAATCTGCTTACGCCGCATAGTATCCAGCCATTGGCTAATCAGAATTTACACGCCACAGCCGTACCTGATATGCTCATTATTACCTTGCCCGACTGGCGGCAACAAGCCGAGAGACTGGCCGAGTTCAGACGAAACCACGATGGGCTTTCGGTAGCGGTGGCAAACATTAATGAGGTATATAACGAATTTGCCTCAGGTAAACCCGACCCAACGGCTATTCGGGATTTTGCTCGTTTATTATGGCTGAAAGACCCCGCCCGTTTCAAGTATATACTGCTGTTTGCCGACGCAACCTACGATTATAAAAATAATAACAGGTTTGCTTATGTTGATACACGGATGTACATACCGACTTATGAAAGCCGTGAGTCGCTAAACCCTGTAATGACCTTTTCGTCGGACGATTACTTCGGGTTTCTTGAAAACAACGAAGGCGAATGGGCCGAAAACAGTCAGGGTAACCACACGCTCGATGTGAGCATCGGGCGGCTTCCGGCGAAATCGCCCGAGGAAGCCAAAGGTGTGGTGGATAAACTGATATATTATGCACAAAATGCCAAAACCTTTGGTCGCTGGCGCGGGAAGGTGAGCTTCGTAGCCGACGACGGCGATGCCAACGTGCATCAGAGCGATGCCGACCAGATTGCTACATTGCTCGAGAATCAGGATAAAAATCTGGTTATTAATAAAATTTATGTTGATGCCTTCCGGCAGGTGTCTACCTCGAGCGGCACTATTGCCCCTGACGTAAACAAGGCCATTAATAAAACCGTGAATGAAGGCAGCCTGATTGTGAATTATAGCGGACACGGCGGCCCCGACGGCTGGACAGAAGAAAAAATTCTGACAATTGACCAGATTGAAGCGTGGCGAAACCTGAATAATATGCCGCTGTTTCTGACGGCCACCTGCTCGTTTGGTCGTTTTGATGACCCCTCGGTGGTGTCAGGGGCCGAAATTGCCCTTTTAAGCGCGGGTGGTGGGGCCATAGGTTTGCTCACTACCACTAGGCCAGTTTTTTCGTATACTAATTTTTTGCTAAACAACGCTTTTTACTCGGCTTTCGTCTTGCAGAAAGAAAGCGGTAATACACGGTTGGGCGATATTTTCAGAATTACAAAAAATAACTCGGTGCTGAGTGTAAATAACCGTAATTTTTCGCTACTGGGCGACCCCTCCATGCGGCTGGCATACCCTACCGACAAGATAGCCGTTACAAGAATCAACGGGCAGTATCCCGACGGGCAGGTATTAAAGGCATTGGCCAAAGCAAGTATTGAGGGCGAGGTAAGAGACGCGGCAACCAACCAGCTAAAAAACAATTTTAATGGTACGGTGGTGGTATCGGTTTTTGATAAACCTTCGACCTTAAGCACACTGGGGCAAAAAACAAATAAATTTAATTATCAGTTATATCAGAACAAGATTTTTGAAGGAAAAGCCACGGTAAAAAACGGGGTTTTCGCGGTAAATTTTGTAGTGCCAAAAGATATTAACTATCAGTTAGGGCAAGGCAAAATAACCTGCTATGCCGTGCAGGCCGATAGTAGCAACGATGCTATCGGGAGTTTCGGGAAGGTAATGGTGGGCGGCAGCGAGCCTGTGGTTGCCATCGATACGAAGGGGCCAGAAATTGAACTTTTTGTAGATAAAAACAATGTGCTGGAAGCCCGAATAAGCGACGAGAACGGCATTAACGTGTCGCAGGCAGGTATTGGGCATGAAATGCTTCTTACGCTGAACGACACTTTGCAAGTGATTGTAAATCAGTACTTTATAAGTAGCGAAGATTATACGAAAGGTATACTGAAATATGCCTTCGGGAAGTTGCCGACGGGGGTTTTTACCGTTAAATTAAAAATATGGGATACCTATAATAATTCCACGGAGGTATCGTTAAAGTTCATAGTGGAGAATGAAAAGTTCAGGTTAATAAAAGCCTATAACTACCCGAACCCGTTTCAGGAAGCCACCAGCTTTTTAATTGAGCACAATGCGGAAGGAGAAGATATAGCCTTTGGAATCAGGGTTTTTGATAAACTCGGTAAACCCGTTTTTGAAAAGTCTGAAATGTGTTATGCGTGCCAGAAAACCATAAATATTGGCATGAATATTGACTTTAAAGATATGGCTATTGGAACCTACTTCTATCGGATTGATGCCGTTTTATTAAGTAATAACACAAAAACTTATACTTCGGGGAAACTAGTATTTTGGAAGTAAATAAGAAAAACTGTTATATTTGATGCCTTAAACTAACGGAATCCAAACATAATAATATTAAAAGCCCGCATACCTGGGCAGAATGAAAAACAAGCGCTCATGAAAAGCAAATTATTGGCCACTCTGGCAAGTGTAATTTTAATTAACTCTTTAACGGCTCAGGCACAGCAAAGAGCCATTTCCCCAGCTGTTCCTTTCCTTACAATTTCTCCTGATTCAAGGGGGGCTGCGCTGGGCGATGCAGGGGTAGCGTCTTCGCCGGATGCCAATTCAATGTATTGGAATACCGCAAAACTACCATTTATTGACCGTAGTCTGGGTTCGACGGTTTCTTATACACCATGGTTGAGAGATTTAGTAGATGATATGGGGCTGCTTCATGCGGCTATCTATAAAAAAGTGGGTAAAGACCAAGTACTGGGTTTATCGATGACCTACTTTAATCAGGGGCAAATACAGTTTACCACCAACACAGGGCAACCTATCGGAGATTTCCCTTCAAGAGATTTTAATATCACGGGCGGGTATAGCCGTAAGCTATCGCGCGATATTGCCATGGGGCTGAATATCAAATTTATTCACTCAAATCTGGTAGGTACGCAGGTAATTAACGGAACCGCAAGTAAACCGGGTAGCACCGTAGCCGGCGACCTCTCGTTTTTCTATATGAACGATTCGCCCGTGGTTAAAAACCGCGAGCGCGGAGCTGCATTTACAGCCGGTGCGGTTATACAGAATATTGGTGGTAAAATCAATTATGGCAGAGAACGTTATTATATTCCGGCTAACCTGAAACTTGGTGCTGGCCTTAATTACAGAATTGACCCCAACAATGAATTTAATTTTCTGATTGATGTAAACAAATTACTGGTGCCAACACCACCTTTGAGAGACAACAACGGTAATATCATAAAAGGTAAAGACCCTGAAAGCATAGGAACCGTACAGGCTATTTTCTCGTCGTTTGGTGATGCGCCCGATGGTTTCAAAGAAGAATTAAAAGAGTTTACAGGCTCTTTCGGGGTTGAATACTGGTATAGCCGTGTGTTTGCCGTGCGTACAGGTTATTTTGCACAAAGCGCCCTGAAAGGCGGTAACAAGTATGTAACCGCAGGCTTGGGCCTTAAACTGAAAAATAATTACGGCATTGATTTCTCATACCTGATTCCGACTACACAGGGCAGCCCGCTAGCCAATACATGGCGCATTACGCTGATTTTTGATATGCAGCCGAAACGCGCACTGGAAGGCTCGGACGACCCGACAGAATAAGAAATTTTACTTGCCCATAAAGGCTGTTAAAAACCTCATAGTTTTTCAAAAACTATGAGGTTTTTGTTTTTAGGTTTGTAACTTTACTGGCTCAACCTTATAATTCCTATAAATACTTTGAAACCGTTCTTTAAAAAATTTAATGACCCTCTCTTACTATTAACCTTTTTTGTTTTTCTGCCTTCCTTAATTATTGCCCAAAAGAAAAACGACAAAATTGAGTACCGTATTCATCGGGCTACCTCGCCCATTAAGGTAGATGGCCTGCCCGACGAGCGCGCTTGGGCCGATGCACAACTGGCTACTGATTTTTATCAGGTATTGCCTATGGACACCAGCAAAGCGTTTGTTCGTACTGAAGTAAAAATGACCTACGACAACAAAAACCTCTATGTGCTTTTTATTAATTATGAAAAAGTACCCGGGCCGTACATGGTCGAGTCGCTGAAAAGAGATTTTACTTTCGGGAAGAACGACAACGATTTATTGTTTATTGACACCTTCGACGACCAGACCAACGGCTTTACCTTCGGAGCCAATGCACACGGCGCACAATGGGACGGCCTGCTTTATAACGGTAGTGCCGCCAACCTGAGTTGGGATAACAAGTGGATGTCGGAAGTAACCTACGACGACGATAAATGGGTGTGGGAAGCCGCTATTCCGTTTAAGACCCTCCGTTATAAGAAAGGAATTACCCGTTGGGGCGTAAACTTTAGCCGCCTCGACCTGAAAACTACCGAGAAATCGGCTTGGGCGCCTGTACCGCGGCAGTTTGCCACGGCTTCGTTGGCGTATGCGGCCTCGCTCGTGTGGGACGAACCCCCGCCGCAGGTAGGGTCAAATATTTCTGTAATTCCGTATGCACTGGGTGGTGTGAGTGCCAATCAGGAGGCCAAATCTCCAACAAAATTCAGAGGCGATTTTGGCTTTGATGCCAAAGTGGGGCTTACGTCATCGCTTAATCTGGATTTGACCGTGAACCCCGATTTCTCGCAGGTTGATGTTGACCAGCAACAAACCAACCTCGACCGTTTTGAGTTGTTTTTTCCTGAAAGACGACAGTTTTTTCTCGAAAACGGCGACCTTTTCTCTAACTTCGGGTATCAGACCATCCGGCCTTTCTTTTCGCGCCGTATCGGCCTTAATGCGCCCATTCGGTTCGGGGCAAGGCTGAGCGGAAAACTAAATAAAGACTGGCGCATAGGCTTCATGGATATGCAAACAGGTAGCAGCTATGTGGGTGTGCCGGGTACAAGCAGCGGTTTGTTCGATTTACTGGGCATTAACAAAAAGAAAGACGGCGAAGAAGCCGCCGGAATTCCGCCGCAGAATTTTGGCGTGATAGCCCTGCAACGCCGTGTTTTTGCCCGCTCGAACATTGCCGTGATGTTTGTGAACAAAGAAACCCTGAACTACAACGGAGTGGCCGACGTAAACGCCATTTCGCGCTTTAACCGCAACTTGGGCATTGAGTATAACCTTGCCTCAAAAAATAATATCTGGTCGGGTAAGTTTCTGTATCTGGCTTCGTTTGTGCCTAATGGCAAAAGCAACGATGCCGTTTTTGCCGGAAACATTCTGTATACAGCCCGTAAATGGATTTACGGCTTGCAGGTTGAGCAGGTAGGCGGTAATTACTCGGCCGAAGTGGGCTATGTGCCGCGTATCAACTACGGAAAACTGAATCCGCAGGCGGCGTATCTGTTTTTTCCGAAATCCAAGAAAATCCTGAGCCACGGCCCTACGGCTATGCTGACGCACTATTTTGACAAAAACTTTTCGTACCAGACCGAGAACGAAATCCAGTTAGGCTACAAAATCAATTTCAGAAAAACCAATACGCTTTTTATGTGGGCAGGGCATAATTTTGTGCAATTGTTAAGGCCCTTCGACCCCACCAATTATGTAGGCGTTTACCTGCCCGAAGGCAGCCAACATAAATGGAACTCGCTGGGTTTTGATTATACCTCTAAGCCGCAGGCACTTTTTACGTATCTGGTCTCGACGAGTTACGGCGGGTACTACGCCAATGGCTCACGGCTGAAAATCAACGCTTCGGTGGGGTATCGGTTCCAACCTTATGTAGCCATTACCATGAACGCCAATTATAACCGTCTGGCATTTGAACAAGACCCGCTATTGCCCAAAGAATTAATAAATAAACAATATAATCTTTGGCTGCTAGGCCCTAAAATAGATGTTACCTTTACAAATAAATTGTTCCTGACTAATTTTGTACAATTTAACAACCAGAATAATAACTTTAATATTAATTCGCGTTTGCAATGGCGGTACAGCCCGGCCTCAGACCTGTTTCTGGTTTATACCGACAATTATTTTTCTGATACCTTCAGGGTCAGAAACCGCGCGCTGGTTGTGAAATTTACCTATTGGTGGAACGTCTGATGTTTTATTATTCAACCTTACATACACATGAAAACCTTATTGTTTTTTTTATTACCAGTTTTAACATTTGCTCAGACCATGACTTTCGAGATTGAGGGGCATCGCGGTGCGCGTGGCCTTGTGCCGGAAAACACCATTCCGGCCTTTAAAAAAGCTATCGACTTGGGCGTGCAGGTGCTTGAGCTTGATGTGGTTATTTCAAAAGATAAAAAAGTGGTGGTATCGCACGATACTTATTTTAATCCTGATATTTCGACCGACCCCAACGGCGTGCCTGTAACCAAAGAAACACAAGGAAACCTGTATTTGCTCGACTACGACGAAATCAAGAAATACGATGTAGGCTCGCGCGGGCATAAGGGGTTTCCTGAGCAGGAAAAAATGAAGGCTTATAAGCCTTTGTTAAAAGACATGATAAAAGAGATTGAGAAATATACCAAGCAAAAAGGCGTGCCTCCGGTTAAGTATAATATCGAAATAAAAAGCAGCCCCAAAGAAATAGGCAAAAGCCAACCCGAAATAGCCGAATTTTCGGACCTTGTGTATAACGTTATTGTGAAATCGTTGCCGCTTGAGCGGGTAAATATGCAGAGCTTCGATTATAACGTGCTGAAACACTGGTATGCCCAGATGCAGGCCGGAAAATACAAAAAAATAGCTATGGCCGTGCTGATTGAGCCTGTGGCTAACAACGATGTGCAGGTGAATCTGGACAAGTTGGGTTTCAAGCCCGACATCTGGAGCCCTTATTATACACAGGCTACGCCTGAGCGTGTAAAACAACTGCACGAGTTGGGTATCAGGGTTATTCCGTGGACAGTCAATAAAAGAGAAGACATGGAAAAAGTAAAAGCCGCTGGCTGCGACGGCGTTATTACCGATTACCCCGACCGCGCCAAAGGGCTTTAAAAGCAAATGTGTAAATGCTTAAAAATCAGAGGTTTATGCCTGAACAAAGAAAACAAGCCTTGCGAAATGATGTGAGAACAAAGAAAATTATATAATTTGGGTAGTTTTTAAAGTATATTTCAACCTGGCGTGAGCATCTTAAACGACATACTCGGTTTTTTCATCAAGCGGCGTATTGAGCGCATTGAAGAGTTTGTGCGGTATCCTATCGAAACGCAACACCGTATCTTCCATGAGCTTATCGAAAACGCCCGCTATACCGAATGGGGCCTGAAATACGGTTATGGCAGCATCGAAACCATTAAGGATTTTCAGGATAAAGTGCCCATTTCGACCTACGAAGAACTGTATCCTTATATTGAAAGAGTACTAAGAGGCGAGCAGAACATCCTGTGGTCGTCTGATATTAAGTGGTTTTCAAAATCGTCGGGTACGACCAATTCGCGGAGCAAATTCCTGCCTGTTTCGGAGGAGTCGCTCGAAGATTGCCATTACAGAGGCGGAAAAGATATGATGACCTTGTATCTGAACAACCGCCCCGATGCCAAACTGTACGAAGGCAAAGGCTTGTCGATAGGCGGAACCCTGCATAAAAACCCCTTCAACCCAAGCACACAGGCGGGCGATATTTCGGCGGTTATTATGAAAAACCTGCCCGCATGGGCCGATTTCATCCGTACGCCCCCTATTGAGGTAGCCCTCATGGAAAACTGGGAAGAAAAAATGGAACAGATGATAAACATCTGCTCGCAGGAAAACGTAACCAGTATTCTGGGTGTACCAACCTGGACGGTTGTGTTGCTCGAAAACATTCTGGAGCGCACAGGCAAAAAGAATATGCTCGAGGTCTGGGAAAACTTTGAAGTATTTGTGCATGGAGCCGTGGCTTTTCAGCCTTATCGGGAGTTATTCAGGCAGAAATTCTTTCCGTCAGACCAAGTGTCTTACCTTGAAACCTACAATGCCTCGGAGGGCTTTTTTGCCATTCAGGATGAACTCGGCAGGGTAGGCGAAATGCTTTTGATGCTCGACTACGGCGTTTTCTATGAGTTTATCCCGATGGAAGAATGGGACAAGACCCACCCAAAAACCCTGTTGCTCGACGAAGTAGAACTCGACAAAAACTATGCGCTCGTGATTTCGACCAACGCAGGTTTATGGCGCTATAAAATTGGCGATACCGTAAAGTTTACGTCAAAGTATCCGTTCCGAATCAAGGTAAGTGGCCGCACCAAGCACTTTATTAATGCCTTTGGCGAAGAAGTAGTAATTGAAAACGCCGACATTGCCATTACAGAAGCCTGTGCCGTTACGGGCGCAGCTATGGTTGATTATACCGCCGGCCCTGTATACATGGGCGAAGGTAACAAAGGCTGCCACGAATGGGTAATTGAGTTTTCAAAAAAGCCCGACAACGAGCAGGCTTTTGTTGAGAAACTGGACGACACCCTTCGGAAAGTAAATTCAGACTATGATGCCAAGCGTTTTAAAGATATGGCTTTGCTGGCACCTAAAGTGCATTTTGTTGAAAACGGTACGTTTTATCAGTGGATGTCGAAAAGAGGTAAACTGGGCGGGCAAAACAAAGTGCCGCGCCTGAGTAACTCGCGCGAGTATCTGGACGATATTCTGGACATGATAAACGCCTGACCTAACGTTTTCGGCAATCGTTTTAAAGCCACTGATTACTGAGAATGAGTGGCTTTTCTGTTTCCAGACCAACGTCGGTAATAATCATGAGCTTGTGAACACACCCACCAAACAGCGCAAAAGCTAAACACTAGAATGAAAATTTTACATACGGCCGACTGGCATCTGGGCAAAAGACTGGATAACTACCTGCGGCTTGACGAACAACGAGAGGTTTTGCAGGAAATATGCGAAATAGCCGAGCGTGAATCGGTTAATGCAGTGATAGTAGCAGGCGATTTGTTCGATAACTTTAATCCATCGTCAGAGGCGATGGAATTATTATATTCTACGCTACACCGTTTGTCGGCCAATGGCACAAGGGCGGTTATTGCCATTGCAGGCAACCACGATTCGCCCGAGCGTATCGAAGTACCCGACGCACTGGCCAGAGCCTGCGGAATTATATTTGTGGGCTACCCCAACGTAAGCGTGAAGCCCTTCCGCACACAGGCGGGGCTTGAAGTGACCAAAGCCGACAAAGGCTTTATTGAAATGAAAATTCCGGCGTGTGCGTTTCCGCTGCGGGTTTTATTAACGCCCTATGCCAACGAGCAACGCCTCAAGACTTTTCTGGGTATTGTTGAAACCGACGATGCCCTACGGGTGCATTTACAGAAGCATTGGCAACAACTGGCCGACCAGTATCTGGATAACGCCGGTTTCAACCTGCTGGCTACGCACTTGTTTTTTATGAAAAAAGGGGGCGAAATGCCCGAAGAACCCGAAGACGAACGCCCGATTCTGCACATTGGCGGGGCGTCGGTTATTTACTCCGAAAACATACCAAAGGGGCTGCACTATGTAGCTTTAGGGCATTTGCACAGGTATCAGACAATTGATACCGAGCCTTGCCCCGTGGTGTATTCGAGTAGCCCGCTGGCGTATAGTTTTTCAGAAGCTAACCAAACCAAATATGTAGTACTGCTCGAAACCGCCGCAGGGCAGTTGCTGAGCCACAAACCCATTGCCTTGCAGAAAGGAAGAGTACTACTGAAAAAGAAATTCGATACCATCGATGCCGCCCTTGTGTGGCTGGCCGAAAACCCCCACGCGCTGGTTCAGCTAACAATGGTTTCAAACAAATACCTTGAAGCAACAGATAAAAAACGCCTGCTGGATGCCCACGACGGGCTTATACAGATTATTCCTGAAATAAAGAATCTGGGCGATGATGACCCCCACAGCCCTAAACTTGACCTTTCATTAGGGCTTGAGAAACTGTTTGAAGAGTATTTCAGAAGCAAAAAAGGGCAGGAGGTTCCGCAAGACCTGCTATTGCTGCTGAAAGAAGTGCTGGCCGAAGGAGAAGAATAAAATGCTTAACCCAGAACAACCATGATTCCGCAATATCTTAAAATAAAAGGGCTTTACTCGTATAAACACCAACAGGAAATTGACTTTAATAACCTGACAAGCGCGGCTTTGTTTGGTATTTTCGGGTCGGTGGGTAGTGGTAAGTCGTCAATTCTGGAAGCCATTATGTTTGCCCTCTACGGCGACACCGAACGGCTGAACAAATCGGGCGATGAGCGTTATTATAACATGACCAACCTCAGTTCGGACGATTTAATGATTGATTTTACGTGTCTGGCCGGAAAAGAAGACACCCGTTACAGGTTTGTGGTACAGGGCCGCAGAAATAGCCGGAACTTCAGGGATGTAAAGGTTGAAAGAAAGGTTTACCAATGGATGGACGACAACTGGAGCCCCATTATGACCGAAGATGTAGCCGAAAAAGTTATAGGGCTAAACTACGAGAATTTCCGCCGGACGGTTATTATTCCACAAGGAAATTTTCAGGAGTTTATCGAACTGAAAGGCAGAGAACGCTCTGAAATGATGAAGGTTTTGTTTGGTCTTGAAAAGTTTGATTTGGCCGAAAAAAACAAACGGCTGGCCGAGCGTAACATTCTGGCCTTAGAAAGCATACACGGGCAATTGATGAATTTGGGCGAAGCAACCCCCGAAATGATTGCCCAGAAAGAACACGAGCTAAAGCTCACCAAAGAGTTAATCAGAGAGGTAGAGGCAGCCCTTGTGCAACAGCGCAATGAAGAAAAACAGCAGGACGAACTCCTGAAACTTTTTACGAACCTTAACCACACCACCCAGAAACTGGATTTGCTGCAAGAAAAACAGAACTGGTTTAAAATGCGTGAGGAAAAACTGAAACTTTACGAACAATGTGTGCTTAATTTTAAGTCGTTGTTTGAACAGAAACAGGCCAGAGAGAAAGAACATCAGCAGGTAAAAACCGAAATTGCCCGAAATCAGGCATTGCTTGAGCAAAATCAGGTGCGCTTGCAGAACATGGTGAGCGAACTGGAAAAAGTAAGACCCTACTACGATAAACGCGACGAGTACCAGCTGAAATCTCAAGAGCTTAAACGCCTGAAAGACCTCAAAAAACTTGAGCAGGAAAGCGCAAGCCTGCAAGACCGCATCAGGAACGGGGCAGTGGTACTGAAAGAAAAAGAAGCCCTGATTCAGCACCTTTTGAACGAGAAGCAACTGCAAGAAAAACAACTCGAACAACGCAAAGCCGACCTCATAACCCAGCAAACAGAGCATAAACTGCAAGACGAACTGGTGCATTTGCAGGTGCAGAAGTCGTTACAGAAATTTGCCGATGCCCTCAAAGATAACGAGCCTTGCCCGCTGTGTGGGTCGGTGCATCATCCGGCCATTTTAAGTTCTGACGAAGACTTCGATACCAAAATAAAAGCCCTGATGGCTAAAAAAGAAGGTATCAGAACCGAACTGGAACAGGCCGAAAAACACATTAAACAGCTAGGCAAAACAATAGACGACCACACGCAGGAAAAAACCGAGAAATTCGAGAAGGCTTTAGCTCGCTTTACTGAGCAAATGGCGGGCTTCGATGCCCAGAAACAACTCTTGTTAGGGCAGTTACAGGTATTCAGGTGGGAGGATTTCGCCGAAAAGAGTATCGAAGAAATTGACGAACAACAACGCAAAACAGATAACGATTACCGGAAAATTGTTGAAACCTTTACCCGACTTGACAAAGACCACCGCGAACTGGAAGGCAGCATAAAAACCACACAAGGAAGCCAGCAAACCCTGCTCAATAGCCTTAACGCACACACCCATGCGTTGGCACAAATGCAACAGGAAATAGATGCTCAGCTTGGCAAGGTGGGGTTTGGCACGGAAGAGGAGGTCTGGAATGTGTTAAGGCAAAACCTTGTGATTGAAACCGAACGCAACGAAATACAGGCTTACCAGACCGACTTGCAGGCTACCCGCCAGATGCTGGAGCAACTCACAAAAGATGCCGCCAGTAAGGTGTACGAACCCGAAAAACACGCTTTACTGAAAGAAGGCATTAAAGCCAACGAAACCAGATTCAATGGCTTGAAGAAGGAGGAAGGAAGCCTCGAAAATGAAATTCAGAAAGGAAAAGAAAACCTGAAAAGCAAAGAAAAACTTTTGCAGGAAAAACAAAGGCTCGAAATCAGGAAAGAGAACCTTGAAACCTTACAGAAACTTTTCAAGGCTAATGGGTTTGTTGATTTCGTGTCGAGTATTTATCTGAAAAACCTGTCGAATGCGGCCAACGAGCGGTTCCACCGCATGACACGCCACCAGTTACACCTCGAAGTAAACGCCGATAACGATTTTGAAGTGCGCGACCTGCTCAATGGCGGCAAAACCCGTTTGCTCAAAACATTGTCGGGCGGGCAGAAATTTCAGGCGGCTTTGTCGCTGGCACTGGCATTGGCCGATAATATCCATAACAGGGTGCAATCGAGGCATAATTTCTTCTTTCTGGATGAAGGTTTCGGCTCGCTCGACCGTGATTCTCTGCAAATTGTTTTTGAAACGCTCAAATCGCTTCGGAAAGAAAACCGTATTGTAGGCATTATTTCACACGTTGACGAACTACAACAGGAAATACAGACCTTCCTGAAAATAGAAAATACCGACGAAGGCAGCCGTGTATTTACAAGCTGGCAATAATTTTAGGCACGATTTTGGTAAATGCTTCTGAGAACAGGCAAGCCCTGACACAAACCCATCTCTGAAAGCAGGGCAATTGGCCTGCCAATATCTGAAACCAATGAAAAACATAGTATTTGCTTTCTTGTTTTTGCTTAGTAGCTCCGTGTTTTCGCAGCAGGCGTGTGTCTGTTCGCAAAATTTCGACTTCGCATATCAGAAAATAAAAGACAATTACGCTGGCTGGGCCGATAAAGTAAGACCCGATAATCAGGCAGCTTTTAATAAACTTACTGCCGACACAAAAGAAGCCGCCAAAGGTATTTCCAACGAGTGGGACTGCTTCTTTCTGTTAAAAAAATGGTTCGATTTCTTTCAGGATGGCCATTTGTTTATTACGCCAATTTCTCCTTACAGCATTAAAGAATCACCGCAGGTAATTGCCCAGCGCGTAGCCAAGGCGGCGGCGGTTCCGTTTAACGAAATCAGTTTTGCCAGTTATCTTAAAACCAATAGTGCTGCGCTTGGTAGCATAGAGGGTATCTGGGAGAGCGACGACCAAGCGTATAGGGTGGGTATTATAAAAGACAAGAAAAATGCCAATAAATATCTGGGTTTTCTGCTGACCGATAAAGACGCTGACTGGAAGGCCGGAAAGGTAAAATTCGAGTTGCTGCAAGTGGCTCCGTTGCGTTATAGCACCACTTATTATTATGCCGACTTCTCGGCAGAAACAACGCTTACCCGCGAGGTAAAAAACGTGCTGGTACTGGAAAACATTTATAAGTTCAGTAAGGTTTTGCCCATTCCTACCGAGGTGGCCACTGAAGAAGACGTGGTGCAACGAATTGCCGATTACAGGGTTGAAAAGCTCGATAACGAAACGGCACTGGTAGTATTGCCTCCGTTTACGTTAGTTAATGGCCCCGAATACGTGAAAGACATGATTCAGAAGAGCCGTCAGATACTGGAAACATCGCCCAACCTGATTATTGACCTGCGAAATAACCCCGGCGGCGACGATGCCGTGTATGAGCCTTTGTTTCCGTATATCAATACCAGCCCTGTGGTGCGGAAAGGTGGGGTTTTCAGGGCAACTTATGAAAACATTGTGTCGGTGCGGCACGAACTGGAAGCTATACAGGGGTATCCGGGTTATAAAGAACGCCTCACCCCGAAACTACAAATGATATTGAGTACAATGGGTGCTAATCAGGGGAAATTCGTGAGTGGCCCCGATAAGGAGTTTCCGGCGGGGAATTTGGCAGGGAACCCCAAAAAAGTAGCCTTTATTGTGAATAAAAATACGGCTAGCACCGCCGAGCAGTTTGTACTGGAAGCCAAACAAAGTAAAAAAACGATAGTATTTGGCGAAAACACCAAAGGCTTGGCCGATTACATTGAAGTGCGCGACTGGGGAATGCCTTGCTATGGCTGGCGGGTGGCTTATGCGTTGGCTAAAAGCCCACGTTTGCCACAAAATCCGATTGATAACGTGGGTATCGGCCCCGACGTGAAAATTACCGAAAAAGAAGCCGATTGGGTTGAATTTGTCAGGAATTATATAAAAAAGTAAAGGTGTATTTTGCAAATGGCTTCTGCCTGACCTTGTTACGATAAGGTTGAGCAGAAGCCATTTTATTAGTAACCTGTGAAAACGAAAGCGTTACCCTCTCGGTGGGGTGGCAAGGTTTTAGTTGCCAAGATTCTCCCGAATCCCTTTCAGGATTTCTGTTCCGCCGTTAGCCAATACGTTTTCGGCTATTTTTACGCCCAATGCTTCGGGGTCGTCGATGGCATCTTCTTCAATTACTTTAATGAGTTTTTGTCCGTCAAGGCTAATAAGCCCCGCGGTCATTTTCAGGTGAAGCCCTCCGTTGGGGTTTTCTTCCAGCGTAGCCCGCCCAAACGACGGAATAGAACAACCACCTTGCAGTTTTTTCAGATAGGCACGTTCGGCCAGCAGGCACTTTTCGGTCTGGGCATCGTTTATGAGTATCCGTATCATGAGTTTTTTTTCTTCCGACAAACTTTTGGCGGCTTCAATGGCTACGCAGCCTTGCCCTACTGGTGATACAAACTCTGCCGATGGCAGGTGTTCAACAATGAGGTCGTTGTAGTGCATACGGTGTACGCCCGCATAAGCTAGTAGCAGGGCATCGCATTGGTTTTCTTCGAGCTTGCGCAGGCGTGTTTGCAGGTTGCCGCGCATATCAACAATTTTAATATGCGGGTAATAGTGCCTCAGCATGGCTACTCTACGCGTAGACGACGTGCCTACTACGAAGGTTTGGCCGCTTTGTAACGACAAGCCTTTGTTATAACTCAGCAGTACGTCGTCGGTTTGTTCGCGCTCGGTAAAGGCAATAATTTCGAGGTCTGCGGCTAGTTCAGACTGTAAGTCTTTGGCCGAATGAACCGCAATGTCGATGGCCCCGCTCCGAAGTTGGTCTTCGAGTTCTTCGGTAAAAACGCCTTTGCTGCCAATTTTCGACAAAGAGCGGTCGAGTATTTTATCGCCTTTGGTTTCTATGATAACAATTGCTGTTTCAATGCCTTTGGCTTTGAGTTTTTCTTCTACGTAGTAGGCTTGCCATAGAGCCAGTTTGCTGCCGCGTGTACCAATTTTTATTTTCATAGAGGCTTCGCTTTTTTAATTATAACAGGCACTTGCGGGTGCCATTTATACAATTGGCTTGTGCTTGCCGAATGCGGTGTGTTGATACATTGCTGTAAAACTCATTAGCCGGCACTCCAGACAAATAACAAGCCGTTGGGGTAATTTATTCAAACAAATTAATTTATTTCATGAGCCGCGCAATGATAAGCGAGATGTCGAGAAACACGATTTTGGCGCGTGCATTGCGTTCAATATGATAAAATGCTTCGCCGAGGGTGTCAATGATTTGCTCCAGATTATTCATGTTAATGGCTGTTGAAAACCGTTGTACAAACACCAGTTCGTCGTTTTCGAGCCTTATCAGGTTTTGGCCGCCGTTGCTGTACAGGAAAATCTCACGAAAAATACTGAGGCCATACTCAAGCAAACCTTTTTGTTGTTCTTTGCTGCGGGCATCGAACTCGTCGGCCATTGGCACCAGTTTTTGCAGGTTCAGGGCGTAGCACATACGCATCCAGTTGGCAAACCAAGCGTGGTCGGTGTCTTCGGCTTTTTCCAGAATTTCGAGTGCCTTGTGCATATTGCCTTCTGACAAAAACGCTATCTGGCGCGCCCGCTCTTGCGATACGTCTTTTGTGGCGAGGTACTGCACGAGTTCGTTCTCTGAAAACTTTCGGATAGCTACCCGTTGCGTGCGCGAAATAATGGTGGTCAGGAGGCGTTCCATGCTGCTTACCACGAGCAAAAACAGGGTTTGTTCGGGTGGTTCTTCCAGAATTTTCAGGAGGGCATTGGCGGTGGTGTTGTGCAGGTATTCGGCTTGCCAGATAATAACAATCTTGTAGCCCCCTTCGTACGACTTCAAGGCTAGTTTCTGAATTAACTGGCGGGCTTCTTCGGCCGGAATATTGCCTTGCTTTACGCCTATTTTTTCGAGCCAGTCAGACAAATTGCCGAAGGGTGTTTCTTTTACAAAACTCCGCCATTGGGCCATGAAGTTCTCGGAAAGCACACTTTTACCGCCGGCCGTCGGGAAAATATAAGTTACGTCGGGGTGGGCCAGTTTGCTCATTTTGAGGCAACTGGGGCATTTTCCGCAGGCGTCGTCGGCTTGTTTGTTTTCACAGTTAACATAAGTGGCATAGGCCAATGCTAAAGCCAGATTGGCTGTGCCTTCGCCCCCATGAAATAATTGTGCATGGGCCACATGGTTATTGGCTACCGTGCCGACGAGCGACTGTTTGATGTCTTGAAGACCTGTGATTTCACGAAAAAGCATGTGCAAAGGTAAGACTTTCCGTTCAAATTGACGCTTCCGACTCCTGAATGTATCGAAGAATTTGCAGGTCGGTATCGGTCAGGTGCTTGTTACGCCTTTTCATGGTTTCGTTAATAACCTGCGTGGCTTTTTCAAAGCGGTACGGCTCATAGGCGGTGTCGGCCCCTCCCCACCTGAACGAAGGCACGTGTTTGTCCTGAAAACCCGCCCCGAAAACATTTGCGCATACGCCTACCACCGTACCTGTGTTAAACATGGTGCTAATGCCTGCTTTGGTGTAGTCGCCCATGAAGAGGCCACAGAAAAGCTCTCCGCTTTTTTCGAGTTGGCGGGTGGCATAGCTGTATAGTTTTACTTCGGAGTAATCGTTTTTGAGGTTTGAATTATTGGTGTTTGCCCCCAGATTACACCATTCGCCAATGACCGAGTTGCCCAGAAACCCATCGTGTGCCTTGTTTGAATAGGCCGTCAGGATAGAGTTGCCTACCTCGCCGCCTGCGCGGCAAAAAGGCCCCAATGTGGTGTTGGCGCGCATTTTACTGCCCCACGCTACAATGCTGCCTTCGTCGGCCGAAAATGGGCCTATAATTACGGCTCCTTCCTGAATAGTGGCATTTTTGCCAATATACACCGGGCCGTTTTCGGCGTTAATGATAACGGCCTTGATGCTGGCCCCTTCTTCAACAAATACGTTTTCGGGCGCGTAGATACGCGTAAAGGGGTCGGTAATGGTTTGTGACTGCCGCCCTTTGGTTATAAGCTGGAAATCGGCCCGTATCTGGTCGCCGTTTTTGAGGTAGAGGTCGGGCAGGTGTTGTAAAATTACGGCCTCTTGCTGGCTGGCTTGGCTGCCTGTAAACTGGCTGTAATCGATAGGGAAACTGAGTTGGCGGCTGGTTTTAATGGCTAGCGGAACCTTGCCCGCCCACAGGATTTGGCCCTCGGTTAGGGCTTCAATTGCTGCCAGTATGCTGGCGGTAGGGCATAGGCCCCCGTTAATATAAATATTGGTGTTGGTGCTGGTTTGGGTAAACTTCTGTTGCAGGTAGTTTTCGGTGAGGTGCGAAAGTGGCTGGCCCAGTACTTTTTCCCATTTTTCCCTGATAGTTAAAATGCCGCATCTGATTTCGGCCACGGGCTTGGTAAAAGTAAAAGGTTTAAGCTGGTCTCGTAATTGTTTGTCATCAAAAAGAATGTAATTCATCTTATTTTCTTTAGTTTTTCCGACGGTAAAGATACAGAAAAAATAAAATTTCTATGGAAACTAAATTTCTGCGCCTGTGTAGTAACTTTGGCAGACAGACGAAAACAATATTGCCGTACCCAAAAGGATGGCGGTGTTTTTAATGTGTAGCCCCCTCTTGCCTGTTTAGCTTCTGTGGCTCAATAGTATCTTGGCAACTGATATTTCCTGCTTACTGGGCATAGCTTTACAGTATTTCAGTAGTTTCGAGTTTACGTTAATTTAAAAGCATATTCTATGAAAAATATAGTTGTTTTTGGTGCTACGGGCTTGCTTGGCAAACCTGTTACAAAGGCATTGATTGCCGCGGGTTTCAGGGTAACTGTTATGGCGCGCAACCCCGAGCTTGCCCGCGGGCTTTTTCCTGAGGCAAATGTAATTAAGGGCGATTTGAGTAAACCTGCCGAGGTAGCAACTGCCATGCAGGGGCAGGAGGCCGTTTTTATGAGCCTTTCGGTAACACAGACCGAGAAAGAAACCGACTGGCACGCCGAAGAACAGGGAATTGAAACAATTATTGAATTGGCTAAGCAAATGGATATTAAGCGGTTGCTTTATCTTTCGTCGCTGGTGCATTTGTATCAGGACATGGATAATTTCGATTGGTGGGTGTTCAGGCTGAAACGCAGGATTGTGAAGAAAATAAAGGAGTCGAAGATACCTTTTACTATTTTCTACCCGTCTACTTTTATGGAAAGTATTTTTTACCAATCCAAACAAGGAAGTATGATTGCTTTAGGCGGGGAGTCGAAATATCCGCTTTATTACATTGCTGCTGACGACTACGCCCGCCAAGTTGTGAATTCGCTTAAACTACTGAAAGACGAAAACCGTGAGTATGTTATACAAGGCCCGGAGGCTTTCAGGCAAGATGTAGCCGCCAAAGAGTTTATCAGGCATTATAGTAAACAAAAACTGCGCACCATGTGGGCGCCCATGTTCATGATGAAGCTGATGGGCTTTTTCAGCCAGAAATTTAACTATGGCTACCATATTGTAACGGCTCTGAACAATTACCCCGAAGAATTTGAAGCCACCCAGACATGGAAAGAGCTAGGCAAACCCCAAATAACGCTGAAAGAGTTTGCCGAGCGCATGAGCCAGCGTGAGGGCTAAAACAGGAGGTCGAACCCGATGGCCGATACTTCTTCGGCCGAGTTTGCTAACACTACTACGGCAGTCTGGTGTTCTTTATCGAACCCAACAAAAGTGCGGAAACCACCCGTACCACCCGAATGATGGTAAATAGTGAAGGCTTTCCGGCGGAGTAAGTTCCAGCCTAGCGCAACTACGTCTTTACCTTTGTCGAAAGTAATCTGATGGCTTAAATCAATGGCTTGTTGTAGGGTTTCGGGGGCTTCGGTCATGTTGGCCTGAAGATACCTGACAAGGTCGGTTACGGTTGAGCGTATACCGCCCGCACCTGCTAGTGTGTTAAGGTCCCATGCTGCAACGGCCTCGCCTTTTTCGTTGTAGCCTTGTGCGAAGTCGGCAGTGCGGTTGGCAGGTATGTCAATAAAGGTGTTACTGAGCATGAGGGGCTTACAGATTTTCTCATTCAGCAGGTTTTGGTAGGTAGTCTGGTGCTGTTGGGCCAGTATATTACCTAGCAAGCCAACGGCAAAGTTCGAGTAGTCGTAGGTAAGCCCTACTTCGCGGTAGGGTTTAAAATTTCTCAGGTAGGTATACATCCGTTGCAGGTCATAGTTTTTATAGGGGTTGTCGGCGGGGTCTCCTTTTTTATAGAGGTTAAATGGCAGGCGCGGAAAGCCCGACGTATGGTTGGCAAGGGTTTTCAGGGTGATGGGCCTGTCTTTATAAGCCATTGGTGGAATAGAGTCGGGCAGGTATTTGTTGATGGGGTCTTCGAGCGACATCCGGCCATTGGCTACTTCGTCGGCCAGCAGAATTGACGTAAATGTTTTGCTGATAGAGCCAATTTCAAACAGGGTTTTGTCGGCGTTGGGTAGTTGGTGGTTTCCTTGCCTGGTTTCGCCATAATTGTAAGTAAAGGTTTCACCGTCCTGCACAACGGCTATGGCAATGCCTACTGTATTTTTTAATTGTATGTAAAGCCTTGCGAGGCTGTCAACTTTCAGGTCGAGGGGGCTTTGCATGGGGTTGTCAGAGGCCACCTGATAATCTTTGTGGGGTTTGTCGGCCGTATATGGCTGAAACAACAGGCCCGAAATTTTGTTCTGGGTATCGAGGCTTAGAAAAATGTTCTGATTACTTTTTTCAAAGATACCTTTATAGAGGGCTGTGCCGTTGGTAATTTGTTTAAACTCGGAGGTTTTCCATTTGCCTAACTGCGAGTATAACATACCAATTACATGCTTTAGCTCCATTTCTGAGATTTCTTTCCGAAAAGATTCGCCCGTTAGGGTATAAATCTTTGTGCCATCGTTCTCATTAAAGGCTTTTTCGAGTAACACCCTCACAGAATCAATTTTTTGCTGGTTCGACTGCCCCAGTACCGCCAAAGGCAAGAGCAACAGCAAGAGTATTTTTTTCATAAGCGGTCAGATTAAGAGTAATTGTTTCGGGAGCCTAACGTTCGTATAGTGTTGGCACAAGTTAAAATAAAATTGTGTAATATACCTCTGGTTTTTAGATACAATTTGCTTTTTTTTGGGCTAAGAAACTAAATGTCAGAATTTTATCGTTAATGTTGTGTAAATTTCAAATTCTTTCGTACAATGAACAAAAAATTATTGATTACTACCCTTGCACTATTTATCGGGTTAGCAACCTTTGCGCAGCATAGTTCTTCAGGAATTAAATTTGAAGAAAAGGCTTCGTGGAAAGATATAGTTAAAAAAGCTAAAGCAGAGAAAAAACTTATTTTTATGGATGCCTATACTACATGGTGTGGGCCTTGCAAGATGCTTCAGGCGAGAGTGTTCCCGGATAAACAACTGGGCGAATATTTTAACCAGAACTTTGTGAATGCGGCTATTGATATGGAAAGCGACGAAGGGCTGAGGTTATCGAGCATTTATGAGGTAAGAGGCTACCCGACTTTGTTTTTTATTGATCCTAATAATGGCAAGGTGGTGCAATCAATTTTAGGATATACAGAAATTGACCAGTTATTAAGCACAGGCAAGCGTGTAGCTACCAAAAAGAAAAGCTAATGCCCTAATGCCTTTGCTGCATAAAAAAAGTAGTGCCGTAAACGCACTACTTTTTTTTGTGTGCTTAGCGGCGTTCGATGAGTGCCATATAGAAACCGTCGAAGCCATCTTGCGCGGGCGAGGTGCGTAGCTCTTTCAGGAGTGTGTATTCGGGGTTTTGTGCCAGAAAAGCCTGTACCTGTGTTTCGCTTTCGGAGGGCAGAATACTACAAGTGGCGTAGACCATCTTGCCGCCGTGTTTGAGCATTTTTGAGTAATTGGTGATGATTTCGCTCTGGGTTTTTCTGATTGTTTCCAGAAACTCCGGTTTGAGTTTCCACTTGGCATCGGGGTTGCGGCGCAATACCCCCAAGCCCGAACAGGGCACATCAAGCAGCAGGCGGTCGGCACTTTCGCGGAGCCTTTTAATGGTTTTGGTTTCGATGAGTTTGGTTTCTACGTTTCCGATACCATTGCGGCGGGCGCGGCGTTGGAGTTCCTGCAACTTGTAGTCTTCTACGTCTAGGGCAATAATGCGGCCTTTGTTTTGCATGAGTGTGGCCAAGTGCAATGTTTTGCCACCTGCCCCTGCGCAGGCATCAATTACGCGCATACCGGGCTGTACGTCTAGCAAAGGCGCAATTAGCTGGCTTCCGGCATCTTGAACTTCAAAGAGGCCGCCTTTAAAGGCTTCGGTTGCAAATACGTTGGCGCGTTTTTGTAGCACCAGTGCCTCGTTTACCTGAGCGAGGGTATCGGTTTCGATACCAATTTCATGGAGTTTTTTGCGTAAATCGGTTACGGTGGTTTTCAGGGTGTTGGCGCGTAGCACTACGGGGGCCTGTTTGTTCATGGCTTGTAGTTCGGCGTTCCAGTGGTTGCCTAGTTCTTGTTCGCCGAGGGTATCGAGCCAGTCGGGTACCGATTCTTTTATTTTTCTTATCTGTTGGGCTTCTTGCAGGCGGGCCGATATTTGTTTGGCATTTATGTGGCCAAACTCCTGCCAGTCGGGGAGTTTATCGCCTTGCAGCACACGCCACGCGGCAAATAGCTGCCAGAACTGGTCAGGCTCGGTAACGGTAATGCCCGAAAGCTGCGTTACGAATTTCAGTAGCCGCCACCAGCGGACAATCTCGTAGGTGTTTTCGGCAATGAAGGCGCGGTCGCGGCTGCCCCATTTTTTATTCGATTTCAATACGTATTCAATTACTTTGTCGGCCTGCCGGTTTTCTATAAAAATCTGCTGCAAGGCGTATACAATGGCTTCGACCAGTACGCGGTGATATTTCATGTGATGCTAACGGTGTTCTTAAAAAACACAAAGGTCAGGCTTTTTTGTGGGATGATGAAATGGCGGAGTGGATTTTCTTCATTATTTAAGGTAGGGTATTGCACAAATGGGCAATAGAATTGCCGATGCTGAGGGTTATAGGGTTAGCCCGCTTGCTACAAGTTAAGGTTGGGGGATGTATTTTCTACGGAGTCCAATTGTGTAACTTATATTTTGTTGTGTCGAGCTTGGAAACTGTTTTTTTGAATTTTATGTCCATATTTAGCCAAGTAAATAATGAGTCTGTTCGAGTTACTTTGGTAGAATCGTCTAAATCATAGGCTATATCTCTGTATAGAGTAACTATGTCAATTCTTGTGTCATTATTTAAATCTTTCAACCATGCGTCTTGTACAAAATACCAACCCTCGTCACCAAAAGCATCTGCTAAGCCATTGATGCCAATTATTTTTTTTAGCGAATTGTCCCAAATCAGTAAGTCAATTGCAGACTCTTCATATTGGCTTGGAGTTCGTATAATTAAACCTGTTTTTGTATTCGACAGTTTGAATTTAAAGCAGCTATAAAAGTGCGAAATTTTGTCGTTAACGGAAAACTTTGAGTTATTTTCAAAAGCCAATAATTTATAAAACCTTTGGTCAATAATTTTTCCTTTAAATTTATCTCCGTTTGTCAAGTCGTCGGGTGAATAAACATGTAAGTTTTCGGGCTCAATTTCTTCAAATAAATCTAAGAATTGTTTAGCGTTGTCAGCTTCTTGTTGTTGAGTAGCTAATTCTGGCGAGGTCTTGTTCTCGGTTGAATTTTGATTTGTACAAGCTACAAAAAAGTTCAATAGGGTAAGAAATGTAATTGTCTGTTTCACGGTTAATATAGCCATTAAAGGATGGGGTATTGTTGAAGTGGCAGATTTTTTAGCGCAAAAGGTCATTAAAAGCACAAAGCTAAAATCTTGTACTAAACTGTCTTAGAAGCACATAACCCGCCACTATTGCAAAACTGGTGTTATGCACAGTTTATTCTTTCGCACTCTCATAATATACGTAAACAGTTGCAATCTGTTTCCATCTATTGTTTTCAAGTATGTAGAAGCCAAAATCTAACTGAGTATAGTTAGTTCTATATCTTTTTTGGTCTAAATATAATGCTATTGCCCCATTACGAATATAAATTGGTTTTGAAAAGGTGTAAACTATTGAACACATATTCTTTTCCTTTTCGGTTGGTAAGTTTTCGGTTTTGTCAAAAGTTGGTTGAATCTCGCTTTGTTCTAAGCGCCTTGAATAAGGAAAAATATTTTCTTCCCATCTATAATTTTTCAATGATTCAAGTTCTTTTACCAAGTAATCTTGTTCTTCTTTGGAGATAGTAAATTTCTTTGCTTTGTTACCTTGGTAAAGGAAATGAAAGTCAAATGACTGATTCATACTGATTGCATTAATAGCTGAGTCTAATAGATTTGTTTCAACTTGTGCTGTGTAATACATTGAATCACATTCAAATCTTTCATGTTTCCACCGATAAACCCAATCGGAATAAGGATTTTCTATCAAATTATATTTGTTTTCAGGAATTTTTGCTTTTTCTGAATTTTCATTACTTGACTTAGCATTTTTGTTAATATAATGAAATGCTTCAATGCTTACTTTATCAAATCTCGCCTTTTTCTCTTGAAGTATTTTTTCTGCTTCCTTCAGCTGTGCTTCATTCAGGTATTGTCGAATCAAGTAACGAGTTGAAGTAGCATTAAAAACAGGGTCATATGCACCTGCAATTTCGGCCCAAACTAATGCGTTTATTTTTAATTTTTCATTATCAATCCCTTTTTGAAAGTAATAAATCGAAAGAAGTCCCATTGCCTTAGAGTTGTATTTTTCGGCTGAACGAATTAGGTACATTTCAGCTAAGGAATCGTTTTTTATATTAGATTCAGGATTTAAATAGCAAAAACCAATTACAAATTCAGCCATTGAGTCGCCTGATTCTGCAAAAGGTTTTAAGAATTTATATGCCTTTGTATAGTCTTTAGAGTCAAAAGCCTTTAATCCTTTTTCATAGTTATTGTTTTGGCAATATGAAAAAACTGATGTCAATAGGAATAAAAATGTCAAAAAGTATTGTCGCATCTGTGGGTCTTTAAATTGCACCTAATATACGAAAACTTTGTAGTGTTTTTTGCATTGTTTAGTATATTTCAGACATAAAATTAAGCTATTCTTGGCGTACTTTTAAATTGCCAGACATTCATCTTGAACATATAGCTTATATTTCATAAATATAATAGCCTGTTTAAAAAGAAGCTATTAACCATTGATTGAATCTCATACAAGCAACCCGATATAAATTTTTTTCAAACAAAGTGGCTATTCCTGCAACAAAAATTTGTTTTTTATGTTATTATTATGTAATTTCGCACCTTATTTAGCGATACTCTCTTAAAAACGCTTATCATTCATGAGATTTTTGTCCGATACACAACCTGTTTTACGTAGGGCAGTTGCACAGGGGCAAATATTTTCTTCACTACGAAATATATATTTTCAGCTTGTTTTATAGCCATAAGTACAGACTTCTTGTCAGGAGTGCGTGTCTGCTTGTCGCTAGTATTTAACAGTTGGAGCTTAAAAAAATTATAAACTTAAAACTTTCAAAGCCTTGAGTCTGACAGTAACCGGTAGAAAGAGTTTTGCAACGATTCATCCAGCTATTGATTATCCAGATTTTCTGGATGTTCAGGTAAAATCGTTTCAGGATTTTTTCCAGATTGACACACCAGCCGAAAGCCGCAAAAAAGAAGGGCTTTACAATGTGTTTGCTGAAAACTTCCCAATCGCCGATTCACGCGAGAACTACGTGTTGGAGTTTGTTGATTACACCATTGACCCGCCAAAATACTCAGTCGATGAGTGTATTGACAGAGGTTTAACGTATGCAGTGCCTTTAAAAGCCAAATTACGTTTAATTTGTAACGATGCCGACAACGAGGATTTCGAAACCATCGAGCAGGAGGTATTTCTGGGCAATATTCCTTATATGAACGAAAGAGGCTCTTTCGTTATCAACGGCGCGGAGCGCGTAATCGTGTCGCAATTACACCGCTCTCCGGGGGTATTCTTCTCTATGAGCAAGCATACAAACGGAACCAAATTATACTCGGCCCGTGTGATTCCGATGAAGGGTTCATGGATTGAGTTCTCAACAGACGTTAACAACGTGATGTATGCGTACATCGACCGTAAGAAAAAATTCCCCGTAACTACTTTGCTTCGTGCAATCGGTTTCGGTTCTGATAAAGAAATCCTGAACCTGTTTGGTCTTTCAGAAGAAATTCCGGGTACCAGAGATGCCTTGAAAAAGGCTATCGGCCGCCGCCTAGCTGCGCGTGTGTTGAGAACCTGGACCGAGGACTTCGTAGACGAAGATACAGGTGAGGTGGTATCAATTGACCGTAACGAGGTAATTCTTGAGCGTGACTCGCTTATTACCGAGGGTGACATTGATATTATTCTGGGTACAGAACAGAAGTCGGTTATCTTACACCGCGAAGACGCTAACGTGTCGGAGTTTAATATCATTTATAATACACTACAACGCGATAGCTCAAACTCTGAAAAAGAAGCCGTTGAGCAGATTTATCGCCAGTTGCGTAACACCGAAGCACCTGATGAAGCAACAGCCCGCGAAATTATTCAGGGTTTGTTCTTCTCCGACAAACGTTATGATTTAGGAGAAGTAGGCCGCTACCGTGTAAACACCAAACTTAGCTTAACAACGCCACTTGAAACAGGTGTGTTAACAACTGAAGACATTGTTGAAATTGTTAAGTTCTTAATTAGCCTTATTAACTCTAAGGCGGTAGTCGATGACATCGACCACCTTTCGAACCGTCGTGTTCGTACCGTAGGCGAGCAGTTATATGCGCAATTCGGTGTGGGTCTGGCTCGTATGGCGCGTACTATCAAAGAACGTATGAACGTACGTGATAACGAAGATTTCAAACCAGTCGATTTGATTAATGCCCGTACGCTTTCGTCGGTTATTAACTCATTCTTTGGTACCAACCAGCTATCACAGTTCATGGACCAAACCAACCCATTGGCCGAAATTACGCACAAACGTCGGATGTCGGCACTAGGGCCGGGTGGTCTAAGCCGTGAGCGCGCCGGTTTCGAGGTTCGTGACGTACACTATACGCACTATGGCCGTTTGTGTACCATTGAAACACCCGAAGGGCCAAACATCGGTCTGATTTCGTCGCTTTGTACGTATGCCAAAATCAACAGCATGGGCTTCATTGAAACCCCATACCTGAAAATTGAAAATGGTAAACTAACCAACGAACTGGTTTATTTAACTGCCGAAGAAGAAGATGGTAAAAATATTGCCATGGCTACGGCAGACGTAGATAAAGACGGTAATTTCTCGGTTGATACATTGAAATGTCGTTACGAAGGGGACTTCCCGATGAAAACGCCTGATTCAATCGACTACATGGATATTGCCTCAAACCAGATTGTATCGGTAGCTGCATCGTTGATTCCGTTCATCGAACACGATGACGCCAACCGTGCCCTGATGGGTTCAAATATGCAACGCCAGGCCGTACCATTGTTACGCCCTGAAGCACCAATTGTAGGTACAGGTCTGGAAGGCCGTCTGGCTCGTGACTCGCGTACCCTTGTAGTGGCAGAAGAAGACGGAGTGGTTGAATTTGTTGATGCCAATGTGATTAAGGTTCGTTATAACTGGACCAAAGAGCAATCGTTGGTGAGCTTCGATTCAAACCTTACTACTTATGAATTAATTAAGCATCGTCGTACCAACCAAGATACCTGTATCAATATCCGTCCGATTGTATTGAAAGGACAGGAAGTGAAAAAAGGCCAGATTCTGGTAGAAGGCTATGCCACACAAGGCGGTGAACTTGCACTAGGACGTAACCTTCTGGTTGCCTTCATGCCTTGGCAGGGGTATAACTTCGAGGATGCCATCGTAATCTCGGAAAGAGTAGTACGTGAAGATATCTTTACTTCTATTCATATTGAAGAATACGAACTGGAAGTACGTGATACCAAACGCGGTGAAGAAGAATTAACGGCTGAGATTCCGAACGTTTCGGAAGAAACCGTTAAAAACCTTGACGAAAACGGTATTGTACGCACCGGTACAAGAGTAAAAGAAGGCGATATTCTGATTGGTAAGATTACACCAAAAGGTGAGTCAGACCCAACACCAGAAGAAAAACTATTGCGCGCTATCTTTGGTGACAAAGCCGGCGACGTGAAAGATGCCTCTAAGAAAGCACCACCATCAATGGACGGTGTGATTATCGACACAAAATTATTCTCTCGCCCAAGCAAAGAAGAACGCTCGAAACACAAAGACGAGTTAAAAGCCCTGATGAAAAAACACAGCAAGGCTTTACTTGAACTACGTGAAAGAATGTTGGATAAATTGTTTGAATTGCTTGATGGTAAAACATCGGCAGGCGTGAAACATAAATTCGGTGATGAACTGATTTCGAAAGGTATGAAGTTTAACCGTTCGAACATCACCAATAACTTGTTCCCAGATAAAAACAATTACGTTGACGAAAGCCAGTATAATGTACCGGAAGAGGTAAACCTTTTGGGTGACGTGATTCTGGACGGCTGGACAGACGAGTACGAAACCAACAAACTGGTAGTAGCACTTTGTAAAAACTATCTGGCACGCCGTAGCGAAGTAATTGGCCGTTTCAAACGCGAAAGATTCGTGCTTGAAGTGGGCGACGAACTACCTGCGGGTATCGTGAAATTGGCGAAAGTATACATTGCCAAAAAACGTAAACTGAAAGTGGGTGATAAAATGGCGGGTCGTCACGGAAACAAAGGGGTTGTTGCCCGTATTGTACGTGATGAAGATATGCCTTTCCTTGCAGACGGAACCCCGATGGATATTGTGTTGAACCCACTAGGGGTACCTTCACGGATGAACATCGGTCAGCTATACGAGGTTGTGTTAGGGTTGGCGGGCCGTAAGTTAGGTCGTAAATATGCTACGCCAATCTTCGACGGTGCTACCGAACAACAGGTATCTGATGAGTTGAAAGAAGCAGGTTTACCACCATTTGGCCGTTCGCAGCTATACAATGGGTTAACAGGTGAGCCATTCGACCAGAAAGTAACGGTAGGTATCATGTACATGATGAAACTGGGCCACTTGGTTGATGACAAAATGCACGCCCGTTCGATTGGGCCATACTCACTTATTACGCAACAGCCGTTGGGTGGTAAAGCACAATTCGGTGGGCAGCGTTTCGGAGAGATGGAGGTTTGGGCGTTGGAGGCCTTCGGTGCGTCACATATCCTGCAAGAAATCCTGACTGTGAAGTCGGACGACGTAGTGGGCCGTGCCAAAGCATACGAAGCCATCGTGAAAGGCGAAAACCTTCCGAAAGCCAACATCCCTGAGTCGTTCAACGTATTAGTACACGAGTTGAGAGGCTTGGCACTTGAGATTACCTTGCAATAAGCAATAAAAAGGTGTGTGCCGGTTTAAAAAACAAGCACACACCACGATTTTAAAAAATCATTTTCACATCAATCATAAGGAAAATGTCTTTAAAGAAAAATAAAAAACTTAACAGCGACTTCAACAGCATTACCATCAGTTTGGCTTCACCGGAGTCAATCCTGGAAAGCTCGTTCGGAGAAGTAACACAGCCTGAAACCATTAACTACCGTACCTACAAACCAGAAATGGGCGGTTTGTTTTGTGAGCGTATCTTCGGGCCTGTGAAAGACTGGGAATGCCACTGTGGTAAATACAAACGTATTCGCTACAAAGGGATTATCTGCGACCGTTGCGGGGTAGAAGTAACCGAGAAAAAGGTTCGTCGTGAGCGTATGGGGCATATCGAATTGGTAGTGCCGGTTGCACATATCTGGTATTTCCGTAGTTTACCAAACAAAATCGGGTATTTATTAGGGATGTCGTCGAAGAAACTCGACCAAATTATTTACTACGAACGTTACGTGGTGGTACAGCCGGGTGTAAAAGCAGAAGATGGTATCTCTGCTAATGACTTCCTGACAGAAGAAGAGTATCTGGATATCGTTGACAAACTGCCAAGAGAAAACCAGATGCTTGACGATAAAGACCCTAACAAGTTTATTGCCAAGATGGGTGCAGAAGCATTGGAAATGATGCTTTCTCGTATTGACCTCGACAGCCTTTCGTATGATTTACGCCACGCAGCGGCTACTGATACTTCTCAACAACGTAAAGCTGAGGCTTTGAAACGTCTGAAAGTAGTGGAGGCCCTTCGTGATGCCAATACACGTATCGAAAATAAACCAGAGTGGATGGTTATCCGTATGGTTCCGGTTATTCCGCCAGAGTTACGCCCACTTGTACCTTTAGATGGTGGCCGTTTTGCAACTTCTGACCTGAACGACCTTTACCGCCGTGTGATTATCCGTAACAACCGTTTGAAACGCTTGTTGGAAATCAAGGCTCCTGAGGTAATCCTTCGTAACGAAAAACGTATGTTACAAGAGGCTGTCGATTCATTGTTCGACAACTCACGTAAAGTAAACGCCGTTCGTTCGGAAGGTAACCGTGCTTTGAAATCCCTTTCTGATATGTTGAAAGGTAAACAAGGCCGTTTCCGTCAGAACCTTTTGGGTAAACGTGTCGACTACTCTGGCCGTTCGGTAATTGTGGTAGGCCCAGAATTAAAACTACACGAGTGTGGTTTGCCTAAAGATATGGCAGCCGAGCTTTTCAAACCGTTTATTATCAGAAAACTGATTGAGCGCGGAATCGTGAAAACAGTGAAATCTGCTAAGAAAATCGTTGATAGAAAAGACGCCGTAGTGTGGGATATTCTTGAAAACGTTCTGAAAGGACACCCTGTTCTGCTAAACCGTGCCCCTACGCTTCACCGCTTGGGTATTCAGGCTTTCCAACCTAAATTGGTTGAGGGTAAGGCTATTCAATTGCACCCGCTTGTGTGTACGGCCTTCAACGCCGACTTTGACGGTGACCAGATGGCGGTACACGTACCACTTGGGCAGGAGGCTATCATGGAGGCATCTATCCTGATGCTTGCTTCGCATAACATCCTGAACCCTGCCAACGGTGCGCCAATTACGGTACCTTCGCAAGACATGGTGTTGGGTCTGTATTACGTAACGAAAGGAAAGGTATCATCAGAAGATGATAAAGTTCCGGGCGACGGAATGACATTCTACTCGGCAGAAGAAGTAATTATTGCGCTAAACGAAGGTAAAATCTCGAAACACGCACACATTAAATGCCGCGTAAAAGTAAAAGACGAAAACGGAGCTTTAGTTGATAAAGTTGTTAACACAGTAGCTGGCCGTATCCTATTTAACCAATGTGTGCCTGAAGAAGTAGGTTATCTGGACGAACTATTGACCAAGAAAAAACTTCAACAGTTGATTGGGCGCGTATTTAAAGAAGCCGGATATGCCCGTACAGCGAAATTCCTTGATGATATTAAAGAACTAGGATACCAGACGGCCTTCAGAGGTGGTTTGTCTATCGGTCTGGATAACATCATTGTACCAGAAGAAAAAACCAAGTTGATTCAGGATGCCAAAGCAGAAGTTGAAGAAGTACAAAACAACTATATGTTTGGTATTATTACAGAGCGTGAGCGTTACAACCAGATTATCGACATCTGGGGCCGTGTAAACACACGTATCCGTGAGGTATTGCTGAAACAATTAGAGTCAGACCAGAAAGGTTTCAACCCAATCTATATGATGATGCACTCAGGGGCGCGTGGTTCGCAAGAACAGGTGCGTCAGTTGGGTGGTATGCGTGGATTGATGGCGAAACCACAGAAAAATATTCAGGGTTCGGTGGGTGAAATCATCGAAAACCCAATCTTGTCAAACTTCAAAGAAGGTCTTGACGTACTAGAGTACTTTATCTCTACCCACGGTGCGCGTAAAGGTTTGGCCGATACCGCCCTGAAAACAGCCGATGCGGGTTATCTGACCCGTCGTCTGCACGATGTTGCTCAGGACGTAGTAGTGAACGAAGTAGACTGCGGTACGCTTCGTGGTATTCAGGTTTCGGCCTTGAAAGACAACGAAGATATCGTTGAGCCGTTATCAGAGCGTATCTTGGGCCGTACATCGGTTTATGATATTATTGACCCACTTACCAAGAAACTGATTGTGAAATCGGGTGAGGAAATCACAGAGGAAATTGCCGCTATCATTGACGACACCGCCATCGAAACGGTGGAAATCCGCTCGGCGTTAACCTGTGAAACACAAACAGGGGTTTGCTCGAAATGTTACGGACGTAACCTAGCCACAGGCCGCATGGCCGACATCGGTGAAGCAGTAGGGGTAATTGCCTCGCAGTCAATCGGTGAGCCGGGTACACAGCTTACACTTCGTACGTTCCACACAGGGGGTACTGCCCAAAACGTTGCTTCTGAGGCTAATATCAAGGCTAAATTTGCCGGTACTATCCAACTAGAAGAAATGCGTACGGTACAATCGCTTGACCGTGAAGGCAACGAAATTACCATTGTGTTGGGTCGTCGTGGTGAGATTCGTATCGTTGAAGAAGGAACCAACAATATCCTGATTACCAATAACGTACCTTACGGGGCTACGCTTGAAGTAAAAGACGGCGACAAAGTGAAGAAAGGTGACTCTCTTTGCCATTGGGACCAATTCAATGCCGTTATCCTTTCAGAGTTAGACGGTACTATCGAGTACGAAGCAATCGAGGAAAACATTACCTTTAAAGAAGAAGCCGATGAGCAAACCGGTTTCCGCGATAAAGTAATTATCGAGTCGAAAGACCGCTCGAAAAACCCTGCTATCGTTATCAGAAGCAATAATGGCGAAGAAGGTAAAGCCTACAACCTACCAGTAATGGCGCGTCTGACTGTTGAGAATGGTCAGCAAATCAAGGCGGGTCAGGTTCTGGCCAAGATTCCTCGTGCCATTAACATGAACCGCGATATTACCGGTGGTTTGCCTCGTGTAACCGAGTTATTTGAGGCACGTAACCCATCGAACCCAGCGGTTGTTTCTGAAATTGATGGTATTGTGCAGTACGGTTCTGTAAAACGTGGTAACCGTGAGATTTTCGTAGAAGCGAAAGATGGTGTTAAAATGAAATACATGGTGCCTTTATCAAAACTGATTCTGGTACAGGATGGGGACTTCGTGCTTGCGGGTGACCCACTGTCAGACGGGGCCATTACACCAGCCGATATTCTACGTATTAAAGGGCCTACCGCTGTACAAGAATACTTAGTAAACGAAGTACAGGCCGTTTATCGCCAACAAGGGGTGAAGATTTCAGACAAACACATCGAGGTAATTGTACGCCAGATGATGCAAAAAGTTGAAATCGTTGATTCGGGAGATACCTTATTCCTTGAATACCAAATGGTTGATAAATGGGTGGTTCGTGCGGCTAACGATAAAATCATGGATAAGAAAGTAGTAATGGATGCCGGTTCTTCTGATAAGTTTAAACCGGGCCAGATTATTACAGCACGTGAAATGCGCGACGAAAACAGCCGCCTGAAACGTGCCGACTTAGCCCAGCTTCAGGTACGTGATGCAATGCCGGCGGTGTCTCGTCCGACACTACAAGGTATCACCACGGCTTCGTTAGGTACTGAGTCGTTCATTTCTGCGGCATCGTTCCAGGAAACTACCAAAGTGTTGTCGGAGGCTGCCGTAAGAGGTAAGCGCGATATGCTTGAAGGTTTGAAAGAAAACGTTATCGTGGGTCACTTGATTCCGGCCGGAACAGGTAACCGTAGATATCAGAACATACTCGTAAACGGTAAAGGCGAAGCTGAAAGTGGCGGAGAGAAACGCCGCTCGCAAGAAAACGCCAAACAACGTAAAGAATATGTTTAATACAATTTAAGCGGTGGGCATTCGGGTTTCTTCGGGTGTTTGCTGATAGCTCCTCCCTGTCGTCAGATGGGGAGGAGTTTTTTTTTGCCCGCTCCGCACGGGGCTTGCTATACTGCATGGTTGCCCGCCCAAGCAACGTGGAAAAAACTCCCCACAACTAAGGGGTAGGTTTAGGACTTTTGCTTGTTTTTGGGCTTAAAACGTGCTGTTTTGCCTACTGGAACAGTTTCTTCACCTGTATTAGCGGGCTGTAAGGCTCACAAATAAAATATTCACATAAACTAACAAAAGCATGAAAACTATCTCATTATTATTAGTGTCTGCTTTGATTTCTTTCGGGACATACGCTCAGAACACAGGCGAAAGAAAAGTAATGGTTGGCGGTGGTGAAATGAGTTCTTATAAAAATGCCATGGCCAATGTAATGAACTCAGGCGACCACACAAGGCTTACGGCTGCTTTGCAGTCGGCGGGTTTGATACAAACGCTACAAGGCCCCGGGCCATTTACTATTTTTGCTCCTACTAACGAAGCCTTTAATAAAATAGGTGCTACACCTGCTAAACCAACATTAACAAAGGTATTGAAATATCATGTAATTGATGGGAAGTGGGACTCGAACGATTTAATGGCTGCCCTGAATGGTAACGGCGGGAGTATCTCGCTAAAAACCATGCAGGGGGGCTACCTGAAATTTTCGATGAACGGCGATAAAATTACCATTACAGATGAAAACGGTATGTCGGGGATGGTTACTGTAAAGGATATTTATCAGAGTAACGGGGTTGTGCACGTGGTTGATACGGTCATGATGCCGTTCGACAGCAAAAAATCGAAAATCAGTATGTAATAAGGCTAGAAGTCGGTTATAATAGTTGGTAGCAGTAGGGCATTTTTGGGTGCTTTACTGCTATTTTTTTGTTTAAAACAAGCTCAGTTGTTCTTGTCGGGGCAGGCTGCCTTCGTGTTGCAGGAGCCACTCTTTACGCCATAAGTCGCCGCCGTAGCCTACCAGTGTTTTGTCGGAGCCAATAACCCGATGGCAGGGCAGAATAATGGTAAGAGGGTTGTTGCCATTGGCAACGCCTACGGCCCTGATAGCCTTTTCGTTGCCGATTCGGCGCGATAACTCTAGGTAAGAAATAGTTTTGCCGTAAGGAATAGTCAGGAGGGTTTGCCAGACAAGCCGCTGGAAGTCGGTTCCGTGGGGGAGCAAGGGCAGGTCAAAATCTTTTAACTGGCCTTTAAAGTAGGCATCAAACTGCCTGATGGTTTCATCAATGATAGCCGAGGTTTCGGGGGTTTGCTGTAACTGGCGGCTGGGTTTTTTTTGTGCTTCCCGAAAAAGCACATGGGTCAGGTGCGTATCGGTGGCTATTATTTCAAGTGCTCCTAAGGGAGACTCATAATGTTTTATATAGGTCATACGGCGGGCTTCAATGGGTTTTGTTTAACGATACGCTTTGTTTGGGGCTTTATTGTTATACAAATTTTATGGGTATTTAGTTTAAAGCACAAAAGCCGCTGGTTGAGCGGCTTCTTGTGCTTGTAATATATAATAATGAATGAGGTTAATCAACCAATACGGCTTTGCCGCTGATAACGTCGTCTTCTACGTTTTTGTATTTTACCTCACGTTTTACTGTACCGTCTTTATACTGCACGCTTACGCGTTGGTTACGGTCGGCAATTTTCTGGGCACGGGCTGGCGTTACGGGGCGCGCGCCTGAGTCGGCACTGCCGCCTTCTTCGCTGGCTTTGTTGGTTTGTAGCTTCGGTTTTTCCTCGCGTATTGGTGCCGGATTTATTTGTTGGAAACGTAGCTCTGCTACATTGGCTTTCATGAGGAAGCTAACGGTGTCGGTATTTACCTTGTTCAGGAAGTTCTTGAAGAGTTCTACGGCTTCAAACTTATAAATCAACAATGGGTCTTTTTGCTCATAAGAGGCGTTCTGTACCGATTGTTTCAGGTCGTCCATGTCGCGCAGGTGTTCTTTCCATTCTTGGTCAATTACCGATAGCGAAATGTGTTTTTCTATTTCCTTGATAAGCTCGCGGCCATTGCTTTCTACGGCGTTTTTCAGGTTGCAGTAAAGGCCTATGTTCTGAGTGCCATCGCCAACAACGGCAATAAATTGCTCGTCGGTCATGGCGCGGCGGCCTTGCAGTACGTTTTCAAGCACCGGAACCATATTCTGGCAGATGGCCTCGTTTTTGGCTTTATAGACGCGTTCGGCCTGTTGATAGAGGCGGTCAACGAGTTTGCTGTTGCCTTTCGAGAACTCATTGCGTTCTATTTCGGGCTGAATAGCCAGTTTCTGGATACAACGTAGTTCAAATTCATCATAATTGCCTTCGGCGTTCATGACAAGATCGTTACAGGTATCGTACATGATATTGGCAATGTCGAGGGCCAGCCTGTCGCCGAAGAGGGCATTTTTACGGCGTTTATAGATGGTATCACGCTGAATATTCATTACGTCGTCATATTCAATGAGGCGTTTACGTGTACCAAAGTTATTTTCTTCTACTTTTTTCTGCGCTCTTTCAATAGAGTTGGTAATCATTGAGTGCTGAATTACCTCGCCTTCTTCCATACCCATGCGGTCCATTACTTTGGCGATACGGTCTGAGCCGAACATACGCATGAGTTGGTCTTCGAGTGAGACGAAGAACTGCGACGTGCCGGGGTCTCCCTGACGACCCGACCGGCCTCTTAGCTGGCGGTCAACGCGGCGGGAGTCGTGGCGTTCGGTACCGATAATAGCCAACCCTCCGGCATTTCGGCTGTCGGGTGTAAGTTTGATGTCGGTACCACGGCCGGCCATGTTGGTGGCAATGGTAACGGTGCCGGGTTTTCCGGCTTCGGCTACGATTTCGGCCTCACGTGCGTGTTGTTTGGCGTTCAGTACCTGATGCGGAACCTTCCGTAAGGTAAGTAGTTTGCTCAGGATTTCGGAGTTTTCGACCGATGTTGTCCCTACCAGTACCGGACGACCGATTTTTACCAGTTCGGTAATTTCCTCTACCACGGCGTTGTATTTTTCGCGCACGGTTTTGTAAACTTTATCTTCCTGGTCTTTACGGATAATTGGCCTGTTAGTAGGAATTGTAACTACATCGAGCTTATATATTTTCCAGAACTCGCCTGCTTCTGTTTCGGCAGTACCCGTCATACCCGCTAGTTTGTGGTACATACGGAAGTAGTTCTGAAGCGTAATGGTGGCATACGTTTGGGTTGAGTCTTCAACTTTTACGTTTTCTTTGGCTTCAACGGCTTGGTGAAGGCCGTCAGACCAACGGCGGCCATCCATGATACGGCCTGTTTGTTCGTCTACGATTAATACTTTGTTATCAAGCACCACGTATTCAACGTCTTTCTCGAACAAAGTATAGGCTTTCAGTAACTGGTTAACGGCATGGATGCGCTCGGCTTTCATGGAGTAGTCGCGGATGAGCTCATCTTTTTTCAGGATTTTATCCTGCTCGTTAAGGTCTGACTTTTCGATAGCTGCCAGGTCGACGCTCAGGTCGGGCATAATAAAGAAATTGTGGTCTTCGCTCTCACCTGCAAGGAAATCAAGCCCTTTATCGGTTAACTCTATCGAGTTATTTTTTTCTTCAATCGTGAAATAAAGCGGCGCGTTGGCTTCTGGCATCAGCTTCTGGTTTTCGGCCAGATAAATAGCTTCTGTTTCTTGCAGAATTTGTCTCATGCCTTGTTCTGACAGAAACTTAATTAACGGCTTGCTTTTAGGCAAACCACGAAACGCGCGGAACAACGCCAGCCCACCTTCTTTTTTATTACCTGCCGCAATTAGTTTTTTGGCTTCGTTGAGGTAGCTGTTCACAAGGGTTTTTTGTGCTTCTACAATGCGTAAGATACGTGGCTTGAGCGAAAGGAATAGTTCTTCGTCGCCGGTGCGAGACATAGGCCCACTGATAATGAGGGGCGTACGTGCGTCGTCAATCAGGACGGAGTCAACCTCATCGACCATTGCGTAGTGGTGTTCGCGTTGTACGAGTTCTTCGGGGTCGTTCACCATGTTGTCACGCAGGTAGTCAAAACCAAATTCGTTGTTGGTTCCGTAGGTAATACCTGCCTGATAAGCGGCACGGCGAGCGGCCGAGTTAGCGGGGTATTTATCGATACAGTCGCAGGTGATGCCGTTAAATTCAAAAACAGGCCCCATCCACTCCGAGTCACGGCGTGCGAGGTAGTCGTTCACGGTTACGATGTGTACGCCTTTGCCTGCCAGCGCATTCAGAAACGCCGGAAACGTTGCCACAAGGGTTTTACCCTCACCGGTAGCCATTTCCGAAATTTTGCCTTTATGCAGGGCTGCGCCACCAATTATCTGCACGTCATAGTGAACCATGTTCCAAGTAATGGTAGCACCAGCGGCCTGCCATTGGTTTTTCCAGATGGCTTTATCGCCCTCGATAGTGATATGCCCTTTTTTCATGGCCAGTTCGCGGTCGAGGTGCGTAGCTGTTACAACTATTTCGGTATTTTCGGTGAAACGGCGAGCGGTTTCTTTGACAATGGCGAAGGCTTTAGGCAGGATTTCGAGCAGAACAACTTCCAGTTCTTTGTTTCTTTCGAGTTTAAGGTCGTCAATTTTTTTGAAATTAACTTCTTTTTCATCGATTCCCATGTCGGGGTCTTGCTCAATAGCGGTCTTTATCTGGGCTATTTGTTGGTCGATATGAGAAAGTTTCTGCGCAATATATTCTTGTAGTTCTATTGTCTTTTGGCGAAACTCATCGTGGGAAAGACTCTGTAACTTAGCAAACTCCTCGTTTGTCAGCTTTACATAAGGTTGTAGTTCCTTATTGTCTTTGTCAGACTTTGTTCCAAAAATCTGTGTGATTCCCTTGGTTAAAAAATTCAACATCTGTATATCTTGTTCGTTAATTTCTGAGATAATATGAAATAATTGCTGTCAAATATCTTTCCAAATATGCAAAACCTGCCATTTTGTCAAAACGTAAATGGCTGAGGTTAAACTATTCTGGCTGAAAAGGCTACAAATTTAAGATTTTATGACACTTAAATAACTACAAAATTAGGGGAATATTGTTAATAAACTGCCAATGCCGGAGCATAATCATGAAATTTTAAAGTTTATTTAATTCTTTCTTTTCAGATACATAGCAAAAATGCCTTTTCTTCTTGTAATTTTAACCCAAAAAAACAAAACCCGATGTTTGAGTCATTGCTGAAAGCGTTTGAGGGAGAATTATACTTCAGAAATACCACTACCGACGAGGCCATCAGGGCCGTATATGCCACCGATGCCTCGGTGTATCAGGAAAAACCCCTTGCCGTTGCCTTACCCAAAAGTGTGCAGGATATACGCCAGTTAATCAGGTTTGCTCAGGAGAACGCCCTTACGCTGATACCACGTGCAGCCGGAACCTCGCTGGCCGGGCAGGTTGTGGGGCAGGGGCTGGTGGTTGATGTTTCAAAAAACTTTAGGCAGATTCTGGAAGTAAACCGCACTGAAAAATGGGTAAGGGTACAGCCCGGCGTAATCAGAGACGACCTGAACGCCCACCTGAAACCCTACGGGCTTATGTTCGGGCCGGAAACCTCGACCTCGAGCCGTGCCATGATTGGCGGCATGATTGGGAATAACTCCTGCGGGTTGCATTCTATTATATGGGGTAGCACCCGCGACAACCTGCTGGAAGTAACCGCCCTGCTGGCCGATGGCAGCCAAGCCGTTTTTGGAGCCATAACCGCCCACGAACTGCAAGAAAAATGCGCGCTGAATAATGCCGAAGGGGCTATTTACAGGCAGTTGAGTGCGCTCATTAACGATGCCGGCAATAGGGCGGCTATAAATGAGGGTTTCCCGAAAAAGAGCATTACCCGCCGCAACACGGGCTATGCCCTTGATATAATTGCAGATATGTGGCAGTTTGAGAAAGACCAGCCACTAAACCTGAGTAGTTTAATTGCTGGCTCGGAGGGTACGTTGTGCCTAGTAACCGAAGCCAAACTTAAACTGATTGATTTACCCCCCGCCCAAGCAGGCATGGTGGCCGTGCATACGATAAGCCTGCACGAAGCCCTACTGGCAAACCTGATTGCGCTCAGGCATGGGTGTGCGGCATCGGAACTGGTAGATGACTTTATTCTGGAGTTTACGAAAACCAACATCGAGCAATCGAAAAACAGGTTTTTTATTGAGGGTGGCCCGAAGGCGATTCTGATGGTTGAGTTTTTTGCCGAAACCGAGGCCGATATTCGGGAAAAAGCAGAAAAACTGATTGCCGAATTAAAGGCCAGCCAGCTAGGCTATGCCTACCCGATTTTATTGCAGGACGATGCCAAAAAAGCATGGGATGTGCGCAAAGGCGGGCTTGGCTTGTTAAGAAACCTGCCCGGCGATACGCAACCCGTTAACCTCATAGAAGATTGTGCCGTTGATGTGGCAGACCTGCCCGCTTATATTGCCGAACTAGAGGTGCTATTGAAAAACCACGGGGTGCAGTATTCGATGTACGCACACGCGGGTGCGGGCGAGTTGCACGTTGAGCCGATGATTAACCTGAAAAAATCGGAGGGGCAGCAGTTGTTCAGAACCATTCTGGCTGAAACGGCTGCGCTGGTAAAAAAATATGGAGGGTCGCTTTCGGGTGAGCATGGCGACGGACGTTTGCGGGGCGAGTTTATTCCGTTCATGATGGGCGAAAAAAACTATGCACTTTTCAGAGAAGTAAAACGGATTTTTGACCCTCAGGGGCTATTCAATCAAGGAAAAATTGTAGATACCCCACCCATGAACGCCTTCATGCGGTATGTGCCTGACCAACCTGTTGGGCTACCGACAACGGTTTTTGACTTTTCGGGGCAGGAGAATATGCTGCGGCTGGCAGAGAAATGCAGTGGCTCGGGCGATTGCCGCAAAACCGAAATAACGGGTGGTACTATGTGCCCCAGTTATATGGCTACCCGCAGCGAGCGCGACACCACCCGCGCAAGGGCTAATATTCTGCGCCAGTACCTGACCCAACCTGCGGCCAATAAGGTAGGCATGGAAGAAACCAAAGAGATTCTGGACTTGTGTTTGTCGTGCAAAGCCTGTAAGTCGGAATGCCCGTCGAGCGTGGATATTGCCAAAATGAAAGGCGAGTTTCTGCAATCGTATTATGACACAAACGGGGTTCCGTTCCGCTCAAAACTGATTGGTACTTTTACCAAACAAATGCGCTTGGCTATGCTGGCTCCGTGGGCATATAACTTTATTTTCAAGACCAACTTTACGCGCCGCATAGCCAACAGGGTTGTGGGGTTTCATCCTGAGCGTACCATGCCTTTGCTGCACAAGCAAACGCTCCGAAAATGGTATGAGCAGTCGGCCGAGGTGCGGGGCTTCAGGTCAGATAAAAAAGTATACCTGTTTTGTGACGAATTCACGAATTATAACGATGTGCGCATAGGCCAGCAACTGATATTGCTTTTACAGCAACTGGGCTATGAAGTTATTATACCTGCGCATACCGAAAGCGGACGAACGTATTTGTCGAAAGGGATGGTTCGGGAGGCGCAAAAAATAGCCATTCAGAATGTGAATAGGCTCAAAGAACTGGTTAAGGCCGAAACCCCGATTATTGGCATTGAGCCGTCGGCGATTCTGACATTGAAAGACGAGTACCTTGAGCTAGTGCCTGCCCATTTGCAGGAGGCTGCCCAACAGCTAGCCCAGCATACTTTTATATTTGAAGAATGGTTTGCCCGCGAGATAGACAGAGGCAATATTAAAAAAGAGGCTTTTTCGACCGAGAAAAGGCTCATAAAATTACACGGGCATTGCCACCAGAAGGCGTTGTCGTCGCTTACGCCTACCAAAAAGAGTTTATCGTTACCGGCCAATTATGAAGTACACCTGATTCCGTCGGGTTGTTGTGGCATGGCGGGGTCGTTCGGGTACGAAGCCGAACACTATGAGGTTTCGATGAAAATTGGTGAACTGGTGCTTTTTCCGACCGTCAGGAAACAGCCCGACGACGTAATTATTGCCGCCCCCGGCACTAGTTGCCGCCACCAGATAAAAGATGGCACAGGGCGCATAGCCCAGCATCCGGTCGAGATTCTGTACGAAGCACTTGTTAAGTAAAAAATAAACCTATGCGTTGCTTAATTGTTTTCATAGCATAGTGTTATTTTTTTCTACAAAAAAAACTTATTTTTAAATGCTTTATATTAGTTGCAATGTTTTTAATTATATAAAATTCTAAGGATATATATATGAATAGTTATTACTACCCAGCTTTGCTTCCTATAAGCACTTTAAATATATTCTTTTATGTACTCGGTATTATTGTTTTTATTCTACTAAAAGTTATTAACTTTTGTTTGGTATTTGGAATCTACTTTTCATGTTTAGAAACTAGAGAGAAGAAAGTAATAATTATTAGCTAAATTTATTCGGGATTATTTGTGCTATTGTAGATGCGTATACCTATGAGTCAGGATTATACTTAAAAATATAGATATATCTAACATTTAAATTATAATATACATGGGAAAAACATATAAAATTTTTGCTGCTATTCACTCAGAAGCTAGAAGTGGAGATGTATGGACATATGAAAAATTTATTCAAAGACCACGGCTCATTAAGATTAGTAGACCTAAATCTAATATTTACATAATAGTAACTTATAGACATATAGATGAAAATTTTGAAAGCATATATAATCCAGAAGAGACTAATCCAGAAGAGACTAATAAACAAGAGACTAATAAAGATGGGAGTATAAACAAAAAAAATTTAAATAAGAAGCTAAAGCGATACCGATTAACGCCTAACGCCTTGGTTATTGACAGCTATTATAAGACTAAGTTATTTTTAGAAAACCAGACAGAGGTAGAATTATGTGTTGTCCCCGTAAAAAGCTATCAATTTTGTTATCACATCAAATACTTATGGCAGCATCCAAATGATAGCATTAGGTTGGCCACTTACCTGTCAGTAGTTTCAATAGTTATTAGTCTTTTGCCAATTTCATACTTCCATGAATTAATACGTGATTTTTTTAAATTTCTAATCTCCTGTCTTTGTAGATGCTTTAATTCATGAATATGTTTTTATTGCTCTTATGGGGAAATATGTCGTAGTTTATTCTCTCATTTGGTAAACGCCAGATAGGAATGATATAAATCGTCGTCAGATAATGCTTTTAATATTTTCATAAGGAAGTAAAGGTTGTATTTATAATTATATCAATTGAACATCTGTATTCATATACAAAAAATTATCCGTTAAATTGTTACAAACAAGTATATCATTACTATTAATTAACGAATGAACATTTTAGAACAGCTTGAAGCGCAAGGCTATCAGGCCGAAGAAGTCAAAACTGCTTTTGAAACCCTCTTACTGGGTGTTGATTTTGAAGAAAAAATAAAGACAATCCAAAAGAAATGTGTTGTGTCGGTCGAACGGGCAGAAGAACTATTAATGCTGGCAGATAAACATCAGGAAGAACTGGGGCAATATTATCGTACGCCGTCAGACAAAAAAGGCGGGAGTGTTGCGTCAAAACTGGTATCGGCCGGATTGATTCTTATCGCCATTATTAAAATCCTGAATGGCAGGGGGCATATTTTAGATTATATTTTTGTACTGGCCGGAATCGGGCTGTTTATCTACGCTATTTTTTTTGAGGACAAAAAATGAGCCTATCTGTTATCAATAGGGCTTAATTGGGGGCAAGGTGTTAGGCGTTTATGTTATCGGTTGCTTGGTTCAAGTGGTGGAATCTGTTTTTCTTCGACATGATATTCTTTATGCTTTGCTATATGATACTGAATAAAAGTCGAGACTATTAACGCCATGCAAAGGTAGCCCCAGTGTTTCAGACCAAAAACGCTTGCCCCCGTTAGGCTAACCGCTGTTAGCGACTGTGTTTTTCAGCCGTGGTGTTACTGCTTATTTTCGGGCTGTGGCTTCTTGTATTTGTGCAGAGTAGCGTTCGCCAATAATATTGATTGTTGCCAAAGCCGCATTTATTTTGCTTAATTCGTCTGTTGTCAGACTGATGTTGGCAGAGCCGATGTTTTCTTGCAAACGATGCAATTTTGATGTACCCGGAATTGGAACAATAAATGGTTTCTGAGCCAACAACCAGCCCAATGCAATTTGCGCAGGCGTGGCATTTTTGGCTGTGGCGATGGAAACAACCAAATCGACTAATGCTTGGTTGGCTTCTCGGTTTTCTTTACTAAAACGTGGGGAAAAATTTCTTATGTCGTCTTTGTCGAGTTCAACGTTTGCGTTGATTGTTCCTGTTAAAAAGCCCTTGCCTAGCGGACTGAACGGAACAAAGCCAATTCCTAATTCTTCTAATGTAGCAATAATGCCTGTTTCGGGTGCGCGGTAAAACATCGAATACTCACTTTGCAAAGCCGTTACGGGCAAAACGGCATGCGCCTTTCTAATGATTTCGGCAGGTGCTTCCGACAAACCAAAGTGTTTTACTTTGCCTTGCCCGATTAAATCTTTTACGGTTCCTGCAACGTCTTCAATTGGCACGTTAGGGTCAAAACGATGTTGGTAAAACAAATCAATTACATCGGTTCGTAATCGTTTCAAAGATGCCTCGGCAGTGGCTTTTATGGTTTCGGGGCGGCTGTCTAGGCCCAATCTTACATTTCCGTCTTTGAAGCCGAATTTTGTTGCAATAACAACTTGGTTCCGAAATGGTTCAAGTGCCTCGCCAACCAACAATTCGTTTTCGCCATAGCCTTGTGCGGTGTCGAAAAACGTAATTCCGAGTTCGACGGCCGAACGAATCAGTTGTATGCTTTCTTGTTTGGTGGGTGCGTTTGGGAAACTCAAACCCATTGCCCCAAAACCTAGTGCAGACACTTCTAATGGGCTGTTTCCTAGTTTTCTTGATTTCATTTTTCTTGATTTTAAAATTTGCTGCTGCAAAGGTTGTTCAATAAAAAATGAAACCATTTGCCATTTGGCAAAAAGAGATTTTAGCGGATATTTTTTCTTATTCTGCTCAACGAAGATTGTGTAACTCCCAGATAAGAAGCAATGAACGACAATGGCACACGATTGACCAATGTCGGGAATTTTTCCATGAATTCAAGATAACGCGTAGTTGCATCCTGCGAAACTAATTCGCCTCGCCGTTCGATTTTTTCCCGATGATGTTTAGCCGTTATTTTTTGAATGATAGTGTCCCAGCCAATAATGGTTTCGGTAATTTCATTCCAATCATGTTTTGAAAAAACAAGCATTTTGCAGTCGGTAATTGCCGATAAATATTCGGAAGGCGTATAGATTTCGTCAATTGTGTTGCCCGATAAAATCAGGTGGTTTTCGTCAATAAAGTAGCGTGTAATTTCGTCGCCTTTGTTGTTGTAGTAAAAAACACGAATAACCCCCTCGGTTAGAAAACCAATTTGTTTCACTGTTTTTCCGGCTTCCCAATAGAATTCGTCTTTGCGAAGCACCAATTCCTTTGCTTTGCTTGTAATAAGGTCAATTTGTTGTTTGTTCAAATGACCAAATAGTAAAACGTAGTCAATAAATTTTTCCATTTGGCAAAGGTAGAAATAGTTTGTTGTCGGGTATTTGTCATTTGGCAAAAAGTGCTTGTGCTAAAGGTTTGTGGTTTTTTTCTAAAAGCCAGCAAAGCTATTGAGGTTTCACTATTAAAAAGGTGCGTATGCTTTTCAGAAAAAGCAGCTATGATGGTTGGCACGATACCAACGTACACAGAATATGAACAGGAAAACAGGTTGCAACCGCTTGCCCTGCCGAGGGGGCAAACGGCTTTTGGTACGGCCATTAATAAACAATAAGGCTACTTCTAAACGCCTTTATTGTTCCCAAAGGTTTTGTTTAGGTTGTAAAATACCTAGCTCAGAATACCATATTTCGTCGTTTTCAATCATCTGTCTGATTACTTCGGTAACGTAATCTTTGTTACTGAAAAAGTGGTAGTCGACAACGTTTTTAATATTTGCGGGTAGAATTTCCAGAATTTTCTGGCGGTATTTGGCGTAAATCTCCAGTGGTACTTCACGTTTTTTATGTTTGAGGCAATTATCGCATATTCCGCAGGTGGCTTCGGTCAGTTCGTCGAAATACTGTTGCAGGAACTGCATCCGGCAGCGGCGTTCTTCCAGTGTGTAGTCGTTTACGTAGCTGGCTTTTTCGAGGTCACGGGTTTTGCGTCTGTGCATTTCGGCCCTGTTAATGGGCAAGTGGTCTACGTCCTGCCGAGGGGTCAGGAAAGTAAGCTGCGGTTTATTTTTCTGTTTCTGATAGGTGGCAATGCCTATTTGATGCAGGTATTCGAGCATTTTTTCGACCTCGGTAGTGCTGGCAAAGAAATTCTTTGCGAGGGTGCTTTCCGAAATAATAGTGAAGTCGGTAAAAAGCACGCCGCCGTAGGTGCGTAAGAGCAACTTCGTGAATTTGTCGTAAGTGGGGTTTTTAATCTGGAAATTGTAAAGCTCATGGTTATCGACACGCAAACACAATTTGGAAGGGCTAAAGTAAGAGTCGCTTAGCTGGATAAGCCCTTCTTCTTCGAGTTTTTTCAGGGCGTTGTGGGTGTCGTTAGCCATTAGCCCGAAGGTTCCGATAAAATCCTGAAAATCGAAGTCATAGCTTTCAAAGTTTTCGCCACCTACGGCCAGTTTATAATAGTTAGCCAAAGCCTGATAGATTCTTTTCAGGTTTTCGACAGGCGGGTATTTATATTCTATTTGCCTGATGAGGTCTTCGGGGTCGGTCTTGAAATACAACAGAATGGCGTAGGCTTTCAGGCCGTCGCGTCCGGCGCGGCCCGCTTCCTGATAATAGGCTTCGAGGGTTTCGGGCAGGTCGAGGTGAATAACCGTGCGCACATCGGGTTTATCAATGCCCATACCGAAGGCGTTTGTGGCTACAATAACCCTGTTCTGGTTTTTTATCCATGCTTCCTGCTTCTTGAATCGTTCCTGCATAGATAAGCCTGCGTGGTAGAAATCGGCCCTGATTTTGTTTTCATTCAGCCAGTCGGCCACTTCTTTGGTGCGTTTGCGGGTGCGTACATACACAATTGACGACCCCGACACTTTTTGCAGGATATCGAACAGTTTGCGCTCTTTGCTGTCTTCGCAAAAGGCCGAATAAGAGATATTAGGGCGGGCAAAACTCTGCTGGAAAATCTGGGGTTTGCGTAAGTCGAGTTTTTGCTGAATATCAGCCTTTACGTCTTTGGTGGCGGTGGCTGTGAGGGCAATTACAGGCGCATGGGGGGCAAATTTCCGAAAGTCAGGAATCTTGAGGTAGGGCGGGCGGAAATCGTAGCCCCATTGTGATACACAGTGGGCTTCGTCGACCACCAGTAAGGCCACTTTCATGCGTTTGGTGCGCTCCTGCATGATTTCGGTCAGGAGGCGTTCGGGCGACACATACAAAAACTTGTAGTCGCCGTACACGAAGTTATCGAGGGTATAATCAATTTCGGTGCGGTGCATACCCGAATAAATAGCCGCCGCCCTGATTCCGCGGCGTTTGAGTTGCTCCACTTGGTCTTTCATGAGTGCCACCAGCGGCGTAATAACAATGCACACGCCTTCCATGATAAGGGCCGGAACCTGAAAGCAAACCGATTTGCCACCGCCGGTTGGCATAATGGCGAGGGTGTCGTTTCCGGCCAGAACCGAGCCGATGATTTCTTCCTGCAAAGGCCGGAACGAATCATATTGCCAATATTTATATAATATTTCTTTAGGTGCTTGCATCGTTCAAATCACAGTTTCCGTCTATGATGCAAAGATAAGCAGTTCGGCGGGTTAATCCGACACTTTCGTGTGCAGGAAAACCAACCTTAAAAGTAAATGCCGGAGGCTTCCTGAAAAAGCCGTGCTTAGGTGCATTGTTCCAATATTAGTTCAACAAAAACGTTATTATGTGCGGTAGAATTTCTACCTTGTAACAAATTTGTTTGCAACTTTAGCCAATTGATTTACGTATCTTTGTTAAGACCCCCCTGGTGTTCAGGAAATTGACTTTTATAATTATGAAAAAAATCTACATTTCTGGCTTGCTAATTTGCTTAGTGGTGTCAGTATTTGCTCAGAAAACAACCAAACTGCGCCCGCAGGACCTAGCCAAAAGCAACCCCGATAAAATTGAGTTTATGAAGGGGATAAAGATTATTTGCCCGGGCAATGTTGTTGATGCAAATACCTATGTGCCTTTTGCCAAAGAAGTAGAACAAGCCATTAAAAACAAAGCCAACCTTCGTGCTACGGCTAAATCGACATTTCTGGTAACTTATACGGGGTTTTCGCCGCAGGCGCAGCAAGCGTTTCAGTTGGCGGTCGACATCTGGTCGAACATCATCAGTTCGCCTGTGCCTATCCGCATTAATGCTGTGTGGCACCCTATTGATAGCGGTAATCAGCAAGGTACTATTCTGGGGCAGGCGAGTCCGGCAACATTTTCGAGGAATTTCCCCGGTCAGCAAAAAGCCGGAACGTGGTATCCGATTGCGCTGGCCGAAAAAATATCAGGTCAGGAGCTTAATTCCATTAATGAGTCTGACATCGACGCCGAGTTTAACAGTTCGGCCAACTGGTATCTGGGTACGGGTGTACCTAGCTCAAGCCAGTACGATTTTACGTCAGTAGTCTTGCACGAGCTATGCCACGGCTTAGGGTTTACGTCGTCGTTACGGTCAACGTCAACCACCACCACGGCTTCGTGGGGGTACGAAACCGGCTCACCGTTTATATTCGACCATTTCGTTCAGAACGGTACAGGCCAGCAACTGATTGACACTAAAAATTTTGCCAATCCGTCGTCGGCTTTGCGCCAGCAACTGGTAGGCAACAGCCTTTATTTTGCTAGCCCCATAGCGGCAGCCAATGGCACCGAAAAACCACGTTTGTATGCACCGCTTACGTATCAGGCGGGGTCGAGCACCTCTCACCTGAACGACCCAAGCTACCCTTCGGGCAACGAAAACTCATTAATGACCTCGACCGCCAGCCAGCGTGAGGTTATCCGTGACCCAGGCCCACTGGTACGAAACATATTTGCTGATATGGGCTGGTGGGGTACGTCGTTGTTACATACGCGTATCAAGAATATCGAAGCCGTCGTTAGCAGCGTAACGGTTACGGCTACTATCAAGAGTGATACGTCGATAACAGCGGGTAGTGCCAAAGTGTATTATACCGAAGACGACACCCTGATGGCCAACGCCAAAGCCATTGATTTGAAAAGAGTAGGCACAACCGACCAATACACGGCCGTGATTCCGGTATCGAGAGCCGGCGCGGTTATCAGGTATTATCTGGTAACGGAAGATGGCTACAAACGCCGCTACACCTCTCCGGCCGAAGCCCCTACGCGTGGCTATTATGGTTTCAGGGTTGGGGTTGAAGATAAATCGAAACCGTTTATTTCGTCTATTCCGTTAAATTTTATTTCGGGTAAAACCGTGCCTGATATTATTGCTAACGTTGACGACGACTACCAACATGGCATCGATACGGTGTATGTAGAGTATCTGGTAAACGGGCAAGCGCAGGCATCTGTGGGCCTGAAAAAATATAACCCTGCTACCGACGACCCTCAGTATTCGCAGGGGCAGCAGGATGCGTACGCGTATCTGGCCAAAGAGGTATTTAAAAACCTGAAAGTAGGCGACCGCGTGCTGTATAGGGTAGTGGCCGTTGATAAATCGAAAAATAAGAATGTGGGCATTTTACCTGCCTACATGAATACCCCCGGAGTAAATGTTGAGCCAACGCCTGATTACTTTGAATTTGTGGTAACCGAACTGAAATCGCAAACACCGGTGCAGACTTACTCGAACGACTTTAACTCACCTACCGATGATTTTGCTACCATAGGCGGGTGGGGTGTGGCACAACCCAATGGCTTTAGTAACGGAGCTTTGCACTCGGCGCACCCTTATAAAAACGGAGGCGACGAAAATCTGGAAGCAAACACGATAGCCATGTTGCTCAGACCTATCGAACTGAAAGCACAGAAAGACTCGGCTACGATTATTTTTGACGAAGTAGTGCTGGTAGAACCGGGCGAAAACGGAATTGCCTTTGGCGACTTGGGTTTCTACGACTACGTGGTGGTGGAAGGCTCTTACGACGGTGGTATTTCGTGGGTGCCGTTTGAAGATGGCTACGATGCTTCGGCTAATTCGGATTGGCTACGTACCTTTAATAGTAGCTCGGCTACGGGTACTGTGGTGGCTTCGGACGGAACTATCATTAACAGCAAGGACTCGAAGGCACTGGGTAGCTCGGCGTTGTATCGGAGCAGAACCGTAAAAATGCTTAACAGCGGCGATTTCGTGGCCGGAGATGTGGTGCTGATTCGGTTCAGGCTGTATTCCGACGAACTGGCGTATGGTTGGGGTTGGGCTATCGACAACCTGAAAATTCAGCTTCCGGGGCCGCCGCCTGTGTTGGCTGTTGAGCCTACGCTCGATAAAACCCTTACGTTGGCACCAAACCCTGCCCCTGACGAAATCCAGATTATAACCGATTTGGCCAAGCCGGGTCGGGTAAGAATGGAAGTGATTAGTGCCAGTGGTAAAAAAATAATGGAAAGAGACTACCTAACGGATATTCCGACGTTTTATCAGAAGATAGACGTAAGCACCCTAAGCGCAGGTACGTATCTGGTGCGTTTGCATACCGAAAACGGCACCGTTGTTAAACGATTTGTAGTAAGCAGGTAATACTGCCAAACATAGTATATTGTGTAAGGCTGCCCGAAGTGCTTCGGGTAGCCTTATTTTTTTGGGCTGGCTTGATTTTTCTTTAGTAATGAAAGAAGTCAGGAAGTTTGAATACAAAATTGGCAGATTAATCCTGATTTTTCTTTAATAAAAAGGCCAGTTGCCCCCGATGGTAACTTAAATGATTGGTACGGCTCAAAAGCACATTCAGGCGGTTACGTTGTGGCTCATGCGCGAAATTCTCTTCCGAAATACTGCCGTGGCGTGTAAACCACTCGTCGGCAGGTAGGGCGTTATAATGCGCCAGCAATTTATTGTTTACTTCGTTCCATTGGCTTTTTAGTTGCTCAGCGGGTGGCAGCGTCTCTGTTGTTTTATCGGCAGCTTCAATAAAAACAGGGCGTAGCTCAGGATACAACGCTTCTTCAAAACGCAAGAGCGGCAACATGGCATCGTGTACGGCTACCAGATGCCCCAGCAGGTAAATGCCTCTGTTTCTGTTGGGGGCTACTTCTTGCAGCAGGTCATCGGTCGAAAGTTTGTCGAGTACGCTATTAAAAGCGTTTACTTGTTGTTGCCAGTTGTTAATAGCTACATTTACAGACATCTCAAGGTTGTTCATCAGTTTATTTGTTAAGATTATTACCAGTATTGTATTTAATAGTTATGCTCAGGTGTGCTAACAGGTGAAGTGTGGCGGCAGGGCTTGCCCAATAGCTGTGCCGATAACACAGTGTCAGAGGCAAAACGGAACAAACCACTAAATAGTTTCTTTGCCGAAGTTACGGGCGCGGCAAGCGTAACCCCGCAGCATAAGCGGTTGTGTTTTTGAAATGCCCCTTACAATAAACCCGGAAACGGGTTATTATGCGAGTTAGGCCGCATAAAATGGGCAGAATAATAGATTTCTTGCCTAGAAAGGTTGCAAGTTTTAAGAATGTTGGAGTAAATTCACGAAAAAAATAACTTTATGCAGAAGATTGTTGTACTAGCCCTTTTGGCTTTCGTTGGAATTTCATGCCATACTCAGCGTTCGTTATCAACTAAAAAGCCGTATGCTACCCTGATTGACACCTCGGCGGTATTTGCCCATAACTTTACGGGCATGGCCATTTATGATGTGGCGCAAAAAAAGACTCTTTTTGAAAGAAATGCCGACCGGTACTTTACCCCTGCCTCGAACACCAAACTATTTACTTTTTATGCCTGCCTGAAAACGCTGGGCGATTCGATTCCGGCTTTGCGCTATACTATTAAAAATGATACCCTGACCTTCTGGGGAACGGGCGACCCTACTTTTTTTCATCCTGATTTAAAAAATACCAGAACTTTCGACTTCCTGAAAAGCCATAAAGCCAGTAAATACTTTTATTTTTCGGATGGCAATTTCGGTAATCAGCCTATGGGCGACGGCTGGGCTTGGGACGACTACAACGATTATTACTCGGCCGAGATGGCAGCCCTGCCCATGTATGGCAATGTGGTGCGCGTAAAAGTGGCGCAAGGTAATTTAATTACACAGCCTGTTATTTTTGAAAACAGTTTCTATAAAAAAGACGAAGGCAGCAACGTTGTGCGGATTCCGGCCGATAACGTGTTTTTATTACCTAAAGCCCTGCTGCAAAAAAACAGCTACCAACAGGATGTTCCGTTCAAGACCTCGACGGGCCTAACCCAGCAATTACTGATTGATACCCTCCGTAAAAACGTAAGCCTGCTGCACGTGCCTGTGGCAAAAGAGGCAAAAACCCTTTACAGTATGCCCTCGGAAGATGTGTACCGCCTCATGATGCAGGAAAGCGATAATATGCTGGCCGAACACCTGCTGCTGCTTTGTGGGGCTACCCTGAAAGACTCGCTTAGCTCGGCTTTTACCATTAAAACCATTACAGAAAAATATTTGCAGGATTTACCCGACAAACCCAAGTGGGTTGATGGCTCGGGGTTGTCGCGGTATAACCTCTTTACGCCGCGCTCAATTGTGAAGCTGCTCGAAAAAATAAGTGCCGAATTGCCCGCCCAGAAACTGTATTCGGTTTTGCCAGTAGGGGGGCAGTCAGGAACCTTGAAGAATGGCTATAAAAACACCGAAAAGCCGTTTATTTTTGCCAAAACAGGCTCGTTGGGTGGGGTGTATAACCTGAGCGGGTATCTGGTTACCAAAAAAGGCAAAACCCTGATTGTGAGTTTCATGAACAATAACTTTAACCAATCAACCACCAGTATTCGTAAGGAAGTAGAGAAAATCCTGACGTGGATTTACGAAAACCAGTAGGTGTTTGGGCCGTATCCAGAATTTTCGTTGACGGATTGTTGTCTTTTCAGACCGATTGTTTGTTAATTTGTAAAAGTAGTAGCCAAAGGCTGCTTGTTTAATCGAAATAAAGCCCCTGAAATAATGATACATACCCTTAAAACCCTGCCGAAACTCATAAGCCTGATAGTTGTGATGCTGGTGCTGGTAAACTGTTCGGACAAATACAAGAAAGTACCCGACGATAAATTTGTGGGGCTGTGGGAGCTAAAGGGGCGGTCGATGTTTGAGGGGATGCAGGTACGAATCGAAAAAAATGGCAACAGCCTTGTGGGCAAAATAGCGAAGCTGAACGACAACAAAATTATTAATATGTTTATGAGTGAGAACGACGTGTGGGTGGCCGACATCGCACGGCGGTCGAACTTCGAGTTTAAACTTACCGAGAAAAAAGTAGCCAAAGACTTGTTTTCTTTATATGGCTTGTCGACATCGCAGGAGTATAAAGCACAGTTCATTGACGACAACACCTTCGGGCTGGCCCTTGAAAGCTCAGACCCCCTCCAGTCAAAAATTCTCTACAAAAGAATCGAGTAAATAGGCAGGTTTAAGTAAAAATTAAGCCATTTGTGCGGGTTTACGCAACCCGCGGGTGGCTGCTATGCCCCTTGTTTATTTTTGCCTCCGAAACGCCAACCTTGTAAAGTACAATTCAGGGTTTTGCTGGCAGGGTGGTTGTGGCGGTTTTTGCCCGATTGTTACCTTTTTTTTATTATATTTTCTTCTGGCGGTTGGGCAGTTAAATTTTTTATTTTCAGAGTTTTACCTGTTTCTGGTTTGTTCCTGACCACGGTCAGGTACTATTTGGTGGTGTGGGTGGGGCGGTTGAAGCACTATTGAGTTTAAACGGTTTTTTTATAAAAATTGGTTTAATACACTTTTTTATGGTTTAATTATAAAAACGAAATAAAAAATTTATGATTTTAATCAGATTTTAAGATGGAATTTATGCTTTCCTAATCAACTTAAGGTATTTTTGTCAGTAGAATGGTAAACGGACTAAAAAAATATCATCTGTTTCTGTGGATTTTCTTATTGAGTGCTGGTTCTCAACTGTTCGCGCACACACACAGGATAACCTCGGCTTTTTCTTTACTGGATAACACCGGAGAAGAGCCAACAGTTGCCTGCACCCAACAAAATACCTCAACACCGCCAGATGTAATTTATAGCACGCCCGAAAAAATAGGTCTGCTCTTTGGCACGCGCGAGGCAGAAATTGAAGAAGAAGATAACTCGGACGACGACGACGACCACCACAAAACATCCGACAGCGGCCAGTCGGCTCTTCTTTTAGGCAGGCAGCATTCTTTCAATACCTTTCAGGCATCGGCTTTTTATAACCACTCCTTATCTCATTTTCCCAATAAATTGTTTATGGTATTTTGTGTGTACATTATATGATGTAACACCCCAAGAGGTGAGCATTACCCTTGTTTTCCTATACCACTAAACACTACGAAGTACTGCAAGTAAATTTTTTAAACAGCTTTTATGCAAGTTTTGGTCTGCAGGTAGGCTTTGTACTTATACTCAATCAATAATAAATCTTAAGCGTAAGAGAGTAATAGGCTAAGGGGTGTAAAAGCCTTTCTGGATCCGGTATTATCTTACCTTATCCACTCTCAGTTTTTAGGTATTATTAATCTCTAAAAAAAGCTAGTTATGAAGAAAATTCTCATGCTTGTGGGCCTGTGCGCTTTACTATTTAACGCAAGCTGTAAATCCGAAGAAAAAGAAGAAAAGAAAGAAGACACCAAACTATTGGTTACCACGCCACTTAGAAAGGACACTACCATTACTATCGACTACGTATCTCAGATTCGCTCAATTCAGCATATCGAGATGCGCGCGTTGGAGCGTGGCTATTTGAGTAAAATCTATGTTGATGAAGGGCAGTTAGTAAAGAAAGGGCAGCTTATGTTCCAGATTCTGCCTGTACAGTATCAGGCCGAGTTGCAGAAAGCACAGGCCGAAGCCAATTATGCTGAGTTGGAATACAAAAACACCAAAGCATTGGCCGATAGCAACATTGTATCAAAAAACGAACTGGCACTGGCAAAAGCTAAACTCGAAAAAGCCAAAGCCGAAGTGCAGGTGGCACAAGTGCATTTGGGCTTTACCGAAATCAAAGCACCGTTTGATGGTATCATGGACCACTTCTATGTGCGGGAAGGTAGCCTTTTGTCGGAAGGCGATTTGCTGACGATTCTGTCAGACAACAGTAAAATGTGGGTGTACTTTAACGTACCAGAGGCCGAGTACCTCAATTACAGAAGCGGTGCTAATAAAAACCCAATGAAAGTAAGACTCCGTATGGCTAACCACGAGATATTTCCGTATCCGGGCATAGTTGAAACCATTGAAGCCGATTTTAACAACGAAACGGGTAATATTGCTTTCAGGGCTACATTCCCGAACCCTAACAGGCTCTTGAGACACGGCGAAACAGGCAATATCATGGTTGATAAACCATTGAAAAACGCCCTGATAATTCCGCAGAAAGCTACGTTTGAGATTCTGGACAAAAAATATGTTTTTGTTGTAGACGACAAGAGCGTGGTAAAACAACGGCAAATCAATATTCTGGCTGAAATGCAAGATTTATATGCTATCAGCGATGGGTTGGCAGAAAATGAGAAAATACTCCTTGAAGGCTTACGTAAAGTGCATAACAACGATAAAATCTCGTATCGCTTTGAAAAGCCCGAATCGGTATTTACACATTTAAAAGTTTACGCTGAATAAATCGACTTAGCACTATGTTTAATAAATTCATACAAAGGCCAGTACTAGCTATTATTCTGTCGCTGGCAATTATTTTCATGGGGGGCTTGGTTATTAACACGCTTCCCAAATCGCAGTTCCCCGAAATTTCGCCGCCAATGGTAATTGTGCGGGCGTCGTATCCGGGTGCGAGTGCGCACGTGTTGGTAACATCCGTGCTGATTCCGATGGAGCAGGCCATTAACGGGGTGCCGGGCATGAAGTACATGACCTCCGACGCCACCAGTGCCGGTGAAGCCAACATTCAGATTGTGTTTAACCTCGGAACCGACCCCGACCAAGCGGTGGTAAACGTAAACAACCGTATTGCGCAGGTCTTGAACCGTTTGCCTATATTAGTACAGCGCGAGGGGGTTATTGTAAACCGCCAGATGCCTAATATGCTTATGTATGTGAACCTTTACAGCAAAGACAAGAACGCCGACATGAAGTTCCTGTTCAACTTTGCGGGGGTAAATATGTTGCCTGAGTTACAACGTATTAACGGGGTAGGGCAGGCGAGTATCTTGGGTAGTAGGCAGTATGCCATGCGTATCTGGCTTAAGCCCGACCGTATGCGTGCCTATAATATTGGTACCGAAGACGTAATGGAGGCCCTGAACGAGCAAAGTGTGATTGGGTCGCCGGGCCGGATTGGCCGAAGCGACGGGATGCGCTCGCAGTCGCTTGAATATGTATTAACGTATCAGGGGCGTTTCAGTAAACCCGAACAGTACGAAGACGTAATTGTGCGGGCCAACTCGAACGGGGAGATTATCCGCCTCAAAGATATTGCCGACGTAAAACTGGGTAGCGAGTATTACGATATTTACTCGAACCTGAACAATTATCCTTCGGCGGCTATCATGCTGAAACAAACCTATGGTAGTAACGCAACCGAGGTAATTAAAGAAGTAAAAGCCAAACTTGACCAACTGAAGGCGAGTTCGTTCCCGCCGGGTATGGACTACGAAATCAGTTATGACGTTTCTAACTTCCTTGATGCCTCTATCGAAAAAGTATTGCATACGCTCGTTGAAGCCTTCGTGCTGGTGGCGTTGGTGGTGTTTATCTTCTTGGGCGACTGGCGTTCGACACTTATTCCGACACTTGCCGTGCCGGTGTCGTTGGTGGGGGCGTTTATCTTCATGCAGATATTCGGGCTTACCATTAACCTTATTACGCTCTTTGCCCTTGTATTAGCCATTGGTATTGTGGTCGATAACGCCATTGTGGTGGTGGAGGCCGTCCATGCCAAAATGGAAGAGGCGCATCTGTCGCCCTATAATGCGGTAAAAGAAGTATTGGGCGAAATCAGCGGAGCCGTAATTGCCATTACCTTGTTAATGACGGCCGTGTTTGTGCCGGTGGCGTTCATGACTGGCCCTGTTGGGGTGTTTTACAGGCAGTTCTCTATCACGATGGCCACGTCAATCGTGTTGTCGGGTTTAGTGGCGCTTACCCTTACGCCGGTGCTTTGTATCATGATTCTGCGTAACCCGCACGAGCATCCGAAGAAAAAAACATGGCTTAATAAAGGTATCGATGCCTTTAACCACGGTTTCGAGAAAGTAACAGGCAAATATGCCAGTTTTCTGCGTGCCATTGTAAGCCGCCGCTTAGTAACGTTTGTGATGCTGATAGGGTTTTGTGCGGGTATTTTTGGGGTAACGAAGGTGTTGCCATCAGGCTTTATTCCGTCGGAAGACCAGGGGATGATTTACGCCATTATTCAGACCCCTCCGGGTTCGACACTCGAAAGAACCAACGACGTAGCCCGTAAATTGCAGGAAATATGCGAACACGTAGACGGCGTGAAGTCGGTGTCGGCACTGGCAGGGTACGAGGTATTAACCGAAGGGCGGGGGTCAAACGCCGGAACCTGTTTAATTAACCTTAAAGACTGGTCGGAACGGAAACACAACGTACAGGAAATTATTGAAGAGCTTGAAGAAAAGAGCCACGAAATTCCGGGTGCGGTTATTGAGTTCTTCGACCCTCCGGCTGTGCCAGGGTATGGTGCTGCGGGTGGTTTCTCGCTCCAGTTGCTTGATAAAACCAACTCCGGCGACTACAAACAGCTTGAGGAAGTAAACGCCGAGTTTATGAAAGAACTTGGCAAGCGCAAAGAGCTAACAGGTTTGTTTACGTTCTTTAGTGCCAACTACCCTCAGTACGAACTCGAAATTGATAACGAAGTAGCCATGCAGAAGGGTGTATCTATCGGTAAAGCCATGGATAACCTCTCTATCCTGATAGGTAGTAGTTATGAGTTGGGCTTTATCAGGTTCGGGCGTTTCTTTAAAGTGTTTGTGCAGGCATCGCCTGAGTACCGCAAACTACCAGAAGATGTGCTGAACCTCTACGTGAAAAACGACCACGGCGAAATGGTTCCTTACTCGGCTTTCATGAAGATTAAGAAAACTCAGGGTCCAAACGAAATTAACCGTTATAATATGTACGCTACGGCGGCCATCAGAGGGGCTCCTGCGAAGGGGTACAGTAGTGGTGAGGCCATCGAAATTATCAAAGACGTAGCCAAAAAGACGCTTCCGAGAGGGTTTGATATTGACTGGGGCGGGTTGTCGAAAGATGAGGTTGCCCGCGGAAACGAAGCGTTTGTGATTTTCATTATCGTGTTAATTTTTGCCTACATGGTATTAGCTGCCCAGTACGAAAGTTTCATTATTCCGCTAGCGGTTATTTTGTCGCTTCCTGCGGGGGTATTCGGGTCTTTTATGCTGATTAAAGCAATGGGCTTGGCCAACGACATTTACGCACAGGTAGGGTTAGTAATGCTTGTGGGGCTATTAGGGAAAAACGCCGTATTGATTGTGGAGTTTGCGATTCAGAAGAATCAGCAGGGAGCTACCATCTTCGAGGCGGCTATTGAAGGGGCAAAAGTACGTTTCCGCCCTATCCTGATGACCTCCTTCGCCTTCATTGCGGGGCTAATTCCGCTGGTGGTTGCTACTGGCCCTGGGGCTATTGGTAACCGTACAATTGGAGCTTCGGCATTGGGTGGTATGCTACTTGGAACGGTATTCGGGGTAATTATTATTCCGGGCTTATACTATGTTTTCGCCAAGCTGGCAGAAGGACGCAAGCTGATTAAAGATGAAGATTTTGAACCACTATCTGAAGAAATTAAATAGCGTATGTCTAAACGAATCATAAACCAATGCCTAGGAGTAGCTTTCCTGGGGTGGTGCCTTTCGGCTTGTACAGTGCCTGTTAAATTGGTCGAGAAAAACGCTAATAAAAGTACGCCTGAGAGTTACAACAACTCTCAGGATTCTACCAATTCGGCTAAAACCAAGTGGAAAGAGTTTTTTACTGACCCAAATCTGGCAAGCCTTATCGAAACAGCCCTGACCAATAATCAGGAGTTGAACATTACCTTGCAGGAAATTGAAATCTCACAGAACGAAATCAGTGCCCGCAAAGGGGAGTACCTGCCCTTTGTACGCTTAGGCGGTGGCGCGGGTTTCGAGAAGGTGTCGAGATACACCAGCAAGGGCGCAAGCGACGATATGTCGGAGATACGCCCGGGTAAACGTACCCCTGAAATACTGCCTGATGCCTACATAGGGGCCTTTGCCAGTTGGGAGGTCGATATCTGGCATAAACTCCGCAATGCCCGCAAAGTAGCCGTAGCCAATTATCTGGCCAGTATTGAAGGCAAAAACTTTCTGGTTACCAATATCGTAGGCGAAATTGCCAATTCATACTATGAGCTTATGGCGCTCGACAACCAGCTTGATATCATCAGACGCAACATTCAGATTCTGAACAACGCCCTGAGCATTATCAAACAAGAAAAAGAAGCTGCCAAAGTAACCGAACTAGCCGTGCGCAGATTCGAGGCCGAGGTGTTTAAAATCCAGAGCCTTCAGTATGAAATTCAACAGAAAATTGTTGAAACCGAAAACCGCATCAATTTCCTTGTGGGGCGTTTTCCGCAGCCGGTGCAACGTAGCTCTCAGCAGTTTGCGGCACTGGTGCCAACAAAAATATATGCGGGGCTGCCTGCCCAGTTATTACAAAACCGCCCTGACATAAGACAGGCTGAGTTGAAACTGGAAGCCGCCAAGATAGACGTAACCGTGGCAAGAGCCAACTTTTATCCGTCGCTTGGGCTTTCGGCATCGTTAGGTATCCGGTCGTTTAATCCGTTGTTGTTTGTGAATATACCGCAGGCTTTGCTGACCTCTCTGGCCGGCGACCTGATGGGGCCATTGATTAACAAAAACGCCATTATTGCCACTTATAAAAATGCCAATGCCAAGCAGATTCAGGCGGTGTATGATTATGAGCGTGCTGTTCTGAAAGCCTATATTGAAGTAGCCAACCAGTTGTCGAACATCGATAATCTGGAGAAAAACTACAACATGAAAAATAATGAGGTAGATGCCCTGACGAAATCGACAGAGATTTCACTGAAATTGTTTACTTCGGCCCGCGCCGACTACATGGAGGTGTTATTGACCCAACGCGATGTGTTAGAGGCCAGAATGGAACTTATCGAAACCCGTATGCAGCAAATGAATGCGCTGGTAAATGCGTATAAAGCCTTAGGTGGCGGCTGGAACTAAGCCAAACCCAAACCAATAGTTTAAACGCCGTTAGTGATGTTGAAAATCATTAACGGCGTTTTTTTGTTGCGGGCGATTGGCGCAGTGCATACGTTTAATGATGATTTAAGATTTTGTCAGGCAAACGAAAGTATTTAATGGGTATTTTAATTGTGAAGACCGTAAAAATAAATGTCGGTTATTTGCTTGACATTACCATGGCAATATTGCTACCTTTGGTTTGTTATTTTAAACCAAATTAGTTTAGATTACGTTTATTAATCAGTATTTCAGACAAGTTTTGTCTTTCACTCAAAGGTAATTAAAAACAATTTTATGGCAAAACCAATTAAAGAAACTCCAATTTTAAGGGGAAATGATGCTGAAAAGTTTACTAAAGAAAACGAAAAAGCAAAGAAAATATCAAAGGAGTTAAACGCAAGAATGGAATCAAATTTCAATAAATTAAATGCTATTGCGAAGTTTTAATGAATTTCAATAATTTTAGTTTAATAAGATTGACCGAAGGGCATTTTATTAAACCATTTGACTGTGACGACGAAGATTTAAATGATTTTTTGGCTAATGATTCTAAAGTTTATATGCGTGAGTTATTAGCAGTAACATACATCTTAGAAAGCGACGCTGAAACTGTCGCTTTTTTTAGTTTAGCTAACGATAAGATAAGCCTTGAGTCGGAACCGAATAGAGATAAAACAATCTGGAACAGGTTTAAAAAGCATATATTCCCGAAAAATAATAATAAAAGGAAAATGCGGAGTTTTCCTGCAATGAAAATAGGTAGATTGGCTGTAAATAAAAATTACAAAGGATACGGAGTAGGAACATTAATTCTGGACTACCTAAAGAAAATGTTTATTGATAACAACAGAACAGGGTGCAAGTTTATTACTGTTGATGCTTACAGAAAATCGTTAGGGTTTTACGAGAAAAACCAATTCCGTTACCTGACAGATTCAGACAAAGATGATGATACGCGGTTAATGTATTTTAACCTTACAGATATTTTGAATACTGAATAAATTCGTCTGTGAACGAATGAAACTTTAGGCACGTAAAAAAGCATTTTATGTGCCTCTTCTTCAATTTTTTTTTGGGATTACTAATTGTTATGACTAAAATATGAATAAACTTCTACTGCTTGTTTTTCTTGCTGTTATTTCTTCTTACCTGACTTATGCACAGGAACAGGTGCCGGCTGTTGAATGGATAGAGCCTTATGGCGGCGGCACGCGTGGCGGCAGCATTGCTACTTTTGCAGGGCCGAATGTGTTGTTTGCCTTAGTGAAATCGCAGAATACCAATAGTGGTTCGGCGAACCTGAGCAAGTTTACGGCCGATGGGCGCGTAAACGATAAGTTTCTCCTTAACGATGGTGGTTCGAGTGGTGCGCCGTTTATTAATCAGTATGCTTCGCAGGATGGCGGCGTGCTGATATACCTGTATAACTATGGCTACCTTCGGAAATACGATGCCAACCTGAACTTATCATGGGAACGGGCGTTTAATTTCAATATACAGAATGCCACCGCTACGTTGTCGAACGGGTTTTATGTGTTGGCCCTGACTTATTCTTCTGGCCCTACGCTTGCAGAAATAAAAAGGCTGAAAAGCGATGGCAGCATAGAGTGGTCGGTGAGTTTGTCGGCTTTTTCAAATAATATTACTGATATTCAGACTACGAGCGACGACGGCGTTATTGTCACAAGCCCCGTAGGAATAAGAAAGTATTCATCAACAGGGCAGTTGGTGTGGTCGAATAGCAGTGTGTTGGATGGCTACCAGCTTGTAACGGTCGATGCCTCCAGAATTTACCTCCTTACCAGTAATAGCAGCGTGCGCAGGGTTGTTCAGCTTAATACCAGCACAGGCAGCACGGTATGGGCAGTGAATTTTAATACAGAAACGATTGTCGACTTTGAAAAAACCTCTGACAACGGCTGTGTGCTGAGTACCAACACCGGCCTTTACAAGTTTACGGCTTCGGGAAGCCAGCAATGGAAAAATACGAGTTTCAGCACGGCTAAAATTACGACTACTATCGACGAAAAAATATTTGTGCTTAAAAACAACGCCATTACCAAGCTGACACTCAACAATGAGTTTCGGTGGACAAAGACCTTTAACAGCGATTATTATCTTGTGCAGGATGTAAACGGCGCATCTGACATGGGCTTGTACGTGTCGGCCATGAAAACCACCTCCAGTAATATCCCTTATTTTGTGCTGCTCAAACTGGCTTCTTCTGACACCCCCTGCAAAACCAGTTTTGATATTATAGGCAACGAGGCTACTTACTGCAAGATAGGCAACGCGGCGTTTTCGGCTAGGCTGGGCAATGTGCCTATGGAGTATATGACCTACCTGACTAGCTTTGATTTTCAATGGAACCGCAACGGCTCGCCTGTGCCAGGGGCTACAAGCTATGCTTATACGGCTACACAAACGGGTAATTATAGCCTGACGGTACGGCAACAGGGTTGTGAAGGAACCACCCGCGGGATTCAGATAAACGTAGAAAACGATACGCCACCTGTAATTGAACCCGAAAAAAACCAGATTTGCCGCGGCACACCCGTTAGCCTGAACGCACGAGGCTGCGACGGCGGCACGGTGGTGTGGTCGACAGGGGCAAGGGGCAACCAGATTCAGGTTTCGCCGCAGGCCACAACTGCCTATAACGCTTTCTGCGAAAAGGTAGTCAATAACGAGCTTTGCCAGAGTTTTACGAGTAGCAATGTTACCATTACGGTGCTGAGTTCGTCGAACCTGAAAATTAATGAATTGCTTGGCAAAAAAGAATTTTGTGAAAACAGCAGTACAGAGCTAACACCGAGTGTGTCGGGCGGGGCGTTGCCCTTTACGTATATCTGGACAAAAAATTCGGCCAATGTGTCGTTCAACCCAACGTTGTTGGTCAATCAGGAAGGCGAATATGCCCTACGCATTGTAGATAACATCGGGTGTTCGTATGAAACGGGGGCCGTGCGTATCAGCAAAGTGGCTAATCCGGCCAGCCCTGTGGTAAATGCTCCGGCCAATACTACCATTTGTGAGGGCGGCAGCGTAATACTCACAACCGATACTAAAGAGAGCGGGTATCAGTGGGTGCTTAACAACGCCAATATCAATGGGGCTGTTAGCCAGTTTTACACGGCTACTGCGCCCGGTAATTACCAGTTGAAAGTTATTAATGCCAACGGCTGTGCAAGTATTTCGTCAAACACAATATTTGTTAATAGTTCTACTTTAAAAATTAATAGTATTGGCGGAAACCTGAACTTTTGCGAGAATACTTCGACCAGACTAGTGCCTGAGTTGAGCGGCGGGGTAAGCCCGTATACGTATCAATGGACAAAAAACAACGCTAATCTTGCGCAAAATGCCAGTATTGATGTAACACAAGAAGGCACGTATGTACTGGCCGTGAGCGATAATCTGGGGTGTGTGGTGAGGTCTGGCAATCTGATTGTGAAGCAACTGGCCAGCCCTGCGGCTCCGGTTATATCGGCTTCGTCAGGGACCGAAATCTGTGTAAATGGCAGCGTGATACTCACAACCACCAACAAAGAAAACGCGTATCAATGGCTGTTAAACAACACGGCCATTAATGGCGCAACCAACCAGTTTTATACGGCTACGGCCTCGGGTAGTTATCAGTTAAAGGTAAGTAATGCCGATGGGTGTTCGGCTATTTCGACCAATGCCATTACGGTTACACAGATAATTATTCCGCAGCCTGTTATTAGCCAGATGAACGATACGTTAATATCGAGTGCGAGCCTCGGCAACAGGTGGTTCCTGAACGGAAACGATTTACAGCTAAACACCCAGAAAATAAAATTTACCGACATTGGCAATTATGAGGTAAAAGTAATTGACCGTGGTTGCGAAAGTGCGGTGTCGACGGTTTTCAGACCTACGGTATTGGCTAACGAAGCTCCACAGGTGGGTATAAGCATATACCCCAACCCAACTACCGACAAGGTAACTGTGGAGTCGGCGAGGGTATTTGGCTACCAGTTATTAAATGCCAAAGGGCAGCTACTGGGGCAGTCGGGTAGCGGGCAATACCAGCATATCATCGACCTGAGCCACCTATCGGCGGGTAGTTATCTGTTGCTGATACAAGAGGCCACGGGGCAGCACTTTGCCAGAAAAATTATTGTAAACCGCTAGTTTACCAGTCGAATTTCAGTAACGAAACCCCCTGCCGCGGCAACTGAACGTTTAGTTGCAGGGTGCTGCCGGTGGTGTTAAGGTAAACCGGCGAGGTAAGGAGGCTTAGTTGTCCGGCTTTTTCAAGCTGGGTAATTTGTTCGGGTGTTGGGTTTTCGGGCGACCCCATCTTTTTCCATAGCTCGTAGGCATTGCTGTTTTCATTATCGATGCGGTAATGGTGCAGCCTGACCCTTGTGGCAGGCAAGCCTGTAAGCGTTAGGGCTATGTGTGCGTCGGGGGCTTGGAGGTCGTCGTCGTGATAATGCCAGAGCATTACGGCTGCCGAGCGGGTATCTTTGCTGGCAAGGGCGTTTATGTCGGCATAGGGGCCTCTCACGCTTGAGTCTCGCACGGTTATAAAATCATATTTCTGATTGCCCGTTACGGCCACTCTTTGCCCGGCCATCATGCCGAACATCCTGAAAACATTCAGCACGGGTTTGTCGATACCATTAGTGGCGAGGTCGCGGAAGCCATAAAAATAAGGTTGGTTCTCGAACTCGAACGACCAGCTTACGGCCGCTTTGAGGTTTACCTTGTGGTAGTCGGCAAGGGCATATTTACGGGCAAACGATGCCGCCGTATAGCTCGAGTACATAGTGCCGTTGCGGTAGGCATTCTGTGGGTTGGTTTTCATGCCACAGGCGGCGCAACCTTCGGGGTCCGACTCCCCAATGATGATTGGCAGGTGCTTGAGTGTCGGAAACGATGCCACAATTCTGAAACCTTCCGAAATATCTCTCAGTTGTGTACCCATGTTCATCTGCACGTGGCCGTCTACGATTTTGGGCGCACCTTTGGCATGAAACGAAATAAAATCGAGCGGGGAGCCTATTTTGTTGGTGGCATAATTACGGCCCGAAACACAATGTTTCAGAAAAGTTTGCAGAAACTCCGCTGCTTTGTTCCAACTGGGGCCGGTGGTTTCGGGGCCACCTATTTTAATGGTAGGCAAGGCACGCTTGGCGGCATCGGCCGTGAAGTCGTACAGTTGGCAGTATTCGTCAACGGTTCCTTTCCAGTAGCCAATGTTTGGTTCGTTCCAGAGTTCCCAATACCAGCTTTCTACTTCTTTCTTGCCGTAGCGTTCTACCGAATGCCTTACCCACTGGTATACCAGTTCGGCCCATTTTTTATAGTCTTTAGGTGGGTAGGCCCAGCCTTTGTAAATATCGTTATAGGGCATTCCGGGTTTCCAGTGGTGTTCGTAGGGTTGGGGGTGTGTCGAAAGTGCCTCTGGCATGAAACTAAACTGCGCCAGTGGTTTAATGCCCCGTTCGAGGTAGGTATCAAAAATCTTGTCAACAATAGTCCAGTCGTAGATGGGGTTACCTTTTTCGTCTTCGGTATAAACGTTGGTTGACCCCCACTTGAGTGTGAGGGTATCATGCCCTGAGGTGAGCAGGTTATGCGCCCTGAAATAGACCGGCACGGGGCTCATGGCCGAGAGTTCGGACAATAGTTTTTTGCCGTCACGCATATAGGCATAGTTAGGTTCGTCGGCTCCGAACCACGCCCACATGGGGGTCATGTCGCCTACTTTTTTGTTGAAATCAACCTCAATAATGGTTTGGGTGGTCTGGGCAAGAACCACAAGGCTCATCAAAGCCCCAATGCTTGCCAATAGGATTTTTTTCATGGAGTAGTAATGCTGAATAGATACCCACAAATGTAACCAAAAGCAGGGGTTTATGAAAGGGCTTGCAAGCACTACTTGGCGGTGTTTGCGCCCCAAGAATCATTTCCTGAATGATGCGCCCAAGCAAGCGGTAATATTGGGTAGGGGCGTATTCAACCAGTGCATCATGGCCTCTCTGAAACCCCCATAACGCCCGATACTCCCCCCGTTTGTGGGGTGGTAACGAATAATCTGCCCACAAAATTTTTATTTTATAGAGGTTTGCCAATACCTTTGCTGCCCGTAAAGTACTGGCAAATTAGTAAACATGAAAATAGGATTAGTAAGGCATTTTAAGGTAGCACAGCCACTACCTAAAGGTTTTTTGATTGACTTTGATACCCTGAGCAATTGGTTTGATAAATATGATGAGGCCGACGTGGTTACAGCCACCGTTGATATGCGCAACATTGCATGGCAGAAATGTTATGCAAGCTCAATGAGCAGGGCTACCAAAACGGCTCGGCATATTTATGAGGGGCCTATACATACACATGACGACCTGCGGGAAATTAACGTACTTGGCCTCATGAACAAGGCGCGTAAATTGCCAATTATGGTGTGGGCCTTAATAATTAAACGAAAAACCTTTACACGCAACGCTGTTTCGGTTGAGGCGCGCGATAAACTGAACGCCTTTGTTGATACGCTACTACAACAGCAAGAACAGGAAATTCTGGTAGTGAGCCACGGCTTTGTGATGATGTTTCTGCAAAAAGCCCTCACAGCCCGTGGTTTTAGTGGCGAAACGTTCGGGAATCCGGCCAATGGGAAGGTATATGTTTTTGAGAAATAACGCGCTACTGGTTTTTGTATCGGTGGCTTAATACGGATAAAATCACCAGCGTTATGAGGAGTAACAGGGCGATGGTTCCGAAGGAAATATCCGTTTTTTGCGGAATCTTATGCCCTGAACCATGAATCCCGAGCCAAGCAAATAAAGTTAGTGCCAGCAAAATGTTACAAATTACTTGAGCTACTTTTATGCGTATTTTCATATTAATTAGCTTTTACCACGCAGGTGCATGGTGCAAAAAACCTTTATTTTACTTCTGAAAAATATTCTTTGTCGAAAATACGGTAATAAATCCAGACAGGAATTTTGTCGAAATAGGGCTGCATATCGTTAAAAGTAGGCCGCTGCGACACGTGCAGCAGCATGGCTTGTTTCTTGAACGCACCCACAGCACTTATTTTAATGGCCATTGTGGGCGTAGGCAAGGTGGCATTCTTGCTGAAATTCCGCTTGAAGCTCGCCGAAATCTTCTTGGCGGTTTCAATCATGGGTTTGGGCAGGGTTACCTGATACAACTTCTTTACCGGAAAACCCTCGGAGCCTTTTTCGGCCAGAAAAATCTCTTTCGTGTATTGGGCTATCAGTCGGTGGTCGGGGTGGCCGTAAAGCCCTATCACGTCGTCATAGGTAATTAGCACCGTAGGCTGGTAGCGGGCTATTTTCTGGCGGATAACTTTCTTGAGGGTGTCGGGCGGTAGCAGGCTGATGCCGCTATCGGCGAAGTCAAGAATCTCCTGATTATCGACCCCTAGCAGTTGCCCCACTGCACGTAGCTCTTTCTCGCGGATTTTGGCCAGTGCGGTTTTCTTTTTGAGGGGGTCGGTTTCCTGCACCAGTCCGTTGGTTCCTCCGGCTTCGCCGTGCGTAAAAGTAATGAGGCTCGTTTCGATACCCTGTTGGTCGAGCAGCTTGAGGGTTCCTGCGCTGGTGATTTCGTCGTCGGGGTGCGGAAAAATAAACATCACCTTCTGGCCCGAAAACCCTTCGGCCATCGGCACGGAGTCGTCCTGCAATTGGCTACGGAGGTAAAAAAACAAGCCTGCCACTACAAGCAGGAGTATCACAAGGGCATACACAAGTTTTTTCATGAGGGTATGGGGTTGAGGGTGCTACAACAGCAGGGTAAAGATACCATTTTTAAATGGCTGGCGTATATAACAAGGCGGGAAAGATAAGCCCGCCTTGCTGCAAGGAGTTAAAATGCCCTAGAAGGTGCGCTTAACTACCTTGAAAATCTTGTTAATATCGTTGAGGCACAGGTTAAAATCGCAGTATTCGGGGCTATCGTTGCGGCTATGGCAGGTAATGGTGGCGGTTTCGCGGTCGAAAGCCACAATGTCTTTAAACAGAATATTGCGGCGGGTAATAATTATCCAGCCAAAGCGCGAGTCGCCAAAGCCATCCATCCATAAATCCATGGGCATTTCTTTGCCCAGCACGGTGGCGCGGTCGGGGGTGTCATCAATACGGCCGCCGTTCATGCTATCGCCCGAAATCCGAAAGGCCAGAAAATTGCCTTTGTCTATTTTGTCAATCACAAAAGGCACTTTTTCTTCAAAATGAAACGCGCCCGCTTCGCCGAAGTCGTCGAGGTAGCGGGCGTGTGCTTCAACGGTCAGCAGGGGTACTTCCAGCACAAGACCGCCTTCGTTGGTTCGGGTAAATCTGTTTCCGTTGTTATCTATATAGGCGCCGTCGTTGCCGGCTTTTTTGTAGTTCAGAAAAACCTCCCTGATGGTTTTCTCGGCAAGGCTCGACACCTTCCTGTCGCCACTTTCCCATAGCTGCACGGCTCTCATCGAAACGCCAACAAGTTCGGCGAACTCCGTTTGTGAGAGCTTATTTTTCTTGCGGAAACTTCTGATTTCGTTTCCTGTGATTGGAGGTATGCCGATAGTCATGGGGATGTCACGTTAAAAAAATAAAGAAAATATTTGAAATTTATTTGGATAATACGAACAAGTTCGTTATTTTTGTTCATGATTTATGAATAAGTATGTTTTTCACAACAAAAATACGCAAAATATGTAATTGTGCAAGTACTTTTTTTATAGATTCAAAAATGAACATCGCTAGCACCTGAATCCACACAACATCAGCCTGTTAGCTACCCACCACCCCGATGTTCAGGCGTGTTTATTGCTTGGGTAATTTTATAAAGCCTGCGTGTAAAGCGGGCAGTTATGTTCGAGAAGTTTTGTTACATATACTCATTGGCGCAGGGGTTTTGCCTCCTCACAACTAAGGCCCGCGCAACTGAGTATATGCCCGCAAAACGGGGCAGCAATGCCTGTGGTGCAAACCACCTGTTAGTTTTATCAACAACCACATACGGAATAATCATAAGGTAGGCTGCCTGATGAATATACCCACGCAACTTTGTTTGCTGCAACTAAAAATTAATAACTGGGCAGAAATGGCCCTGCTGATTAACAACGAATTTGAACCTGCCCCCGATGGCTTCGGCTGTGTTGTTCGGGGAGACAGGCTGGTGTGCAGCTACCTGAACGGCTACGATACCGACAAGGGCGATGCCTACACACCCGCAGGCGAAATGCCCCTGCTGGCAGATGTATCGCTGAGGTTTTCGGATACAACCACGGCTACGGAGGTGTACAGGCACATTCAGTATTCGGTCGATAAAGCACTGGCTACTGGCCTGTAATGGCCGCGGGTTTATGCCCGCAGGCAGTAAAAATGACAAATGTTTAACACAAAGCCTGTTTTGCCTTGCAGGCAGGCATTACCAATGATTTTAAAGTTATGTTTCATAGTTTGGGGTTAGAAATAAACAATGTACCGGAAAGCCTCCTTCAGTTTTTGGAGGAGCTTTTTTAAACCACACACTAACACCCGCATGAGCCACACAGTGGGGCCTGTGCCTGTACAAATACAAGCACTGGCCGTATGGCACAACTCATAACATAGTATACATATTTTAAGAGGAAAGTAAAAACCATAAACCCTCCTTCTGCTAGAAGGAGGTGTTTTTTAGCCTCGGCACTGATACACACCCAACCACTAAAAAACCTTGTTTGTTCAACTAAAACCACATACTAAACATGGCTTTCGGAGCGTTTCATATAAACCTACTATCAGTAATATTGTGTTTGGTGGCAAGCCTTGTGTTTATTCTGGTTTTTGCCGTTAAGCCAAAGTCGAGCCAGCAATATTATTATCAGATTAGCAAGCATAAAACTTATGACGAGAAAACCCCCTGGGAACTCTTCTGGCTGGCCATTGGCATTATTGGCAGCGTAGGGGCGGTTCTGATGGGTGTCTATCAGTTTACACGGGTGTAAGCCCATTTATATAATCCCAAATTAACAAGTTAAACAAAGTTATGTCAGAACAGGTAACAACCGCGCGGCAGAGCGCAAAAGACTTTTTCGAGAGGGGTTCGGTCAGGCAGAAGTTTGAAGAACTACTCGGAAAAAAAGCGCCGGCTTTTATTACGTCGGTGTTGCAGATTGTAGCCAGCAACGAGCTGCTTAAACGCGCCGACCCCACCAGCGTGTACCATGCCGCCGCCACCGCCGCCACGCTCGATTTGCCCCTTAACAACAACTTGGGCTTTGCCTATCTTGTGCCTTATAACGACAAAAAAAGCGGCAGGCAACTGGCTCAGTTTCAGATTGGGTAAACTTTTTGCCCACTATGCTAGCAATAGTATAGTTAAACCTCGTGAACCATCCGGTAAATGGGTGTCTATGCAAATAGGCTAACGGTGAAACCCGCCCGACAACCAAAACGGGTAATACCGTGCTTTATACAAAGGGCAAAAATGTATGAAGTGTAGAGACTAACTGCGGTGAGTGTAGCAGTGTAGAGGTGAGTTTACCACACCCCCAAGCGCGAGGCTTCCCGCTCTTCAGGAAGGGAAGAAGAGATAGTCCGACCCGCAATGATGGTAAAATTGTGGATGCCCGATAAAGGTTTCAAACAACTGGCTATCAGAAGTGGCCAATACCAGACCCTCGATGCCAAAATTGTGTATGAAGGCCAGAAAATTGACGATAACTCTTTTCAGGGGTTTCATTTTGACTGGTCACAGAAATTGAGCGACAGAATTATAGGCTATGCCAGTAATTTCAGGTTACTGAATGGCTACGAGAGTACCTTCTATATGGATGCCGAGGCAGTGCATAAGCATGGCAAAAGGTACTCGCAGACGTTTAAAAACGGAAAAGGTTTATGGGCCGAGGATTTCGACAAGATGGCACTCAAGACAGTAACCAAATTGCACCTTAACAGTGGTGACGCGCCGCTGTCGGTCGAAATGCAGAAGGCCGTTATTACCGACCAGTCGGTTATTCATAACGAAGAAGGTACAGAAGTGGAATACATTGACAACCAGCCCGACCTCGCCGATAGCGAGGAGGCCAACAAAGAACGCGAATGGTATCGTATGCTTGATTTTATCGTGAACGCCCAGAGCATTGAACAACTGGAGCTTATTGACGAACACGTGTATGATTTTGGCCTTGTTGAGGCCTACGAAAACCGTAAAAAAGAACTATTTGCCTATGCTAAATAGCCATAGAGGGAAGCAATGACCGCCAGACAGCCCATTGCCCTCCCGACATTTTTGTTTCATGAGTTTTTTGTGAACAGGCGCACAGGTATCAATGTGCGTATAAGGGTATCCGTTTGCTGTGACTATCTTGTCTGTTTACTTTTTTTCCTGACGTTACCGGCCTCGTACCGGCGGGGAACTGTTCGTGTTTTTTCGGAGGGAAACCCCCACGGCTGCCCGAAACAACACCGAACACCCCCGCCGTGCCAGAGGCAAACTGCCCTGCAAGCACCCAACAACAATTCTTCAGTTAATCCATTCATCTATTTTACGGCGCATAGCCGCATTGATTTATTATTATGACACGAGAAATGACCAATTACCAGAAAGCCGAAAACTACGAGACTCTGGTTAACCGCGAGGTGCGCATCACCCAGCACAACAACATTGATATTATTGGCAAAGTAACCGAAGTGGTGTATGACCGAAACCGCCTCGATAAAATCAATATCGAGCAGCACATCTTATGCCCCGAATTTGTAGGGCGTATCATGAAAGACACCAAACCTATGGTAGCCACCGTATATGTGCGCAATATTGGCGCAATTGATGTGCTTGATGAATAACCATAACTTACACACGGCGTTTCAAACAAAACAACAAGAATCTGATACCCAAAAACTGCAAGCACAATGAATTATATCGAAATCATGAATCATTTCTGGCGCGTAGAAGAAACCGCTCAATTTACGGGCTGGGAAACCAAATTGTTTTTTTATCTGGTAAAAACAGCCAACAGCTTGGGCTGGATTACCGAGTTCTGGCATTCTGACGCAAGGGTGTCGGCCAATGTTGGTATGAGTACAAACACCCTTAAAACATCCAGAAATCGGTTAAAACAATTCGGGTTGATTGCCTTTCGGGAGGGTGGCCACGGCCGTGGCGACAAAACCAAGTATCAGATTCTGCCCCCTAAGCCGTTGCCCAAAACTCTGCCCGCCCAACGCACAGCCAAAGCCGCTGCCAGTGCCGTAACCGACCCCAAAAGTTGTGAGCCAAAGCTGCCCGACACCAGCCCCGAAGCCGAACGGTTGGCGGCAGAAACACCACTAACTACCCCGAAAAGGTATCAGAATTTACCACCTGAGCAAGCAACAGATACAGAAAGGTGTCAGAATTTACTACCTGAGCAGGCAACAGATACAGAAAGGTATCAGAATTTACTACCTGAGCAGGCAACAGAGGCAAAAAGGTGTCAGAATTTACTACCTGAGCAGGCAACAGATACAGAAAGGTATCAGAATTTACTACCTGAGCAGGCAACAGAGGCAAAAAGGTGTCAGAATTTACTACCTGAGCAGGCAACAGATACAGAAAGGTATCAGAATTTACTACCTGAGCAGGCAACAGAGGCAAAAAGGTGTCAGAATTTACTACCTGAGCAGGCAACAGATACAGAAAGGTATCAGAATTTACTACCTGAGCAGGCAACAGATACAGAAAGGTGTCAACCATTAATACCTAATGTAGCACCTAATTTGATATCTAACCTGACCCCTAACCTAGACCCACTATATAAAAGAAAAGAAAAAAAAATAAATAATATTTCTACTACTACAAACAGCGAAAAAATTTATGTTTTTGAAAAAGAAGAAACGCAGATACAGGAAATCGAGACGACGCAAAATGACAATGTTTCAATATTTTCAGAATTTACTGAAAAAAATTCCGTATTTACTTGTCAGGCTGATTCGCAGATTTTAGAGAAAAGGGGTGTTTCATATTTTTCAGAAAAAAATGAAAATACTATTCCGTTGCAATTAGCTGAGGCAGAAAGCCACGTTATTTCAGATAAAATAAATTATTCAGAAAAAATAATTAATTCAGAAAATTCAGTTTGTTCTGAAAAAAACACAAAATCGGTGCGGTCGGGGGTGCGCCTAAAGCCCGATATAGCGGCAAAGCTCGCCAAAAAGGGCTTAAACATGAGCAAAGAGGCTTTCAGAACCGATTTACTGATGAGTGAAGCCTGCAAAATGGCTGCCAAAAGCCATTATATCTCTTTACAAGATTATCCACAGCTTGTGGATAACTTTGTTGAGACCAAGTTCGGGCTAGGCAAGCAGGACGAATGGAACAACCTCAACGATGCCCGCGCGCATTTTATCTACTGGACACCCTACTACAAAAACTACATAATGAACCATGATAGAAGACGCTATACCCCGACGACCACCACAGGCCGCCACATTGTCGAACAACGGAAGTTCGATAACTCAGTCGTTAAGTCAGATGCCTATGGGGTCTTACGCCGAGTTTCGGGAAAAGGAGTACAAACCTTTGCTGGATAAAATCTTTGAGGTTATTTACCCCATTTTGTCTACAAACGAGCATACCGCCCCACTGAACGATGCCCTGCGGCGGGAGTTTGTGCAATTGCTGGCCGATAAACTTACGAGCGAGTTTTTCGGGAAATCGTTCGACTTCCTGAAGAAGCAGCAAAAAAACGAGGCTATCGAAATGGCACAACGGCAGGTTGAGTTTCGGGAGGCGCGCATTAAAGCCATGCGTGGCGTTGGGCTGGCCGATTTCAAGGGCCGGATACTCATAAGCCTCGATGCTCTCGTGAAAGAGCGTAACCCCATGCGCAAGTTCATGCTCGATGCCTATTGTATCAGGGCTTTTGAGCTTTGCCTGAGCTATTTCCATGCGCCATCGGCCAGTGTCATGGACCGCAACAAGGGTATTTGCCTGCTGGGGCCTGTCGGAACGGGCAAATCGACCCTGCTGACGGCCTTCAAGGATAACCCCTTTGCGTCGTTCAGGATTGTGAAAGCACAGGATATTGTAGATAGTTACATCAATAACCCTGAGCAAACAATCAGGAAGATACTTTCGGAAAAACCCTTAACCGACGACGAAAACATCTATGGTTTCAGTAAATACGACGTGCTGATTGAAGAATTGGGGCGCGAGCAACTTTCGGTCATTGTGCGGGGCGATTCCTTCAAAACCACGCCCATAAACGTAATGGAGCGCGTCCTGATGGAACTCTACGACACGCCCAACATAAGAGTCCACCTGATTTCAAACGCCGAAACGCCCGAAAAACTGGCCTTGCTCTACGGCGAGGCCGCCGCCAGCCGCGTGTATGATATGTTTAACGTTATTACCCTTGACCCTAAAGCCCCCAACAGGCGTTTCGGCTGATTGTGGGTATTATACCTTATAATAAATAATGATTGCATCGAATAATTATTTTTTCAATATTTACGGCCCTTGAATTTGTTAAGCCAAACCCTCAGATTGCTGTGATGAAAAACTACATTCTTGTTATTTGCATGGCCTGTATAAGGGCTAGTGACTGCATACTTTGTAATAAAAATCTGAACTGAAAACACCTATGCTACAAACACTAATTAATATAGGAAAAGAAATAAGTAAGGGCCGCGATGAATGGGATGACATCATAGATACCCCTGCTATCTCAAATGAAAAGGGTTTCAGGCTTTATGCTGCCGAAATGCTTTTCGACATTGATGAAAACACTATCGTATTCGATGCTAATTCATTAAGAGAATATAGCGAAGAAATTATCAAAAGAAGAGTTCGATAAACACTATAAAAGAGATTTTCATCAGCACATCATTGCAGTGCCAAAGTATTATTGTGAGGCATTACAAGATTTCAATATGACTATTGATAACCTGAAAATTGCTCAAAAAAACGATTATGACCCCAATACTGGTTTCATTCGTCAAACAAAATCAGATGTAAAGTACAAACATCAAGCCCTATTTTTTTAGCCCATGCCAAAATCAACCATCAATATAACCAGAATCACGTTTCCAGAAATCAGCCTCAACGTGCGTGATGCCCATAAACTAAGAGGCTACTTCGGTAATTTATTTGCCGAACACGCCCCCATTCTCAGCAATCATTTTGATGACGGAAAACTCCGCTACAAATACCCCGAAGTGCAATATAAAGTAATTGAGCGCGTGCCAACACTCATCGGAATAGGAGAGGGCGGTAACCTGATGATTGAATTGTTTATGAAAATCAATCAGTTAGTTATTAACGGCCAAACCTTTGAGGTCTACAACAAAAACATAGCCCGCCAAACCTATACAATTGGAATTGATGAGGATTTACACCGTTATCGGTTTGAAACCCTCTGGATGGCCCTCAACCAAGACAACTACCCCAAGTACATCAATGCCGAATCGGAAAACGAACAAAAGGCCTTGCTAAAAAACAATCTCATTTCGCATATTCTGGCATTCTATAAAGGCATAGGACTTTTTCTTGAACCTCACGAACGCATCATGGCACAAATAAAGGTTTCGGAGCGTGAAACCCAATTTAAAAGCAAAAGTATGCTAGCCTTTGCCGGCGAATTTACCACTAACGCCCTCCTGCCCGACGGCATAGGCATCGGCAAGTCGCCCTCCAGAGGCTTCGGTACAATCAAGAAAATTGACAGTTAATACCACAAGGCCAACCCAAACACACTCAGCACACCACCGCCGAGCCAGTGGTTGGGTTAGTTTTGAGCGTGTAGCACACCGCATCCATAATTGTATATTCATTGAAACACTTTTGACACAAAGCTGACTAAAACAACCATTTTTATAATAAAAGATGCAAATATTTCTGAATTCCTACGGTATTTATCTGCACATCAAAGATGATATGTTCGAGATTAGAGTTCCTGTAAAAGACAGCGAACCCACCAAAACACATATTGCAGCCCATAAAGTTACTTCGTTTGTAATGACAACCTCGGCAGCACTAAGCACCGATGCCATACGGCTGGCACTCAAAAATAACATTGATATTATCTTCACCCACGCCAACTGGCATCCGATGGGCAGAGTTTGGCATAGCAAACTACGAAACCTACAAAACCCAGCTATTTTGTTACGTATGGTTAATAGAAGAAAACTTTAACTGCAAAGTAGAAAAAGGTTTTTTGGTTTATACAAGAAGCAATAACAAATTGGTAGCAGTCGAAGTAAGAGATTCCGACAACAGTTGGTCAAAGAATGTGCAAACGCAATAGCAACAATAATAGATAAAATTTGTATCCGAAGGCAACGAAATACAAACAAAGATGCTTAAATTGCACCTATAAGAATGTTTGCACCCAGTAATTCTGATTTCCGACCGATAATTTATTTTAAGACAGATAAAAATGGGCTACAAGTGTTTGACTATCAGTATTTTAAGTTTACGGAAAAAGTCAAAAAACAGCCCGGAAATGTTCTCTGACATATTGTAAAATGACAAAAATAACAAATCATATTTGCTCCGAATTCGTTAGTTATCAATGTTTTAGCATACCTAACGGCTTCAAAAGCAAAATCTAACAAAACAAGGATTGAAACCCAATTATAGCACCTTGTTCTGCATCGCTCGCCACCTTCAAAAGCATAATCCAACAAAACAAGGATTGAAACTTTTCATTGCTTAGTGTATTATAGACACTTGCAATGAACTTCAAAAGCATAATCCAACAAAACAAGGATTGAAACGAAACTCTTGTGAAATTCCAAATAGTGTTTTTCTTTCCTTCAAAAGCATAATCCAACAAAACAAGGATTGAAACAATTATACTCCTCAGTGCATAAATACGCCTCTTGTACTTCAAAAGCATAATCCAACAAAACAAGGATTGAAACCGTCAGTATTTTGTACGGCCGTACCAAACAAGTAGTCTTCAAAAGCATAATCCAACAAAACAAGGATTGAAACTCGTCCTCAGCCGTGGCAATAAATTCACCATATTTTGCTTCAAAAGCATAATCCAACAAAACAAGGATTGAAACTCATTTTCACAATTATTTCAGACGTTCTAACCGCCTCTTCAAAAGCATAATCCAACAAAACAAGGATTGAAACAAACTATTAGGCGTTCGATTAAATGACAAAATTTCTCTTCAAAAGCATAATCCAACAAAACAAGGATTGAAACTTTGAAAGGATATATCGCCTTTGCGATATTGCTCTATCTTCAAAAGCATAATCCAACAAAACAAGGATTGAAACTAAAAACTGATGTTATGGAAAAGATAATTGAAAAAGACTTCAAAAGCATAATCCAACAAAACAAGGATTGAAACGGTGTTTTTTTTGCATATTTGTATTACATGTTTAATGCTTCAAAAGCATAATCCAACAAAACAAGGATTGAAACTCTTTACTCCATTTAACATCGTAGGAAGCCAATCTTTCTTCAAAAGCATAATCCAACAAAACAAGGATTGAAACTATACTCAATGTATTCAAGAGGTATGGCTTCGTATGTACTTCAAAAGCATAATCCAACAAAACAAGGATTGAAACTTTCACCATTAAATCTCTGTATAACTCCAGATGTGTCTTCAAAAGCAAAATCCAACAAAACAAGGATTGAAACTGGTCTACGTTGCTTACATTTTGCTTGCCTTCTTTCTTCAAAAGCAAAATCCAACAAAACAAGGATTGAAACAATTTAAGTAGTCGCAAAGATGTAATCCAGTTACACATCTTCAAAAGCAAAATCCAACAAAACAAGGATTGAAACTATACTACATGAATATGCAAATCACCCATGTTATCCTTCAAAAGCATAATCCAACAAAACAAGGATTGAAACATTCTCTATCTACGTATTTGTCGATATTATCGAATTCTTCAAAAGCATAATCCAACAAAACAAGGATTGAAACCGAATGGTAAGAAGGATTCATATTTTGACCAAGAACTCTTCAAAAGCAAAATCCAACAAAACAAGGATTGAAACTATAACAATCCATACATAGCAACAATCGGCGGCAAAAACTTCAAAAGCAAAATCCAACAAAACAAGGATTGAAACGGTTGCCCCGCTCCATCGCCAAACCATGCGGTACTAACTTCAAAAGCAAAATCCAACAAAACAAGGATTGAAACACCTTTGTAGTTGTCAACCCTAACGAAGTACTATTCTTCAAAAGCAAAATCCAACAAAACAAGGATTGAAACATTATTATAATCAGCCTATCAGTAAAATCATAAGACTTCAAAAGCATAATCCAACAAAACAAGGATTGAAACAATAGGGTATATAAGATTTTTCAAGAGGGGTCTTTAACTTCAAAAGCAAAATCCAACAAAACAAGGATTGAAACAAACCTAAAACTTCTATTCTGCCAGTGCGTTTGTGCCTTCAAAAGCAAAATCCAACAAAACAAGGATTGAAACATCCCATGAGCACGACTTAAATACATCAATACTTTTTCCTTCAAAAGCATAATCCAACAAAACAAGGGTTGGGCGACGGAGGTAGGCCTGATGGTAGTTTTGGCAGCTTCTATTAAGGTGGGGTAAGACCCTCAGCGGCTTTGTATGTGCAGCATAGTTATGTAGGGTAGTTGGTGTGTTGTTGGAGCCACCCCAACGCATATAAACACCAATGCCACCGCCGAAGCCGTGGCATTGGTGCTACAAATATATTTCAATGGGGTATTATAGTCTTCTAATCCAGATGTTTCTGAACTGGGTTTTGTTACCGTGGTCTTGTAGGTGCAATACATCTTCGCCGTGTGCTTCGGGGTAAAGGTGTAAGCCTATGTAGTTGGTAAGCCCCAGAATGGTGGTGTTGTTCTGGATTACTACACCGTTGTGTAACACTGTAATGCGTGCGGGGTAGTCGAGGCGGCCATCTGGTTTGAAACGCGGAGCCGTATAAATTACGTCGTAGGTGTTCCACTCAAGCGGGCTGCGGGTTACGTTTACCAACGGAGCCGCATCTTTATATATACTTCCGGCCTGACCATTGCGGTAAGTACGGTTCTGGTAAGAATCTAACACTTGTAGCTCGTAGCGGTCCTGAAAGAACACCCCACTATTGCCACGGCCCTGGCCTGCACCTGCTACTGAGTCTGGCGCGCTCCATTCGATGTGCAACTGGCAGTCGCCGAATTTAAGTTTGGTTTTGATGTCGCCGCTGCGGGGTACTACCTCCATAACACCGTTAACAATTTTCCATTTGGCAGGGCTGCCGTCTTTGGCACTTACCCATTGCGATAAATCTTTTCCGTCGAAAAGCACAATAGCGTCAGAAGGGGCATCGGCGTTGGTTTTGCCCGGTGTTACTACCACTACTTCAGGGTTCCAGATTTCGGTCATTTCTGGTTTCATAGGCATTGGCGAAACCTCTGGCGGTGTAGATGGATTTTTGGTCTGGGCTTGAGCATTTACGCCGATTAACACGGCAAGAGCAAACGATGAGGCTAAAATCTGTATTTTTTTCATCTTGGTAAATAAGGTTGAATGTTACTGTGTCTACCAACCCGCAAAGGCATATATACGCCAATGCAATAGCCGTAGATTCAGACTGCAAGCTACAAGTTTTTTAAAAAGATTAGGTCAAAAATTTAAGAAAATTTATTCGGAACAGCGTTTTGGCAACATATTTCCGGCCCTGCACGGGTTTGCTCCTAAAGCCACCAGACTGGGCTTGATGCCAGAAAAACAAAAAAAACGTGCAAGCCTCCGTTTCGGACGGGCCTGCACGTTTTACCCTGCCAACAGGGTTTTAATAAGATTCTTTCTCGTTGGGGAAATCGGCCGATTTTACGTCTTTGGCGTAATTCATGACGGCCTCGGTCATGACGGTGTGGAGGTCGGCATAACGGCGCAGAAAACGTGGCGAAAACTCCTTGTTAATGCCCAGCATATCATGCACCACCAGAATCTGCCCGTCGCAATGCGGGCCAGCCCCAATGCCGATGGTCGGGATACTGACGCTCTCGGTTACTTTTTTGGCCAGTTCGGCCGGAATTTTCTCTAGTACTACCCCAAAGCAGCCCACTTCGTCGAGCATTCTGGCGTTTTCAATCAGTTGGGCGGCTTCTTCTTCTTCCTTCGCCCGAACGGCATACGTACCAAATTTATAGATTGATTGCGGCGTAAGCCCCAGATGCCCCATAACCGGAATGCCCGCGCTCAGGATACGCACAATTGATTCTTTCACTTCGATGCCTCCTTCGAGCTTCACGGCGTGGCCGCCTGATTCTTTCATGATACGGATAGCCGACCGCAGGGCTTCGGACGAATTGCCCTGATAAGACCCAAAGGGGAGGTCGACCACCACCAGCGCGCGTTTAACGGCTTTTACTACGGCTTGTGCGTGGTATATCATGTTATCGACGGTAATGGGGAGGGTGGTTTCATGCCCCGCCATTACGTTTGAGGCCGAGTCGCCCACCAGAATCACTTCTACGCCTGCGCCATCTACAATTTTGGCCATCGAGTAGTCGTAAGAAGTAAGGCAGGCAATTTTTTCGCCTTTGCGTTTTAGCTCTTGAAGCGTGTGAGTAGTAATGCGTTTTATTTCAGAATGAGTTGACATATATAGGGGTGATTTATCTCGAATCAATAACAATGTTTTTACGGCTTGGGTTTCGGCCAAAGGCCACACAGCCGTTATTTAATGGAAGCATCAGCGCGGAACCAGCCAGCTTTCGGGGTTGAGCCTTTCGGTGTTGTGCCATATCTGGAAATTGATTTCGGTAGCTCCGCTCGATACGCCAGCAGTGCCAATGGTTTCTTTGGCTGCAATTTTTTGCCCCACCGAGGCAAAAACCTGATTTATATTGGCATATACCGTAAAGTATTCGCCGTGCTGAATAGTTACTACCTTGCCCAGCCCGGGTATTTCGGAGATGTCTTTCACGGTGCCGTCATACACCGCGCGCACAGTAGCATTTGAGGGGGTCTGGATGTCGATACCGTTATTATTAATTAGCACGCCATGTAGCACGGGGTGTTCTTTTACGCCGAAGCGGTCCGAGATAAACCCACGTTGCACAGGCCACGGCAAACGCGCCCGCGAAGCCCCAAACGAACGCCCCAGCGCGGTTTCTGCGCCGTCGAGATTCTCTGATTTTTTGGCGGGTTGTTTGGTTGGGCGGTTTTTGGCAATTTTGGCTTCTTGGTCCTGAAGTCGCTCGCGCTCTTTGTTCTTGCGTGATATTTCGCGGGCTACGATGTTGGCAATGAGGTTGTCGAGGCGGGTAACCGAGCGTTTCGATGCCTCAATTTCGGTTCGGAGGTCTGTTTCTTTCTTTGATAACTCGCCCACCATGGCTGTCTGGCGGGTTTTGAGGTCTTCAAGGTTTTTGGTTTCTACTACTTTGGCCGAAAGTATCCGTTTTTTGTCGGAGCGTTTGCCCTCAAGGTTACTTTGGCGTTCGCGCAGCAGGGCAGCCACCTTGTTCATCTGAATTACCTGCGCCTTGCGGTTTTCGGTGTATTGCTGCAAATATTTATACCGCATGAATAGCTCGTTGAACGACGAAGCCGAAAACAGGAAACTCAGCTTGTTGAGCTTACCACTGTTTTTAGAAGCCGAGTAAAGCATGGCGGCGTATTCTTTCTGTAATTGTTGCAGTTTGGTTTCAAGCCCTTCTTTGGCACTCACGATGTCCTGCATTTCCATGTCGATGAGGTCAATATCCTGCTCCATGAGGTTAATTTGCTCTTCCTGCGACGAAATCTGTTCTTTAATGGCTTTAATATTGCCAACCGTTACTTCCTTTTGTGCCTGTGCGTTTTCGAGGGCTTTTTTGGTTTCGGCAATTTTTTCCAGATTCCGTTTTTTTTCGTTTTCCAGTTGGGCGCGTGTTTTTTTAGTACGCTGGCCGTAGGCTGGCGCACCCGTCAGGAGTGAAGCAAACAAGCACGTGAGCAACAGATATGTGAGTTTTTTTAAGGGCATCAGCTACTGGTTTGGGCTATTTAGGCGAGTACCCCTTCGGAATACTGAAACTAAAGCCGGGGCTTTCGTCTAAAAAGTCGATTCTATTATGCTGCAAATTTATTAAAGTCTGCGCGGTTTTGTCATCTTTTGGGGCTTCAATCTTTGCCATGATTTCCTGCGGGAATAAAAAATTATTGATAGCCAGAAAATTACCGTAGTCAATTTGCATTTTGCTAGTGCCTGTGGCATCGGAGGCCATCAGTTTCTGCAATTTCAGGGTAGGCTCGGCTATGAAGTTTTCTATCTGCACAAAATCCTGTTTCTGCCTGATAGCAAAGCCGCCGTCTTGCTTCAATACCTCGTCGTTTTCGGTTTTCCTGACAGGCATATTGCCAATCAGTATCGACTGCACCAAGTCGTAGCTCAAATTAAAATTAAACTGCTTGCTAAGGGTGGCAAAATCGTACTTGTAGTAGTTGCGGTGCAGCCTGTCCAGAAAAATAACCGAGTCACGCGTGATAAGCCCACGGGCTACTTCCAGCCCTACGGCTACCGACAACCATATTTTATTGTCTTTTTCGATATGAACCGTCAGCGGAAACGACTGGCTGTCGTTGTCGGACGAATAATTGACTTTGGATTTTATTCTCAAAAACCTGAAATCGACCTCGGCAGGGTTTACATCTACTTTCGTGGCACTGGTAACCGTTCCGGTATTGCCCGCAGAAGGCACTTCCACCGGAGTGCCTGCCACCGGATTGCCTGCCACAGCCACGGAGTCGATAGCTGTTGTTTTGCTGATTTTGTTACGTTTACAGGAGGTAGTAAAAAGTACTGTAAAACAACTTATAGCCAGAATGAAATGACGCATATATGTGTGAGTTTAAAGTTTGCTTTGCACACCTCAGGCGGGCATTGCCAGCACCAAACGCTTGTCGGGGCAAATGTATCAACAGGGTTAAGCAGGTGAGGGGGGGCTTATTCAATTAACTGGCCCGATTGTATTTTCTTTTCTATGTTCAGACTATTCTCGCCCATCTGGCGGGCTTTTTTCCATTGTTCAAGAGCTTTGTCTTTTTCGCCTAGCTGAAAAAGCACATCGCCGTAATGTTCTACAATAGTACCACTCACGCCCGATGCCTGTTTAACGGCGCGCTCGAGCAACTCGCGGGCTTTCTGGTAATCTTTCATGGTATAAAGCACCCACGCGTGGGTGTCCAGGTAGGTAGCGTTGTTGCCCGCTTTTTGGGTTAGGCGGGTCGATAACTCCAGCGCACGGCTGAGTTTGTCTTTACGTAGCGACAAATAGTAGCTGTAATTGTTCAGCACGTGTTCGTTGTTGGGGTCGAGTTTCAGCACGGCTTCGTAGGCATCGTCCGACTTGCCGTATTGTCTGGCTTCGTTGTAGGCATCGCCCAGCAAGGCATTTACGTAGAGGCTAAGCTCGGCGTTATCCTGCGATAAATTACGGGCTTCTTCCAGCGCGGTAATGGCTTTTTCGTAATCTTTTTTGGTGAGGTTGGCCACACCGTTATGATACCAGAAAAAAGCCTGATTAGGGAAGTACTCAAGGGCTTCGTCAGAATGCTTGATGAGCATATCTGTTTCGTTGAGTTTCGAGTCTATTTCAATGATAGCCATCCAGACCTCAAACACCGACTTGTCGAACTCCGTCGATTTCAGGTAGTTTTCGCGGGCGGCGGTCATGTCGCCTTTTTTCATGAGCAGGTCGCCCAGCACCACATAGCCTTTGGCTTCTTTAGGGGCCTGTTTAATGAGTGCCTGCGTCATGCTAATGAGGTTCTGCTGTGTTTTTTCGCTTTTATCGTCTTGTGTCATGAGCAAATAGCTCGACAAAATCTTGAATTTCACGTCAGAGCCAAGATTCGGGTTCGCGAACGCCACCTGTAATTCTTGGCTACACTTGTCCATGTCGCCTTTTTTGCGGTAAATCTCGGCCAGCAAAACGTGTGCCTCGGCAAAGTCGGGGTTGCGTTTCAGCGAGTTTTCGAGCATTTTCAGGGCTTGGTCGTAGCGTTGGTTCGAAATCAGAATCTGCGCTTGTTGCACCACATATTCAGGTTCGGTGGGTTCGGAGGCAATCAGGCGGTCGCCTTCTTCAATGGCTTTTTCGAGTTTATTCTGTTTGAGGTAAATCAGTTGTTTCTGATGCGTGATTTCCTCGCTCATGCCAATGGTTTTTTCTATTTTGTTATAAACATCAACGGCATCGGAGTATTTATCCTGCATAATGTAGGCGTTCGATAAATCGAGGTAGTTGTCTACGTCAGTAGGGTATCTGTCGGCCAGTTTTTCAAACACCTGTGCGGCTTCCTTGTAGCGTTTTTGTTTGATATAGATTTCGCCCAGAAACTTCTTGTAAAACTTGTTGTCGTCGTCGGCTTTAGTGGCTTTTTCGCCGTAAGCCGTAGCGTTGGCAATATCGTTGGTAGCCAAGTAACACTTGGCTATCATGAAATAAGTGCCAGAGCTTGCCGGATTCAGTTCGGCTGCTTTCTTGAAGTGTATCAGGGCTTTGTCGTAGGTTTCGGCAATAAAGAATTTCATGCCATCGGTAAAAACGGCCTCGGCTTGTAGTTCTTTTTCAGAAATGGTGCCATCGGCTGCTTTTTTGTTTTTCTGCGCCAGCCCTGCAACGGGCAAACACAAAAACGCCCAGATTATGATTCGTGCTATTTTCATTCACAGATTGATTGTAGGTATTTTAACGCCCAAATGCCTCAGATATTGCCTGAGTAAAGGGCAACATTCTTGCCAAAGAATAATCAAAGTTCTTTAAATTATTGGACAATACAAAAAAAGAAACGGCCGAATTACGAAGCAAAGGGCCGAATGTGTTTCTGGCCTGATGAGCGGTTGCGCAAGCGGCCACCACGCCCTCAGGCGGGGCGTGTGCCTTTGGTGGGCTTTGCCAACAAGCTGCAAATGGTAGTTTGTGTTACTTATGCAGCTTTGCCTGTTGCTTTGGCAAGATAATTGGAATATTTTTGTAAACCTGATTAACCCCCGCGATGTCAAAACAGAAGTCTCAACCTAAAAAAAGTACGCCCTTACACACGGCGGCTGTACCTAAAACAGCCCCACAGGCCCGCCCTGAATATGGTTTTTCGATACCCGAAAAATGGGTGCCTGCCATACTGGCCCTGCTGGTTTTGCTGAGTTATGTTCCGGTCTGGCAAAATTCTTTTGTCTGGGACGACAAACCCTACATTACCCTGAACGAGTTGGTAAAAAATTTCGATATTAAAGGCATTTTTACCGAATACGTGGTGGGTAACTACCATCCGTTTACGGTCTTGACACTGGCCGTTGAGTACGCCCTCGTAAAAGACCAGACGTGGCTCTACCATCTGGACAACCTCGTGCTGCATATCCTGAATAGCTGGCTGGTGTTCAGGCTCATACAAAAACTAAACGGCAATAGCCTTGTTTCGTTGGTTACGGCGGTGCTGTTTGCCATTCATCCGCTGCACGTAGAGTCGGTGGCGTGGGCAGCCGAGCGTAAAGATGTGCTGTATACACTGTTTTTGTTGTTGTCGTTCTGGTATTACCTTCGTTTTGACGAAACCCGCAAAATGGGTCTCTATGTGGTGTCGGTGCTGTTGTTTGTGGCCTCGTGTTTGTCGAAGGGTATGGCCGTGGTGTTGCCCGCCCTTTTGCTGGTTACCGACTACTGCCTGCTTAAAAAGCCGCTGAGTTTCAGACTGTTAATTAACAAGATTCCGTATTTTATTATAACGCTGGTGTTTGCGTATCTGGCCACACACGCCCAGAAAGATGCCGGAGCCGATGCCACAACGGTTATTGGCGGCTCATATACTACCGGCGAGCGCGTACTGCTTACGGCCTACGCTTTTTGTTTTTATTGGGTAAAAACCCTGTTGCCGTATCCGTTGTATCCGTTTTATCCTTACCCCAACAAACTCACGGGGGGGCTTCCGGCTGTTTATTCGCTGGCCTTGCTGGGGCTGCTGGGGCTGGTGGCGGCACTTGTGTGGTTTGGCCGGAAAGATAAACGCATCTGGTGGGCAGGGGCGTTTTTCCTGATAGCCATTTCGACCGTCTTGCAGATATTACCTGTGGGGAGCGCACTCGTGGCCGACCGCTATTATTACCTGTCGTCGATAGGGCCGCTGTTTCTGGTGGGCTTGCTGGTAAATAAATTTTATGCTGCCTCCAAAAGTGCCTTTACGGGTTTTGTGGTGGTGGCAGCGGTGCTGTGTGTAATGACCTTCCTGCAAACAGGCAAATGGAAAAACGAACTGGTGCTTTTTACGGGGGCTGAAAAGGCTTTCCCGAACGATGCCATGGTGCTGAGTAACCTGGGGTGGTATTACCTCGACCACAAGGAGTTTCCGACGGCGAAACAATACCTGATGCGCGCCGATGACGGCGGCTTTAAAAATGCCGACGTATGCCGCACCATTGGGTCGATGTTTCTGGATGAAGGCGACACCCAGACAGCCCTGAAATATTTTGAAAAAGCCACGCAATACCTGCCGAAATCGAACCGCACAAACTGGCTCTTTGCCACGGCTTATTACCGCCTTAACGATTTTGCCAATGCCAATAAATATTATAAGCTGACGCTCGACACCGAACCTGATAATGCTGAATACTGGACTTCTTACGGGTTGTCGTTGATGGGTGGCGGCAATACTGCCGAAGCACGCAAGGCTTTCAAACAGGCTTTACGTATAAAACCCGATTATTGGGATGCCGCGCTCAATTATGCGTTTTCGTACCGGAAAGAAGGGGATTTCGAGCAGGAGGTAAAAGAACTCGACAAACTCATCAGCAAAGCTCCGGCGTATTTGCCCGCTTACAAAAACATAGGGGTTACTTACACAGACCTGAAACTGGACGACAAAGCCGTTGAGTATTGGGTAAAAGCCGCCATCAGGGATTCGACCGGAGACTTTGATTATAATATCGGTATTAACTACGCCAACCGCCAGAACATCGAGGTTGCCAAGCAGTGGTACATCAAGGCCGCAGCCAAAGGCAACCAGAATGCCAGAGCTATTCTGAAAAAGAACGGTGTGGCGGGTTATTGAGGTTTCTGATAGAAAAAATCGAGCGGGTTTTCGTAAATAAACCGATACGCCGACTCGGCCAGCCATTTTTTCGGACTTACTATCTTGTAGGGCTGTGGCTCAGGCTGGCTAACAAATTCGGGCATTTCGTAGCCTAGCTCCTGACAGTTACGGGCGTAGATTTCTTTACGCAGCGGATGAACCGGTGAAACAATATTGAAGGTCTGGTTCCAGAGCTGACGCTCAATAACAGTTTCGATGATTTGAACCACATCGTCGCGATGAATATAATTAACCGGAATGTCGCCAGTGGTTAGCCCTTTCCAGCCTGAAAAATACTTGGCCGGAATGCGGTCGTAGCCCATTAAGCCCGCTGCCCGCAGAATAGTGGCAGGTAAAGGGTAGTTTCGTATGAGGTTTTCGGCTTTCAGCATGGTAGGGCTGGCAGAAGCCTCAGGCGTTTGCACGTCTTCTTCTGCTACTTCGCGGTTCAGGTCGGGGTAAACCGAGGTCGAACTCACATAAATAATATTCCTGACACCCGACGTTTCCAGTACTTGTAGCAAATTGGCTATCTGTTCTACGTGGGCATCGGTTTTCTGCAAGCTGATTCGGGGCGGAATATTGATGATAAGCACATCCGTATCGAGAAAGTTATCCACATATTCACATTCTACCTGTGGATTAATCCGCATCAGGTAAGGTTCAATGCCATTTTCCTGCAAAAGAGGCAGTTTTTCGGGGTGCGTAGTGGTTCCTTTTACCAGATACCCTTTGGCCGACAAATATTTGCCGAGTGGCAAGCCCAGCCATCCACAGCCTACAATGCTTATTTTTATGGGGTTCATTAGTGGGGAGAAACAAGAGTTTGAAAAATTATATGTTGTATCTGGGGCAAATATAATAGCATAGCGTGAAAGTATTGCGGTCAATAGTGCTGTTTACTCCAACAAAATCGTGCAGTTGAAGCAAGAATAAACAGAGCCAAAGCCACAAGGTATTATACGAATTGTGTAGTAAATTGGGTTGTGTTCTTAAATGTATGATGGCATTTGATTGAAATAGAAAAAGAATAATTTCACCAAAAACCATTGAATAGTGAGTTTCTTTGAAAATTTGCGGGGCGGCCCGTGCGTTAGTGCGACTTTGCAACCCTTGCAGGGGGCCATACAAAAGCCCCTACATTTTAAAGAATTTTTTCAGCCCCAGACTTTTGCGCTCGGTAAATACAATCACAAACAGAAACAGGAGGCTGAGCATGATATGGAACGGAATAGAAAGATAAGGATTCTCGATTTTTATCTGCCATGAAGCAAAAATCAACACGCCTGCCCCTATAAGATAGACCATAACACGACCAATTTCGTACGGAATTGGGTAGTATTTTTCGCCTAGCAGGTAGCACAGCACCATCATCACGAACGACGAAACGGCAAACGTAATGGCACAGCCTACATAACCCATGCGCGGAATAAGTATGAGGTTCAGCACAACGGTTATGAACATTCCGACGAAGGTCAGAACGGTTCCGAAATAGGTGCGGTCGCTGAGTTTAAACCAGATTGACATATTCTGATACACGCCAATAAACAAATTGGCCAACAACAAAATAGGCACAACCACAATGCCAGAGCGGTAGCTTTTGCCCAGAATAAGGCTGATGAGGTCGATGTTGAGGCTTACACCCACCCAGATAACGACACACGCAATGGTAAACCACTTGGTGGCTAGGGCTATCATAGACGGCGAGTTTTTATCTTCGGCTTTCGAGAAAAAGAAAGGGTCGGCGGCGTATCGGTAAGCCTGCACCACCAGCAACATAAATATAGATAATTTATATACGTTGGCGTAGACACTGAAGGCATCGTCGGTAGATAAGCCTTTATAAAAGCCTTCGGGCAGTATCTCGCGGAACATGATGCGGTCGGCTACCTGATTAACGGCTCCGGCCAGCCCCATTATCAGCAGCGGGTAGGCATATATCAGAATCGGCTTGAACTTCTGGAAGTTGAAGGTAAACCTGAAACCCACAAACTCGCGCCAGAGTAGCAGAATGGTGGCAAGGCTAGCAATAAAATTGGCCCAGACAATGTAATCAGGCCCTATTTTAGGGTTATAAAAAAATGCGGCGAAGGGTTTCCATTCGGGCAGAAATACACCATCGTAGATGTATTTGCAGAACATCAGATAAAAAATGTTAAGCCCGATATTAATAAAAATATTAGCCAGACGAATAGCCACAAATTTTTTGGCGCGGTTTTCGGCCCTGAGTTTTACGAAAGCAATGGCGGCAACGGCATCGGTAGCCAGAATGATAGAAAACCAGACAATGAGGCGTTCTTTACCCGGAAACCCCATTGCGTTGATGATAGGCGTAGCAAAAAAGTAAATAACGCCTGAGAAAATAACGCTACTCAGAATAATATAAGACAAAATAAGGTTGTAGTACTCCTGCCGGTTTTCTTTCTTGCTGGCATAGCGGAAAAAAGCCGTTTCCATACCATACGTATAGATGATATTGAGCAGAATAACATAAATATAAAGCTGGTTGTTGTCGGCGAGCAAGCGTTGTTGATGAAAAACACGGGTATGCACGGCTACGAGAAGCCAGTTCAGGAATCGCCCGACAATACTACTGATACCGTAAAGGGCGGTATCGCCTGCCAATTTTTTTACTACACTCATGTTTCAGTTTCAGGGAAAATCGGGTATTGCACTGCTAAAACCCGATTACTTGTGCTTTGTCGTTATTTTTTGCCAAAATTAGCATATTTTTCTTAGCTCCCCTGACAATTTTCATCCGGCGTACCTGTCCGTTGCTGAAAAAGCCCGTATCTTTTGGTTTCAGCACTTCAAATTGCCCTTTGCCTTTGCCATGCAGCACCAAGCCATGATTACTGTCGTAACGGCCAATCTCGGGCAAAACATCGTAGAAGTTTCCGGTTAGCAGAATATCAGGGTTTTTGTCGTTGTCGTAGTCGCAGACCTCAATGCCAAAAACGGGCGAAAACTGCACTTCAATGGGCAGGGCTACCATAGTAAAGTTACCTTTGCCATCGTTAATGAAGAAGGATGTCTGCGGGTTTACCACTGATTTCTCAATCATGCCCTCTTTTTGTTCGCTGGTAAAGATTTCGTCTACCGATTTATTGGCGTAGTCTTTATGGTACACAAAACGCTCTTTAATGGAAGGAATGGTTCGTTGCAAATCGGGTTTTTGCATAAGCGGAACCAGTTTGCCATTGTTATAGACGCAAATCAGTTGCTCAACCAGCCCGTTTTTATCGAAATCGTTTATGCAGAGGGTGGCGGGTTGCGCTTTTGAGGCCGTCAGTTTTGAATTAAGCCCTAAATTCCCGACGATAAAATCTTGGTCGCCGTCGTTGTCGATGTCGGCGATTTTAATGGTGTTCCACCAGCCCGCCGAATCAGGAATAGGGGCAGGAGCAGCCAGTTTACCTTGCTTGTTTTTCAGTATCGAAACGGGCATCCAGTCGCCCACCAGCACGAGGTCCGTCCAGCCGTCGTTATCGATGTCGGTCCATGCGGCATCAGTAATCATGCCCACTTCGCCCAGACTTTCGGCGGTGAATACACCTTTGCCGTTGTTGCGTAAAAGAAAACTTTCGGGGCTTTTGCCATACTGCGCGCTTATCATGCGTGAGCCTACGAATAAGTCGAGGTCGCCGTCTTTATCAAAATCATGGGCGGTTACACACGCCGTGTTTTCGAGGAGGTTGGGCAGGTTGTTGCTCAACGAAAAATTACCCTTGCCGTCGTTGAGGTAGAGCCTGTCGGCCAGTAGCGGGTTTCCTTTCAGAAACTCGTTGCCGCCCGTGGCTACGTAGAGGTCGAGGTCGCCGTCTGAATCGGCATCAAAAAAAAACGCGGCTACTTCGTCGGCATGGGGAGTCTGGGCAAAAACCGCCTGATTAGACACCCTGAAAGTGCCGGCAGGTGTTTGCAGGAACAATTTTCCGGTAGTGTCGGTAGCTGCGCCCAGATACACATCTTCCAGCCCGTCGGCGTTTACGTCGCCCACCGCTAATGCAGGCCCCTGCCGTGAGAACAACTGTTTCAGGGTGGCATCGCGGTTATAATCAACAAAATCGTTTTCGGTGTGGGTGTAGTTCAGGGCTGTCTGGCCCGTTATGTCGGCAAAGTATTGTTTAAGCCGAGTAGGGGCAAAGCTAACGGTCTGGGTAGCGTTTTTTTGTTCGAGTACTAGCTCGGTATTGGCCTTTGGGTTTTTAATGACCTGTTTTTTGTCGTTCTGCCAGATAACGGCCAGCGAGTCGATATTGGGGTTGTTGTCAAGCCCGAAAATCAGGATGTGGTCGCTCGACGACTGAAACCCATGATTAGGCATTGACTGCAAATACTGGGTTTTGCCTTGCTGGTAGAGGTAGACCTTTGCGCCTATGCCGAAGGCATTGTGGGTGTTGCCTTTCAGGTTGATGCGCAAGTAATGCTTTTTGAGTTTTTCGATGGTGTTGTTCCGAAACACCGACACGGGCATATTGTTGTTATTAATGACGAGGTCGAGGTCGCCGTCGTTGTCGAGGTCGCCATAGGCCGCTCCGTTTGAAAAACCCGGTTCGCCCAGCCCCCAGTCGGCGGCTTTGTTTTCAAATTTCAGGTTTCCCCGATTATGAAAGGCATAGTTGGCAATGGGCTGCGACGGCATTTTTTCGACCATCTTGTTAATATTGGGCCGGCCGTTGCGGTCGAGCATTTGCGGAATGGTGTTTTTATCGGCCAGAAAACTGATAAAGTCTTGGTCGGTAAGGTCATGAATGATGCCATTGGCTACGAAAATATCTTTCAGGCCATCGTTATCCATGTCGAAGACCAAAGCCCCCCAACTCCAGTCGGTAGCATGAATACCCGCAAGTGCGGCTACCTCGCTAAAGAGCGGTGTGCCGTTGTGGTTTTCGCCGTTGTTGAGTTGTAGTGTATTGCGTGTATACTGGTGGTAAAAATCGCGTTCTTCCTTGATTTTTTCGAGTTCGTAGCTTTCAAAAGTAGAAGTAGTTTTGAGGCGGTAGTCGTCGTTTGGGAGCATATCAGTAACGAAGATGTCCAGATTGCCATCATTGTTAATGTCGGCGATGTCGGCTCCCATAGAGTTGAGGCTCGTATGCCCCATTGATTCTTCGACGACCTCCTTAAAGGTGCCGTTTTTCTGGTTAATATAGAGGTAGTCACGTTCGTAGAAATCGTTTGAGATGTAAATATCGAGCCAGTTGTCGTTATTTACGTCTCCGACCGTGATACCCAACCCGAAGCCTATCACGCTGCCATAGATACCTGCCTGCTGGCTTACGTCGGTGAATTTATTGTTGTCGTTACGAAAGAGCTTATGCCCGCCGAAGGGGTCGCGCTGGCTGCGCAGGTTTTCGTACTGTAATTTGTTTACCTGAATAAAGCTGTTGTTGAGCAGGTAGCAGTCGAGGTCGCCGTCGCGGTCATAATCAAAAAAAGCGGCGTGTGTAGAGTAGCCCCCATCAAAAAGGCCGTATTCTTTAGCCATTTCCTTGAACGACGGAATACCATTCCGTCCTACGCCCTGATTAATAAACAACTCGTTGCCGCGCGTATCGTTGCGCAGTTCGCCCGAATTACAGACGTAAATATCGAGCAGGCCGTCGCCGTTCACATCGGCAAAAGTTACGCCCGTACTCCAGGCTTTTGTGCCGCCCACGCCCGCTTCGCGGGTTATATCCTGAAACTGGAAAGACTCACCGTTTTGAGTTCCTTTATTGAGGTAGAGCTTGTTTTCGCCCTGATTGGCCGTCAGGTAAATATCGGCGTAGCCATCGTTATTAATATCACCTATGGCCACACCCGCCCCATTATAGAAGTTGCGGTAATTGATGATATTCATTTCGGGAGTATCCTCTATTTTATTCATGAAGTCGATACCCGTCTGAGAGGCATCGAGCGCATCGAACAGTGTATCATGAGAACTATTCCTGCATGAAACCAGACAAACGATAAAAGCGAAATAAACGAAAGACTTTCCCATTGAAATAAATACACAACACTTATGAAAACCCTGCCGCCTGCCCAATAGAAAAACTGTAAGGCAGGGCCGCCAACTGACCAGTAAAATTAGCAATAGAAATCGGTTTTCGGTACAGTTGCATCAGATAACCGAGATAATACTGTACAAAGGCGGCCCAACTAGCGTTTTAAGGCAGGCGTTTGAAAACCTGCATTTTATCGTTATTACGCAAAACAAAATACAGCGGGCCTTTAGGCGTGTTAACGATTTTGATGTCGCGCACATCGCCCTCCTGAAGAAAACCAGTATCAGTCGGCACCAGCGGCGTGAAATCGCCTTTGCCATTGCCCTGCAAGATAAGCCCGTAAGAAGCATCATAACGCGCCTGATACATATTAGCCCCGTAGAAGTTGCCGCCAATGAGCACATCGAGGTTGCCGTCGGCGTTGACATCTTCGGTACGAAGCACCATAATTTTTGATACCTGCGCCAAGCGCGGCAAAGGTTTCAGTTTAAAGGTCTTGTTGCCGAGGTTTTCGAGATAAACCGATTCAAAGGTATTCACAATTTTTTCGTCGGCCCCGTCGAGGTCTTTTTTACTAAAAATCTGGTCGAGCGTTTTGCCGGAGAAATCTTTGTAATCGACATATTTTTTATTGATAATACCCGGAATCTGTTTGCCCAGTTCGTCTTTGCCATTCACGGTATACCAGTCGTCGCCGCGGTTATAAGCCAGAATATGCTCTTTAGCCTTGTTGTCGTCGAAGTCTTTGGTGAGCATTTTAAGCTGGCCGCCTTCCTGCTTGCGGAACTTGGTATTGGTTCCGAGATTTCCGACCACGAAGTCGATGTCGCCATCCTTGTCAAAGTCTCCGGCGGTAATGCTCGCCCAGAAACCCGTAAAGTTGCCCAGTTGAGAGTCGATGAGCTTAAACTTGCCCTTGTTGTTTTCAAACATCCGAATCGGCATCCAGTCGCCAACCACAGTCAGGTCAAGGTCGCCGTCATTGTCGAAGTCGGCCCATACGGCATCTGTAATCATGCCCGCTTTTCGGAGTTCGGGCGCAAGCGTAGCCGTGGCGTCAGAGAATTTACCTTTGCCGTTATTAAGCAGCAGGTAAGAGTTAGGAGTTTCGCCGTACTGATACCCAACCACACGCCCACCCACAAAGAGGTCGAGGTCGCCGTCTTTATCAAAATCACAAGCCCTTACGCAAGCCTTGTTGTCGAACATAGGCGGCAGCGCGTCGGTCGATTTAGTAAAGTTTCCTTTGCCATCGTTCAGGTAAAGGCGGTCGAGGAGTTCGGGCATTTTGTCGTAGAAATCGTTTCCGCCCGATACCACATATAAATCAAGGTCTTTGTCGTTGTCGGCATCGAAGAAAAGCGCGTCTACGTCTTCAAATATAGAGTCGGCCTTGAAGATGGGCTGCAAACTTTGTTTAAAGCCGTTAGGTGTTTGCAGGTAAAGCTCACCGGCCTGATATTTGGCTCCGCCCACGTAGAAATCGTCAAGGCCGTCGCCGTTTACGTCGCCTACGGCCATTTTAGGGCCTTCGATAGAAACCTTGAACGGAATGAGCGACTCGCGGGTGAAATCGAAATAAATGTTTTCTTTATGCACAAACGGAATGTTGGTGGCCGCCGTAATGTTTTCAAAAACAGGTTTTTGTTTATGAATAAAGTCGTAGTTTTTACCGTCGAGGCGGGCGTTGTTCTGGTCTAGCACCAGTAGTTTGTTGGTAGCCGGATTAGTAATTACCTCCATTTGCTGGTTTTCCCAGATAACAATGAGGGAATCGACCTTAGCCGTTTTGCCGATACCAAACAGCAGCGAAGGCTCAACCGAACTCATGAAGCCCCGCGTAGGCATTAACTGTTGCAGTTGCTCGCCCTCGGTGGTTTTCAGAATAACTTTTGCCCCCACGCCAAAGGTATTTTTGTTGTTGCCTTTCAGCTTTACTTTTACGTAGTTGTTGCCCAGTTTTTCGCGGCTGTTGTTGAGGTAAATACCCGCTTGTTCGTTCAGGTTATTGGTAATGAGGTCGAGGTCGCCGTCGTTGTCGAGGTCGGCGTAGGTGCTTCCGTTGGCTACGTTGGCTTCTTCAAAGCCCCACTCAAGCGATTTATCCTGAAACCGAAGCTCTTTGGTTCCTTTATAAAGGTAGTTGTGCCACTTGCCGCTAGGCATTTTGTCGATGGCCTTCTGGTCGAGTTCATGAGAGGTGGGCAGGTTGTAGTGCAGCGAATCGCTCATGATAAACTTGAGGTAGTCGAGGTCATTAGGGCGGCGGAGAATACCGTTAGAAACGAAAATATCCTTGATGCCGTCGCCGTCGTAATCGGCCATGAGGGTGCTCCAACTCCAGTCGGTAGCGGCTACGCCAGCCATAGGGGCGATGTCGCTGAAACGCTGCCCGCCCATGCTCAGTTGCAAGCAGTTGCGGCTGTATTGGTTAAAATACCCGAATTGCAGTTTATAGAGGTAGATGTCGAGCGGGTCTTCTCCGACCGACGATTTTTCAACTTTTTCATCTTCGGGGTACATATCGAGCGTCATGATGTCCTGAAAACCATCGTTGTTAATATCGGCGATGTCGGACCCCATCGAAAAGCGGCTCAGGTGCGTAAAATGCTCCTTAATGGCTTCTTTGAAAGTGCCGTTTTTCTGGTTAATGTAGTAGTAATCATCCTCGTGGAAATCGTTACTTACGTAAATATCGAGCCAGCCGTCGTTGTCAACATCGGCTACCGAAATACCCAGCCCGTAGCCCATTGCGGCCTGATAAATGCCGGCTTCTTTGCTTACATCCTTAAACTTGCCGTTGTCGTTACGGAAGAGGTAGTCTCCGGCTTCGTTGTCTTTGAGCATACGGGTGTTTACGCGGTCATAAGAGCGGGTGTTATGCACGGCATGGTTAAGCAGGTAGCAGTCGAGGTCGCCGTCTTTGTCGTAGTCGAAAAACGCGGCCTGTGTGGCAAAGCCTGTGAAATCGAGGCCGTACTCGCTGGCTTTTTCGGTAAAGGTAAGGTCGCCGTTGTTGATGTAAAGCTCGTTTGAGCCTTCAAGCCCTTTGTAGTTAGCCACGGCACAGACGTAGATGTCGAGCAGGCCGTCGCCGTTTACGTCGGCCATTGTTACGCCGGTTTTCCAGTCAGACAGGCCGCCAATGCCGGCTTTGTCAGAGATGTCTTCAAATTCAACGGGCGAGCCATTGGTTTTGCCTTTATTGAGGTAGAGTTTGTTTTTGCCCTGATTAGAAACAAAGAACAAATCGACGAGGCCGTCGTTATTGATGTCGCCCGCGGCTACGCCTCCACCGTTATAGAAATAGAGGTAGTCGAGGATATTGAAGTTTTCGGTTTCGGTGATAGTATTGGCAAAATCGACTTTCGTTTGTGCAGACGAGAGTTTGTCAAAAAGTTTGATACTATCGGTTTTCTTGGGTTGGTTGCATGAACTGATAACCAGCACAGCCATGCTGGTTATGCTTAATAGTTTAATTACTGATTTCATTTTTGCTGCTTTTTAAAACTAAATACCTGTGCTTTGTCGTTGTTTTTGGCTAAGACCAGCACTTGCCCACTTCCAGCAGGGTTGTTTGATGCTGTTTTTACTTTTTGCATTTTTCGGACTTGTCCGAGGGTTCTGAAGCCTGACTGGTCGGGTTTCAGCGTTCTGAATTCGCCTTTTCCTTTGCCTTCCAGTATTAGCCCATAGTTGGCATCGAAACGCCCCCATTCAGGCAGTACGTCGAAGAAGTTTCCGGCCAGTGCAATATCAAGCACGCCGTCGTTATTGAAATCACCTGTTTCGATAGCAAACACGGGCGACAACTGCGCTTCCATTGGCAGGGCTTTCAGGGTAAAGTTGCCTTTGCCGTCGTTGATAAGGAAAGAGGTTTGCGTATTGGTAATCTGTTTCCGAACCACGCCTTTGAGTTGTTCAGGCGTAAAGATTTCCTCAAGGGTTTTATTGGCGTAGTCGGTATATTTCACAAACTTCTTTTTAATGATAGGCAAAGCCCGCTGAAGCTCGCCTTTCAGCACCATCGGGTAGGTGTTGCCGTCTTCGGTGAGGCAAGAGATAATTTGCTCGGTTGAGCCGTTGTGGTCAAAATCGTTAATATCCATAAACGCCGGATGCTCGGCAGTGGCTTTTAGTTTGGTGTTTTGGCCCATGTTGCCCACAATGAAGTCGATGTCGCCATCGCCGTCAATATCGGCAGGTTTGAGGGTATTCCAGAGGCCCTCCGAGTTGGCAATGGTTTCTTTGAGTTGCAGGGTTCGGCCGCGGTCGTTTCTGAAAACCACAATACCGCCCCAGTCTTGGGTCACGATGAGGTCAGGGAAGCCGTCTTTGTCGATGTCGACCCATTCGGCGTCGGTTACCATGCCGAGGTCATTAATTTGTGGCATGAAGCGTTTCGAGAGGTTCTTGAAACCGCCCGTGCCATCGTTGATGTACAGGTTGCTATGGGGGCTGAGGCCATACTGACCTGAAATCATTCTTGAACCTACAAAGAGGTCGAGGTCTCCGTCTTTATCGAAATCGGCGGCGGCTACGCACGAACCGTTTTCGTTGATAGGAGGGAAGCGGATGTCACGTTTGAAATTGCCTTTGCCATCGTTTAAGTAAAGTAAATCGTGCAGTTCGGGGGCATTGGGTTCAAACTCGTTGCTACCTGTTACGATGAAGAGGTCGAGGTCGCCGTCTTTGTCGGCATCAAAAAAGAGGGCATCGACGTTTTCGGTGGTGGTATCGAAAGCAAAGTCGGGCTGTGTTGATTCAACGAAGCGTCCGTTTTTTTGCTGGATATACAGTTTTTTTGCTTGCCCTGCGGCTCCGCCGAAGTAAATATCCTCGAGGCCGTCGCCGTTTACATCGCCTACGGCCATGGCGGGGCCTTGTGTTGATAGTTTCTGTTTCAGTAGCACGTCGCGGTCATAATCGACGAAGTTGCTTTCCTGATGCAGGTAGTCGAGCGTGGTAGTGGTGATGTCGGTAAAGAGCAACGATTTTGCCATCGGAACGGGTTTGTATACCTGTGTGGCATTTTTGTAGTCGAGGGTCAGGATACCGTCGGCTTTGGGGTTGGCAAGTAGCTGCATTTTATCGTCAGGCCAGACTATTCTCAGCGAGTCGATGGCAGGTATTTGCCCCAAGCCAAAAACCATCTGGTGGTCGCTTGATGACTGAAACCCGCGGTTAGGCATTTGTTGTAAAACTTTTTGCGAACCTTGCTGGTAAACGGTAATGGTAGCACCGATGCCGTTAAGGTTTTTGGCGGTTCCTTTGAGCCTCAGAATCAGGTAATGGTTTTTGGTGGTTTCGGAGGTTTTGTTTTTATAGACCGACAGCGGCGCGTTTACGTTGTTGACGACGAGGTCGAGGTCGCCGTCGTTGTCGAGGTCGCCATAGGCAGAGCCATTCGAGAACCCTGGCCCTTCGAGGCCCCAGCGTTTTACTACGTTGGTAAATTGCAGGTTGCCGTTGTTTTTATAGGCGTAGTTAGGAATGGGTACTGACGAGATTTTATCGGTAAATTCTTTGTAGTCAAATTTTTTGCCTTCGAGCATCTGCTGCATGGTGTTGCGGTCTCCGAGAAACTCGACGAAGTCTTGGTCGGTGAGGTCTTTGGCAATACCGTTTGCCACGAAGATGTCTTTGAGGCCATCGTTATCCATATCGAATATAAGCGCGCCCCAACTCCAGTCGGTGGCGTGTACGCCCGAAAACTCGCCGATTTCGCTAAAGGTTCCGTCGCCGTTGTTGAGGTGGAGCATATTACGCATATACTGGTGCCAGAAACCACGTTTCTGTTTCATTTCGGAGAGGTTGTAGCTTTCAAACACGCTGGTGGTTTTGAGGCGGCGGTCGTTGGCGGGTAGCATATCGGTAACGAAGATGTCGAGGTTGCCATCGTTGTTAATATCGGCGATGTCGGCCCCCATTGAGCTAAGGCTGATATGCGGCATTTCGTTTTCGATGTCTTCTTTGAAAGTGCCGTTTTTCTGGTTTATGTAGAGGTAATCGCGTTCGTAGAAATCATTGGAGATGTAGATGTCGAGCCAGTTGTCGTTGTTTACGTCTCCGATGGTAATGCCTAAGCCAAAGCCAATTAAACTGCCGTAAATGCCGGCTTGCTCGCTTACGTCGGTAAATTTCAGCGTGCCTTTTTCGCTATCGTTTCTGAATAGTTTATGCCCTCCGAGGCGGTCGCGTTCGTTGCGGAGGTTCATGTAGCCCAGCCTGTCGATGGGTGTGAAGCTATTATTAAGGAGGTACATATCGAGGTCGCCGTCGCGGTCATAATCAAAAAAAGCGGCGTGGGTCGAGAACCCGCCATCTTCAAGACCTACTTCACGGGCCATTTCCTTGAACGACGGAATACCATTCCGTCCTACGCCCTGATTGACGTACAACTGGTTGCCGCGTTGGTCCTGACTACCCGAGTTACAAACATAGATATCAAGCAGGCCATCGCCGTTTACATCGGCAAAAGTAACACCCGTAGACCAGAACTTTTTGCCCACAATGCCTGCCTGTTTAGATACGTCCTCGAACTTGAACGAGGAGCCATCTTTCACCCCTTTGTTGAGGTAAAGTTTGTTATCTTCAAAATTAGAAGTAACGAAAATATCGGAGAACCCATCGTTGTTTACGTCGCCGATGGCTACGCCACCGCCGTTATAAAAGTTACGATAGTTAAAAATGTTAAATTCTTTTTTCTCTAGACTTCTGTTGACAAAGTCGATACCCGTTTCAGAAGCCGGAACAGACTCAAACAGTGTGTCGCCGTCTTCTTCCTGCTGGTTTTTCCGGCAAGAGAATAGCGCATAGGTACAAACGAGAATCAGGAGTATTTTTTTCATCGGAATAGGTTAAAAAGCCAGCGTCTTGGTCTGGTAGCTGTAAAATAAAAAGGCAGACCACCCTGGATCTGCCTTTTTTAATCTTATTGATTATTAATACCCAGGATTTTGTTTTAATGCTGGGTTTGCATCGATACGAGGTTGAGGAATCGGGAACAACTCTTTGTTTTTATCCGTATTCTTCATGAATTTTCTTTCTTTAGAATAAACCCCGAAACGAATCATGTCGTTACGTCTCCAGCCTTCCCAAGCAAGCTCGCGGCCTCTTTCAGCAAGAATAGCGTCAGCAGTAAGGGTTGTTAGTGGAGCCACACCAGAACGGGTTCTGATAGTGTTAACGTCGGCCAATGCTTCAGCAGTTTTACCTAGTCTGAAAGCCGCCTCAGCTCTTACCAGAATGGCATCAGCCAGACGGAACACAACGAAGTCGTTGCTTTGGTCGCCGTTAGGGTTATTTCTTTGAATCTCATATTTTTGCGAACGAGCACCCGCTACCTGAAACTCAGGGTCGGCGTCGGTCATCTGGTCTTTATTGAAATCAGTAATGAAAGCCAGAGGCTGGTTTTTAGCATCAGTTAGCGGAGTACCGTCAGCCGCATATTGCTGGCCAGTTAACCACATTTTGATACGTGCATCTTTAGGGTCAAAAGAGTTATAGAACTCAGCTAAAGTACAGAAACCATTCCACGGAGCGTTACCTAAGTTATAAGTACGTTGGTTAGCATAGTGAAGGGTTCTCATCTGGAAGTTCATACCACCTGCTTTGAAGTTATCGTAAGGAATATTCCAGATACTTTCAGTTGAGCCTTGGTTCTGAACCGCGAAGTTTTCGAGCGTGCTGGCTGTTAGCGTATAAGCGTTAGCCGATTTGATAACCTTGTTAATGGTATCATACGCTTTTTGCCATTCTGGTGTGCCTTTGTATACACCGGCATTGAGGTATAATTTAGCCAGAAGCATATTGGCTACGTCCTGATTGATACGGCTATATACTTTACCTGCGTTAAGGTTCGGAATAACCGCTGTTAGTTCAGACTCGATAAAAGCGTATACTTCTGCACGGGTTTTAGTACCGGCGTTTGAGCTGGCATCGGTTACGATAGGTACGTTACCGAACATATCAATAGCCATGAAGTAATAAAAAGCACGAATAGCGCGAAGCTCGTCAACGGCTTTCTGATTACTTTTTACCACCTGCATTAACTGGTTTACCTGTGAGATATTACCAAAAATGAAACCCCATGCGTTGTTGATTGGTGAGTGTTGCGCGGTGTAAGTATGGCGCGAGTACGCCAGCCAGTCACCGTTGTCGAACCAGTCACCCCCACGAGTAGGCACAATCAACTCATCGGTTGTAGCTTCACTTGGGTTAAACCAGTTGTCGGTCATGCCTCTCAGGCCACCATAGGCAGGCCCAAGAACGGCCGCAATCTGGTCGTCAGTTTTAGGGAAATTACCGTCATCAATGATTGAACTATACACTGGTTCTGTTAGGTCAGTACAAGACTGCAAGCCTAGTAAACTAAGTGCTGATACAGAAAGTACTTTTATTATATTTTGTCTTTTCATTTGATTATTATTTTATAAGTCAGTCTTATTTTAAAAATAAAGATTAGCTATTAGAACGAAAGATTAATACCTGCTGTGATACCACGAGTTTTGTAATAAGTTTCGCGCACGTCAATACCCGGAGCTCTTTGGTTGTCTCCGTCTACTTTTAACGCCTGACTGATTTCAGGGTCTACACCTGAGTATTTAGTAAACAATAATAAGTTATTACCAGCAATGTAAATACGTGCTCTTCTTAACACGCCTAAGTTAGCAGGTAGTGTATACCCTAACGAAGCGTTGTTTACACGCAAATAGTTACCAGATTCAACGTAGTAGTCCATCGGGATAGTTGCCGAGTCGTTGATTGGTGAAGTAAGCGCAGATTTAAGTGCGTTCGATTCAGCAATACGGCCATCTTGTCTTCCTAACAACAATTGGTTAGTGTTCATGATTTTAGCACCCAAGTTGCTTGTTAGTTGGAACTGGAAGTCGAATCTTTTGTAAGTAAAGCTGTTGGTTAACCCACCTACGAAGAACGGGTTCGGGTCACCTAGGTAATCTCTGTCACCGGCACTTGGCTCAACGGTTCCGTTGTTGTCAAGGTCTTTGAACACATATTTACCATTTTCGATTTTAGCAACTCTTGCACCGTAGAACACACCCACAGGGTAACCAGCCTGTAATACCGAGAAGTTAACGGCAGAAGTACCTCTGATATTGCTACCCAAGTTGGTAGTCAGGAATATCTGGTTCTGAGCCTTGAACAAGTCGTTCGATAAGCTGATAACCTTGTTTTTGTTGAATGAACCTGCAAATGTTGAGCTGAAAGTGAAATCTTTTTTATCAATCCATTGGTAAGTTAACGAGATTTCAACCCCTTTGTTTTGCATACTACCTACGTTAGCAAGGATAGTCGGGTAGATGTATCCTTTTTCTTGAGGTGCATTTACTACATATAACAAGTCTTTTGTTTTACGAGTATACCAGTCGATATTACCGGTTAGTTTTGATTTCCACAGAGCGAAGTCAATACCAGCACCGTAGTTTTCGTTTACTTCCCATTTCAGGTTAGGGTTAGCATTACCCTGAATAGCATAAGAAGGCAAGAAATCGTTAAGTGTAGCATCGTAGTAAGTACCACTTGGGCCATAGAAACCTCTTGAACGTAACGGAGAGATACCTTCTGAGTTACCAGTTCTACCCCAGCTTACACGAAGTTTCAAGTTATCAACAGTTGGGTTTCCTTTCAGGAATGCCTCTTCGCTAAGTGTCCAACCTACTGAAACCGACGGGAAGAAACCCCATTTGTTGTTATCCCCGAATTTAGTAGAACCGTCACGACGCATATTTACAGTAGCGAAATACTTGTTCATTAAGCTATACTGCACACGACCTAAAAACGAAATAAGTTTGTATTCGTTTTTGTAAGAACCCAAAAGGTTCGGGTTGCTTCTGATACCCAAGCCAGAACCGAGGTTATCGGCACCGAAAATATCAGTCAGGAAGTTATTGTTAGAAGCACCGAAGCCTTCAGAAACAACATCCTGATAAGTATAACCCGCCAATACATTCAGGTTACTGTTTGAAGTAATAGCTTTAGAGTAGTTCAGGGTAGTTTCCAACTGTTTGTCGGTTACGGCATCCAGACCTCTTGAAGCAGCATTACCACCTACTGTACGTAGTAGGTTGTCAGGCGTAGAATGAGCGTAGTAGCTTGAGTTTTTATTTTGTGTACGTAAAGTTCCGCTCACGTTCAACACTAAACCATCAATAATAGTATAACCAGCCTGAGTATTGAAAAGAAGGTCTTGAAGTTTTTCTTTTTGAGTAGTATTCTCAATCAATGCCAACGGGTTAAAGTTAGCAAATGTACCCGGTATCTGGAAATAAGTACCATTCTGGTTATAAACAGGGTCGGTTGGGCGCATATTCATGGCAAAACCGATAGCTCTGTCTTGTGCAATGTTTGCATCAGCCTGCGAAGCCGAAACGTTGAATTTCATTAATAATTTGCCGTTCATGCCTTTAGCATCAAGGTTTAAACGACCATTCAAACGCGCTTTGCTTGAACCCAACAACGTACCAACTTGGTCAAGATAACCAACCGAAGCTCTGTATGAGAAGTTTTCAGAACCACCCGAAACACCCAAGTTATGGTTTTGAGTCATGGCAGTACGTGTAATAACTTTCATCCAGTCGGTGTTAGCACCGTTATCATCAAAAGGTTGGTTGTATTTCTGAGCAGCTTGTCTGAACTCGGCAGCATTAAGCAGGTCAGGTCTTTGTGCAATTGTTTCACTACCAACATATCCGTTATAATCTACGGTAGTAGCACCTGCTTTACCTCTTTTGGTAGAAATCAGGATAACCCCGTTAGCACCTCTTGAACCATAAATAGCAGCCGAAGAAGCATCTCTTAGTACGTCCATCGTCAGGATGTCCTCAGGAGCAATGTTCTCGATAGGCGCGCCAATCACCCCATCAATTACATAAAGTGGCTCACTACCTGCACTCAACGACCCCGTACCACGTAGGCGTACAGTTGGGCGGGCGTTAGGGTTACCGCTACTTTGTGTAATTACCAAACCAGCAACTTTACCTTGTGCCGCAGCAAGTGGGTTAGTTACTACCCCTGCGTTAAAATCGCGGCTACTTAAACTTGTTACTGTACCCGAAATTTCTTTTCTCTTCTGAGTACCATAACCAACAACAACAACTTCTTCTAGTGCTTTAGAGTCGTCTAAAAGCGTTACATCAACAACTGTTTTGTTGCCAAGCGCAACTTCTTGCGTTTGCATACCTACAAAACTGAATACTAGGGTAGCATTTTTTGAAACACCCGGAAGTTTGTATGTACCATCAACGTTTGTCTGAGTACCTTTTGTAGTACCTTTCTCTTGCACAGTTACACCTGGCAGGCCAGTTCCATCAGTACCTTTTACAGTTCCTGTAACTGTTACGTCCTGAGCCATTACCGTAAATGTGAATGATGTTAGCAACATTGCAGCAAGGGTGAAAACATACTTTTTCACACTAGCCAATAGCCGCCCAGAGGGGCGACCCACTTGGTAGGAATTCATCATAGGTTGTAATTAAAGTGAGTTAATAAATTTTCGTAAAAACTTGTTTATCAGACATTTGCACTACCATTTCGACACCCCCTTTTTGCACTATTATTGGAATATGCCGTGAATATATAGAACATTACTGCTAATTAACTTTCAAAACTACAAAAAGAAATATTTAAAGTCCAAAAAAATGCGTTAAAAATTCAGTAAAACGCCAAAAAAAACTGATGAAAATTGTACAAAACCCATAGTATATTGATTTTTACAGTAATTTTTGCTGCCTTTGGCACGTATTATTTATCGGTTTATGGCTAAATGACAAAAAAATATAACAGAAGTGCACTTCCACAACCCCCTGTGGCCCTGCGCCCAAAGCCCGCTCACGGCAGGTATTTACTAGCCGGCCACTTGCCCCAACATTAAAAAACTCCTATCGGCTCAGGGGGGCATCAGGCTACATTTCGGGGCTTTTCTGGTGCTGCAATCGTTTTAAACCAGTTTTATGGCCACAGGGCTGCATATTGGAATAATACCAAATCATAAAACCCACACTACCGCCTTCGGTTGCCCTGCAAAAATCAATGGCTTGGTACAAAATGCTAAAAAATAATTGGTAATCTGCTGACATTTAGAGCTTTGTAAAAATCATTTTTGCCAAAATATTGTTTCAATTTCAGGCACATAAATGCCCCATTTATGGCATCTGGTAAAATAATTCTTTTGTACTTTTTAAATAATTTATTCGGTAGATTATTTAATTTTGGAGTCTTCTTTAAAAATGAGTACAGGATATAAAATTTGAATTGACAGATAATGCTTGATGACCAACTGAAACAGCTTGCCCAGACACTAGAAGGCGAACTTCATTACGATAAAGTCATGCGGACACTCTATGCTACCGATGCCTCGGCCTACCGTGAGATGCCGCTGGCGGTGGCTATTCCGAAAAATGAATCTGACCTGCAAAAACTTATATCCTTTGCCCAAGATAACCATACGTCGCTGATTCCGCGCACGGCCGGAACCTCGCTGGCCGGGCAGGTAGTCGGGAGCGGCATCGTGGTAGATGTCTCAAGAACTTTTACAAAAATTCTGGAACTCAACAAGGCCGAAAACTGGGTAAGAGTACAACCCGGCGTTGTGCGCGACGAACTGAATATGTTTCTGAAAGAGCACGGGCTGTTTTTTGGGCCGGAGACCTCAACCGCCAACCGCGCCATGATAGGCGGCATGGTGGGCAATAACTCGTGCGGGTCTAACTCGGTTGTATATGGCTCAACGCGTAACCACCTGCTCGAAGTAAAAGGCTACCTGAGCGATGGCTCTTATGTTACTTTTAAAGACCTGAGCTTGGCCGAATTTGAAGCAAAATGCAAAACCGCCGATACCACCCTCGAAGGCCGCATTTACCAACATATTAACCGTGTGTTGAGCAACGGAGAGGTACAGGACGAAATCAGAAACGAGTTTCCGAAAAGAAGCATCGAACGCCGCAACACCGGCTATGCCATTGACGAACTACTCGAAACCGAAGTGTTTACCCCTGCTTCGGAGGCCCCTTTCAATTTCTGTAAACTCATTGCGGGGTCAGAAGGAACCCTGATTTTCCTGACAGAAATAAAACTGCACGTAAACCCGCTGCCGCCACGCTTTGCGGGGCTGGTGTGTGTGCATTTTAATTCGATTGATGAATCGCTACGGGCCAACCTCATTGCCCTTAAATATAAGCCTTCGGCCGTTGAACTGATTGACCACTACATTCTGGAATGTACCAAAGAAAACAAGGAACAACGCCAGAACCGTTTCTTTGTACAGGGCGACCCGGGCGCAATTCTGGTAGTAGAACTTGCCCGTGACTCGATGGAGGAAGTCAGACAACTGGCTGCCGACATGGAAGCCGAAATGCGCGCCAGTGGGCTGGGGTATCATTTTCCGGTGCTTTTTGGGGAAGATACCAAAAAAATATGGACACTCCGAAAAGCCGGACTAGGCTTGTTGTCGAACCTGCCGGGCGACGAAAAAGCCGTGGCCGTTATTGAAGATACCGCCGTTGATGTAAACGATTTGCCTGAGTTTATCAGGGAGTTTAACGAGGTGCTGGCAAAAAACAATATGTCGTCGGTGCATTATGCACACGCCGGTTCGGGCGAAATCCACCTGCGCCCCATTATTAACCTCAAAACGCAGGAAGGCCACCGCCAGTTCAGGCTCATTGCCGAGGAGATTTCGACACTCGTAAAAAAATATAAAGGCTCGCTATCGGGCGAGCATGGCGACGGCCGCCTGAGAGGGGAGTTTATACGCCAGCAAATTGGTGAAAAAAACTACCAGCTCATTAAAGAACTGAAACAGGTCTGGGACCCTCAGCATATTTTTAACCCCAACAAGATTGTTGACACTCCACCGATGGATAAGTTTCTGCGCTACGAAGCAGGGCAGCAAACCCCTGAGCTACAAACGGTGTTCAGGTTCAGCAACCAGACAATTCTGCAACACGCCGAGCAATGTAACGGCTCGGGCGATTGCCGCAAAACCGAGCTTAGCGGGGGCACTATGTGCCCTAGTTACATGGCTACCCGTAACGAGAAAGACACCACCCGCGCCAGAGCCAACATTCTGCGCGAGGTGCTTACACGCTCCGAGAAACTGAACCGCTTCGATAGCAAAGAGGTAAAAGAAGTAATGGACTTGTGCCTTGTGTGTAAAGGCTGTAAATCAGAATGCCCCTCGAACGTAGACGTTGCCAAGCTGAAAATGGAGTTTCTGCAACACTACAACGAAGAACACGGCGTGCCGTTGCGTTCGTGGCTTATAGGCAACTATGCCAAAATGAGTAACCTTGCCTCTTATGTGCCGTGGGCCTATAACCTTATTTTTGATAACGCGCCGCTTCGGAAAATAGCCAACAAAGTAGTAGGGTTTCACCCCGACCGCACCATGCCGCTATTGCAGAAAGATACCCTCAGAAAATGGTATCAGAAGCACATCGGTAAAAACAGCAATGCCAACGCCACCAGAAAGGTGTACTTGTTTTGTGATGAATTTACGAATTATAACGATGTCGAAATCGGGAAGAAAACCATATTTCTGTTACAGAAACTAGGCTATGAGGTTATTATTCCGACCCATGTTGATGCCGGCAGGGCTTACCTCTCGAAAGGGATGCTGAAAGAAGCGCAAAAACTGGCTAACAAAAACGTAAGCCTGCTGAAAGACCTCATTACAGAAGAAACCCCGCTGATAGGCGTGGAGCCGTCGGCCATTCTGACGTTCAGAGACGAATACCCCGACTTGGTAACCGACCAACTGCTGCCACACGCCCAAGCACTGGCTAAAAATGCGCTACTGGTTGATGAGTTCATTGCCCGCGAAATAGACAAGGGGAATATCAGCAAGGCGAGCTTCACGACCGAGAAAAGGCTAATAAAACTACATGGGCATTGCCAGCAAAAAGCGGTGGCTTCGTTAACACCCACCAAAAAGATGCTCTCGTTGCCAGCCAATTACGAAGTACACCTGATTCCGTCGGGCTGTTGTGGCATGGCGGGGTCGTTCGGGTATGAAGAAGAGCATTTCGATATTTCGATGAAAATCGGTGAACTGGTGCTTTTCCCGACCGTCAGGAAACAAGCCGACGACGTAATTATTGCAGCCCCCGGCACTAGTTGCCGCCACCAGATACACGACGGAACCGGCCGCACGGCCCAACATCCGGTCGAGATTCTGTGGGATGCCCTGCAAAAGTAATGGTGTAGCGCACTTGGTGTGGTGAGTAAATATACTCTGAAAGTTAAGGTACATTCTTCTCCCTATCTGGCTGATTTTTTATATTCCGCCGGATAGGGGCAATCATTTATGCAATCTCATAAGTATAGGTGCAAAGCATTTCTTTAATAGCTTTCTCTTGAATAATAGTATTACGTCTATTTCATGTTTAATAATAAATATGAGCTAATCATATTCAAAATACTCAAACGTGCTTCGACCTCTTTTAGTAGGTATGAGTTTTTATAAATTTTGTATCTTTAATTATTCTTATCTAAATCTTCAATTCTTCTTTTTTGTCGATATTTCTCGCGTCAGAAATGCCAAATGACGCATTTGAGGCAACTTCAGTAAATTTATTTGCCAATAACAAAACTTCTATTTACTATTGAGTATGAAATATTATTTCCCCTTTAAAAATTAAGTTTTGCTATGAAAAAAAATATGATAGTGTTTTTTTTATGTTTACTTATTTCAAATTCTCTATTTTGTCAGACTCTAGCTATAAAAGACTTGATAAAAAAGATGACTTGTGAAAAATTTGAATGCTTTAATGATTTTGTTATTAATAAAGGTTTTAGTTTTTCTAAATCAGAAAGGTTTAGTTTGTCAAAAAAAAATTCAGGAATCTATTATTCATATATATCAGACTCTAATTTTACAGCAACGAAAAATAAAGGCGTAACTACAAGAAATACAGTTACAATATATTTTCTTGACGATGGTACAACTAGAATATCATTTAGTACAAGTGTTAGTAAATATTATCAGACATTTCTAAATGAAATTAAATCTTTAAATTATTTGTCGACTGGTTCGGCACCTATGACTGATGGAGTTATTGTTACTTACTCAAGTAAAACAATAAAAGATTATGATATTACTGTAACAACTTCAGTCGGAAAATTGCAAGACATGAAATATAATATTTATATATTAATGATAGATAAGATATAAATATCTTTGACTAAGAATAAGCCATTGAAGGTATACACAGACCTGTGTTTGGGGTTAGCTCAAAGTGAGTTTTTTCAAACCAATCCAGTTGTACGAAGGTAATACCTAATGTAAATAACCCTTTCAGAATTGCTATTAATCATTAAATTTGCTCCGTAATTTAACTTAACAGGTAAGCAGGGTTCGGCTAGCCGAATATGATTTTTCAAAGAATTACCCGCCTCACCTCATCTGCACAAGTGTTTGATTCCCAACTGATTCCCACATTAAAAATGAACTTTTTTTTGAACTCAAACATACAAAAGAAAGTTTTCTTATGTATGTTTGAGGCTTTTTCGGATAGTAATTTAGTACACCCAAAGTAAAAATGAGTAATCGTACGTTATTAAGTTTTGAGTTAGCAACCCCAATTGAGGACGACAGACCCGTTTACCTTGCCGGAAATTTTTGTGACTGGTACCCCGATTTATCGGAGTTTGAAATGGAAAAGGTAAGCAAAGGAAAATATAAATTCAGTTTTTCGCCAGATAAAAAACTCCCCGAAACCATAGAGTATAAATACACACGCGGTGGCTGGGATTTCGTAGAGCTTGATTCATACGGCAACTCGTCGGCCAACCGTATTGTCAGTAAAAAACAAGGGAGTATCAAAGACTTCGTACCTTTCTGGCGGCAAGATGGCTCTACGGCTTCGGTGCCCAAACTCATGCCTAAAGTACAGGTTGTTGCCGAAGAATTTGCTATTCCGCAGTTAGGCAAAACGCGCGCCATTCATATTTTGTTGCCGCATGATTATGACAAACAAACCGATAAGCGGTATCCGGTTTTATATATGCAGGATGCCCAGAACCTCTTTGGCGAAGGTTCAGGCTATGGCAACTGGGAAATCGACAAACGTTTGTCGTTACTGGCCAAACAGGGCAAAGCTGATTTGATAGTAGTAGCCATTGACCACGGCGATAAAGACCGTTTCAGAGAGTATTCGCCCTACACGGTCGAGAAAAAAGGCAAAGGGCTGGGCATGAAATATGCCAATTTTATTGTGCGTACCTTAAAACCCTACATCGATGCCAATTTCCGTACCAAACCCGAAGCCCAGTTTACGGGCATAGGCGGCAGTTCGATGGGTGGGCTTATCAGCCTCTATGCGGGGCTTATGTACCCCGAAACCATTGGGCGATTAATGGTTTTTTCGCCGTCTTTGTGGGTGTCTGACAAAATCTATTTCGATATAACCGAGTTTTTTAGCCCTGTCAGTTCAAAAATATACTTGTATGGTGGGGGCAAAGAAAGCGCAACCATGATTCCGGGTATCAGACGTATAAAAGAAACCATCGGAAGCCAGCACTGGGACAACAGCAAGATAGACGTAAAGCTATCGCTCGATTCAAAAGGAGAACACAGCGAAAAACGCTGGGGTCAGGAGTTCTCAAAAGCCGTAGAGTGGTTGTTTTACTAGGCACGCATAAGGCTCCGGTAACAACAGGCACGCGCAAGGTGCTAAACTTCTCGCCAGATACTTGTTTATTCAGTTTATTTGTTCAATCTTGAACAGCTTTTAGGGCTGTGGGGTAGTTTGTTGCCCTGTACCAATAGCCATATATAAATTTTAAGTGTATGAAAATCAATATTTCTTCGCAACTTCCTGTATCGCAAACTACTTCGCCAATTGCCGCACGGGTTATGGTTTATCCGTTCATTGCTAACGAAAAACTACCCGAACAACTGGCACGTGTTGCGCGCCAGGCAGGGCTTGTGGCCGAAACCTTGCAGCAGGATTTCAAAGCAGGGTTGAAAGAAACCCTCGCGTTGTATCCGTCCAGAAAAGGATTTGATAAAATATATCTCATAGGGCTGGGTAAGAACCCTCAACCCGCCGATTTCACCCGTGTGTTCCGTTCGTTTTTCTACCAGAACAAGAAAAAACTACCCGCCACTGTGTATCTGTACCTCAAAACAGCCAAACTCGAAAACGCCATTGAATACATCGTGAACGGGGTTTGTCTGGCCAGATACGAAATAGGCGTTTTTAAAACCGATGCCCAACAAGGCACCGATTTTTTCGAGACCGACACCGCGCTTGATATACTGGTAGCCGAGAAGAATATCGGGAAGGCACAGTTACAGGCCACCGCAGGCGAGCAAATGGCCAACACCCAAAGCCGTATTATGACATTGGTTGATGCCCCTGCTAACAAGAAATATCCAGAAAAAATAGCCGAATTTGCCCTGAAATCGGGCGAAATGTACGGCTTCGATGTAAAGGTGTTCGACCAGAAACAGTGCGAGGCATTAGGTTTAGGGGCTTTGCTGGCCGTAGGCAAAGGCAGCACCGAAAACCCCGTGCGCTTTATTGTGATGGAATACAACCTTTCGGCAATGGCCCAAAAGCCCCTCAAAAAAATAGGGCTGGTGGGCAAAGGTGTTACGTTCGATACGGGCGGGGTGTCAATCAAAGGCGCAGGTAGCATGAGCTACATGAAGTCGGATATGGGCGGCGCGGGCGCGGTATTGGGTGCTATGGAAATGGCCGCTAAATTGCAACTGCCCGTGCATCTGATTGGCGTAATTCCGGCCACTGAAAACTGTGTGGATGGCAATTCGCTGAAACCAAGCGATGTGATTCATACCTACTCAGGCAAAACCATTGAGGTTATAGACACCGACGCAGAAGGACGCATTATTCTGGCCGACGGACTAGCCTACCTCAAGAAAAACTATGAACCTGACGTGATGATTGACCTCGCTACGCTTACAGGCAACTGTATTGCCGCGCTGGGTTACAAAGCCGCCGGCTTGCTCTCGAACAACGACCAACTGGCGCAGCAACTGCTCGAAACAGGGCAGGCCACCGGAGAAAAACTATGGCGTTTACCCCTCTGGGACGACTACAAGGACATGATGAAATCAGATATTGCCGATGTAAAGAACCTTTCGTCATTGCCCATTGCCGGAGCCATTACCGCCGCCAAGTTTCTGGAAGTATTTATTGACGAACACCCCAACTGGGCGCATCTGGACATCGCCGGTATGGCCTTTGGCGACTCCGAATATGGCTCCATGAAATCGGCTACGGCGTTTGGTGTGCGCCTCCTGACCGACTGGATGCGGGGGTTGTAAAATTAGCGGATGATTGATTCAGAGTATTACTGAATTTTTCTTTTATTTTCCCAATTGCGAGTATATGCTGCGCTAACCTGAATACCTCCGTTGTTGCAATGTCAGGAAACCCATGTTCATTCTGCTGAAAATGCTGCTCAGCATTTACTATTGCGGTCTGAATAAGCAGCGGGTGCTTTCGGGTGTCAAAACCTCCCGAAAATACCTTTCCTAGATGTTCTTTCCATTTATTCGGAACCTCTATTTCATCAAAAGTTGGTTTTGTACTTTCCTGATGGTAATAGAGCCACACTTCAAAGCAAGGGTTACTTTGCGCTACTCCCCAGTTTTTCTCTTTACAGTTTTGTCGTACTTCAACAAGGGCGTTTTTCCTGCTATCGAATTTGTCTCTATCGGTATCTAGTACAATCCAGACATTATCTTGGTCTGGCCGGTAATCATAAAGCGGCTTTGGGTTATCTTCTGTTTTTATCAGCGATTCTTCTGCGAGTTTGAGCAAACCCGAAGGCGAGTTGTCTTCGGTTCCATCAAGTTTATAGATAACAAGATTCAACCGCGAATCGATTCCCTCAAAATATTTAAAATAATTATACTCTCGGTCTTTACCCTCGCAGAATATATAAATCTTGGCAGCACTCATATCGGGTTCTTCGCGCTTAAAAAGCCTATTCCTGAGTAACATAGTTATGCCAGTTTAAGTCCTGCAAATTTCCCAAAAACGGAATCCCCCCATAACGACCGCTTAAATATCCTTTCTGGATATCAATGGTTTTATGTTCTTTAAATGCACTCAGCGAATACATATCTGTGCTGCCTGTGTTGTCTTTTTCAGTAAACCATATTTCGTCTGTTCTGAAAATGGCTTGGTCGAGCAAGTTTGATTCATGAGTAGTAAATATCAGTTGCCCTTTTGTAAGCGTATCCATCGAGAATTTTTTTATCAGTTCCCTTATCAGTAAAGGATGCAGGCTTCTTTCTATTTCATCAATCACAAAAACTCTTTTTTGGTTTACCAAATCATTAAAGGCTGGTACGAAATCCAGTAAACGAATAGTGCCGTCTGACTCCTCTTCTAAATCGAAAAAAACCGAGGTGTCATTACTTCCGGTATGTTCAATTTGTAGTGTTTTAACATATAGCTGGTTGTTTTCAGCAACCAGACTAATTTCATTTTGATTTGCTATATTGAAACGTGCCACTTTTTCCTGATTCTCTCTCAGTTGTTCAAATATTTCTTTAAAATCATTGATGTTATCTTTGCCGAAGAAATCTTCGGCTTTTTCGGTTTGCACTTTTACACCCTTTATGCCGATATTAAACGAGTGCATGATATTATTGGTGAAGATATTCAAAGCGGAATCTTGCTCCAGATGAATAGCCAAAGCACCGGGTTTAGAATGTGGGGCAATAATTGTTAAACCTTCCTCAAACCAGTTATAGGCCTTTTTTACAATTTGTAAATCTTTATTGTCTCGGTTGGCAAGCAACTTTATTACTGGCTTGTTAGGCCTCACAAACTCTTGTAATAAAACTTCCTTGAGAATTCTGTTTTTTTCCTGTTTTTCAAATTTTTCAGGGAAATTGATAGTAGTATTGCCTTCTTTATCAGTTTTTCTTTCAAATATGAGTGTGTCTCTTTTTGTTCCCAAGCCCGACTGGTACAATTCTTCTGTTAAAATAATTCCGTCTGATATCTCCACACCATAGTAAAAAGCAGTCTCTTCAAATATAAACTCAACTACAATCAATTGCGGGGTGTCTGATTTGTTTTCCTGAAACTTGAATTGCCCGTTTTTTAATTTTGTAGGTATTTGCTCTTTAGTTACCAGATATTGTAACATACCCAAACAATGCACCAGATTCGACTTCCCTGTGCCATTTGCACCATATATGGCAGATAGTTTGAGATACTCAAAATTCTGGAATTTATAAATATGGTCTTTAAGCGTACCAAGCCGAGTATTGGGCAATAAGTGAAATTCTCGTTGGAGTCCAAAAGATAATATATTGTTTATGGCAATTCTTACTAGCATAGCGTGAAATTTTCACGAAAATAGCACTTTTTTTCTGAGAATCAAACTTTGAGTTAGTTATATTGAAAGCATCACTGGTTTTCCAGAAAAAAATTCAGATTTATTAGCCGAGAACTGAAAACAATTGGCAGAATAATGCTGCTTTTTTCTTATTTTTGGTCATAACCTAAACCAACGCTGATGAAAAACATTGCCCTGTTATTACTCCTGCTGGTTTGCGCTCCGGCCATTGCACAAAACAAAAAAACAAAAGCCGTTGCCACGCCCGATACCCTTCAAAACCTTGATGCCTTTGTGAACAAAATGCTGGCCGAATGGAACGTGCCCGGCACAGCCCTTTGTATCGTAAAAAACGGTAAGCTGCTCTATGCCAAAGGCTATGGCGTAAAAGACCTTAAAACCAAAGCCCCTGTAACTAACCAGACGCTGTTTGGCATTGCCTCTTGCTCCAAATCATTTACGGCGGCTTGTCTGGCTATTCTGGCCGACGAAGGCAAGCTGGACTGGAACAAGCCCGTAAAAGACTATATGCCTGATTTTCAGTTGCATGACGAGTACGCCACCCGAACCCTCACAGCCCGCGACTTGGTTTCGCACCGTTCGGGGCTTCCGCGCCACGATTACCTGTGGGTGTCGGCCCCGCTGAACCGCAACGAGCTATTCGACCGCCTGAAATACCTGCCCCTCAACAAGCCTGTATATGCACAATACCAATACAATAACCTTATGTACATGGCCGCTGGCGTGCTGATTGAGCGGCTGTCGGGCAAAAGCTGGGAGGCATTCGTGCGCGAGAAAATCCTCGACCCTATCGGCATGAAAACAACCGCCCTGACCTACCCCGAAATGTTTAAAAATACCGACTACGCCCTTTCGTATGACGACGAAAAGAACCCCGAAAAAGAAGCCGGCTTTGATAGCAACGTAGATGCCATCGGGCCGGCTGGCGCAATAAAAGCCAACGTAAGCGAAATGGCCAACTGGCTTATGCTGCAACTCAATAAAGGCAAAGCAGGCGGTAAAGTAATTGTGTCAGAAAAAAACCTGAACGAAAACCACACGCCGTGGGCGGTAGTGCAACCCGCCGAGGCCAAGTATCCTGAACTGGGCTTTAGCACCTACGGCATGGGCTGGACACTCAACACTTACCGCGGGCATCAGCGGCGGCAGCATGGCGGTTCTATCGAAGGGTATCGCTCACAAATGACCGTTTTCCCGAACGATAATCTGGCCGTTTTTATTACCACCAACACCGGAGCCGTAGGGTATAATTTTGTAAGTACCATTACCAATTATATTGCCGATACGTATCTCGAAAAAAATATTATTGACTGGAACAGCCGTTTCAGGAAAGATTTTCTGGAAGCCAGAGAAAAAACAGCAAAAACCAAAGCCGAAAACGAAAACCAACGGCAGAAAGATACCCACCCTACCCACGCACTGGCCAACTACGTGGGTGTGTACGAGCATCCGGCGTATGGCTCGCTCAACCTCATGCTCGATGCCGATGCCCTCAAAGCGGAGTTCCATACCGAAAAAATTAGCCTGAGGCATTACCACTACGATATTTTTGAAGGACAGGGCGACTGGGAGGGAATCAAGTTTAAATTCCTGATGAATGCCAAAGGAGACATTGACCGCGTTTCGCTCGAAATGCCCGCCGCCGCTATGGACATCGAAATGAAAAAGAAACAGTAGGCTTCTGGCTCTTTATGCTTCTTTATAAAACGCTGTAAATCAGCGTTTTTTTGTTAAAATAAGTTAATTCGGTTTTATCTACGAAAATTTTCGTAATAAAATTTGGAAGTAATATTTTTTTTCTACTACATTTGTTACGAAATATTTCGTAGATGTTCTGCTCAGATAATCTGATACAATTAAAGTTTAATAATTATGGAAAAGCATACGCCTATAAAACCCACGGAGTCGGAGCTTGAAATCTTGCAGATTTTATGGGCTTTAGGAAAAGCCACCGTCAGGCAAGTAAACGATGAGTTATCGAAAACCCGCGAGGTTGGTTATACAACTACCCTCAAGCTCATGCAGATTATGTTTGAAAAACAACTCGTAAGCCGTACCGACGAAGGCCGCTACCATGTGTACGAGGCCGTCGTAAGCGAAGAATCGACCCAGCATTTGCTGCTCGACAAGTTCATTGATGCCACCTTTCGGGGGTCGGCCACCAAAATGGTAATGCAGGCACTCGGCAACCAGCAGGTGAGCAAACAGGAACTCGACGAAATCAGGAAGCTGCTCGATAACATTGAAAAAGCACAGTAAGCTATTACTAAAAATCTTAAAACTGTTTTATTAAAAATTATGAAAAAGCTATTTGACTTTACTACCGGAATGAATCTTTCTGAAAACCTGAGTTCTGCGCTAGGCTGGACCCTCATCCACTCGTTGTGGCAGGGGGTAGTAATTGTGCTGGCATTCAGTGTGTTACGTTATTTTTTCAAGAGTTCTCATGCCCGTTACTGGCAGGGTATCGGGGCTTTAGGCTTGCAGTTTGTGGGGGCCGTAGCTACCTTCCTGCTAGTATACGAACCCGCCGAAAAATCACTGGCCGACAAACCCAAATTTATGCCCTTGTTTATGCAGAACACAGCCACCAACCTCGACACCGTGTCGGTATTTGCTGCGGGCAAGTTGTCGTTCATACAACAGGTAGAGTTGTTTCTGCAACGTAACCTCGACACCATCGTGTTGTTCTGGGTGATTGGGGCAAGCATTTTGCTGATTCGGTTGGTTATTGGCTTTGTGTATGTGCAAAAACTGAAAGTACAACAGGTGAATCCGGTTGCGCAGGAGGTTCAGGCTTTAATGCAACGCCTGCAAGCCAGAATCAACCTCAATAAGCCCATCAGATTACTGGAGTCGGCCAGAGCCGCCGTACCGATGACAATCGGCTGGATAAAACCCATCATTCTTTTGCCTGTGGGTATTATGGCAGGCCTAACCACTACCCAGCTTGAGGCCGTTCTGGCCCACGAGCTAGCCCACATTAAACGTTACGACTACCTCATTAATATATTCCAGAGTGTGGTCGAAATCCTGTTCTTCTATCATCCTGCTACGTGGTTTATCTCGGCGCAGGTGCGCGACGAACGCGAAAACTGCTGTGATGATTTCGCCGTGAACGTCTGTGGCGACAGGCTCGTGCTGGCCAAAGCACTTACGCAAGTGGCTACGTATCAGCATCAGCCACGGCTGGCGATGGCCTTCGGCGCAAAACGCCAGACTTTCATGGACAGAATCAAGCGCATTGTTGGTATCAACGACTCAAAACCTATGAGTTATAGCAACTGGGCAGTATTTGTCGGGATGATTCTGGTGGTAGCAGTAGGAATTGCCTACGGGCAAGAAAGAGTTGCCAAAAACGAGCAGCAAAAAGCCAACAAACTCAGAGCCGCTCAAAAGCAGTATGATTTCTACTTTTTTGAAAAAGATAAAAAGAACGTAGGCGTATATAAAAATCAGGCAGGCGAAATTGTAAAAGTACTCGTTGATGGCAAAGAACTGAAAGGCGAAGCGTTTACCCAGATGAAAGACTTCGCGCTTGATTTCCTGAATACCAAAGGGGCCAACTTTGCCGTAGTGCCGGGCATAGTTGAGCAGGAAATGGAAGACGTAAAAGCACAGTTTTTCTTTAACCCTACCTATGTGGGCGATACCTCAAAACTGGAGGTAGTAGAGCGGGAAATGGAGCAACTCGGAAAAGAAATGGAAAAATACAGTCAGGAAATAGACAAACAAAGCAAGTTGATTGAGGATAAATACGGCAAGGTTATGGAACGCCACGACAAAGAAATGGAACTCGTTTACAGCAAGATGCGCGCCCCACAAAGAAAAATAGAGGGTATTGCCATTGAAATGCAGGAGTTGAGGTTGTCTATGCAAAAACTGGAATACCAGTATCGTGACAGCAAAATGCCTGCCGAGGCCGAACAAAAAATGCGTAATTTCGAGAAAAAAGAGCGCGAACTTGAAAACCAGATGAGGCTAGCCGAAGAAGATATGCACAAGGTAGAAGCCGAAATGTTAGCCGTTCAGCAAAAAATGCAGCGTTTGCAAAACCCCATGGACAGTATGCACAGATCCATGGAACGCTACCACCGACCTATGGACAGCCTGGGGCGTTTGATGGAAGAAAAAGGAAAAATAATTGAAAAACTGGCCAGAGAAGAAGAAGCCCGTTTCAAGAAAGAACTAGGCGAACTATCGGAAATACTACTCAAAGATGGCCTCATTAAAGACAAAAAAGATTTTGAAATACGCCTGAAAGGTGAAAAACTCTTGATAAACCTTGAGCCGCAGCCACAGGCGGTGTATCAGAAAGTATGGGGCTGGATAAACAAAACATGGGGTAGCCGCCTGCGAAACATGAAAGATAAAAACTTCATGATTGAAGTACACGGCGAGCATATCAGTATCAGTACCTACGGCGAAGACGGTTCTATTAACCACCACATGGGGGCTTTGTTGCCACCTGTTCCGCCTGTATCACCCGTATCGCCGGCATCTCCCTTATCACCAGCATCACCAATGGCTGCGCCTGTTCCGCCTGTGCGGGTAGCAAGCCATAGTGTTTCGGCGGTAGTAGCACCAATGCCTCCAACACCAAAGGTATACGTTACACCGCTTTCAGTACCTAAACCTGCCATAGCCCCGAAACCACCCAGAGCATTTTTTTATTAAAATAAACGCTTCGGTTTCAGAACATGATACAAAAGCGGCTGCTTCAAACACTTTGAGGCAGCCGCTTTATTGTTACAGCCGTTTTATTGGCAATGTGGTTGTTATCGGTTCAGTGCCTGCATACTTGCAGCAGGGTAGCGGTCGCCGGCAGCCACGTTTTTAGGGGCAAGATTATTGATTTCGGCTAGTTCCTGCGCCGAAAGCGTCAGGTCAGCGGCGGCTATGTTTTCTTCCAGATACTTCACACGCTTAGTGCCGGGAATCGGCACAATGTCGTCGCCCTGAGCCATTACCCATGCCAAAGCCAGTTGCGAGGTAGTACAACCTTTTTCGTTAGCCAATTGCTTGATTTTATCTACAAGCCGGAGGTTTTTCTCAAAGTTTTCTCCCTGAAAACGTGGCGACATCCGCCTGAAATCGTTCGGGGCTAGGTCGTCAAAGGTTTTAATTTCTCCCGTCAGGAATCCCCTGCCTAAAGGGCTGTATGGCACAAAGCCAATGCCTAGTTCGCGGCAGGTCGGAATAATCTCGTCTTCCGGCTCGCGTGACCACAGCGAGTACTCCGTTTGCAAGGCACTCACCGGATGCACCGCCATAGCCTTACGAAGTGTAGCCGGCGATGCCTCCGACAAACCAATGTAGCGCACTTTTCCGGCCTTCACCAAATCGGCCATTGCGCCCACGGTTTCTTCAATAGGCACTTGGGGGTCAACACGGTGCAGGTAATATAAATCAATGGTATCAATACCCAGCCGTTGCAGGCTGTCGTCACAGGCTTTTTTACAATACTCGGCCGAGCCATTAAACCCGCGCACGGTAGGGTCGGTTGCGCTTCTGACAATCCCGAATTTGGTAGCCAGCACCACCTCGTTGCGGCGGTCTTTCAGTACCTTGCTCAGCAGAATTTCGTTCTTGAATGGCCCGTACATATCGGCGGTGTCGAGCAGGTTTATGCCCGCATCAATGGCCCGATGAATGGTTCGTAATGATTCGGCCTCATCGGTATCGCCATAAAATTCCGACATACCCATGCAGCCCAAGCCCATTTGAGAGGTTACAAGCCCCTGATTTCCTAGTTTGCGTTGTTTCATTTTTTAATGGAGTTGAAGTGAAAGAAATACCAACAGAGCATTATCAGGCGAAGCATATATCTTTCAGAAAAAAGATGCAGCGGGCAAATACCGCCTGCGGTGGGCTACTTCACAACGGGTATAATACTCGTCTCTTTAAATAAATAACAGTCGGGCGCAAAGCGTAAGTTCAGGGTTAATAAAATTTAATCTGTACCTATCAGGCAAAACAGGTATAAATGCTTGTTTTTGAAAACAGGTAATAATGCGCTTATGGTTAAACAAGAGCTTACCTACCTTTGTACACAACAAAGCTGGCAAGGCAAAACCAGACTCAAAAAAATGCCCTTAAATGAATTATATTGAAAGCACCTTGATTGAACCCAAAAACTGAAAAATAACTCTAGTGTATTTTCCCAAAAAGTTACCTTTAACATTGCTTGAAAAATAGTAAAACAAAACCCCATCAGGTTATTAATCTGATGGGGTTTATTGTATATATACAGTTGCTACAAAAGCTATATGCTATTTCAGGCTAGTTGTAGTTTGGGCAAACTAGATAAACACTACTTTGAAGTTAAAAAATGTGAATCAAGTAACTAAGCGCGTAAAGAAAAAATAAGATTTGAAAACTTTATAGTTTAATAAATCGGTAAAAAAAAAAGATTGGTTTAGTACAAATCAATCGTATATACGTATATTTGAAAAGTTAATAAGCAATATAAAAACTAATAACTTTTTTCTGTGCTAACAATATTATAAATTAACTATATGGGACAATTTAAAGATTTATCAATAAAAGATGTAATACAAGAAATTAATCAGAGTTATTTCCTACCAGATATACAAAGAGAGTACGTGTGGCTTAAAAAAGCCGAAGAAAAAAAAATTGAACAGCTTTTTGACTCTGTGTTAAGAGGTTACCCAATCAGCTCATTTCTTTTTTGGAAATTAAAAAAGACGGATATTGAAACGAATAGGGAAAATCGTGAGGAGCAGGATACAAATAAACTTAACTTTCAGCTATACAAGTTTCTTGAAAAATATGATGAACGTGAAGTTCACAACATCAAAATAGATATTGAACAAGTAAATTCTAATGACCTTTATATTGTTCTTGATGGGCAGCAAAGGCTAACCTCGTTGTATATAGGCCTCAAAGGAAGCAGAACATTGAAGCGTAAAAAAAGCTGGGCCGATAATCCGAATGCTTATGAGGAAAAAAAACTTTACTTAAACTTAAAGCACACGCCAAATTTTGAGAACCCAGAAGATAACTACGATTTTCAATTTTTAAAATATGAAGAATCATTAGTAAAAAATGATAGCCAGTTCTGGTTCAAGGTTGGAAATATTTTGGATAGGAAGGTAGGCGATATATATTCGTATATCACTGAAAATAATCTGAGTGGGCAAGAGGCTACAATCCTTACAGAATTAATGGATGTATTCTGTACACAAAAACAAATTTCTTATTTTGAAGAAACCGAAAAAAGTTTAGACAAAGTTCTGAAAATATTTATTCGTGTTAATAGTGGAGGAACTCAATTATCATATTCTGACTTATTGATGTCAATCCTGACGGCGAACTTTTCATCAGATATACGAGCTTTAATGAATAGGTTGGTTGATTCTTTAAAAGATGAAGGATTTGGCGTGATGGAAAGAGACCAGATTTTAAAAACCTGTTTAATATTAACAGAATGCCCACATATTTTTGCCTTGCGCAACTTTAGTAAAGCCAATATACATAAAATTGAAGATAACTGGGAAGAAATAACAAATCAAATATATTCAGCAATAGATATACTGAAAGAATTTGGTTATCGGAATAGGCTAACTTCTGCATACATTATTTCAGTAATAGCATTTTATTTGTTTAAGCATAAAAATATTTCGGAGGAAGATAAAAATGAGATGCTGAAATTTGTGAGATTGGCTCAAATAAAAAGCTATTTTTCGTCTTCATTAGATACTAAACTTGAGATTGTTAGTAAAGCAATAAAAAATAATAGCACTTTTAAAGGGGTAAATGTAGAGCTATTGAATAATCAGACTTATCCTTTATTCCTTTCGGAAGATGATATTGAACGAATGGTTGATTTACAATACGGCTCACTTGCACTTTTGCCAGTCTTACAGATTCTATACCCTCATTTAGATTACAAAAATTCATCTTTTCATATTGACCACATTTATCCAAAGTCTAAATTCAATGATAAAAATCTATTGCTAGATAAAAATTATATGGGAAAAGCTAACTATTTGTATAACCTTCAATTACTTCAGGGCGAAGAAAATAATACCAAAAGAGCGAAAGACCCAGAACTCTGGATGGCAGAAGAATTATCAGCAGATAAAATTGAGGAATATAAAATTAGAAATTATATAAAGCAAGATTTGAAGCTAGAATGGCAGAATATTGCTGATTTTGATAAATACAGAAGTGAAAAATTAGTAATTGAACTGAAAAGATTACTTCTCAACAAAGAAGTTCAAGCGTTAACAGAAGTATAGCTATGAATGCTAAAACCCATTTGTCAGCAATACTTTTAACTTTATATTATTACAAAAACAGGAGGGCTTCATAATAAAAGCCTTCCTGTTTTTATCTTTAACCCTAAGGCTTATTTATTTGAACTTAGCAAGTCGTAGAACTGGTTAAGTTTTGGCATCAGAATGATACGTGTACGGCGGTTGGTCGAACGGCCCTCGGCGGTATCATTGCTTGTCAGGATGTTATATTCTCCACGTCCGGCGGCAATTAACTTGTTAGGGTCTACTTTAAATTGTCCCTGCAAGGTACGCACAACCGAAGTAGCACGTTTCACACTTAAATCCCAGTTGTCCGAGATACACTCGTTTTTAATCGAAACGTTATCGGTGTACCCCTCAACCATTACTTCAAGCTCTGGTCTGGACTGGATAATCTGAGCAATTTTGCCTAGCACTTCGTTGGCTCGTGGCGAAATCTTGTAGCTACCACTGCTGAACAACATTTTGTCCGAAATGTTAATCATAACCACAGTTTTGTCAACCTTTACCTCAATGTCTTTATCGTCGATACCGTCTTTCAACACACGGGTAAGGTTAACAGCCAGAGCCAGATTAATCGAGTCGGCTTTAGTTCTGGCCGCGTGCAGGCGGTTAATGTACTGGTCTTTCTGTTGCAGTTGTGATAAAGTGTTATCAATGTTATCGTTGGCTGCTTTTGAAAGCACAGTCAGGTCACCCACTTGTTCCAGTTGGCGGTCGCGAACTTTTTTCAGGTCCGATAACTGGTCTCTTAAATCGTTCAATTGCTGGTCGCGTTGCTGAATAGTAACTTGTGCGGTTGCATTTTGCGTTTCTGCGGTTCGTTGGGCGGCCGCCAGGCGGTCTTTGTAATCTTGTACTTCATCGCCGCATTTAACTAAAGCGGTCTGTGATTGTTCATATTGGTTACGGAGTGCTACATACTTCTTTTTTGCTACGCAGGATACCATCGAAATAGCTGCAAAAAAGATTACCAGAGGTTTAACAAAAACTTTCATGAGATTGTGTGTTTTATTTGAACAATGCTTTCAGAATTTCCGAGCATCGGATGAATGAATATCTGCCTTCAATCGTTAAAAAACTATGCCAGAAAACGCACCAACATACAGCCCAGAAGCCCGTAAATAATAGGTTTTCAGGGCTTTTCGTAGAAAAGAAGCCCCAAACTACCGCCAGAACGCGCAAAGCAAACATACATCAGGCACTAGCCAGAGTGGAATATTTTCTACATTCTGAAATGTGGGCGCGGAATAAAAAATCTTTGCCACAGGCACGCATGAGCCTTGCACCTTCCGCCCATGAGGTTGTGGCAAGCCGCCCGATAACGACCCTTTACCCAAGCCTGTACAGGGGCTACATTTGTAGCTTTGCGTTTTTCTTTTTGGGGTTTTCTTCTAATTTTGTTACATGATGGAAAAACGGAGCATATCGAAAATCCCTTTGCTGAACCCCTCCCAGTTCGACGACTACATTTTTGCGAACTGGAAACCACGCGTTTCGGGCTTTTATGATAAATTCCATGTAGAGCGTATCGAAAACTACAAACAGCACCTGCGCATACCTCTGCAACCGCATCGGCGTTCGGTTTATTTCCTGATATTTATTACCAAAGGCATGGCTACCCGTAGCAAGGGGCTTACGCATTACGATGTGTGGCCGAACCACGTTTTTTGCTTACCCGCAGGCGAAATAACAGCCCTCGAGAGGGTCGACGACAACACCGAAGGATTTTATTGCCATTTTCTGCCCGAAATCTTCAACCAGTCGTTTATCAGAACCGATATTGCCAAAGATTTTCCGTTTTTTCAGTTTACCGGCGAGCCTATCGTAAAAGTGGCCGAGCCTGAGCGGGTAATCAAGCTGCTCGAAATTCTGGAAAGAGAATACAAACGCAACGACAACGACCGTTTCGACCTCATCCCGATGTATCTCTTAACCTTGCTTTCGGAGCTTAAACATTGGGCGCAGCCTGCCCAGCAACATACCAAAAACGCCGCCGCTTTTATTACACAACGCTACAAAAACGCCCTTACAGAGTTTATCTACGAAAAAAAATCGGTGCAGGAGTTCTCAGAATACCTCTCTATTTCGCCTAATCATCTGCACAAATGTGTGAAAGCTACGGTGGGGAAATCGGCCCACGAATTGCTCGAAGATATGCGGATTCTGGAAGCCAAAGTCTTACTCAAACAAACCTCCATGAGTGTGGCTGAAATAGCTTTTAAGATAGGCCGCTTCGACCCAAGCGATTTCAGTCGTTTTTTCAAAGCCAAGACATCCATGACTCCCCGACAATATCGCCAGTTTGAAAATTGATTGATTCTGCATAGTATCGGCTTTTTCTTGCCTACTAATATGGGGCCGCATTTGTTCAATTTTGTATGGTAAAATTTTTATATAAAATTGTATAAATAGGAGATATTGTGCATAAAGAAATGTTTTATTCGGACTTGCCCCAGTCGCTCAGTGTTGAGATTCGTAATGAAATACTTTTATTGGGGCTAAACAGGCCCGAAAAACGCAATGCCTTTAACGATGAGCTCATTTTGGGCATCGAAAAGGTCTTCGACAATATTCCTACTGCCATCCGCTGCATTGTTATCTACGGGCTTGGCAACCACTTTTCGGCGGGTCTCGACCTCTCCGAACTCAAAGAAAGAAATGTTATGCAAGGGGTTTACCACTCGCGTATGTGGCACAGGGTGCTCGATAAAGTGCAGTTTGGCCCCGCGCCAGTAGTAGCCGTGTTGCATGGCGCAGTAGTAGGCGGCGGGCTTGAACTGGCCGCAGCTTGCCACATACGGGTGGCCGATCCTACTACTTTTTATGCCCTTCCTGAGGGGCAACGGGGTATTTTTGTAGGTGGGGGGGCTTCGGTCAGGCTTCCGAAGCTGATAGGCATGGCCCGCATGACCGACATGATGCTTACAGGCAGGGTTTACAAGGCCGAAGAAGGCGAAAGGATTGGTTTAGCACAATATCTGGTCGATACCGGAGCGGGTATGGAGAAGGGCCTCGAACTGGCGCAGAAAATAGCGGCCAATGCCGAAATGACCAACTACGCCCTTACACACGTATTGCCACGCATTACCGATGCCTCACAAAATGAGGGTTTGCTCCTCGAAAGCCTCATGGCGGCTATTGCCCAGAGTGCGCCTGAGGCCAAGCAACGTTTAAAGGATTTTCTGGAAGGAAGAGCTAAAAAAGTAGGGGAATGAAAAACATCGCATATAAAAATATTGCTTTTGGCCCTACGCAAACCCATAAAATGGTACGTGCCGACGGCGCCATTCATTTCAGGTTGGCTCAACCGCTTGGGCAAAGCCCCGATAAACTAACACAAAAACTTATCGATTGGGCAGCCCTGCAACCCGAAAAACCTTTTCTGGCCCGCCGCAACAGCAATGGGGCATGGCAGCACATTACTTATGCTGCTATGTTGGCAAAGGTGCGTTCGGTAGGGCAGTATTTGCTCAACCAGCAGTTTGCGCCGAACGAAACCATCGTTATTCTGTCAGAAAACACACTCGAACACGCCATACTGGCACTGGCAGCCTTGCACGTGGGTATTCCGTACTCGCCTGTTTCGCCGCCTTATTCTTTAATTTCGCAGGATTTCGGCAAGCTCAGGCATTGTCTGGAACTCATGACACCCAAGCTGATTTTTGCCCAGAATGCCCGCCTTTACCAGCAGGCACTGGCATTGGCTAAACAATGGTTTCCTGAGGCCATGATTGTAACGGCCGAAGAAACCACCGAGATTGATTTTACTGCCCTCCTGCAAACTCATGCCTCGGCAGCGGTTGAGGGGGCTTTTGATAAGGTCTGTGCCAATACTGTAGCAAAGGTTTTGTTTACGTCGGGGTCAACAGGCCAACCGAAAGGGGTAATTAATACGCAGCAGATGTGGTGTACTAATCTGCAACAAATCACGCAGGTGTTTCCATTTTTGTCGGCTACGCCTCCGGTGTTTATCGACTGGCTTCCGTGGAACCACACTTTCGGCGGAAATCATAATTTTGGTCTGGCTCTTTATAATGGCGGAACGCTCTATATCGACGACGGCAAGCCTACGCCGCAGGGTATCGAAACTACTATTCAGAACCTGCGCGAAATCTCGCCAACGGCCTATTTTAATGTACCCAAAGGCTTCGAAATGCTCATTCCGTACTTTGAACGTGAGCCAACCCTACGCCATACTTTCTTTCAAAACCTGAATATGCTCTTTTATGCGGGGGCTAGCCTTGCGCAGCCTGTCTGGAATCGGCTCGAGGAACTGGCTATCGAAACCGTAGGCGAAAAAATACCGATTATCACGGGCTTGGGCTGTACGGAGTCGGGGCCGTCGGCTATGTTTGCTAACTGGGGTGGGGCTTTTTCGGGTTTGCTGGGGGTTCCTGTGGCGGGTATGGATGTTAAACTCGTACCCGATGGCGACAAACTGGAGGCGCGCTACAAAGCACCGAACGTAACCTGTGGCTACTGGCGCAACGAGGAGGCTACCCTGAAGGCTTTCGATGAGGAGGGCTACTACAAAACGGGCGACGCTGTGCGGTTTCTGGATGATTCCTGCCCCGATAAAGGGCTGGTTTTTGATGGGCGCATTGCCGAAGATTTTAAACTTTCAACAGGCACATGGGTAAACGTGGGGGTGCTGAAAGCTAAAATCGTTTCGGCGGGGTCGCCAATTATACAGGATGTGGTGCTGGCTGGCCTAGACCAGGAGTTCATAGGGGCTATTCTGTTTCTGAATGCGGATGCCTGCCGGAAACTGGCAGGAACTGCCACCGCCGATAACCGCGAGGTGTTTCTGGACGAACGGGTAACGGCCTTCCTGAACGATTTCCTCCGGCGTTTTAATGAGTCGGCTACGGGTAGCGCAAACCGGCTGGGTAAAATAGTGGTGGCTCTGGAGCCGCCTTCTATCGACCTCGGCGAAATAACCGATAAGGGTTCGCTTAATCAGCGTATCGTACTCAGGCATCGGGCGCATCTGGTCGAGGAGTTGTATCGCTAGCAACTAACTGCCCGACACAAACGTATCGCGGATTGGTAATCCGCAGCATTGGCCTTACCAAAACCCTGAACATAGATAAATTGTATTCAATCATAAAACAAAACTTATTAACTGATGAAACCTCCTTTCAGAGCCGACCACGTGGGTAGTTTATTAAGAACTCAGGCAGTCAAAGAAAATCGTTTAAAATGGAAAAAAGGCGAGATTTCTGCCCAGGAACTCCGCGCCATTGAAGATGCGGCCATTCTGGAAACCGTGAAAAAACTGGAATCAACAGGCATGAAATCAATTACTGACGGAGAATTCCGCCGTGATTACTTCCACCTTGACTTCCTGAAAGAACTCGAAGGCGTATCTGTTACCGGAGGTATCGAGGCCAACCCTAACGCCAAAGTGGCCGAAGATGGCTTTAAACCACCCGTACTGAGCGTAACGGGCAAACTAAAACACGTAAAAGACATTCAAGTCGAAGATTTTAAATATTTACAATCTATTGTTACTCAAACGCCGAAGGTAACCATCCCTTCACCTACCATGATACACTTCAGAGGTGGTCGCAAATCAATCGATATTCATTCGTATCCTGATATGGATGAATTTTTTCATGATTTAGCTGCGGCTTATCGGGAAGAAATCGACCACCTGTATCAGGCGGGTTTGCGTTACCTCCAACTCGACGACACCAATCTGGCATACCTCTGCGACCCTAAAATGCGCGCCGCAGCTGCCGAACGTGGCGAAGACCCCAACCTGTTACCCAAAACCTATGCCGCCTTAATTAATTCGGTAATTGATAACCGCCCTGCCGACCTCACCATTGGTATTCACCTGTGCAGGGGCAACTACCGCAGCACATGGTTTGCCGAAGGGGGCTACGAGCCTGTGGCCGAAATTCTTTTCAACGAAATTAACGTTGATGCCTATTTTCTTGAATATGACGACGAACGTAGCGGCGATTTTGCTCCCTTACGCTTTGTGCCTGCCCATAAAAACGTGGTGCTGGGCATTGTTTCCTCAAAACAGAAAGAACTCGAAAACATCGACGATTTGTGCCGCCGTATTGATGAAGCCGCCCAGTATATGCCGCTTGAAAACCTCTGTGTAAGTCCGCAATGTGGGTTTTCATCAACCCACCACGGCAACGACATGACCCACGACGACCAATGGTGTAAAATAGAACTGGTCGTAAATACAGCCATAAAAGTCTGGGGCGAATCATAAACGCTCCTGCCTCAAGCAAAAAACTGTCAGCCTTGCTATGAAAAAAATACTTGTCGTTCTGTGGCTCGTTTCTGGTTGCGTATGGGCGCAAAATAAACAGCCGTCTATCAGCCAAACCGCCATTACGTCGGCCCGATACTGGCTCGATGTCGATTACGTAGGCGATGGCCTCATCGGGCATCGGCTTGATGTACACCTGCCCCTGAAAGGTAAAGCTCCGTATCCGGTCGTAATAGCTGTTTACGGCAGCGCATGGTTTTCTAATTCATCCAAAGAAGAAACCTTTAAGGTAGGGTTGGGTCAGAAACTGCTCGAAAGCGACTTCGCAGTCGTGAACGTCAACCACAGGTCGAGCAGCGATGCCCGTTTTCCGGCACAAATTCAGGACATCAAGGCGGCCATCCGGTTCATCCGTGGCAACAGCGAGGCTTTTTCGCTCGATAACTCATTTATCGGCATCACGGGGTGGTCGTCTGGTGGGCATCTTTCGGCCCTTGCAGGCACCACAAACAACACCCGTATCGATACAATAGCGGGGCTGGCAGTAGACATTGAGGGTAAGCTAGGCAAATACACGCACGAAAGCAGCCACATAAATGCCGTAGTAGACTGGTTCGGGCCAACCGATTTCCTGATTATGGATAAATGCGGAAGTTCGTTTGCACATAACGAGGCCAAATCGCCGGAGTCGTCGCTCATTGGTGGGCCTATTCAGGAAAACCCCGCCCAATGTGCTTTGGCTAACCCAAGCAGCTACGTAAACGCACAAAACCCGCCTTTCCTGATTTTTCATGGCGACAAAGACCCCCTCGTGCCACATTGCCAGAGCCAGCAACTTTATGATAAACTGCAACAGGCAGGCATTAAAAGCGAGTTGATAATAGTGGCAGGCGGCGGGCATGGCCCGGGTGTAATGATTGATAAATACTACGATAAAATGATTAACTTTCTAACGCTTGCTTGGCAAAAAACAAAGAAATAAACCATAAAACCCATGAAAAAAACGCTTCTTCTTCTGGTTTTGTCTGTCTGCACAGCTTGGGGGCAGAATATCGCCCGCATCGACTCCGGTAATATCAACGGAGCTAGGTACCGGATTCTTTTCCCGCCCGACTGGAAAGGCAAACTGGTGATGTACGCGCATGGGTACGAATTCAACGGCAGCCCTTTGCAAAGTAAAAGCCCGCAGTTTCTGAAAAGCATGAGTCCTTTTCTGGAAAGGGGCTTTGCCGTAGCAGCCTCCGATTACCAGTTTCAGGGCTTGGCGTTGGCGCAAGGCGTAGACGACACCGAGGCCCTGCGTAAGTATTTTTTCGGCAAATATGGCAAGCCTGATTCTACGTTTATGGTAGGGCATTCGATGGGGGGCGGCATTACGCTCGCAATCATGGAAAACTTCGATAAAAACTATCAGGGTGCTTTGCCGCTGTGTCCGCTTTCGAGCCGTATTTACCTGCAATGCCGCAAGGAGTTTGACCTCTACGCTACTTTTAATGGCTTGTTTCCGGGTATTGCTACGCCTTTATCTACCATTTTCGATCTGAAAAACCCCTATCAGGCGCAAGACTCAAGAAAGATGTTTGCCAAAGCAATGGACATGAAAAAAGCCATTCTTGCCAAAGACTCGGCACTGGCAGTAGCCTTTGCCCGCCGTTTCGATTTAAAACTCGACGACCTGCCTTTTTCGCTGTTCTTTAACGAGAACGTCCTGCGTGACATCGCCCAGAAAGCCGGCGGAAACCCCTTCGATAACACCAACACCGTTTATTCGGGTTTTCCTGATAATATGCTCGTAAATGCCCGCGCCGAACGCCTGCCCGCAACCGTAAACCCTGAAAATGTTTTTGGTAAGTACGACCGCTCAGGTAATATCAACAAACCTACTTTACTGGTGCATACCCTCTACGACCAGCTTATTCCGCCCACGTATGGAGTAACCAACTTTGAAAACATGGTGCATAAGCAGGGCAAAGACCAGTTCTTTACCGTCAGGTATACCAATGGGCAAGGGCATTGTGCTTTTTCGCCGCAACAAACAGCTAAAGCCTTCGACGAACTCCGTAACTGGGTAAAAACAGGTGCAAAGGCAAAAGCCGGACTGATGGAATAACGAATCTTACCAAAGCCTTGTGCTGCACTGGCACAGGGCTATCGACAATACAGCTAAATGATAGACATTAACAAAATAATTGCCATTGATGTGCATACCCATGCGGAGGTGTCGTGCTGCCAGCCACATGACGACTACCGCCCTGAGTTTGATGTGGCTTTTGCCAAATATTTCAAGTCAGACAAACGCCCCACTATTCAGGAAACCGCCGACTATTATCGCGAGCTAAACATGGCTTTTGTGATGTTTACCGTCGATTCAGAATTTAATATAGGCAAACGCCGCATACCCAACAAGGAAGTAGCCGAAGGGGCCTTAAAAAACCCTGACGTAATGATAGCCTTCGCTAGCATTGACCCCCACAAAGGCCGTATGGGCGCGCGCGAAGCCCGCGATTTAATTGAAAATTATGGCGTAAAAGGCTTTAAATTTCACCCAACGGTGCAGGGCTTTTACCCGCAGGATAAAATGGCGTATCATCTCTATGAGGTTATTGCCGAATATAAACTGCCTATGCTTTTTCATTCGGGGCATTCGGGGTATGGCAGCGGGGTGCGTGGCGGTGGCGGCCTGCGGCTGGAATACTCAAACCCGATTCACCTCGACGACGTAGCCATCGATTTCCCCGACTGCCCCATTGTTATTGCACACCCTAGTTGGCCGTGGCAAGACGAAGCCCTTTCGGTAGCCATGCACAAACCAAACGTGTATATCGATTTAAGCGGGTGGTCGCCGAAGTATTTTCCGAAGCAACTCATACAGTATGCCAACACCTTACTGAAAGACCGTATGCTCTTCGGAACGGACTTCCCTCTCATTACGCCCGAACGCTGGATAAAGGATTTTGACGAAGCAGGTTTCAGAGAAGAAGTAAAACCTTTAATTTTAAAGGAAAATGCCATTCGGCTATTAGGATTAAAATAAAACCATCGTCTTATGAAACAATTAACCATCAAAACCTGCCTTACTTTAGTTGTTGCCTTTATTTGTTTGCACCGTGCCGTGGCGCAAAATGCGCCCGAAGCTCCGGCACTGGAATTTGTTTGTGAATTAAAAATAAAACTTAATCCACCAATGGTGGTGGGCGAAACCCCCCACGGTATGCGCCGTATTATTCCGATTATGGGCGGCACTGTGAGCGGGCCATCTATCAGGGCAGAAGTGCTTACAGGCGGAGCCGACTGGCAGGTGGTAAGGCCCGACGGGGTGTCGGAACTGGAAGCACACTACCAGATGAAAACCGACGACGGCGTAATTATCTATATCAAAAATACGGGCTTACGCGTAGCAAGCCCCGAAGTTGTGGCCCGCATGAGCCGCGGCGAACAGGTGAGTGCATCGGAGTATTATTTCAGGGCTGTTCCGAAGTTTGAAGCCCCCAAAGGCAGCAAATACGAGTGGATGAACAACGCCATCTTTATTTGCAAGGGTATCAAGAACCCCGATAACGTGGCCATTCAGGTCTGGAAAGTGCTTTAAGCCGAGCTTTATAATTGTATTCAACCGCTATAACTATGACATTCAGCACCCGAAACCTGATTGATAACGCGTCGCTTACCCGTCTGCAATATCTTACCATCCTGATTTGCTTTTTGATGAATATGCTCGACGGCATGGACGTAATGATTATCTCCTATGCCTCAACGGCTATTATTAAAGACTGGCAGATTTCTCCGGCAGCTATGGGGCTGGTGTTCAGTGCCGGACTCCTCGGCATGACCTTCGGCGCGCTGTTTTTAACCCCCATTGCCGACCAAGCAGGCCGCAAAACCCTGATAATTATCAGTGCCTTGCTCATGGGAAGCACCATTTACGCTACATCGTGGGTTAACAGCATTCCTAAACTAATTATGCTGCGGTTTCTGAGTGGCGTAGGCATTGGCAGTATGCTGGCAAGCACGGCGGCTCTGATGGCCGAATACGCCCCCACGCGCCTGAAAGATTTTCTGGTGAGTACAGTTATTGGCGGGTATCCGGTAGGGGCGGTTCTTTCGGGGCTTGCTGCCAGCCAGATTATCCCGACGTTGGGTTGGCAAACCATGTTTCAACTGGCGGGTATGATTACACTGGCATCGGTGCCGTTGATAGTGTTTTTCTTGTCCGAATCGCTCGATTTTTATATTAAACGCCGGCCAGCCAATGCGCTTGCTAAGGTTAACCGTATTTTGGCCCGAATGAATTTCGGAGCCATTGACCAACTGCCGCCCGCCCCTCCGAAACAACACAAAATAGCCGTTAAAGGACTCATGGGTAAAGAGTTTCTGGTGCCAACCATTCAGCTATGGATAGCCCTTTTTCTGGCTTTTGCTACGCTGTATTTCCTCACAAGCTGGATACCCAGTCTGGCGCAGTCAACGGGTTTATCAACAAAACTGGCTATCTATGCCGGAATCGTTTTTAATGCGGGGGCATTCTTTGGTATTATTACACAGGGCTATTTTTCTAATAAATACGGCTTAAAGAAAACCATCGGTATTTTTCTGATACTGACCGGAGTGCTGATGGCTGTTTTTAAGGTTTTTCTGGGGTCTGACATGGTCTTCTGGGTATTTTGTGCCTTAGGCTTTGGTATTCAGGGCGGTTTTGTGGGCTTATATGCCGTGGCCGCGCTTATGTATCCGACCGAGTTCAGAACCACCGGCGTGGGGGCTTCTATCGGTATCGGGCGGCTAGGGGGTATTGTAGGGCCAGCCATTGGTGGCGTATTAATTGGCATGGGGTTTTCAATCAGTACCAATTTTCTGATTTATGCCATACCTACCATTCTGGCGGGAGTCATGACGATGTTTATTTCTTCCAAAGAAATAAGCTAGTTTTTTCGGAAGTCGCTAGGTGTAACGCCTGTTAGCTTTTTAAACAAACGCGTAAAATAGGCGGGGTCTTTGATGTTCAGAAAATAGGCTATCTCCGAAACAGCATAATTGGTATTGAGTAAATATTTTTTGGCTTCGTTTATGAGGTGTTCCTGCACAATCTGCAAGGCCGACTTCTGAACAAGTGCCTGACAGATACGGTTCAGATGCACGCTGGTAATGTGTAGCTCGCGGGCATACTGGCTAATGGTTCGGGTTTCGTGCAGGCTTCGCCTGATACTTTTCTGGAACTCCTGAAAATAATGTAGCGTGCGGTTACTGGCATTAGAAAAAGTAGCTTGTTGCGATAAACTGAAACGGTACAGATAAACAAAAAACAATTGCAATAGCGATTGAATGACGGTTTGCTTTTCGGGGTTTGTTTCGTATAGCTCCCGTGTGAGTTCCTGCGCATAATGCAGGATGGGCGTAAAATGCTCAGGCTCATTTTTAAAAGCCAGTAACTGAAAACGGTTGATTTCGAGCAGAAGTTTTGGCATATTTTTGAAAAGACTCTCAAAAAATGCCTCAGAGAACGTAATTACCTCGCCTTTGGTTTCGGGCTGAAAAGCAAAGCCATGCAAAGTATTGGCCGGAATACACATAACACAAGGGCTTGAAAGTTGCAATGAGTGGCCGTCAGAAATAATGGTGCCAGCCCCTTGCTCAATAATAAACACCTGAAAAAGTTCGGTATGCAGGTGTTCTTTAATTTCCCAGTTGTGCATCCGGCTTCTGGTTTCGAGGGGTTCATGATGAATGAAGTAGGGCAACTCCATCGACTGGGTATCGCCGTAAAGACCTTTGAAATTAACGAGTGTTTTCAATTGAAATGTTTTAAAAATGCAAATATATATATGGAAATATATTTGAATATAGATAGGGTTGAATATAGTTTGTCGGGGAAAAAAAATGACACGGGCAGCGGATTACCAATCCGCTGTACCGCTTCATTGATCAAATACCCACGCTGAAACCTGTAAAACAAACCCACAGCACCAGCCACAACACCACGCCTGATAAGCGGTAAGAAAATAGTTTATATAAAACAAGATGTTTATATTGTACAAGTAATATTTGCATTAGTGCAAGCGTTTGTGGCAGCCAGAAAATACCTTTGTCGAAAAACTATTCAACACATGAGCCAGCTTATTTACCATACCTTTGACCGCGAGGTGCAGCCCCCGTATTTATCGCCCGATTACAAATCAACCGTACTACGTGCGCCACAAAAGCCACTCGTATTGCTCAAACAATCGTTATCAGAACTGACAGGCCCCGTTTTTGGCGACTGGAATTTAGGCCCGCTCGACCACGACCTTACCAGAAATTCGGTAAAAAACGGACAGCCCCTCGGCGAACGCATTGTAGTACATGGCCGCGTAATGAACGAAAACGGGCAGCCCATTCCGAACACCCTCATCGAAATATGGCAAGCCAATGCCGCAGGGCGTTATGTGCATAAGGTAGACCAGCACGAAGCCCCCCTCGACCCAAATTTTCTGGGCGCAGGGCGTTGCCTGACCGACGACGAAGGCCGGTATAAATTCTACACCATCAAGCCCGGAGCGTATCCGTGGGGAAACCACTACAATGCGTGGCGGCCTAACCATATACATTTTTCGTTATTCGGGGCTAATATTACCAACAGGCTCGTAACCCAGATGTATTTCCCGGGTGACCCCCTCCTGCAACACGACCCTATTTTTCTGGGTGTTCCGCCCAAAGGCCGCGAGTTACTCATTTCGCAGTTCGACCTGAGTATCACCGAACCCAACTTTGCTTTGGGCTATCGGTTCGACTTTGTGCTGAGAGGCTATAATCAAACCCCATTTGAAACACTATAACCGAGATTTCTTCGTAAATTGTCATAGAAATGTTACAGACACCTTCCCAAACCGTTGGACCTTACTTTGCTTATGGGCTTACCCCTGAGCAATATTTATATGATTTTAAAAGCCTTGTCGGAAACCAGATGGTAAACCCGCTCGACCACGAGCAAGCCATTACCATTACCGGAAAAGTATTCGACGGGCAGGGTGCGCCTATCAGCGATGCCATGATAGAACTCTGGCAGAACGACGGCGAATATCAGCTTTTTGGGCGATACGGCACAGGAACCGACCCCCAGAACCGATTCGTTTTTCATACCATCAAACCAGAGCCAGTTAATGGGCAAGCACCCTATATATCTGTGATTCTGTTTATGCGTGGGCAACTTATACACGTGTACACACGCCTGTATTTTTCAGACGAAGCCGAACTGAACGCCCAAGACGAAGTGCTTCTGGCCGTGCCTGAAGACCGACGGCACACCCTTATTGCACAAAAGAAAGCCAATGGCTATGAGTTTAATATCTATATGCAAGGCGAAAACGAAACCGTGTTTTTCGACATCTGACCCGCCCGCCCATTGTAGTAACACAAGCCAATGAATGGGGCAAATACCCCGCGTAGTACCTGCCTAAGTATGAATCATGTAAAGGCGAATGCGACCTTCGCCAAAAAAAGAAATGAGCCTATACGCACAATATTTCTACTCGGTACAAGCAGATGAACTCCTGTCAGACAAGCACCTGATAGCCCAGATGCTCCGTTTTGAAGGCACGCTGGCATTGGCACAGGCCGAACAGGGGCTTATACCACAGGCTTCGGCAGAAGCCATTGCCAACTGCTGCCAAACCGACCTGATAGACACCGAATCGCTGATAGCGGCCGTCAGGCTTGGAGGCAATGCTGCCATTCCGCTCATCAAACAACTGACACAAGCCGTTAAGCAAAAATACCCCGAAGCCGCCGGATGGGTGCATCTGGGTGCTACCAGTCAAGATGTAATCGACACCGCTACGGTTTTACAGATAGAAGAATTTATTTACTGGCTCGACGAAAAACTAGCCGTTTTGTCAGAGTTACTTATGAGCCTCAGCCGCCGCCACAGGCAAACCCTCATGGTAGGCCGTACCCTGCTACAACAGGCAAAACCCATTACCTTCGGGCTTAAAACTGCCTACTGGCTGGCAGGTATCGAACGCACACGCGAACGGATAGCCGCCATCGAAAGCAAGATACTCACCCTGCAACTGGGCGGAGCCGTTGGCAGTGGCAACACTTTTATATCGGCCGCAGTACAGCAAAACCTTGCCGATAAACTCAACCTAAATGCTGGCTTTGCATGGCATACCCAACGCGATAATCTGGCCGAATGGGCCGCGGTACTGGGCATAATAGGCGGAAGCCTCGGCAAAATAGCCAAAGATATTGCCTTGCTCATGCAAACCGAAATAGCCGAAGTACTCGAAGGAGCCGCCGAAGGCAAAGGGGGGTCAAGCACTATGCCGCACAAGCAGAATCCGGTTTTGTGTACGGCCATTCTGGCTAACGCCAATCGTTTGCCGCCGCTGGTAAGCACCATGCTTGCCGCCATGCCGCAAGAACACGAGCGGTCGGCGGGGTTGTGGCACTCCGAGTGGGAAGTGCTGACCGAAATTATGCGTTTGGTAGCTGGCTCGGTCGAAAGAAGCACCGAACTGCTGGAAGGGCTGGAAGTAGCCCCACAGCAAATGTTAAGTAATCTGGAACGAACCAACGGGCTGATTTATGCCGAAAACGTTTCGTTAGCCCTTGCCCCGAAGCTCGGCAAAGCACAAGCGCACGAGCTGCTGGAACAAGCCGTTAAGCGCGCCGTTAGCGAGCAAAAACACCTGAAAACAGTATTGACCGACATGGCGTTGGATTTACCCGATTTGGACGAACTCTTCAGCCCCGAAAAGTCGATAGGCAATAGCCTGCTCATAATCGACGAAATACTGGCTGGCATTGAACCTGATAAATACCAGAAAACATGAAAACCCATTACAAACTACAAGGAACCCCCAACAGCCCCGTGCTGATTTTCTCGAACTCGCTGGGGTCTGAAATGATGATGTGGGACGAACTCGTGCCGCATCTGTTGCCCTATTTTCGTATTTTACAGTACGATACCCGCGGGCATGGCGGAAGCGAAACCACGCCCGGCCCTTACAGCATCGAAAAGCTAGGGAAAGATGTAATTGAGCTAATGAATGACCTCGACATCGAAACCGCCTATTACTGTGGCTTGTCGATGGGGGGGCTTATCGGGCAATGGCTGGGGCTGAATCATCCGAACCGATTTAAAAAACTCGTGCTGAGCAACACAGGTGCTAAAATTGGCAACGACGAACGTTGGAACACCCGCATCGAGACCATTAACAAGCAAGGAATGCAGGCCATTGCCAACGAAACAATGGAACGCTGGTTTACCGAAGATTTCAGGCGGCACAAGCCACAACGCGTAGCCGACACCAAAGCCATGTTTCTGCGTTGCAATACGGCTGGTTATACGAGTTGCTGCGCGGCTATCAGAGATGCCGATTTTAGAGAGAAAGTGCAGAATATATCGGTAGAAACCCTCATTATCACGGGCGACGAAGACCCCGTAACCAATGTAGAGCAAGCCGAGTTTCTGGCCAACAAAATTCCGTTTGCACACCTGAAAGTGCTGCACGCGCGGCATCTGACAAGCACCGAATTACCCAAAGAATATGCCCATACACTGATAGACTTTCTGGTTGGCGATACCACCTATGCCAAAGGAATGCACGTGCGGCGCACAGTGCTTGGCAATGCGTATGTAGATAAAGCCAACGAGAAAATCAACGCCTTCAATACCGACTTCCAGTCGTTTATAACCAATTACGCGTGGGGGGAAATCTGGACACGCCCCAACCTCTCGAAACACAGCCGTAGCCTGATAACCATAGCCATGCTGATAGCTCTCGACAAAAAAGCCGAATTGAAACTACACCTCAAAGCGGCCCTTAACAATGGCGTAACCGTGAGCGAAATCAAGGAGGTAATTTTACAGGCGGGGGTGTATTGTGGTGTGCCTGCGGCCAACGAGGCGTTTGCCTCAGCGCAGGAGTTGTTCAAAGAAATTGGAGTGGTTTATGAAAATACTTAAAACGCAGGTTGGCATTATAGGGGGTGGGCCAGCGGGCTTAACATTGGCTTTGCTGCTGCGCAGGCAGGGCATAGAAGCCATTATTCTGGAAAACCGCAGCCGCGAGTACGTGCAGGCCCGTGTAAGGGCAGGCTTGCTTGAACAAAATACCGTTGATATTTATAAAACACTGGGCGTGGCTGACCGCCTCCTGAAAGAAGGGCAGCAACACCATGGCGTTTATCTGAGTTTTAATCAGGAGCGTGTCAGGATTCCGTTCGGAGAACTTACGGGTGGCAGAAACATAACCATTTATGGGCAGCAGGAGGTAATAAAAGACCTGACCGACGCATGGCTGGCAGGTGGCGGAGAAATCTACTTCGAGACCTCGGCCACACGCATAGAAGATTTTGAAACCAGTACTCCGAAAATCTATTTTGAGCAGCAGGGGCAGGCAGGTGTACTCACCTGCGACTTCGTGGCTGCCTGCGACGGCTTTCATGGTATCGGGCGTAAAACCCTGCCGGCATCTGCCTATCAGGAATATACTATAAGCTACCCCTTTAGTTGGCTAGGTATACTGGCGCACGTGGCCCCATCAACCCACGAGCTTATTTATGCCTACCACGAACGCGGTTTTGCCCTGCATAGCCTGCGTTCTGAAAAAATAAGCCGTCTGTACATTCAGGTCGATAACGACGACCATCTGGACAACTGGCCTGACGATAAAATCTGGCAGGAACTGGCCCTCAGGCTAGGCACCACAGGCTGGGAACTTAAAACAGGGCCTATCTTTGAAAAAAGCATTACGCCCATGCGTAGTTTCTTTACCGACAATATGCAGGCGGGGCGTTTGTTTCTGGCGGGCGATGCCGCCCATATTGTGCCGCCTACGGGTGGCAAGGGGCTGAATCTGGCCGTGGCCGATGTAAAACATCTGGCCGATGGCTTGCAGGCATACTACCAGCAAAATACCCTCGAAACCCTTGCAGCTTATTCGGCAACGGCCCTGAAACGCGTCTGGCGGGCGCAGGATTTCTCGCATTTCATGACCACGCTCTTTCATAAACAAGCCGAGCATGGGTCGTATCAATATCAATTACAAAAAGCAAAATTCGATTACATAAAAATGTCGGAGGCTTATGCAACCAGCATTGCCGAAAACTACGTAGGATTGCCCTTTGAGGCATTTGAGAAAAATATATGAAACAAGTTCCGGTTATTGATTTACAAACGGCAGCCCGTATGGTGAAAGAGGGCGACACCCTTCTGCAAGGGGGCTTCGGTATGACGGGCAATCCGGTGCATCTGATGCACGCATTGGCCGAACTAGGTACAAAAAACCTCACTTTTATTGGCAATAATGCTGGCGAAGTAGGGCTTGGCGGAGGGCGGTTGCTACAAAACGGGCAGCTAAAAAAACTCATAGGCTCGTTTTTTACCTCAAACCCCGACGCCGTCAAGGCTGTGCAGGCTGGCCTGATAGACTACGAACTACTGCCACAAGGCACATTGGCCGAAGCCCTTCGGGCGGGTGGAGCAGGTATTGGCGGTTTTTATACGCCTGCGTCGGTAGGTACGCTCATTGCCAAAGACCGCGAAACCAAACTCATCGATGGGGTAGAACAGGTTTTTATCAAAAGCCTGCGCGGAAACGTGGCGTTTATCAGGGCATGGCGCGCCGATACGGCCGGAAACCTGCAATACCGCATGACCGAGCAGAACTTTAACAAGGCTATGGCTACGGCTGCCGATTTGGTCATTGCCGAAGTAGAAGAAATTGTGCCGGTAGGGCAGCTCACACCGGAGTATATTCATACACCGGGTTGTTATGTCGACTATCTGGTGCAGGCTACCCTCACACCCGAAGATTTAGGAATGTCGGCCTCGGTTTCGTCGTCAAAAAAAGTAGACGAATCACGCATGAATATGGCGCGGCGCGCATTGGCCGAACTCAAAAAAGGCGATGTGGTGAATCTGGGCATTGGTATTCCGACCTTAGTAGCCGACCTCATCAACGAAACCCACGGCATTATTCTGCACACCGAAAACGGAATGCTGGGGGTAGGCCCCGTGCCTGCCGATGGTGGCGGAGCCATGGATTATCCGGTAAATGCAGGTAAAATTCCGGTTACAGCCCTCAAAGGCAGCAGCTATTTCGACAGTGCCGATTCGTTTGCCATGATTCGCGGCGGGCATATCGATGTGGCTATCATGGGCGGGCTTGAGGTTGACCAAGCCGCTAATCTGGCCAATTGGGCAGTGCCGGGCAAACCCCTGCTAGGCGTAGGCGGAGCCATGGATTTGGCTAAAGGAGCCAAACGCCTGATTATAACCATGACACACACCAACCCCGACGGCTCACCAAAAATTGTACCCGCTTGTGTGTTGCCTTTAACGGCGTCGGGTGTGGTCGATATGGTTATTACCGACTTGGCCGTGTTTGCGTATCCCGACAACCAACTGACTTTAATTGAACTCATGCCGGGTGCTACGCTCGAAGAAGTAAGGGCCAAAACAAGTGCCAGTTTCCGCGAGCAATTGAGTTAATAAAAACATTTATTCCATGAAAGAAGCCTATATCATAGATGCCGTCCGCACGCCCATTGGTAGCTTTGGCGGAAGCCTGTCGCCCGTTCGGGCCGACGACCTCGCGGCTATGCCCATCAAAGAATTATTGAAGCGTAACCCCTCGGTTCCGGCCCATGCCATTGACGATGTGTTGCTGGGTTGCCATAATCAAGCCGGAGAAGACAACCGCAATGTGGCACGCATGGCTTTGCTGCTGGCGGGTTTGCCTTACACCGTTCCGGGCGAAACCGTAAACCGTTTGTGTTCGTCGGGGATGTCGGCCGTTATACACGCCAGTCGGGCCATTAAAGCCAACGATGCCGAACTTGTTATAGCCGGAGGCATGGAACACATGACCCGCGGCCCGTGGGTGATTTCAAAAACATCGAAACCTTTCGGAAACGATGCCCAGATGTTCGACTCGAGCTTCGGATGGCGGTTTGTAAATCCTGTCATGCACCAGCTTTACGGCACCGATGCCATGGGCGTAACGGCCGAAAATCTGGTCGATATGTATCAAATCAGCCGTCAGGACCAAGATTTATTCGCCTATCGTTCGCAACAGAAAGCCTTTGCCGCACAGCAGAATGGCATTTTGGCTGAGGAGATTATGAGCGTTGAACTGGCAGATAAAAAAGGGAATATCAGTATTTTTGATAAAGATGAGTTCATCAAAGGCAGCACCACGCTTGAGGTACTGGCCAAACTGAAACCCGCTTTTAGGAAAGAAGGCGGAACCGTTACGGCAGGTAATTCGGCCGGTTTGAACGATGGTTCCATTGCCATGCTGATAGCTTCGGAAGAAGCCCTCCGGCAACATGGCTTACAGCCCAAAGCCCGCATTGTGGCATCGGCGGTGGTGGGGGTCGAGCCTAGAATTATGGGCATCGGGCCTGTGGGAGCTTCGCAGAAAGCCCTGCAAAAAGCGGGTCTGTCGCTCAACCAGATGGATGTAATCGAGTTTAACGAAGCCTTCGCGGCGCAATGTCTGGCCGTGAGCCGTTTACTGGGCCTATCCGACGACGACCCACGCATAAACCCCAACGGCGGAGCCATTGCACTGGGGCATCCGCTCGGTATGTCAGGCACGCGTATCATTCAGGCGGCTGTCAATCAGCTGGTACGTACACAGCAACGCTATGCACTGGTGGCTATGTGTGTAGGTGTAGGCATGGGCTACGCCGTAGTAATAGAGCGGGTTTGATGGTATCCTACAAATCAGCAAATAACAAAGGTGGCTTTTAGCAGAAGGTCACCTTTGTTGTTATTGCTATTCAGGACGGGTGCAAGTGTTAAAATAAGCCTTGAAGCCTGCACGCAAGTATGTATTTACTGCGGATTGCTTCCTGAATTTATTACAATACCGTATTTTGGACACAACACTCAGTATTCTGGATACTTTTTTCTGCCGTAATGCTCCCACCTTTGTAACAGATTTATTTAAACACAAAAAACATGAAAGTTACATTGCTTACAGGGGCCTCGAGCGGTATTGGTGAGGCTTGGGCCGAAAGGCTTGCCGCCGACAAACATAATCTTTTACTGGTGGCTCGTTCGGAAGACAAACTTCAACAGTTAAGTACATATTTAAGTGGTAAATATGGGGTTTCGGTGCAGTATATTGCCATTGATTTAACCAAACCCAACGCCGATTGGCAAATATTTGAAGAAACCGAAAAACGCAAACTAACGGTTGACTGCCTCATTAATAATGCCGGAATAGGCACCGCAGGCGACTTCGTGGCGGCAGAGTTAGCCAGCGAGTTAAACATGATTCAACTCAATATTGTGGCGTTGGTGTCGCTCACACACCGCTACCTGAAACAAATGCGTGAGCGCAACAGCGGTACGGTTATCAATGTGGCCTCAATGGCGGCTTTTATGCCTGCCCCTTTCATGGCAGCGTATGCCGCAAGCAAAGCCTTTGTGAAGTCGTTTACAGAGGCTCTTTCGGAAGAAAACCGCCCCTTTAATATCAGAATCATGCTACTATGCCCGGGTGCTACCGAAACCCGTTTCTTTGAAAGAGCCAATATTAACGAGCAGGACAAAAAGGCTTTATTAGGGAATTTTACCCTCCAGACCTCCGGCATGGTTGTAGAAGAAGCCATGAAAGGTTTAAAAAGTAATAAAACGGTGGTGGTGTCGGGCTTTACTAATAAAATAGGGGCCAAGCTAGGGGCTTTTATTCCAAATTCGGTAATAATGAAATTTATTGCTGGCAATGCGCGTTCAACTTTTCAAAAGACCAAAGCATGAAAACCAAAGCGAATGTATTGTTTACTATTGAGTCTATTGCGAAGCAACACCAGTATATGGGTTTGCCGCAACCGCAGCACCCCCTCATGAGTATTGCCCGATTTGAAGACTCGAAAGGCATAACAACCCGAGAAACGGGGCATTTCGTGAATAAATTTTATGCCATTGCCATTAAAAAGAAATGTACTTGCCGAACCAGATACGGGCAACATGAGTATGATTATAATCAGGGCATGATGTCGTTTTTTGCGCCTGACCAACTACTAAGCTGGAATGCCGACGACGAAATGCCCGATGCAGGGTGGTCAATCAGTATTCATCCTGATTTTTTGAGAAACCACCCCCTTGAGCAGAAAATAAAAGAGTATGGCTTTTTTCATTATGCCGTTAACGAGGCCCTGCACCTTTCGCCCAAAGAAGAAAAAATGATAGAGAAACTCCTGAAAAACATTTATGAAGAATACCACAGCAACATTGATGGTTTCAGTCAGGATATTATTCTTTCGCATTTATCGCTTTTGCTGAGCTATGCCAACAGGTTTTATAACCGCCAGTTTATAACCCGCAAGCACGCCAGCAGCCATTTGCTGCTCAAACTCGAACGCCTCCTGAACGATTACTTCAATAGCCCGCAGCTAGCCGAAAAAGGCTTGCCAACCGTAAAGTATGTTTCAGACCAGTTGCATCTTTCGCCCAATTACCTGAGCGATTTACTAAGAAACCTGACGGGCCAGACCACCCAACAGCATATTCATGGTAAACTCATTGAAAAAGCCAAAGAAATGCTGGCTTCGTCAAACCTGAGTGTCAGCGAAATTGCTTACTATCTGGGCTTTGAATACTCGCAGTCGTTTAACAAACTTTTCAAGAGCAAAACCCGCATTACTCCCCTCGAATTCAGGGCTTCGTTTAACTGACCGGAGCCTTGAAGATTCTTCTACCTCAGTAATTATTTCAGGTTGGGCCTTCCGTTTCAAACAATAGTTTTGTATCTTGCTTTTTGGTTGCTAAAACTTATAGTATGGCTACGCAATTACCTCTTAAACTGGCCCGACCAGCCCAAAGAGCTTTGGCAGGAGCGGGCATTACATCTTTGGCCGATTTTTCGGGTTTCAGCGAGCAACAAATTGCCCAACTGCACGGCATTGGTAAAAACGCACTGGCAGCCATTAAAACAGCTTTGGCCGAAAACGGGCTTGGCTTTGCCCAATAGGTTTGCCTAACCACCTTGCTTATGGAAGAAGACACACATACGCTTATCGAAACGCTGCTTCAGGAGTTCCGACCTGTTATCGGGCGCGACTACGCCAAGTACCGAAACCACGTTTATCGGGTTTTTCTGAACTGCCGGCTCATCGATACCACCCCCCAAAATGAAGATAAATATGCTATTGCGGCGGTTTTTCATGATATTGGTATCTGGACTCACCACACCTTCGACTACCTGCCGCCTTCGGTCGAGCAAGCCAGAAGGTATCTGTCCGAAACAGGGCAGGAGCATCTGAGCGAAGAAATTAAACAGATGATAAACTGGCACCATAAAGTAAGTGCCTATAAAGGCAACTACGCCACAACAGTGGAGACGTTCCGCCGCGCCGACTGGATTGATGTTTCGCTGGGGCTGCTTACTTATAAAATCAATAAAGAAGCCATTAAAACCTACAAAAGGCAGTTTCCCACGCTTGGATTCCATTTGTTTCTGGTAAAGGCTACGGTCAAGAACTTTTTTCGGCATCCGTCAAACCCCTTGCCAATGTTCAGAAAATAAGCCCAAAGAGGAGTTTCGGGGCTGGCAAAAATTTTTCTGGCAAAAACTAAATCTTTTTCGCAAAGACGGTGTTGTGTTAAAAGATATGCTGCGTTTTATGAACCAAAACCTCAAAATGTTGTCCTGCTCAGGGCTTCGCTTCCTGAAACCACGTGCCTGTTAGGGCCTGTTTCTCTGCATACGTATTCATCAAAAGCAATTCAGTTATATCAAACTTCGGGTTAGTTACTTTCAAATAAGCTATGAAAATAAATCTACTATCTGTTTCTTATCAAGAAGAAATCAAGAAAACTTTGTCGCTGGCCATACCGATTGTCGTGGCGCAGCTAGGGAATATCCTGATGGGCGTAACCGACAACATTATGGTGGGGCATTACCTCGGCAAAATCGGGCTGGGTGTGGCGGGTATTGCCAACTCAATTGCGTTTGTTATTTCATCTATCGGGGTTGGTGGGTTGGCCGTAGTTGCCCCGCTTATTTCTAAAGCCAAAGCCGAACGCAACATTGCTGAGGTAAATCGCCTGTTCAGGGCTTCTATTCGGGCGGCACTCTGGTTTGGGCTTATTCTGGGGGCAATAGGTTTTTTGTGCGTGTATTTCTTTGAGGTCTTCCGTCAATCGGCCGAAATCAACGCCAAATCGCCCAGTTTTATGAGTATCATTGTGGCTTCAAACACATTCATCTTTTTGTTTATTGCCGCCAAACAATTATCTGACGGGCTTTCGCGCACCTATGTTGCCATGATGATTACCATTTTGGGGTTAATCTTCAATTTTGTGTTTAATATCATCCTGATTAACGGGTATCTGGGTTTTCCGGCATTGGGGCTTAACGGCGCGGCGGTTTCAACCCTACTTACAAAAATACTGATGGTAGTAGCCATGCTGGGCTATCTTTTCAGGGCAAAAGCCTTTAAAAAATACCTGCAAAGCAAGTATAAATCGTTGCCTGTAAACCACCTTGTGGTTAATATCTTTAAAATTGGCGTGCCTAGTGGCTTGCAGTTTTTCTTTGAAATTGCTGCTTTTTCGTTTGCCGTTATCATGATGGGCTGGCTTGGCGAAAACCAGTTGGCTGCCCACCAGATTGCCATTAATGTGGCATCAACTACCTACATGATGGCTTCGGGGTTGGGTGTGGCTGGCGGTATCAGGGTAGGCGAGGGGCGTGGCCTGCGGAGCATTGCCAGAATAAAGCTATCGGGCAATGCCGCCTTGCTGCTGGTAGGGGCTTTCATGACCCTGATGATGCTACTAATTGTGGTGCTAAGAGAAGTGCTGGTGGGGCTGTATATTTCTGAGGCTGTGGTGGTTGACCTCGCCGTAAAACTCATGCTCATAGCGGCTGTTTTTCAGTTGTCGGACGGCGTGCAGGTGGTTTCACTGGGTATCCTGCGGGGTATTTCAGATGTAAATATTCCGACCTGGATTACCATGTTTGCTTATTGGGTTGTAGCTTTGCCGCTGGGTTATGTATTAGGCTTTAATTTTGGGCAAGATGCCATAGGGGTCTGGATTGGTTTGTGGGCAGGGCTGACGATGTCGGCAGTGTTACTAACTGCCCGATTCTACTACATGGTTGGCAAAATGAAAAAGTCGGAAGAATACACTTTAGGAGTAGTTAACGTATAACAAGGATGCTTTGGTCATATTACAATGAATTTCTGGTGGAAGCAGGGCTCGACGAAGCAGGGCGGGGGTGTTTGGCTGGCCCTGTGCTGGCAGCGGCGGTTATTCTGCCTAAAGATTATAAACACAACTTACTGAACGACTCAAAACAGTTGACAAGAAAACAGCGGAATCGCCTGCGGAAAGAAATAGAGACCGATGCACTGGATTTTCATGTGGCGCAGGCATCGCAGGCCGAAATAGACCAGATTAATATCTCGAAAGCGAGTTTTCTGGCTATGCACAGGGCAGTAGATGCCCTAACCATACGGCCCGAACATTTGTTGATTGATGGCAACAGGTTTGTGGCGTATCCGCTCATACCGCATACGTGTATCGTAAAGGGCGATGCCAAGTTTTTATCGATAGCGGCGGCATCGGTGCTGGCAAAAACATATCGGGATGATTTGATGGAGAAACTTTCGGAAGAATACCCCGAATACCGCTGGCACGAAAATGCAGGATACCCGACCCCCCACCACAGAAGAGCCATTATGCAAAATGGTCTTACGCCGCATCATAGGCTTACTTTCAAGTGCCGCGACCTGATGCTATGAATAAAAGAAGGTAGGTAGTCGGTAACTTGGTCAGAGGAACGACAGATTAATTATCCAATTCTGCTAAAGTAAGGTTCAATGGCATTATTTTATAAAGTATCGGACAAAGAATTTTTGACAATAAAACATAAGATATTTAAAGAAGTAGGTATTCCTGCCCTTGAAAAAAACAGGTTTGTAAAATCACCCTTTTCGGGGATTTGGTTCGGAGAGTATGACCGCAATATTAATGGATATTCTTACGAGTTGTGTAGATTGTCAAACCAACACTATTTAGAAATTATTTCTGTTGATATTGTTAAAGGGGATGAGTGGATACAAATACGCTTAAATATCTTTGAATTAAAACCAAATAATAATTCATTAAAAGAATTAAATGGTGTAGATGGAATACAATTTCATTTGCCTCCAAATAGTATAACAAAAATGAGACTACGAATAGATGACTTTAAGGGGATGCCGTTATTCAGATTTGTAGAGCATAAAATTGGTACATATTATACTAAAAATGGCTTTGAAAGCGAAGTAGAAAAGTTGAGGAAATTGATTAAAAAGGACATGACCAATATAGACCATTTTGTAAAAAGGTGGCATGAGCTTCACACACCTTTAGTTACAGATTGGAAAGGGAATAAGATAGAATAATTAGCTTTGACCTCATGCTATGAATAAAAGAAGGTAGGTAGTCGGTAACTTGGTCAGAGGAACGACAGATTAATTATCCAATTCTACTAAATTAAGGTTCAATGGCACTATTTTATAAAGTATCGGACAAAGAATTTCTGAAAATTAGAAGTAAAATTTTTACAGAAGCAGGTATCCCTGAATTAGAGAAAAATGGGTTTGAAAAATCACCCTTTTCGACTGCTTGGTTCGGAAGAAATAATTTGCAGGATTTTACTTATGAGTTGTGTAGAGTTGTTAACGGCTCATTGTTGGAAATCTTAGTAACTCATATTTCGAGAGGAGATAGTTGGATTCAAATCTACTTAAATGTTTTCAAATTAAATCCAGAGATAAAAAGTTGTGATGCTTTAAAAAATGTAGATGGAATACAATTTCATTTGCCTCCAAATAGTATAACAAAAATGAGACTACGAATAGATGACTTTAAGGGGATGCCGTTATTCAGATTTGTAGAGCATAAAATTGGTACATATTATACTAAAAATGGCTTTGAAAGCGAAGTAGAAAAGTTGAGGAAATTGATTAAAAAGGACATGACCAATATAGACCATTTTGTAAAAAGGTGGCATGAGCTTCACACACCTTTAGTTACAGATTGGAAAGGGAATAAAATAGAATAATTAGCTTTTGACAAGAAAACAGCGGAATCGCCTGCGGAAAGAAATAGAGACCGATGCACTGGCTTTTCATGTGGCGCAGGCATCTCAGGCCGAAATAGACCAAATTAATATCTCGAAAGCGAGTTTTCTGGCTATGCACAGGGCAGTAGATGCCCTAACCATACGGCCCGAACATTTGTTGATTGATGGCAACAGGTTTGTGGCGTATCCGCTCATACCGCATACGTGTATCGTAAAGGGCGATGCCAAGTTTTTATCGATAGCGGCGGCATCGGTGCTGGCAAAAACATATCGGGATGATTTGATGGAGAAACTTTCGGAAGAATACCCCGAATACCGCTGGCACGAAAATGCAGGATACCCAACCCCCCACCACAGAAGGGCCATTATGCAAAACGGTCTTACGCCGCATCATAGGCTTACTTTCAAGTGCCGCGACCTGATGCTATGAATAAAAACGGCACGGTTGTCAGAGCCGTGCCGTTTTCGTTATCAGAAGTTCAGGGTTTTCAGATACGCCGCATCGTTTTTCATGCTTTCAATAGGGCTTACCGGATATTGCTCCTGTTCTACCAGAAAATACTTAATGCCTGCGTCTTTGGCAGCACGTAGCAATTGGGTGTAATTAATGATACCATTGGCCAAATCGGTTTGTTTGGGTCTTGGTTCTTTGGTTTCCAATTGTTTTACGTGGCAAAGCTCGTAACGTTTGCCGTTTTCTTTCAAGTGAGCAATGGTGTCTTCTCCGGCGGCTTCAATCCAGCACATATCTAGTTCAAAACATACCAGCGAGGGGTCGGTGTTATCTAACAAAATGCGTTGACCTTTTACGCCATTTGCATTCTGGAACGAGTACGAGTGGTTGTGGTAGCCGTAGCGCATACCGTATTTTTTACAGGTTTCGCCATGTTTGTTAAAGGCTTCTGCTTTTTGTTTCCAAGCATCGGCCGACGGCTGCATCCCGATGGCGGGGCAAATTACGTAGTTCAAACCTGCCTCGGCACATTTGGCAATCATTTCTTCGTTGGTTTCGGGCAAGCCGAGGTGCGTACTCACCATTTTCACGCCTATGTCAGACAAATAGCTTTTGGCATCTTTCGGCGACATCCCCCAGAGAGGGTCTTTCGAGTAGCTTTCAAAATATTTATAACCCATGTCGGCCAGTTGTTTCATATAGCCTCTTGGGTCTTTAGGCAATACATCGCGGATACTATATAATTGGCAACCAAATTGTTTCAGGGTTTCGTTGGCGTTAACGCGGTTAGCTACCAGTGCCAGTGCTGCCAAAGAAGCCGATTGTTGCAAGAATTTTCTGCGATTGATAATCATAGTTTTGTAGTAGGTTTTGGTATTGATAAATTATGCAGCAAGTTAGCAGAATTTATAGCACACAGATAATATTAATTATGATTTTTTTTGTATCAGAAACGTACTTGCAAGCCGTATTATTGCAGGGTTTCGAGGTGAGATAGTGTTCTGGCAATACAGGGGGGGGCCATGCAGGGCCAGCCCACACAAAAAAAGGCACGAGTAGCGTTTTACCCGTGCCTTCTATCGCTTTAATATACGCAATATTAACTTTCAAACATACTGCCCAGACCGCCCAGAATAGAGCCGCTTTCTTTATTAGCATTACCACCATACGGAGTTAAACGCTGAATAAGTTTAGAAATTGGCAACGACTGAATCCAGACTTTACCTGTGCCGCGAAGCGTAGCAAGGAAAATACCTTCGCCACCGAAAATCATCGATTTAAGGCTACCCGAACGCTCAATGTCGAACTGGAGTTGTGGCTCAAAACCCACCACACAGCCGGTATCAATCCGTAGGGTTTCGTTTACTAGCTGGCGTTCAATGACTACCCCGCCCGAATGGATGAAAGCCATGCCATCGCCTTGTATTTTTTCAAGAATAAATCCTTCGCCACCGAAGAAGCCCGCCCCTAAACGTTTGTTGAAATGAATCGAGATACTGGTTCCCATAGCGGCACATAAAAAGGCATCTTTTTGTACAATCAGGGTGTTGCCCATAATATTAGCCAGATTTACGGCCTTGATAGTACCCGGATACGGCGCAGCAAAAGCTACCTTGCGCTTAATGCTGGAACGGTTTGTGAAGTGCGTCATGAATAGTGACTCGCCCATTAAAACCCGTGAACCCGCCTGAAATAACTTGCCCAGAATACTCTGCTCAGGTTGTGAGCCATCGCCCATTTTGGTTTCAAACAAAATGCCGTCTTCCATAAAAAGCATGGAACCTGCTTCGGCAATGACGGTTTCCATGGGGTCAAGCTCGATTTCGACAATCTGGATGTCTTCACCGAATATTTTGTAATCAATTTCGTGAGAACGCATAACAAATTAAGGTTTATAATTTTGTGACGAATATAGAAGTTTCGCCGGATAAGTTTCAAAAAAATCTACATAAAGGGCAGCTTTATTCATGGAACGGTTATTTTCAGAACATGAACTGCTTTTAAGTTTTACTATATTTTATTCTTGCTGTACTGCTGCAAGGTTGTTCTGCTTTTGATGCTAACTAGTGCGCTGGTATCTATTTATCTTCCTTGCACGGAAACCGAGTTTGCAATTAAACAACGTGATATATTTTGTAAGCGTCTGCCGCCCTCATGCCCATCAGAAATACCATTAAAACTACTGGAGAGCAACAGGATGCTTTATTTTTGTACTTCTGGAGAAACAACCACGAAGTCATACTTATCGATAATCTGATAGGTATCGTCCGTTAATGTTTTATCATTCCTGTAACGAACACGGAAAGGGCGCAAGTCAACAACTACCCATTTATCTTTGTCGTATAATTGCAAAAACTCTTTCGGGTATTCGTTTTCAGTACTTGCCAAATCATCAATGATTCTTCCGTCTTCGGTAGTATACCTGACAATGAAATATACATTGGTAAAATTGGTTTGGTTACGCTGCGACAATTCATAAACCGAATTGCCAATATCGTAGAGGTGTGTCATCAGGTTAAGCCCTTTGGCTAAATGGTTAGCTCCTAATTTAAAAAACACTTTTTCGTTTTTGGTTTTTGTCTGGTCGTAATACTGGTAAAAATTTTTCTTCATTAAGGTGGCTCGCATCAATGAATTATCTTCATAGTAAATCGTTCGGGATACCTTTATGTCATCCAACACACGTTTATAAATCGGTTGTGGAACTGCATTTCTCAAGCTGTCTAGTAGTTTAACTGCGGGCATCCACCATTTTGCCAGTAAGCTATCTCGTACAGGTTTATACGTCTGCTTTATTTTCGCAGATTGGGCATTGTAGACGTGGTTAATTGCATACGGAAAAGCCAATTGAAACTCTTGGTCGATTCCCCAGATATGGTACTTATATTTTTTTGCTGTAACCAACATTTGGGCATCTTCAGTAGTCTTGAAGAATGGGAAAGTTCCATAGTTTGGGTGGTCTTTAGAAACCATGAGCAAACTGTCAGCAGGATTTGCACTGGCTGCAAACCGCATGAGTTCGGAGGCTACAAACGGGCTTACTTCTACACACCAGTTTTTAAATCCATACCTGGACCCAACTTCGAGTGCATAGCTGGATAATTGTGATAATACTGTTGAATTATGATATTCGCCCCAAGCAACAAACTGATTGTCGGCAAACTGTTTTTCTAAAATATCCCACCCTGCACCGCTTGGTTTGTGGCCATCAAAAGTAAATGAACTCGTGTGTTGTAACAAATATCTGTTAAATTTGGTAGAGTCGCTGACAACCTTATTTTTCTGGGCAAAACACGTGTAGGAAAACATTAAACCAACGAGTAATAAAAGACTTTTCATATTTCAGTAAAATATTTTGAATTAATTGTATAAAATAAGGTAGATTATCAAGAAGTGGAACGCCGCCGCCGTATTTAATCGGGCTGGCAGCCGATGCGAAGCCAATATATGCGATGCTATTTACAAAACCAAAGAAAACTCCAGAGAGGTCTTACAAATATTGCCCCCTTATTATTTTATGTACAAAGGTTGTGGTGTTGGCTCAGGACAACAAACTTCTGTATGTGAGCCTTATGGCTACCGCCGTGTAATGTTCTTGCCTGATGTTAATAAGCATAAGCACTGCTATTACTGAAAGCTCCTGAAAAGTATCTGGCACTTGTTTAGTTGGTAAGGCAAGAGAAAAATAGAAGACTTGAATCAGAATATTTTAAAAGTTTTTCCAACCTTTTTGTTGCTGGTGGTATCCTTGTTATAAATATAGGGCTTTTCAGGTTAAACTTCTGTGGAATGATTTTTTTGAACTGAAAACTCGGAAGTATTACAAACAAACGTAAACGCAAAAAACAGTTATGAAAAGGTTAATGATTATGATGATGGTTGCAGTAGCAATGGCGTGTTCTAAAGAAGATACCACCGAGCCGCGGGCTTCGTTAGGTAGCACTATCGAAACAGCCTATGCCAAAGCAGTGGTGCTGCAAGAGGGTGTCGAAGTAAAAGTTACAAAAATCGAAGACAGCCGTTGCCCTAAAAGTGTGGTTTGTGTGTGGGCCGGTATGGTAAAAATCTTTGTGAATGTTTCAGAGAACAACATTACCAAAGAAGCCGTTATTGAGGTAATGGGCGATAAATCGAAACCTGCCAAAGCTACCGTTGACCTAAACGGGCATAGCTATGAAATTGAGGTGTCTGACGTGGCTCCGTATCCACAAACACCTGACCCGATAAAACTCGAAGATTACAAAATCAGCTTTACTATCAAGAAAGTCTGATAAAAGCAAGAGGCTAACCCAACGGTTAGCCTCTGCTGTTTTATGCCTGTGGCTCTGGGTTAGCCGGTGGTACGTCGGTAGTTTTGCCGAATAAATCCTGCAAGAATTTCTCGGCACCCGGAAAATACTGTTTCAAGGCTTCTGCTCCTTCGGTTTTCAGTTTTTCAAAATATTCAGGGGCTTTATCGATGGCCTGTTCGGCTTCACCCTTAAACTGATTGGCTTTTTCTTTCAAATCGGCCAGAGCCTTTTCGCCTTCTTCTGTCTGTAAATATTTGTGTAGTGCTACACCCGCGGCTGCGCCGAATACGAATGTGGCCAGATGTTTTGCATTTACCATTGCTGTATTGAATTTTAATGTTAGTACGGCCGCAGTTCCTCCTGAAACTGTTTTCTCATAACGCCGCAAGCCGCCTGCATGGTGTGTGTACAGGTATTAATATTTTGTGCTATCGTAATAGTTAAACGTAATGCTGTTATCAAACACATTGGCTTGTTTATTTACTACGTAGATGTCCTGTAAATTACAGAATATTTTTTCATATCTGTAATACTGGTTGGCAGCTACTCCTAGTTTGGCAATCTCGTTTTTTACGTATTTTTCGTTTACATACATTGTGCCGTAGCTTTCTTTCTTACGAATAGCATCTTCTACCACATTACTGGTCAGGTCTTCACTGGCTGTTAGGTAAACGGTATCTTCAGGGCTGTTTATAATTGAAGTATCGTGTACTGTAAATGCCAGAATACCGTCTTCGTGCAGGTGGTTATGAAGCACTTTCAACCAGCGCGTAAATAAATCTTCGGGTAAGTGGCTAAACAACGAGCCTACAAAAATAAATTTGAAGCGCACATCGGTTTTAAAGTCTTCGGGGGTAAAAGAAGAATAAATGCCATTGACACCAAATTTTTCTACCTGAAAATCAACCCCTTTCTTTTTTATGTCGGATGTATAAATCTGATTAGCGGGCAGGTAATGCACCAGTAGCCTTTCTAAAGCTCCATAGCCTGAGGCAAAGTCAAGAAAAGGATATGCCTGTTGTTGCCAGTTTTTGCCCCATTTTTTCTCTGCTATCTTTGAAATCATATCCAGAAAATGAACACTCCTAACAAAATAGGCTTTGAAGGCTTCGGGGAAAGAAAAGTTGTTCTGGATGAAAAACCTGAACATCAGGTCATTTTTTGAGATACCCGTATTAAAATCCTGTGGTAAATCAAAAATATTTTTTATACGCTCTATTTCTTCGGCACTTCGTTCGTTAATTACCCACTCGTCAGGATAAGCATCCTGAAGCATGGTCTCCAGAAACTGAAAGCGTTCTTCCACAGGTTTGTAAATGTACATTTGAGAAATAACATACTTAACCGGAGGGCCAAAAGTAGCAAGGACGATTTTTTTGAGTAAGTTTTTTAGCATAGCAGTATAAAGGTTTTTTTATTAAACCCATTAGTAATTGAATACTAAGCGTAGATTAATTTTATATTGAAAGATAATAATACGTATAGGGTGTTTGGCTGGGGCAAATATAAAAGGTTTTATTTTTTTACTGTAAGCATGAGTACTTTTTTTGATTTATCGGTAAAAAAACTCAGTAGGGCTTCAATACAGCATTGCTGGCAAGGCTAGAAATATGCCCATCATGAGAAGCCCGCCCGCCCGCTTTATGTAAACAGTTTATAAGTATCAGCAGCCATAGTATGGCAGAAAACATAAGCGAATCGGCCAGTGCTAGCCCACAAAAAAAAACATTTGCCGAGTAAAGCAACGGAGGCTAAGCAACTGGTGGCGGTGTGCCTTTAAACCAAATTATGGGCAAAAAGTAGCAGAAACTTTACAGATATTGCCTAATTTTGCCGCCGTTAAAACATTTATAGATGGCTGAAAGCCTTATCGACCATTACGCCGAGATTCTTTTCGATTATCATTTCCTGAAACAGCCTTTGGTAAAGGCCGACTGTATACTGGTGCTTGGTAGCCATGACCCCAGCGTGGCCGACTACGCCGCGCAACTATACCACGGGGGTTTTGCGCCATACATTATTTTTTCGGGTGGGGTTGTCAGGCCCGTTGGCGAGTTACGCAATACCAGACCCCGCTCAGAGGCAGAAGCGTTTTTTGAAATTGCCATTGAGCAGGGTGTGCCTGCCGAGGCCATTATTTTAGAAAATAATGCTACTAATACCGGAGAAAACTTTATCTTTACTAAAAAACTACTGGCCCATAAAGGGCTGGAGTTCAGAAGTTTTATTCTGATACAAAAACCGTATATGATTCGGCGCACCTATGCCACGGCTATGGTGCAGTTTAAAGAGTATGATTTTGTGGTTTCGGCCATGCCAGATACTTACCAGTCATATCTGGTGCGCTGTGCAGCAGAGGGTATCAGCAAAGAGCGGGTTATTAGTAACATGACCGGCGACTTACAACGGCTCAGAGTTTACCCCGAAAAGGGTTTCCTGATTGCCATGGATATTCCTGAGCAGGTATGGAGTGCCTACGAGCACCTGTTGGAAGCGGGCTTTGAGGGACGTATGGCAACCTGAGTGTAATCTGTTGCCGCACAATAAATAAATTGGGGAAATATTTCCTGTTGATGCTTATCAAATAAGCAGTTGTTGTTAATATTGCCCCGTCGAAAGCATCACAAGTGTACAGGCTTCGAGCGGTTCAATCTGGTTTTGTTCGAGCATTGTTTCAAACTCAGGGTTTTCGGTTCCGGGGTTAAAAATTACTCGTTTTGGTTGTAAGCCTACGATATAGTCATAATATTCGGGCTGATGTTTCGGGCTTATATACAGTGTTACGGTATCAATATCTTTCAATACAGGTTTGGTTGTTTGTATCTCATTGCCACCTATTTTTCCCTGATCTCTGCCTATGAGTTCAATTTCATGCCCATGATTTAACAAGCGGTTGGCCGCCAGAAAGGCATAACGTGAGGGGTCGGTGGATGCTCCTATTACTAAGGTTTTTTTTGCCATTGTTGTATCATAAAAATGAAGAACATTTATCAGAATGCCTTTCGTTCCTTAAATTAAGATTAAAACCTATATTTTAAAACAATTTTTTTATAAAAATGTTGTTATTATGCGAAGATTATCCTAACTGTTGTAGATGTTATCATTTTTCTGCTGGCATAGTTTTTTAGTGTAGAATTAACAGAATTAAGATTAACAATTTATATTTTTTTAGTGATGAATAGAGGACTGAACAGTGAAAAAACTGCCCTCTGGGCAGAGCGATGGACGCCAGTAATTATTGACGTAGAGGGAGTAGAAAACCCGCCCCGTTATGAGGTTTCAAATTTCGGACGCCTCCGCAGCTTGCAGAATGATTCTAAAGGGACAATTATTAAAGGCTCAGTTATTCAGGGCTATCGCTCTCTGAACGTAAGGCTCCCTAAAGGTAAAACGTTTAACCGTTATATTCATAAGCTGGTTGCAGAAGCCTTCGTTAAAAGAGAAACTCCCGAACAGAAGTTTGTGATTCATCTGGACTACGACAAAATGAACAACCACTTTGAAAACCTGAAATGGGTAACTAAAGATGATATGGTTGAACATAACCGCGAGAACCCGGCCGTTAAAAACAAGCCTATTCCGCGAAACACCAAGAATTACAAGCTTACTGAAACCAAAGTGAGAATGATTAAGAAGATGCTTCAGAACGAAAACACCCGTCTGAAAATGATTGCCAAACAATTTGGTATTACACATACCCAATTGAACCGCATTCGTTCGGGCGAGAACTGGGGGTATCTTAAAAACGAAGAATAACTGTTGTTTAAATAACCAACTGCTAACAGAATACTCAGCCCATGCCCATGCCTGATGTATTCGGATTTTCTCCGTTGATTTCTTAAAATAACACACACAGGTACGAATCAATGCGTATCTGTAAGTAGTAAACTTTTCAAAAAGTTTGCCTTAGCTCTCTATTGCCTTTACCGGCCTGAAAACCCTGTTTGCGGGCTGTGCTGTTTTTCTTGATTCTGTAACCAAAGGGCATAAAAAAAGGGATTATAAAATCCCTAGTTGCTTTAATATCTTATTGGTGATTTCGAGCCTGTCGGCACCGAAAGTTGGCATTTTTTTGTCGACGGGTTTATAAATACGGGTAGCAAAAAAATAAACCTTTCCGTGCGTTTCAATATAACCCACATACCAGCCAATATCGTTAGGTGGGGTATCGGCCCAACCGGTTTTGGCGCGTAGCACATAGTCGGGTGTTTTTTCCTGAATCATGATTTGTTTCACGATATTGTATGTACGTTTCGAGAAAGGAAGTTTTTCTTCATATAGTTTTACCAGAAAATCAAGCTCATTTTTGGGCGAGATAGTCAGGCTTGATCCTAGCCAGAAGGTGGTCAGCCCCGCGCTGATGTCCTGATTGCCGTAGTTTAGTAGTTTCAGGTATTTTTCGTAATTGTTTTCACCTATGCGTCGGGCCAGTTCCTGATAAAACCACACCGTTGAGTTTTTATAGGCATTTTTCAAGTCGTGGTCGGCGTTCCAAGCATCACGAAAACGCTTTTGCCCGTCCCATTTAAGCACTTCGTTTTCGTCTTTAATTACGCCCAGTTCGAGGGCAATCATTGAGTTAGGAATTTTGAAAGTCGAGGCCGGAGAAGTAGGTCGCAGAAACTCATCCTTATCGCTTACGATGTATTCCTTTTGCTGGTAGTCGTACAGAAAAAAGCCGCCTTCAACGTCTTTTTCTTTAAAATACCCACTAAAGTCCTGTGTTTTTTGTGAAAACGCACCCGTTAAAAAACAAAGCACGAAAATAAAAGTAAGTAGTTCTTTCATTGTGGTAAAGCACGAAGTAAATTTGAATTAATTTCTACAAAAATAAGTTTTTTTTAAAAGGTTTTGTTGCCTTATTGATTAAAATGCACCTGAAAATTTTATGCTTTGGTATTACACGTGATATTATCGGGCAATTTGAATATAAAACATCATTGCCCGAAGGGGCCACAGTGGCTGATTTGAAAAATCAGCTCAACGAAAGTTTTCCGGCTTTTGGCACGCTTAAATCGTTGCGTATTGCGCTCAACGAAACTTACGCCGAAGATACGACACCCTTAACCGAAAACGCCGAAATTGTGCTTATTCCACCCGTGAGCGGGGGGTAATTGCCACACTCACATACCATGATAGACATACAATTATTACATACGCCCCTTTCGGAACAGACCTGCCTCGACTTTGTAAAAACCGACAACGCCGGAGGCATTGTGGTGTTTGTGGGTACCGTACGCAACCAGACCAAAGGCAAAGCAGTAATAAGGCTCGACTTTGAAGCCTACGAACCGATGGCTATTGCCGAAATGCGAAAAATAGCCGTGCAGGCACTCGAACAGTTCGGGCTGAAAAAAGTGGCGGTGCATCATCGGGTCGGAACCCTCAATATTGGCGAAGTACCCGTGGTAATTGCTGTTTCGGCGGCGCACCGCAAAGCTGCCTTTGAAGCCTGCGCCTTTGTGATTGATACGCTCAAGGAAACAGTGCCTATCTGGAAAAAAGAAATATTTGAAGATGGCGAAGTATGGGTGTCGGCTACACCTTAAATTGGGGGTAAGCAAGGAGGCAGCCAGTACAAATTAGCAGATATAGCAAGTGCGATTTTACATCGTTGAAGACGATGATTTAATGAAGAATACAGCGAAACTTTTAATCAGTTCAATTAATGGATATTCATTGTACTATCGCATGACCTGATTTTTTCTTTAGCAATTGAAAGGGCTTTTTTCCAATCCACAGAATAACCTTCAGGCCAAATTATTTTTAAATTCTTATTACATATAATTGATAAAGCATTTTTTTTAAAAAAACTTACAAAGTAATAGTCGTTACAATTGCCTATGCTGAAATATTCCTTTTTTACTTCTCCATTGATAGACGCAAAGAATGTTTTTGGCACTATCAGCTTATTATTTTGATATAATTCAAACAAAATAGGAGTATCATTTGTATTCGTGATTCCGAACTCCTTTGTGTAGTATATTTTGAAAAAATCATGGCTATTATTAGGGAAATACAATGTATGTACTTCTATATCCTCAGCGGGTCTTTGCAATTCATACCTAAGATATAAAAATATTGTAATTATTGATATTACTGGAATTAACAGTTTGAGTATTTTTTTATTCATAGAAAGCGTTTAAGCTAAAAAGAAGATTCCCAAAATAGGTTGAATTTTATGCCGGGCCACCCGTGCAATACGAATCATAAATAAATATACAATCGAAAAATATCTTTTACCACACACAACTACACATTACTTATACAATTTCTCTGCTAGATAAAATCTCCTTATAAACTATTCTTTCCCCTTTTTATTAGATGATATACTAGAAAAATGATGATATAAAACCCCTCTAACCACCCAATATAACCTGCAAGCCATAGAACTGCTTCGTTAGGAAAAAGATTCTTTAAAGGGCCGTCCTTTATATATTCATAATTGCAAATCGGTTTTAATTTACAGTCTTAATTCAAACTCATCCGAGCATTATTATCATGTTATCAAAACTACGGCGCATTTAAGCAAATACACGTATCATCAATGAGCTGCAATAGAGAAGAATCGCCACGATGCTTGGTTAACCCCCTTGCTGGTTAATAAATGTTTTGAAATCCTGAGGTGTATTAATATTAGTCATAAAGCGGGTGTCTCCACCAAAAATTATTTCGATGTCATGCTCTTGCAGAAAAATTTTAGGGCTTTTTTGCCCTGCCTCAAGGCTGGCTTTCATGGGCAGATACGCCGCAGGTTCATAGACAGTAATGAGCGGCTCAGGGGCCTTTGTTTCGGGGTTATAAAAAGCCGTGGCTACTTTAGCAGCGTGCCGATACTCCAATAAGGTTCGTAGGGTGGCCTCGTTTACGAGCGGCATATCGCAGGCAACTACCAGCCACGGGGTGTCGGGGTGTTGGGCAAAGGCCGACACAATTCCGCTCATGGGGCTAACAGCCTGTTTGTCAGGAATAACGTTTGCATGAGCAAACTGCCCCTCACGTGCCGAAAAATAGACCTCCGTACAAAAGCCTTTCAGTAGGGCAAACAGATAGTCGCGTTGGGGTAACCCATCATGATAGGGCAAGAGGCTTTTATCTGTACCCATGCGGGTGCTGCGGCCTCCCATCAGAATCAGCCCGTTCATAGCCTGAAATCACGCTTACCGCCTGTTTTTTCAATCAGACGTGTTTCTCTGATAACAATATTATGCGAAAAAGCCTTGCACATATCATAAATGGTAAGTGCCGCAATGCTTGCACCTGTGAGAGCCTCCATCTCAACCCCTGTTTTGCCTGTAAGCGAGGCGGTGCATTCAACCACAACTTCTTTTTGCTGATTAAGGCTGATATGAATCTGGCAGTTTTCAAGCCCTAGCGGATGGCACAACGGAATGAGGTCGCCGGTACGCTTGGCGGCCATTACGCCAGCAATAATGGCGGTCTGAAAAACCGGCCCCTTCTGGGTATGAATTTCGTCGTTCTGTAATTTTTCCAGAATGGCCTCATCCAACACCACAATACTGCGGGCTTTAGCAAGCCTTCTGGTGATATTTTTTTCGCCTACATCAACCATCGACGGGTTGCCTGCGGCATCGATATGCGTAAAGTCTGACATAGCAAAACAATAGATAATAATAGCTGCTCGGTAAAACACCTGTATACCGCCGCAGTTGCCTCCGAAGGTAAACCAACGGCCGTTTGTATCAATACTGATGTAAATGTAGCGGGTGTAATTGCTTTAAGCAATACATATATTCAGTATTATTACGGCAGCTTCGGTTTCCTGGCCTTTTGTGCGTTTGTGTGGGTTTTGCCACCTCAAAAGTGCAAAGGCGTTTATTCATAAAAGTAGTGGCTACACCCGCAAAAGTCCTAAAACAATTAGGTAGCCCAGATATATTTAGTAATATTAATCCTATTTCATGCAACAGATTAATATATTTGTAACCAACAAGGTAAAACCAGCCACTGACCTGTAAGCTGTGGCTATTATTAATTTGTTAATATTTTCCTCTATGCAATCAGAACAAAGTCAGGAAGTAACCAAACGCTTCTTTGAAATCCTCGACGAACTCGTCCAACTGGGCCACATCCATTTTATGAACGACTTCTACGTCGAACATAAAATAAACAGCCGTAATATTTACCAGTTACGTAAAGATTACAGCCGTGATATTATGCAACTTGAGTGGTTGACAGCACTGGTAAGAGACTACCATGTATCGGGCGACTACCTGCTTACAGGCAAAGGTAAAAAATACAGAAAAGAACTGGAGCCTATCGAACGCCCCAAACGCCGCAAATACCAGAAGCATAAAACCGCATCTGTGGCAAGTGTGTAGGGTATCGGGCAAAGTGTTTTTGTTTGCTGTAATTACCCCAACTGCCACAAAGGTTTGTGTGCCAGCACTTGTTCATATACAGGGCATTGGCTATGATGCGCACCGGGCAACACGCCGATACTCATCAGAAATTCGTTTACGATTTCGCCGCCCGTAAACCTGAAAGTTTTCTTGAAGAGTTTCACCCATTCTTCCTTCTTTTTAGGGTGGTGCAGGCTTATCCAGTTCTCGAACGAGCCGTGTTCTTTTTGCAAGCGCAGAATCACGTTGGCGTTTTCGATGGCTGCATTAATTTTAAGCCTGTTTCGGATAACCCCTGCATCGGCCATCAGGCGGGCGCGGTCTTCTTCGGTATAAGCGGCCACCGTTGCAATATCAAAGTTATGATACGCCAGCCTGAAAGTAGCTTCTTTTTTCAGAATGGTTTCCCAGCTTAAACCGGCCTGATTAATTTCCATGATTAAACGTGCAAACAATTCGTTGTCGTCATGAATCGGGAAACCATAGTGGTGGTCATGATAAGCCTGATGAAGCTCCCGCTGTGGCGAGGGCATAGAAGGTATATAATTGCAATAAGACATCGTATGTGGTTTTTATGGCAAAGGTCTGAAAGAATCGGTATTAAAGTAGCTAAAACCTCAAAAAAAGGTTTCAATAGGTATAGATAAGGCTAAAAATCGCCTTTTTTGCTAGCTTTTATGCAATTCCTTACTAAAGATTTGGTTAGGTCAGAATATTCAATTATTTTACCGAAAGATTACTCACTGCCCCTACTGAAATGAATAAACTTATACGTTTATTAAACTTGTTGTGTACTAGCATTATTATTCTTAGCTGTGATTCATTTAAATGGGATTTGCCCGAAAAGGATTTTCCTGTTTGCAATGAGCCCAACGCTACGGTCAGAGTGACCAGTTCAGGTCTTATGGTAAACCTGAGTATTTCCAACCTGCAAGGCCCTGTAACTCAGCTACAATGGGATATGGGAGATGGAACCACCTCGACCCAGACAAGCGATTTTTCGTACACCTACCGCAATGCTGGTACTTATACCATCAAATTAAACTTACGCAATACTTGTGGCGATACCAAAACCCTCTCGTATCCGGTAAGCGTAACGGGTATTCCGGCTGTAAGCACACTCGATGCCACCGACGTGGTCGACACCAAATTTGTGATAAACATGAGCATCAGCAGCAGCGGTAGTTCGCTCGTAACACAATATGGCGTTTGTATGTCAAACATATTAAGTGTGCCTGCCATCGAAAACTCCACAGTTATTACCAGTAACGGAAATCCGGCCGTTAATACACGTTATTCGTTCAAGTTTGAAAACCTCAAGGTTAATACCTCTTATTACTGCCGCGCCTTTGCCAGAAACTCTTCGGGGCTATCATACGGGCAAGTATTGAAAATCAATACCATGCCTATCAGCGCGGCTACCAATACGCTCATCTTCCCGCTTGATTTGAAAGGCCGCGACAGCCCGATTTGCTTTGTTATTAACAAAAAACTTTATACAGGTATGGGAGCCGACGGCACAGGTACGGTGTATAATGACTTGTGGGAATATGACCCCGCAAAAAACAGCTGGACACAGAAAGCCAGTCTGCCGTCGTCGGGTCGGGTTTCGGCTGTGGGCTTTACAGTAGGTAGCAAAGGCTATGTGGGCTTAGGTTATAATGGCACTGCCATGCTCGACGATTTCTGGGAGTATGACCCAAGTACCGACGCATGGACCAAGAAAGCCAGCCTGCCCGCCACAGGGCGTTGGGCGGCGTTTGGGTTGGGGCATTCGCAACGCGGATACGTAGGCGGTGGAAGCAACAACTCGCTTAACTTCAAGGATTTCTGGGAGTATGACCCAAGCGGCAATACTTGGACACGTAAAGTAGACCTGCCTTTTTATAAGGTAAACGGAAGCGGTTTCTCGATAGGTAGCTTTATGTATATGGGCTTTGGGCAAAATATGGATTCACAAACGGCAGGCGAAGGGCCTACTGGCAGAGATTTCTGGCAGTACAACGCTAGCTCGAACGTATGGGTTCGGAAGCCGGATATACCAAGTAATGCCCCTTACGAAACCAAAATTAACTTTACTATTGGTGACAAAGGCTACATTGGCCGCTTTGATGCCGACTCGCCCAATAACCTGAGAATGTATACATACACCCCTTCAACCGAACGTTGGATTGTGTCGGCAGGGTTACTGGCAATTCCTCGTTTTTACGGTTGCGGAGGAGCCATTGATAATGTTGCCTATTACGGATTCGGTGGTGCTAACAATAACCTTTTAAACGATTTCTGGCTATTTAAACCCTGATACGCAGTACTAAACCGCTAAAACAGGTTTTAATATATTTTACTCAAAACGACATGATAAATATTATCAAAGTCTTAATCATATTTTTGCCGTTTGTTGCTTTTTCACAGGGGAGCATCACGAATGTTCGTATTGAACAGGTAAACCAGAATCTGGAAATAAGGTATGATTGCGACGGCGTACAACCCGGCGATTTTCTGAAGGTAATCATCAAGACAAGAAGCAGCCAGAAAAGTTTTGTGCCTAATAGCCTGACGGGTTCGTTCGGCAACGACATCCGTTCGGGTACTAATAAACTAATTGTCTGGAACATGGTAGAAGACAACATCAGGATTGATGAAGAAATAAGCGCAGAGCTAACTATTGTTCGGCCAAGCACAGGTGCAGGCACAACTGTTGCCAACACAAAACCCACCTCGCCCTCGCAGCCGGTTACTACTGCCAAAACGAGCACCATACCTGCCAGCGAAAAAAGATTTGGCAAGGCGTTGGCTTCAATACCTGTACCGGGTTTAGGCAATTATCTGGTAACAGGCAAAAGTAAACCCATACTAAGGGTAGTAACGGGCGTAGCAGCCTTTGGTTTGCTTACAACCTCGTTTATTACCAACAAGAAGTCGAACAACCAGTATTCGATTTACGAAAGCCTGCTTCGGCGACAAGAGGCACAACCCTATTATGACAAAGCCAATGGCCTGCATAAAGTTTCTTACATTACAGGGGTGCTGGCCTTTGCCGTCTGGGCTACCGAGCTTACAAGTGCCATTACCAATAGCATGAAGCCACTACCCGCCAAGCGTGCGGGGCTATCGTTTAAATCGGGCTATGCGTTTAATACACCCGTGGTAGGCATAAGCTATCAGTTCTGAAATAACTGGGCGTATACATAAAAAAATAGGCTGCCTGATGAGTGCATCGGGCAGCCTATTTTTATAAAAACCTTCTTACTTTGTTTTCATGGTTCCGGCCAGAATAACCAGCACAGCCCCAACAAACAAAACACCCCAACCCCACTGCATCTGGATAGACCCCATGGCTGCATTGGTTAATTCTTTAAAAGGGTTTTTGTCTGACTCCGCCCCCAGACTTTCGCTGATTTTCGAGATACGCTGCTGAATCGTGACAAACCTGTACCCTACAATACCCAGCGCAATAATGCCCGTAGCAACTAGCGGTTTAAACTGTTTTATCAGCACCAACCCCAGCGATATTACCGCCACAATCAGCACAATGGTACCATCGCTTTTGCCATTCTGGTATAAATTAAGGTTACCCATAATAGGCAAACTGATAACAGGCGCAAAAACACCGCATAAGAGCAATGAAGCTCCTACAAGGCCAATTGAATAGTTTCTTGAATTCATGTATATAAGTTTTATTTATTGGCAAAGGCGCAGAGAAATCACAAAACAACAATTGTGACCTTGAATGATGATACAAACAGCCCTAAACGCATGAGCTACTATTTATTCGTAATCAACAGGTGTTCTCTTTAACAAAGAAAACAAAAGTATGCCATAATGCCAAATGTGTAGGGGTCGTAAGGAGTTATAGCATTTGCTTACAATTTATGTAGCTGTTTGCTTTCTATTCCAGAAATAGCAAATTAGTTTTGGCAAAACATAAACTTTTAAACCCTCGTCAGGAGTTATAACAATAAAAAGCGTTCTATTGCATGATAACAGTTGAAGAAGCCGAAGCCATAATTTTGCAACATACCCTAAAGCCAACGCCCGAACTAGTGCCACTCGAAGAAGCATTGGGGCGCGTGCTGGCAGAAGATTTATTTGCCGACCGCGATTTTCCGCCTTTCGACAGGGTAACGATGGATGGCATTGCACTGGCCTATGCTACACTAGCGCAAGGGCAAACGCGTTTTCAGATAGCCATGACCGTGGCCGCGGGGCAACCGCAAGCCATACTGAACGATATTACCCAATGCGTAGAGGTCATGACGGGGGCCATGCTGCCTGTTAATACCGACGTGGTAGTGCGGTATGAAGACCTTCATATTGAAAATAATATAGCTACCATAAACGTTATTCCAGAAAAATCGGGCATTAACATACATACGCGCGGAGCCGACAAAAAAGCTACCGAGCTACTCGTAGCCAAAGGTAGGCGCATTACCCCCGCCGAAATAGGCGTGGCAGCCACCATTGGCAAACACAAGGTATGGGTACAGAAGCGTGTCAGTGCGATAGTGATAGCCACTGGCGAAGAGATTATCCCCATTACGGAAACGCCTCTGCCACACCAGATTCGTACCTCGAACAGCTATGCCTTGCAGGCAGCCCTGAAAAGCTGGGGCGTAGCGGCCGACATCGTGCTGCTGCCCGACAACCAGTTGGTTATAGAAGCGCAATTGCAGCAGTTTCTGCAAAGCTACGATGTGCTGGTGCTGAGTGGTGGGGTATCGGCCGGAAAATTCGATTTTGTGCCACAGGCATTGGCTAATCAGGGTGTGCAACAGTTGTTTCATAAGGTATCACAAAGGCCGGGGAAACCCTTCTGGTTTGGTATAAAACAAAACACGGGCAAAGTGGTGTTTGCCTTGCCGGGGAATCCGGTTTCGACGTTTATGTGTTTGCATCGGTATTTCAGGCCGTGGCTCGATGCCTCGCTGGGGTTACCTACGCAACGCCTTATGGCCGAATTAGGCAAGAATTTTGTAGTAAAATTTCCGTTGACGTTTTTCTTGCAGGTAAAACTGGAAGAAACCGCCTCAGGAATACCCAAAGCTATACCCATTGAAGGAAACGGCTCCGGCGATTTGGTAAGCCTTACCGCTACCGACGCATTTATGGAGTTGCCTTTAGGCACCGGAACCTTCAGGGAAGGAGAGAAGTTCGTAATCTGGAAATACAGATAAACCAGCCATCGTAATAAAGCAGCCTATTATGGGTTTTTATGCTTAAAATTGCTTTATACGGGCTTTAATCTTTCTTTTTATAGCATTTTTCAATATTTTTGAACAAAAATCTGTGCGAACGTGAAAAATCTAAGAGAAACCATAACAAGAGTGCCAGTGGTGCCACCAAAAACGAACCGTGAAGAACGCAAAGAAGTATTACAGGAGTCGATTGATAAGTATCTGGGCGCCATTGAAACGCAAATAGGAGACTTGAAAAAGGTTGGTAAAAATGCTTTGGTTATCGGAGGAATAATTGTGGCAGTGTACGCACTGACTGAACTGCTTTTGCCTGAAGGCGAAAAGCGCGAAACAACAACCGAGCCGGAACCTTTACCTGTTGCACCAGAACCCGAAAAAGCGCATGATTCGATGCTGTGGGCTACCATGAAGGGCGTGGCTACCTCGGTTATACTGGCTATTGCCAAGGATAAACTATTGCAAATAATTGACCACCTCACAACGAAAGATGCCGAAGCAACTGCTTGATAAAATACTTTCTGATAAACAAAGCAAGCGGAAATCGCTGGCTGTTTTGCTCGACCCCGATAAAGTGGAGTTGGCTTCGTTCCGTCATTTTCTGTTTGCCTGTGTCGAAAATCATGTAGATTTCTTTTTTGTTGGAGGCAGCCTGATTACCAAAAACATTATGGCAGCAATGATTGAGGCCATTCGTACACACACCTCTATTCCGGTTGTGATTTTTCCGGGTAATAACCTGCACATTGACCCTTCGGCTGATGCCATTCTGTTGCTCTCATTGATTTCGGGGCGCAACCCCGACTACCTCATTGGACAGCACGTTATTGCTGCGCCTATTCTGAAACAAAGCGGGCTTGAGATTCTGCCAACGGGTTATATACTGGTTGACAGCGGCCGGCAAACTACGGTTTCGTATATCAGTAATACTACGCCTATTCCGCACGATAAACCCGATATTGCTGCCTGCACCGCTATGGCCGGCGAAATGCTGGGGCTGAAACTGATTTATCTGGATGGTGGCAGTGGGGCGATGTATCCGGTATCACCAAAAATGATTAGTCGGGTAAAAGAAAATATTGATGTACCGCTGATTGTGGGCGGTGGAATCAATTCGGCCGAGAAAGCGCATGAGGCCCTCGAAGCCGGAGCCGATATGCTCGTAATTGGCAATGCGTTTGAGAAAAATCCTACTTTATTACCCGAAATAGCAGAGGTAATTCATTCTTTCAATTTAACTACGGCCTAGTGAAAATCAATCAGGTGTATCTGGGGCTTGGGTCGAACATGGGCGACAGACAGGCTAATCTGGCATTGGCACGCGAGGGTATTGCACGCGAGCTTGGGCCTGTTGTGGCGTTGTCGGGCATTTACGAAACAGCGGCGTGGGGCTTAACCAGTCAGGATGATTTTCTGAATCAGGTGCTTGCCGTTGATACTCCGCTTGGTGCTACCGAGGTGCTTGCAAAAGTACTGGCTATTGAGCAGTCGATGGGAAGGGTACGGAAAGTTAAATGGGGAGCCAGAATTATTGATATCGATATTTTGTATTACAACCATGAGCTTATTACGCTCGAAGGGCTTACGGTGCCGCATCCGTTTTTGCAAGAAAGACGCTTCGTGCTAGTGCCGCTGGCAGAAATTGCGCCTGCGTTTGTGCATCCGAAACTACACCAGACTAATGCCGAATTACTGGCTAACTGCCCTGACACGAGCGAGGTATTGTTGAAGGGCTAGGGCTTAGGCCATGCCGGATGCAAGGTACAACGGAATGCCATTCCGTTGTACGCCACTATCCTGCTTAGTTAATTTTCCATTCCCCATCTTTATAGAAATCCAGAATTTTCTGTTGAAGCAACACCTCATATTTAGCCTGAACCAGATTACTTCTGGCGCGGTCGTAATTCGTTTTTGCCAATACATACTCAACCGAGTTAACCGTTCCCGCATTAATTTTGCTCTCAACCGCCTTCACGTTTTCCTCGTTAACAGAAAGCTGTTCGCTTGCCACCTTATAACGCTCCGAGGCCGCATCAAAAGCCTGAAACGACTGCTCAATGGCCTGACGTAGCTGCAACTTGGCCGTGTTCAGTGTATTTTCGGTTAATTGCTGTTGCACCTTTACCGCAGCAATACGCGGGCTATTTTGCAAGCGGCCCAGAATAGGCACACTAAAATTCAGCGACAACGAGCCGTTACGTGTACCGTTAATCTGTTGCAGGTAGTTCTCAGCCTTATTTGAAGTAGAATAAAAAGCCCCGTAGCTAGCCGACAACGAAATATAAGGCATTACGTTTGCTTTGGTAGCTTTCAGTAAATTATTAAAACTTTGTAGTTGCAGTTCGGCCCTTTTTACGGTAGGGAAGTTGGCTAATGCCTGGTCATATAGCTGGTTCACGAAACCATCTTCCAGTTTATAGATATTCACCTCGTCGGCAATAGGCTTAAAGGTAATGCTGTTAGTAGGCATCTGGTTCATGAGCTGAAACAACAAAAGTCTGTTCGTTTTGAGCGTATTCTGTACGGTTACCAAAGCAAATTCATCGTTAGCCATCTGCGATTTAATCAGAAAATACTCTGCTTGCCCTACAATACCCGCCTCAACCATTTTGGTAACGCGGTTAACCTGCGCTTTTGAGGTTTCGACCTGCTGCTTGGCTACCTCGACCAACTCCTGCGAGGCCAGCACCTGCAAATAAGCCTGAATCACGTTAATTGTAACCAGATTGCGCGTAGCCTCAATGTTTTTTAGCCCTGCTTCTCTGAGAAGAACATTTTGCTGAATCTGGTTTCTTACCTGAAAGCCATTAAAAAGCAATACGCTGGCATCGAACCCAAAACCGTTGGTGCTGTAAACCTCTTCGATATAAGCATTGGTGAAGCGGTCGATACTTCTACCGATACGGAGGTCTTGCCCGAGGCCGAAACTCATTTTCGGATACTGCAACGATTTCACCCGTTGTAGTTCGGCGTTATTACCTTCAGACTGAATCTGGCTTTCTCTCAGCGTTAAGTTATTCTTCAAAGCAGCGTCTACACTCTCTCTGAGCGACATCTGCGTTTGCGCCCATGCCCCCGAAACCCCAAGTGTAAACGAAAAAAACAATAAGTATCTGGTTAAATTCTTCATTGGTATCTTAATAAATCACTGATAAAACTTTTAGTGTAAAATTGATTATTCAATCCAGCCATCTTTCAGGCGAATGACCCTGTTGCCGTAAGTAGCGTTTTCTTCCGAGTGCGTTACCTGCACAATGGTTACGCCGTCTTTCTCGTTCAGTTCCTTGAAAAGCTCCATAATCTGGCGGGCTTGTTCCGAGTGCAGATTCCCCGTAGGCTCATCGGCAAAGATAATTTTGGGTTGCGCCACAATGGCACGGGCAATGCCTACGAGTTGTTGCTGCCCACCCGAAAGCTGTGTCGGGAAAAGGTCTTTTTTGGCTACCATATTAAAGCGGTCAAGCACATCGGCCACGCGGCTTTTGCGCTCTGAGCTCGACTGCCCTTTGTATAAAAGAGGGGTTTCAATGTTTTCATAAACGGTAAGCTCGTCAATCAAATGATAGGCCTGAAACACAAAGCCAATGCTGGTACGATGAAGCTCGGTGCGTTTTTTCTCTGATAGTTTCTGAACAGGCACATCTTCAAACAGATATTCGCCTTCTGATGCTTCTTCAAGCAGCCCCAAGATATGTAACAAGGTTGACTTGCCCGAACCCGAAGGGCCCATAATCGACACAAATTCGCCTTGGTTGATAGTCAGGTTAATGTTTCTTAAGACATAGATTTTTCCGAAGCCCGCAGGATAATATTTTGATATGTTGTTTAATTGAATCATTTTGATTGAATTGATTAGTTCGAGTGCTTAAGATAGTACTTCTTCGCTGATTTTCAGGTTTAAACTATAAACAACTAAGTGCCAAAGTTTATGCCATATATTTAAAATACTGATAATGAGATATTTACGGTGATTTTTATGCAATAAAAATGTCCGAAAACGGACAAGATTTGTACGCCTTCGGACAATGGGTAGGGTTTATAAAAACAGTGGTATCAGTTCATGAATTTTTTGCCGTTTGAATACTTCATGTCAATACCAGAACGGAAACGGGTGTTATCGAAGTTACCCGAATCTTTAAATTCTGCATATTTGAAGTCGGCACTATTATCGAACGACGAGCCTTTAAACGTAACACGTTCGTTGAAATTAGCATACTTGAAATCGGCGTAATTTCTGAACGATACTTTGTAAAAATCGGCATCGTATTTAAAGTTGGCATACTTAAAGTTGGCGTATTCGCCAAAAGAGCAGTTAGCAAAATATACCTCTTTTTTGAAATTGGCATATTTAAAGTTGGCTTCTTCTGCAAACGTTGAATTACTGAAAGTGGCCTTCTCTATAAAGTCAGAATACTTAAATTCGGTTTTGCCTTTAAAAGTACAGTTTTCAAAAACTACGCTTTTCTGAAAATCAGTTGTGTAGGTGTCGCCATTGCCCCAGTTGCCTTTTTCGATGTTTTTGTAGGCAATTACATCATCTTTAAATACACAGTTCTTGAACGAAACCGGCACTTCTACGTTGCTTTTGTACTCTTCGTAGTCTTTGTTTTTCTTGATACGCTTTTTGTTTGAAAGCTCGGTTAAATCCAGCTTGCCTGTAATGGTTGCCCCTTCGTAGCTAACAGCTTTGCCCTGATCAATCATGTCGAAAATGGTTTTGGCCGAAACCTCCTGTTGTGCTGCCACAGAGCCAGCCACACCCATCGATAAAAGAAAAATGAATAGTCTTTTCATGTGCTTATGAATTTTGTGTGGCAGGTTAGTGGCCTGCCACCAGTATTTACGTATATTTTGTATTAGTCGTTAATAGCAATGCTACCAGAGTTGGCATCCATCGTAACCGGAATACCACCGCCATTTACCGAACCTCTTACGCGGTCTTTCTCGATACGGCCATTAAAGTTTCTGATTTCTGGCACATGCACACGGTTAGCGTCAAGGTCAAGGTCAAGCCCTTTGTCGAGCGGCATTCTTACCTTGATATTGCCCGCGCTGGTTGATAACGAAAGGTATTTACCTAACGATTTAATATCGGCACTGATACCCCCACCACTGGTTGAAGCCTTTACGCTTGCCATGATGTCTTCGAGGTGAATTGAGCCTCCCGAGGTTGATGTAATCAGTTCGCCTCTGATTTCCTCTGCTCTTATGCCGCCACCGCTGGTAGTTGCCTTGATGCGGCCGTCTAATTGCTTTAAACGCAAACCACCCCCCGAGGTACTCAAATGAATATCACCCTTGCAGTCGGTAGCTTCAATGCCGCCGCCACTGGTGCTTACATCAATTACATCGCGGCAACCAGTAAGGTCAATGCCACCACCTGAGGTTCTGCCTTTTACGTTTCCGCCCAGATTCGTAAGTTTCAAGCCACCACCACTGGTATTAAAATTTAAATCTCCCGTAAGGTTTTTGAGGGTTATGCCACCGCCACTGGTTTGGAGGTCGGTCGATACTTTTTCAGGTGCAAATACCTTAAAGGTAATGCTCAATGATTTTTTCCAGTCGTTCCAGTTATCGTTTTTCTTTTTGGCTACACAGTAAATAGTGTTGCCTTCTTTCTTGATGCTTAGTTCGTATTCGCGCAGGCGGTCTTCAATTTCCGACTTGCTGAGCGATGTTCCGTTCCAGTTGCTGGGCCTGATGTAAACCTCCACACGGGTTTCGTTGCCTGCTTGCCCTGTTACGGCAATACCACCGCCCGAAGTGCGTACATCAATGTTCTTTACTTCTGACGACTGATACGTTTTTACTAAATAAGGGGTTTCTTTGTCTTGTGCAAAGGCCGCTGTTGATAATCCGGCAATGAGTAATAGAAATAGCTTTTTCATACATTCAGTACTGTTATATGTTCATAGTTTTGATATATTGTTTATAAGATGCAAAAAAAAACAGGGGCGTTGCATTAGCCAAATAATTATTTTTTTTGTTACTCTGCCATTACAAACGGCTTTCGGCACTAAATGGCGTTGTGGTTGCCCATAGCTTCAAGCCCTTTTTTTATGCCATAAAGCACCAAAGAAACCAAAAATTGCATAAAAAAACCACTCACAAAGCGGGTTTATGAGTGGTTTGCCAGAAGCTACTGAGTGCTTCAGAACGAGCAAAATATTTTTATTTATTACGGAAAAATATAGTAATAGGTACGCCCGAAAAACCGAAATGCTCGCGGATTTTGTTTTGCAGGAATCGCTCGTAAGACTCCTTGATGTACTGCGGAAGGTTGCAGAAAAACACAAAAGTAGGCGACGGCGTAGGTAACTGAATACAATATTTAATCTTGATTTGCTTGCCTTTGAGCATGGGCGGTGGCGTTTGCTCAATAATAGGTAACATCACCTCGTTGAGTTTCGAGGTAGTAATTTTGGTAGTTTTATTTTCAAAGACCTCCATCCCTTTTTCAATAACCTGAAAAATACGTTGTTTTTCGGTTACCGAAGCAAAAACAATGGGCATGTAGTTCATGGGGGCCAGCCGCTCAAGAATTTCTTTTTTCATGTGGTCGGCGGTTTTGGAGTCTTTTTCTACCAAGTCCCATTTGTTTACCATAATCACAATCCCTTTTTTAAGGTTATGAGCATTGGCAATAATGCTGATGTCTTGCGCTTCAAGCCCTTTTGAGGCATCGAGCAGTACGATACAGATATCGGAGTCTTCGAGAGCCTTAATGGAGCGCAACACCGAGTAAAACTCGATACTTTCGCGAACTTTGGCTTTCTTACGGATTCCGGCCGTATCGGTCAGGATAAAATCTTTGCCATAAAGTTTATAATGGGTATCGATGGCATCGCGGGTGGTTCCTGCGATGTCGGTCACGATACTTCTGTCTTTTCCGGTTAAGGCATTCAGGAATGACGATTTACCTACGTTTGGCCGCCCCAGAATGGCAATTCTCGGAATACCCTCGTTCGGGTTTTCGATGCCGTCTTCCTGAAACTCCGCCACTACGTCGTCGAGCAGGTCGCCGGTTCCGCTTCCGTCGGCTGCCGAAATCGGATAAATGGTTTCGCCCAGCCCCATTTCATAAAATTCAGAGGCTGTCTGGTGGCGTTCAAAAGTTTCGGCTTTGTTAGCCACTACAAAAACCGGTTTTTTAGAACGACGCAGGATATTCGCAAAGTCCTTGTCGAGGTCGGTTAGCCCCGTAGTGGTATCTACCACGAACAAAATTACGCTGGCTTCTTCGATGGCAATTTCGACCTGTTCGCGGATAGCCCCCTCAAAGGTATCTTCCGAGCCTACTACATACCCACCGGTATCAATAACGGTAAAAAATTTCTCTGTCCAGACCGCCTGCCCGTAGTGTCGGTCACGCGTTACACCCGGCATATTATCAGTGATAGCCACGCGGCTTTCAATAAGACGATTAAAAAGCGTAGATTTTCCGACGTTCGGTCGGCCTACAATTGCAACAATATTTGCCATAAACCCCTAACCCTACCAAGAGGGTATAATTATTAGATGAAGACCTCAAAAAAAATACTTAAAAACAATTTTCCGAATACCAGTAAAGAGAGAGGTCTATGAGTCTCTTCAGGTATCAGGTATAAATGGGGTACAAAGATAGGGAAAACAGAGGGAATTCTGTTGAGTATCAACACGCCGGAGGTGTTTTGGGTTCACGATTTTCAAAAAATAGCCTGAATATCCTGCCACGAAATCAAAAGTATGGCAATCACCGCCAGCAATAAACCTATTTTATTAAGCCCCGATAGTTTTTCTTTGAAATAAAGCCACGCAATACCCGCCGATACCAGAATTACGCCAATGTTATAGAGCGGATACACAAACGCACCGCTGTTACCATAGGCTGTAAGGGCGAGTATCAGAAAATAAAACGACAAAAAATTGGGTACGCCAAGTGTAATACTAGCCAGTACGTTTTTCAGCGCAATTTTTTCTTTCCCTCTGATAACCTGAATTACCAGTGCTACTATGCCGGCAATAATTGCCCCTAGCACCATTACGAGCGTAACCGGCACGGTGCGGTCGGCCGAGGTAATGTATTGCATATTGAGGTAATTAATGGAGGTGTTGGTAACGCCATACATCAGAAACACAGCCACCGGCAGCAGGAAGTCAAGGCCCTTGCCCGATATTTTGTCTTGTGCAGGTTTAAATGTGCTTAACCCTACGGCAAGAAGTGCCAGCGCAAGCCCCAGATAATTGAGGGCATCGAAGTTGCGCCCGTTGGTTTTGAATACGAACAGGCTGAAAATAACCGGAATTACCAGCGAAATATTATTAGCCAGCGAAGTGGCCGTAATGCCCATTTTCTGGGTTGAAACCCCCGACAAAATAAAGGTAATAATAAACCCTACGCCTAGCAACAAGGCATAAAGAGGCCATTTTTCGGCAAAGTTCAGTTCAAAGTGTTGCCCCTGCGGCATTAATGCCAACCCTGTTAAAAAACAAACCGGATAATTAAAGGCAATGGCCTGAAAGGTGCTGATTTGGTATTTTGGGTAAATCCGAAAGTTAATCAGCAACAAAACCGAAAAAATAATGCTCAGGATAAGATAAACCATGTTAATCAGGATGCGTTTGAGGGATGAAATTATTCGTACCCGAATTTCTCTAATTTATTTCGTTTATTGCGCCAGTCGGGTTCAACTTTTATATATTGCTCCAGAAAAATCTTTTTGCCGAAGAATTTTTCCATTTCCAGCCGCGCTTCCATGCCCACTTTCTTGATTCGCTCGCCTTTATGCCCCAGCAAAATGGCGCGTTGGGTGGTGCGTTCGACATAAATTTCAGAACTTATGACAATAATATCTTCTTTTTCTTTGAAACTATTTACCACTACCTCGCAGCTATAAGGCACTTCTTTGGTGTAGTTGGTAAAGATTTTCTCACGGATGATTTCGGCCGCAAAGAAGCGTTCGGGTTTGTCGGTGAGTTCGTCTTTCGGAAAATAAGGCGGATGCACCGGCAGGAAGTTAATGATTTTGTCGAGCAGGCTATCGACGTTTTGTTGGTGTAAAGCCGAAATCGGAATTACCTCAACAGCCTTGAAGTTATCTTTCCAGTATTGTATTTTTTCGTCTATCTGTTCGGGTTTAGCGAGGTCTATTTTATTAACTACGAGCAGAATAGGCGTATTAGTGTGTTGTAGTTTTTCGATAACGTCGTTTTCGTCGTGTTTTTCAAAGATATCTGTTACGAAAAGCACCACATCTGCATCTTCGAGGGAGCCATGCACAAAGTGCATCATTGATTTATGGAGTTCGTAGACAGGTTTGATGATACCGGGGGTATCGGAATAAACCAGTTGGAAATCGGTGCCATTATGAACGCCATTAACGATGCCCATAATGCGGTGGCGGGTAGTTTGGGCTTTAGAAGTAATAATGGAGAGGCGTTCGCCCACGAGGATATTCATGAGGGTTGATTTGCCCACATTAGGTTTGCCAATGATACTAATAAAGCCAGCTTTATGATTCGGAGAGACTATGTCCACAATATTTTTTTATTTTTTTTGCAAAGATAGTTTTTTTATTTGGAATAAAGTTCTACCTTTGCAGTCCGATTTAGGAACAACATCGCGGGATGGAGCAGTTGGTAGCTCGTTGGGCTCATAACCCAAAGGTCACAGGTTCGAGTCCTGTTCCCGCTACAAGGTAGCAAAAGCCCTGATTATCAGGGCTTTACTCATTTATATACAACACAACTTATACAGTATACAGGTATGCAACCCTACAAGGAATGTACGCCAAATTTCTACAATAATGACCTATCAAAGAAGTGGTACTTCGATTTTTACGCATTTTCTAAGCGATTTCAGAAGGTAAAAAGGCATCGAGTTTGGATTCCGAAGCAAGGGAATTTAGAATTTCGTCTACTTCGAGCCGAAATGATGATGAAAAATATTAACGACCAGTTAAAAAAAGGAATGGTCGTTGATGACTTGCCAAAGCCAGTAGAAAAGAAACCAGTTAAGAAGACTTTAAAGCCTGATAGCAATACTGCAATAGGTAGATTTAGGGAAATAGTTTTGCTTAACCCTGATAACGTATCAAGCAAACAAATTTCTGCTTACAATACTGCAATTAATAAATTTGAATATTTCTTACGGAAAAGAGGGCAGGAAAAACACCCGTATCATTTTATTGATGATGAAATAGTTTTGCAGTTCTCTGACTTTATGCGATTAGAAGAAAAGTTAATGCCGCGAACCATTAATAATACATTTGATTCGCTTAAACATCTTGCTAAATTATTGATTAAGCGTAAGCTAGTTTCCGAAAATCCCTTTCTTACTTACGAACACATGAGGGAAGCGGATACCGACAGGCACACGGCTTACTCAGAATTTGAAAAAACAATAATAGAAAAACATATTATTGAAAATGACAAAAGATTATACTACCTGACAAGATTCTTGTTTTATGCTTTTATACGTCCTACTGAATTACGAAAATTAACTGTTGGGGATATAGATTTTAGAAAAAATAGCATAATGGTTTGGGGGTCAAAGTCGAAGAATAAAAAGCGGATACCTATACCAATAGTATCAAATTTGCAAAGTATAATCCTTGAAATGGAGTTGCATAAAAAACCATCTCATTTTTTTGTATTTGGAAAGGATTTAGAAACAAGTCCTGTACAAGCTGCAAAGAATCAGTATCTAAATAAACACAATGCCGCTTTAAAAGAAATCGGTATTTATCGTTCGAACGAAACAACCCTTTACGGGTGGAAACATACAGGCAATGTTTATGCTTATCTTGCAGGGGTAGACATTGCTACAATTAAAGAAATAAATAGGCATTGGAGCATTGCCGAAACTGAAAATTACTTGCGTGGGTTGGGTCTGATACTTAGGAAAGAAGCAAGTAAATTGAGTTGGTAAAATAAAGCCCTCATTTGAGGGCTTTATTTCATTTAATTTCTTCTAAATTAAGCTCTGGATATTTGTTTTTAATTTCTTGTATTGCTCCCTTTCTTATATTATTCAATTCCTCTTTGTTAGGGAATATTAGGTTCTTATTGTTCGTGTTTAAGAAATTGAAAATTTCATAAAGTTCACCGATTTTTACTTCTAAACTAGCAATTTGTTGTTGAGTTTTTTCGTGGGCTCTTTTGGCCATAAATGTTTGAGGCATAGCATTGTTGTTTAATATGTTATAACTAATATTTACTAATCAACGAACGTGTATTAGGTAGTTGAAAGTTCAATTTTCGCAACTAAAGAAAAAAGCAAAAATAACCAAATATAATATTTGGTTTGAGTAAGAGAGTTTAAAATAATATTCTGTATATAATACTAAAGCCTGATTGTTCATTGCTACAATCAGGCTTTTTCTTTAGTTATTATTCTGTATTGGTAAAATATACAAAATAAATTTTGTCGATTTTATCTTTCTATCTTTCTACAAAGGTGGTCTATCTTTCTACTTTCTACATAACTTACTACATATCTTTCTACATATAAAACACTTATAATCAATATATTATATATAATTGTAGAAAGATAGAAAGATAATATTAAGGTTTTAAAATGCTTATTATGCAAAAAAAGCCTGTAAGTGTCTGATTTTCAGAACCTTACAGGCTTTTTTAATGAATACTATTTTTGTATGTAGATTGTAGAAACTTACTCGTGAAGAAGATGGTAAATGTAGAAAGTTATCTTTCTACATCTTTGCTTTTTTCTTTAGTTGCGATACTCTTACTTTACCCCCCTTCTACCCCCCGCAAAACCCCTATCAATTTAGCCTTAGCCCCCCACCAAACCCCCGCGTAAACCCCTCTTTTATCC